>NZ_JOIX01000025.1 GCF_000720175.1 Streptomyces sp. NRRL S-337
TGTTCGTGGACGTAAAGCGACAGCAGTCCACGAACAAGGCCCCGGAGGACCGTCACCGCACCCACAACAAACCCAGCCCGCCGCAGGCGCAACGGCGAGAAGCCCCACGGCGGGAAAGACAGGTACGTGCGGGGCGCCGCAAAGCGCGCAACGGCGAGCAACCCCGACGGCGGGACGGCCAGGTACGTGGGAGGCGCCGCGAAGCGCAAACGCAAACGCACCACAAAGCGGTGATATGGGACAATTGCCGCGGCGAGCGCACCGGGCCGCTAGGTGAGGAGAAGAACCATGGCACGTGCAGTGGGTATCGACCTCGGTACGACGAACTCGGTGGTCAGTGTGCTGGAGGGCGGCGAGCCCACGGTGATCACCAACGCCGAGGGGGCCCGCACTACCCCGTCGGTGGTGGGGTTCGCCAAGGGCGGTGAGGTGCTGGTCGGGGAGATCGCCAAACGGCAGGCCGTGACCAACATCGACCGCACCGCGCGGTCGGTCAAGCGCCACATGGGCGAGTCGGACTGGCGCTTCCCCGCCAGCGGCGACATCGACGGCAAGCGGTACACCGCCCAGGAGATCTCCGCGCGGGTGCTCCAGAAGCTCAAGCGCGACGCCGAGGACTACCTGGGCGAGGACGTGACGGACGCCGTCGTCACCGTTCCGGCCTACTTCAACGACGCACAGCGCACCGCCACGAAGGAGGCCGGGGAGATCGCCGGCCTGCGGGTGCTGCGGATCGTCAACGAGCCGACCGCCGCGGCGCTGGCGTACGGCCTGGACAAGGAGAACGACCAGACGATCCTGGTCTTCGACCTCGGCGGTGGCACCTTCGACGTCTCGCTGCTGGAGATCGGCGAGGGCGTGGTCGAGGTCAAGGCCACCAATGGCGACACCCATCTGGGTGGTGACGACTGGGACCAGCGGATCGTCGACTACCTGGCCAAGCAGTTCAAGAACGCGTACGGCATCGACCTGTCGAACGACAAGATGGCCACCCAGCGGCTGCGGGAGGCCGCGGAGAAGGCGAAGATCGAGCTGTCGGCGGCCACCGAAACGACGATCAACCTGCCGTATCTGAGCGCCTCGGCGGAGGGGCCGCTGCACCTGGACGAGAAGCTGACCCGCTCGCAGTTCCAGCAGCTGACCGCGGACCTCCTGGAGCGCTGCAAGACGCCGTTCCACAACGCGGTGAAGGACGCCGGGATCAAACTCTCGGACATCAACCACGTGATCCTGGTCGGCGGTTCGACCCGGATGCCCGCGGTGACGGAGCTGGTCAAGGAGCTCACCGGCAAGGACCCGCACAAGGGCGTGAACCCGGACGAGGTCGTGGCGGTGGGGGCCGCCCTGCAGGCCGGTGTCCTCAAGGGCGAGGTCAAGGACGTCCTGCTGCTCGACGTCACCCCGCTGTCCCTCGGCATCGAGACCAAGGGCGGCATCATGACCAAGCTCATCGAGCGGAACACGACGATCCCGACCAAGCGCTCGGAGATCTTCACCACCGCCGAGGACAACCAGGCGTCCGTGCAGATCCAGGTCTACCAGGGCGAGCGCGAGATCGCGGCGTACAACAAGAAGCTCGGGATGTTCCAGCTCACCGGCCTGCCGCCGGCCCCGCGCGGGGTGCCGCAGATCGAGGTCTCCTTCGACATCGACGCCAACGGCATCATGCACGTGACCGCGAAGGACCTGGGCACGGGCAAGGAGCAGAAGATGACCGTCACCGGCAGCGCCGCGAGGCCGCGGAGACCCGCAACCAGGGCGAGCAGCTCGTCTACCAGACCGAGAAGTTCCTCAAGGACAACGAGGGCAAGGTCCCCGGTGAGATCAAGACCGAGGTCGAGACCGCCATCGGTGAGCTGAAGGAAAAGCTCAAGACCGAGGACACCGCGGCGATCCGCACCGCCACCGAGAAGGTCGCGGCCGTCTCCCAGAAGCTCGGCCAGGCCATGTACGCCGACGCCCAGGCCGCGCAGGCCGCCGCGGGTGGCGGCGGAGCAGCCGGGGGTGGCGCGGGTGAGCAGGGCAAGTCCGACACCGCCGACGACGTCGTGGATGCCGAGATCGTCGACGACGACAAGCGGGAGGGAGGCGCGCCATGAGCCGCTCGCCCCGGCTCCGCGGCTCGTCCCGGCCGCCGCTGGCCATCGTCGGAAGCGGCACGGACCGGCCGGAGGTCGGACGGCGCGGGCAGAAGGCCGGTTCCGGGAGCGAGGCAGGTTCCCCGCCGCCCCGTACCGAGCGGACCGACCGGGACACCGGTCCCCCGCCGTCCCGTGTGTCCGAAGAGGCCGGTACGTCCTCCCAGGAGGCCGTGCTCCGCGCCGAGCTGCGGCAGCGCACCGCCGAGCTGCAGGAGCGCACGGCCGATCTGCAGCGTCTCAAGGCCGAGTACGACAACTACCGCAAGCGGGTGCACCGGGACCGGCTGGCGGTCGGCGAGATCGCCGTGGTCAACGTGCTGGGCCGGTTGCTGCCCGTGCTCGACGCCGTCGAGGAGGCGGCCGGGCAGGGCGAGGTCACGGGTGGCTTCGGGCGGGTCGCCCGGGCGCTGGTGGCCGAACTGACCGCGCTGGGCCTGATCTCGTTCGGCAGTGTGGGCGACGCCTTCGATCCGGAGATCCACGAGGCCGTCACGTTCACGGCCATGAGCCGTCCCGAAAGCCCCTCGGGTGCCGTGTGCACCGCGGTGCTCCGGCAGGGTTACCGCGTCGGTGACCACCTGCTCCGTCCCGCGCAGGTGTCGGTCACGGGTGATCCGCCCGCGGCTCCGGCCCGTCCGTCCTGGTGAGGGCGATGAGGGCGACGTCGTCGCTGAGGGTTCCGCCGACGTAGGCCAGCAGGTCGTCGCGGAGGTGCGCCACCAGCGCGCCCGGGTCCCGCTCGGTGCAGACGCCGACCCGGTCCGTCAGCCGGTAGAACGCGCCGGTCGCGTCCCGGGCCTCGATCACCCCGTCCGTGTACAGCAGGAGCAGATCGCCGGGGGCGAAGCCGAACGTCTCGACCTGGTAGTCGCCCTCCGCCGGGGCGACGATTCCTAGAGGCAGCGCGGGGTCACGGACCTCCAGGGGGCGGACCTTGCCCTCCCGCAACAGGAGCGGTGGCGGGTGCCCGCAGTTCACCATCGTGAGCAACGGCTCGTCGTGATGGACGTCCAGCACCACCGCGGTCACGAAGGACTCGATGGGCTCGGGATCGGCGGCGGTGAGGTGCGCGGTGTTCCAGTGCACGGAGTTCCCCAGGTGGGCCGCCATGCCCGGCAGGGAGAGGTTGCGGTAGGCGGAGCCCTGGAAGGCGCCGATCAGCACCGCCGCCTCCCCGATGGCGGCCAGCCCCTTGCCGCGGACGTCGCCGACGACCAGCCGGGTGGCCCCCGGAACGGGTGCCACCGCGTACAGGTCGCCGCCGATCAGCGCCTCGGCTTCGGCGGCGAGGTAGGTGGCGGCGATCCGCAGCGGGCCGATGCGTTCGGGCAGTGGCCGCATCAGGACCTGCTGTGCCGCGACGGCGACCGACTGCACCTGGCTGAGCCGCCGCTGGTGCCGGTCCTGGACGTACCGGAAGACGGTGACGAGCACGGAGATCAGCAGCAGGGCGGCGATCTGCGCCTGGTGATTGGGGGTCATCAGACCGCCGTGCAGCATGCCGACGACGATCTGGGCGGCCACCGCGAGGGCGCCGACCGCGCCGGTGAGTCCGGGCCCGGCGAAGGAGGCGGTGATCGCGGGCGCGGCGACCAGGAACGGGCCGAGGTGGATGCTCGTCGGGGAGTTGATGTCCACCACGGTCACAGCCACGATGATCGTCAGCGGGACGATCAGCAGGCCGGGGCTCCCCCGCCGGAAGCCGGCGGGCGGGGCTGGACCGTGCCGGAGGCGCATAACTCCTCTTTACACCCCTGCCGACGACCATGCCGGGCAACGGGACGGACCCCGGGACCGTGGGTCCCGGGGTCCTGGCCGACGCGGTGCCGCGCCGGTCTCCGCAAGTCTGCCGCGACGTCTCAGACGTCGCTGGTCTGCACGGTGGCAAGACCGGTCAGCTGCCCGGTGGGCAGGGAGGGGACGAGCGACTGGGCGGTGCCGACGACGTCGCCGATGGCCACCGAGCCACCGTGGCCGGCCACCTCGGCACCGGCGCTGGCGAGACCACCGGAAATGTTGTCCAGCTCGCTGTCGGCAATCTCGCAGGTCTCGACGATGTCACGCATGACGTGCCCTTCCTTCATTACTCTCAATTATTCCTGGCGGACGCCGCGCGGAATTCATGCACTCCACATGCAAGAAAAATTACGCACGGTCCGGCGGCAGCGAGTTCACCGCCCGATAACTCGGGCCGCGGTGATCAACCTCCCGCACCGGAAGGATGCAATCACGCCGACGAAGCGTCAGGCAACCTGCCACCCATTTTCCTTTCCGGATGTTCACGTTCGCCCTCCCAACCCCGCTGAAGTGCAGCTTTGTCAGTCACCGGGTGACGAATCCAACGAACCACGCACCCATGGAAGCAACGTCTCGGCCATTGCGAAAAGACGCCGCACCCCTGGAAAAGGCATCGCATCCGGCCGCGACTGGACATATCTGCATTTACGTTTCGACGGGGGATGCGGGGACCGGGATGACCAGAGATGTCGGGATGTATGACCCGACGGCACATGCAATTGGCCAGGCCGGACGAAAACGGCACCTTCAGGCGTCCGGGGCGATTACCGGACCTCGAAGCCCGGCAGCCCTTCGGGTTCCTCCTCCGTCACCGACACCGCGTCGACGACCGCCGCGGGCGGCCCCTGGTGCGCCCACTCCACCAGCTTCTGCACGCTCTCCGGATCGCCCTCGAACACGGCCTCCACGGTTCCGTCCCGCACGTTCCGCACCCAGCCGGCCACGCCCCGCGCCTCGGCCGTGCGCCGGCAGGTGTCGCGGAAGAACACCCCCTGCACGGACCCCGAGACCACCACCCGCCTGCGGATCATCCGTCCTCACCTCGCCTCATGGCTTCCCTCTCGTTCACGTCCGCCCGCTCGTCAGGGCTGTTCCGTCGTCAGGTCGCCCGCTCGTCAGGGCTGCTCTGTCGTCAGGTCTGTTCCTCGCGCCCGGACGGCGTACGGGTGACCGTGCGCCCGGTGGCCGCCACCGCCCGCGCGAACACGCTCGCGTCGTGCACGGCCGCGCCGCCCGGGTCGTTGTTGAAGTACGCGTACACCTCGGCCCGGTCCGGCCAGGTGTCGGCGATCCGGCGCGCCCAGGTGGCGAGCGCCGTTCTCCCGTAGCGCGGCCAGGGTGCCGCGCGGCCCTCGTGGAACCGCACGTAGCCCCAGTCGGCGGTCCGCCACAGCGGTGCCACCGGACGGGACCCCCGGTCGGCCCAGCACAGCGCCGCGCCCCGGCGCTCCAGCACCTCCCGTACCTCCTCGGTCCACCACGAGTCGTGCCGGGGCTCGACGGCCACCCGCGTACCGGCGGGAAAGCAGTCGAGGCAGGCGTCCAGCAGCCCGGCGTCCCGCCGCAGCGTGGGCGGCAGCTGGAGCAGTACGGGCCCGAGCCGCGGCCCGAGGGCGGCGGCCCGTGACATCAGCCGGTCCACCGGCTCCTCGGGGGTGCGCAGCCGCTTGATGTGGGTCAGATAGCGGCTCGCCTTGACTGCCATCACGAAGCCGTCCGGGGTCCGGTCCCGCCAGTCGGCGAAGGTCTTCTCCTCGGGCAGCCGGTAGAAGGCCGCATTGCTCTCGACGGTCGCGAACCCTCGCGCGTACTCCTCCAGCCACAGCCGCTGCGGCCGGTCCGGCGGGTAGAGGACACCGCGCCAGTCCTTGTACTGCCAGCCGGAGGTTCCGAGGAGGACGGTCATGTCCGGATGCCTGCCCGCTGGTGCCCGCGCCCTATCAGGGCACCCTCAGGGCACCACAGGGCACCCTCAGGGCACCATCAGGGCGTCATCGGTGCCACGCCCGTCCCACGGCTCCCGCCCGCGCCGGGACGCCCTTGCGGAGCCCGGTGGTGACGGTCAGTGTGGGGCCCGTGACTTCCTTCGTCCTGCCCCACGCCCTGCACGGCAGGGGTCCGCACAAGGTGATCGCCGTCCACGGGTGGTTCGCCGACCGGTCCGCCTTCGCACCGCTCCTCCCCGACCTCGACCGCGCCGCCTTCCAGTACGCACTGGTCGATCTCCGTGGCTACGGCGAGGCGCAGGACGCGGCCGGCGCCTACACCACGGCGGAGGGCGCGGCCGACGTGCTGGCGCTCGCCGACCGGCTGGGCTGGGACCGGTTCTCGGTGCTCGGCCATTCGATGGGCGGCAGCGTCGTCCAGCGGGTGCTGGCCGCGGCCCCGGCGCGCGTCCGGCGGCTGGTCGGCATCTCGCCGGTGCCCGCCTCCGGGTTTCCGCTGCCGCCGGACCAGTGGGCGCTGTTCTCCTCGGCGGCGCACGCCCCGGACAGCCGGCGGGCCATCATCGACCTCACGTCCGGCGGCCGGCGCCCCGACGCCTGGCTGGACCGGATGGTGCGGCGGTCACTGGAGCGCAGCAATCCGACGGCGTTCCGTACCTGGCTGGACTCCTGGGCCGGTGAGGGCTTCGCCGACGACGTCGACGGTTCGCCGGTGCCGGCGCTGGCGGTGACCGGATCCCTGGACCCCGCTCTCACCGCCGAACTGACCCGCCGGACGTGGCTGCGGTGGTACGCCAACAGCCAGCTGATCGAGCTGTCGGCGGCCGGGCACTACGCGATGGACGAGACGCCGCTGGAGCTGATCCGCACCGTCGAGGACTTCCTGCGCGCGGACGGCGACGGCGACAGCGACAGGGACGGGGGCCGCGGTATCAGGGCCGCCGGCGGGCCGGAGGCGGGATGACGCCTCCGGCGGCCGACGCTCCCCGGATACCCGACGTCTTCGACCCCCGCGGCTACGCCCAGGGGCTGCCGCACTCCGCCTACCGGCTGCTGCGCGACCGGTACCCGGTGGTCCGGCAGGAGGAGCACGAGGTCCTCGGCTGGCCCGCCGGGCCCGGGTTCTGGGCGGTCACCCGGCATGCCGACGTCGTCCGCGTCCTGAAGGACTTCCGCACCTTCTCCTCGCACCTGGGCGCCACCCAGATCCGCGATCCGGACCCCGCCGACCTGCCGTTCATCCGGCGCATGATGCTCAATCAGGACCCTTCCCCAAGCTCTCAACTCCGTTCGAGCAGGGGAGACCCCAATCCAACCCCTCAACTCCGTTCGAGCAGGGGAGACCCCAATCCAAGCTCTCAACTCCGTTCGAGCAGGGGAGACCCCAACCCAACCCCTCAACTCCGTTCGAGCAGGGGAGGCCCCAACGACCACGGTCGTTTGCGTCGGCTGGTCGGGCGGGCCTTCACCCGCGGCCGGGTCGACCGCTTCGAGGCGGCGGTACGCGACCGGGCCCGCGGGCTGCTGACCGCGGCGCTCGACACCGCGCGTGCCGGGAGCGGTGTGGTCGACCTGGTCACCACCGTCACCGACGATTACGCGCTGCTCAACCTCGCCGACGTGCTCGGGGTGCCGCCCGGTGAACGCGGGCTGCTGCTGGACTGGACCCGGCGGGTCATCGGCTACCAGGACCCGGACGAATCCGGTCCGCCGGCGTCCGGCCCGGACGGCCGGCCGGCCGACCCGCGCTCCCCGGCGATGCTGCAGGACATGTTCGCGTTCGCGCGGGAGCTGGCCGCCCACAAGCGGCGGCACCCCGGCGACGACGTGCTGACGGCCCTCGCCACGGACCGCGAACTGGCCACGCCCGAGCTGGAGATGTTCTTCTTCCTGCTGACCATCGCGGGGAACGACACGGTACGCAGCGCGGCACCGGGCGGACTGCTGGCCCTGGCCCGGCACCCGGACGCCTACCGCGCGCTGCGCGCCGGTGCCGTGGCCATGTCCTCGTGCGTGGAGGAGCTGCTGCGCTGGCACCCGCCGGTGCTCAGTTTCCGGCGTACCGCGGCGTGCGACACGGAACTTGCGGGCTGCCGGATTCGCGCCGGTGACAAGGTGGTCGTCTTCCACGGCTCGGCCAACTACGACGAGCGGGTGTTCGCCGCCCCGCACCGCCTGGACCTCGCCCGTACGCCCAACCCCCATGTCTCCTTCGGCGACGGCCCGCACGTCTGCCTGGGTGCCCATCTCGCCCGGCTGCAGCTGCGGGTGCTCTACGAGGAGACCCGAGATCTGCTGCCGGCCCTGGAACTCGCCGCCCCACCACGGTACTTGGTGTCGAACTTCATCCACGGCCTCAAGTCCCTGCCGCTGCGGCTCCTCCCGTCGGACGGGGATCGCCTGCCGGGCTGAGCGCGGCGAGTTCGGGGAGTCTGGCGGCGGTCGCCGCGTCGGCGGGCAGGCAGGAAACCAGGGTGACGCCCGGTGCGTCCACGGCCGCGAGCTTGACGTAGTCGAAGGTCAGCCGGCCCAGTGACGGATGGTCGAACTCCCTGCGCGCCGGCCGGAAGTCCGCCACGTCATGGGTGGCCCACCAGGCCCTGAACTCCTCGCTGCGGGCGCGCAGTTCGCCGGTCAGCCGGCGGAATTCCGGGTCGCCGGGGTGCCGGTCGGCGCTGGCGCGGTACTGCTCCAGCAGAGCCCTGGCCTGGCCGTCCCAGTCGGTCAGGAGCGTACGGATGCCGGGCCGGGTGAACACCAGGCGCAGCAGGTTGCGTTCCGCGGCGTCCCAGTGGGCGGGGTCGCCGATGAGACCGGCCTCGGCGCGGTTCCAGGCCAGCAGGTCCCAGTTGGGCGCGAGCAGGTACGCGGGGTGCGGGTCGAGCGCGTCCACCAGGCGCTGCAGTTCCGGCCCGCCGGGGTGGTCGCCGGCCGGCTCGGGCAGCGGCTGCCCGGCCAGGGCGAACAGGTGGCGGGTCTCGGCGGCGGACAGCCGCAGCGCCCGGGCCAGGCTGTGCAGCACCTGACGGCTCACGCTGATGTCCCTGGCCTGTTCGAGCCAGGTGTACCAGGTGACGCTGACGCCCGAGAGGACGGCGACCTCCTCGCGGCGCAGCCCGGGCGTACGGCGGCGGGGGCCCGCCGGGAGTCCGGCGTCGGCGGGCGGGACCCGTTCGCGTCGCGAGCGGAGGAACTCCGCCAGCACCCGGCGCCGTTCCCGGTCGGCCATCGGATCCCTCTCCCCCGCGCACCGTGCCGTGCGCCCACCGTTTCCCCGTACGCGGCCCCGGGCGCCGAAGCCCTGAGGTGGTCGTTCGGTCGACACCGGTACCGCTGCCACCAGGATAAATCGCCTCTGTATGGCTCCTGCTGCCCGGGCCAGGGTCGCAGGCATGACTCCTCTCCGACCGCCGACCGATCCGGCACCTGCCTCGCCCGCCGCCGCTGCCCCGCACACCGCGGCGGCCTGCCCGCCCGCTCCGTGGCGGGCCCTGTCCGTCGTCCTCACCGGCGTCTTCATGGCCGTGCTCGACACCTTCATCGTGCTGGTGGCGGCGCCCGCCATCCAGGACGATCTGCGCGCCTCGGACGCCGATGTGCAGCTGATCCTGGCGGGCTATCAACTCACCTACGCCGTCGCGCTGATCACCGGTGCCCGCCTCGGCGACCGGTTCGGCCGCCGGCGCTGTTTCCTCATCGGGATGGGCGTCTTCACCCTGGCGTCGGTGGGCTGCGCGGCCGCGCCCGGGGCCGGCGCGCTGATCGCGGCCCGGCTCGTCCAGGGGCTCGGGGCCGCGGTGATGTTCCCGCAGGTCTTCTCGACGATCCAGGTGCTGCTGCCGCCGGAGCGGCGGGCCCGGGCCTTCGGCGTGCTGGGGGCCGTGATCGGCGCGGCGGGGGTGGCCGGCCAGCTGCTGGGCGGAGTCCTGCTCTCCGCCGACCTGTTCGGCGCGTCCTGGCGGCCGATCTTCTGGGTCAACGTTCCCGTCGGGCTGGTGACGCTGGCCCTCGCGGCGGTCCTCCTGCCCGAGTCGCGGGCGCCCGAGGGCCGCCGGCTGGACCTGGCGGGCGTGGCGGTGCTGACCGTGGCGCTGTTCCTCCTGGTCGTGCCCGTGGTGGAGGGCCGAGAGGCCGGGTGGCCCGCCTGGGCGTGGGTCAGCCTGGCCGCGGGGGTGCTCGCCCTGGTCGGCTTCGTCGCCGTGGAACGCCGGGTCGAGGCGCGCGGCCGGTCCCCGCTGGTACGGCCGGGGCTGCTGCGTGAGCGGGCCTTCGCGATCGGGATGGTGCTGGTCCTCCTGGCCTACTTCGGGATCAACTCGTTCTTCCTGGTGCTGTCCGTGACCGTGCAGGACGGGCTGGGGCTGGACGCGCTGGGCGCCGGGGTGTTCTACCTGCCGTTCGCCGCGGGCTTCTTCACCGGGAGCCTGGTGGCGGGGCGCCTGGCGCGGTACAGGAAGCGGCTGTTGCAGGCCGGGGCGCTGGTCCTGGGGCTCGGCCACGCGGTGTCGCTCGGTGTCGTCGGGCTCGCCGGCCAGGCGCTGACGGCCCGGTCGCTGGCCCTGCCGCTGCTCGTCGTGGGCCTGGGGAACGGGGTGCTGGTGACTCCGCTGCTCAACGCCGTGCTCGCCCGCATCCGGCCGGCGGAGATCGGGATGGCCTCCGGTGTGCTCTCCACCGGCCAGCAGATCGGCGGCTCGGTCGGGGTCGCGCTGGTCGGCGTCCTGTTCTACGGGACGCTGGGCCACGCCGCACGCCACGACGTCGGCGCCTACGGGCACGCCCTGATGGCGGCGCTGCTCTTCGACCTCGCCCTGGCCGTGGCCCTCTCGCTGCTGCTGCGGGTCCTGCCGGACCCGGCGCCGGCCGGCCGGTGAGCCGGGGCCCGGCCGGCGGCGGTGTCCGCGGCGTCCCGGGTCAGTGCGTGACGAGGCGGGCGGACACGCAGGGGTCCTCGTTGCGGTAGCCGAGGCGGGTGTAGAGCCGGTCGGCCGGCGCGTTGTCGGCGAGCTGCCACAGCGTGCAGAAGCCGTACCGGCGCACCGCGTACCGGGTCAGCCACGCGGTCAGTGCCGCACCGAGGCCCTGGCCGCGCTGCGCGGCGTCGGTGGCGACCGAGGCCATGAGCGGGGCGCCGGTGTCCCGCAGGCTGCTCAGGGCGCCGCAGGCCACGAGGTTGCCGTCCGCGTCGCGGATGCCCGCCCACAGGCTGACGGCACAGGAGCCGGGTCCGGTGGAGTGGGCCGGGCTGTGCACCCCGAGGAAGGCGAGCAGTTCGTCGTGGTGGGTCTCGTCGAGCGTGACCACCCGCTCCTCCGCGCGCTGGACGGGCGGTTCCTGAAGGGTCCAGCGGAAGTCCCACTCGACGACGTCGGTCACCGGGAGGTGGCGGCCGACCAGGGCCTCCGTGCCGCGCGGGCCGGTGAACTCCCGCACCCGGTCGGGCAGGCCGAGCGCGGCGCGCAGGACCAGTCCGGCCGCGGCCTGTGGTCCGCCGACGCTCCACACGTGCCCGCGGGTGTCGTCGAGCCAGGCCACGGCGCCGTCGCCGGACCAGCCGGGCCGGCCGGCCGGTCGCTGCCGCGCGGCGCCGAACCGCAGCAGGGCGGAACCGGTCCGGTGTTCCAGGCCCTGGTCGAACAGATCGGTGGCCCGGGGGACGAGGGTCGTTGCCAGCATCGCTCTCAGGGGGACGTACGGACACGGGAAGGCGGCGGCGCCGCTGCGCGCGCGGGGCGCGGTCGGAGCCGTCCGTGAGGTGGGGGGATCCCGGCGGCGGCAGCGCACGGAGGCGGGCCCGGCCGACCGGACGGCCACTCTCGCACACCGCCCCGGGCCCGACGCAAATCCACCTCCGCGCCGGGCCGCGGGCGGTCAGCGCAGGGCCAGTTCCGCCCAGATGATCTTGCCTTCGGCGGTGTAACGGGTGCCCCAGCGCCCTGCCATCCGGGCGACGAGGAAGAGCCCGCGGCCGCCCTCGTCCTCGCCCGCGGCGAACCGGAGATGCGGCGCGGTACTGCTGGTGTCGGAGACCTCGCAGATCAGCGTGCGGTCGTACAGCAGGCGGACGCCGATCGGGCCGGAGGCGTAGACGATGGCGTTGGTGACCAGCTCGCTGAGGATGAGCTCGGTGGTGAAGACCTCCTCCTCCAGGCCCCACTCCAGGAGTTGCCGGGTGAGGTTCGCCCGGGCCTCGGCGACCGCCGCGGGCTCGGCGGGGACCTCCCACTCGGCGATGCGGTCGGGCGGCAGCAGGCGGGTGCGCGCCACGAGGAGGGCGATGTCGTCGCGCTGCCGGTCGGGGAGCAGCGCGCCGAGTACGGCCTCGCAGGTCTCCTGCGGCGTCCGGTCGCGGTGCGCCAGGGCCGTGGCGAGCTGGTGCATGCCGGTGTCGATGTCGTGGTTGCGGTCCTCCACCAGGCCGTCGGTGTAGAGGACCAGGTTGCTGCCCTCGGGCAACAGCAGCTCCACCGATTCGAAGGGCAGGCCGCCGACGCCGAGCGGCGGGCTGGCCGGGAGGTCCGGGTACGCGACGGTGCCGTCGGGGTGGACGAGGGCGGGCGGGAGGTGGCCGGCCCGAGCCAGCGCGCAGCGGCCGGAGGACGGGTCGTAGATGGCGTAGAGGCAGGTGGCGCCGGCGACCGTGGCCTCGTCGTTCGCCGCGATGGCCTCCTCGTCGATGCGGTTGACCAGCTCGTCCAGGAAGCCGAGGAGCTCGTCGGGCGGCAGGTCGAGGGTGGAGAAGTTCTGCACCGCGGTACGCAGCCGGCCCATGGTCGCCGCGGCGTGCAGCCCGTGCCCGACGACGTCCCCGACGACCAGCGCGACCCGGGCGCCGGGCAGCGGGATGACGTCGAACCAGTCGCCGCCCACCCCGGTCTGTGCGGGCAGGTAGCGGTGGGCGAGGTCGAGGGCGCTCTGTTCGGGCAGCCCGCGCGGCAGCAGGCTCTCCTGCAGGGTGACGGCCATGGCGTGCTCGCGGGTGAAGCGGCGCGCGTTGTCGATGCACACGGCGGCCCGGGCCGCCATCTCCTCGGCCAGCGACAGCTCGCCCTCCTCGAAGGGCCGCTCCCGGGAGCGCCAGAAGTTGACGATCCCCATCCGGACGCCGCGGGCCTGGAGCGGAACGGTGATCAGGGATTCGCAGCCGTGGCTCATGACCAGTTCCAGCCGCCCGGGGTCGTCGGGGTACCAGTCGCCGGCGGCCCGCACATCGGGCACGAGCACGGACTGGCCGTTGACGAATCCGGTGGCCATCGGGGTGAGCGAGAGGTAGGTGTGCACCTCGCCCGGCCGGTAGAGGGGGTGGTCGTCGCGGATCCCGGTGACCGCCACCCGGCGCAGCTCGGGCGCCTCGCGGTACGAGCCCACCGGTGGCTCCCCGCCGCTCAGCACGGGTTCGGCCAGGTCGACGCTGGCGTAGTCGGCGAACCACCGCACGGCGACCTGGGTCAGCTCCTCGGCGGTGCGCCGTACGTCGAGGGTGGTGCCGATGGCCACGCTGGCCTCGTACAGCAGCCGCAGCCGGCTCTGGGTGACCTCCGCCTTCCCCGCGAGGGCGAGCAGGTCGGTGGAGTCCCGCAGCGTGGCGACGCTGCCGGGCGGCCCGCCCTGACGGTCGGTGGACCGGATGTTCAGCGCGAGCAGCCGGTCGTTGACCGGCAGCACCTCGTCGGAGATCGCCCGCCCGGACGTCAGCAGCTCGGCGATCTTGGAATCGAGGCCGAGACCGGCGAGGCATTGCCCCTCGGCGTCGGCGGGCAGGCCCAGCAGCTTCTGGGCCTCGTCGTTCGCCAGCAGGACCCGCCCGTCCGCGTCGAGGATCAGTACGCCCTCGCGCACGGCGTGCAGCACCGCGTCGTGGTGCTCGTACATCCGGGTCATCTCCGCCGGGCCGAGCCCCCGGGTCTGGCGCCGCAGCCGGCGGCTGACCAGTGCGGTGCCGGCCGTGGTGAGGGCGAGCGCGGCGCCGCCGGCACCGATGACGACGGGCAGCTGACGGTCGACGGCGCTGCTGACCCGGCTGACCCGCATGCCGGAGCTCACCAGGGCCACCACCTTGCCCTTGGCGTCCTTCACCGGGACCGTTGCCTGCACCTCGTGGCCGAGCGGCCCGTAGACGCTCTCGATGGTGGTGCGGCCGGCGAGGGACGGCTTGATGTTGCCGACGAACTTCTTGCCGATCCGGTTGGGGATCGGGTGGGTGAAGCGGATCCCCTTGCGGTCCAGGACGACGATGAAGTCCACGCCGCCGCGCTTGCGGGCGTCCTCGGTCAGCGGCTGGAGCACCGCGCTCGCGCCCGGATGGCCCTTCTGCACCACGGCGGGCAGGCCGGGGGCGTGCGCGAAGGACTCGGCGGAGGCGAGCGAACGGTCCCGCGCGCCCTGGAACCGGTCGCTGCGCGCCTGGACCAGCAGGGTGATCACCGCGGCCACGACGAGCAGCAGCACGATCAGCACCTGCAGCAGGAACATCTGACCGGCGACGCTGTGGACGTCCACCAGGGCGCGCAGGCGCTGGATCAGCGGCTTCGGCGGGCCGCCGTCCCGCGCCCGCCGGCCGTTGCCGCCCGGGCTCCGACCGGTGTGCCTGCGCGTCGGAGCGAACCACGGAAAGCGGCCGGAAAATCGGGCCATGTTCCATGTGTACCTCGCGCACCGAGGTGGCCGGTACGCACCACGCTGAGGTATCGCATGACTGTACGGCGGTGACCGGGCCCGCGCGGCGGTGTTTCCGGGGCCCGGCCGCCGCGCTCAGCCCGCCAGCTCGCCCAGGAATTCCCAGGTACGGCGCCGGTCCGCGGCCCCGGCGAGCTCCGTTCCGGAGAAGACGACCTCCGTCGCCCCGGCGTCCCGATAGCGCTGGACCTCCGCCGCGACCGTCCGCTCGTCGCCGATCACGGCCACGTCGGCGGCCCGCTTCCCGCCGGAGAGCCCGATGACCCGCGCGTAGGACGGAATCTGCTCGTAGAAGGCGAGCTGCTCGGTGAACGTCCGGCGCACCGCGTCGGCGTCGTCGGTGACCAGGCCGGGCACCAGCGCCACGATCCGGGGCGCGGGCCGGCCGGCGGCCTCGGCCGCGGCGGTGACGGCCGGGACGATGTGCTCGGCCAGCGCCCGGGGCCCGGCGAGGTACGGCAGGATCCCGTCGGCCAGCTCACCGCTCACCCGCAGGGCCTGGGGGCCCATCGCGGCGACGAGCAGCGGCACCCCCGCCTCGGCGCCCGGCACCCGCGCGGGGATCGGGGTGGCGGCGGTCAGCAGCTCGCCGTGGAAGTCGGCGGTGCCGGTCCCGGTCAGCTGGCGCAGCGCGGTGAGGAATTCCCGCAGCCGGGCGACCGGCCGTTCGAAGGGGAGGCCGAAGCCGGACTCGGTGAGGAGCTTGGTGCCGAGGGCGAGTCCGAGGTGGTAGCGGCCGTGCGTGGCGGCCTGGGCGGTCAGCGCCTGGCTGGAGACGACCAGCGGGTGGCGTCCGAAGACGGGGATCGCGGAGGTGCCCACCTGAAGCTCCGGGACCTCGCGCCCGACGATCGCGGCGAGCTGGGGCGAGTCCGCCCCGAAGGTCTGGCCGAACCATGCGGACCGCAGCCCCGCGGCCGCCGCCTCCGCGGCGAGCCGCACGGTGGCGTCGATCTGGTTGTCGGGGCCGGTCGCGTTGAGTACTACTCCCACAGTCATGTCCCTTGCAACAAAAGGGAGTTGACCGGTCATTCCGGTGCGGGCGTAACGGCTTCTTGTCGGCTGTGTGAACTCTTTTGGGGTGGGGGCGGGGGGGCGTGGCGGCGCGGGTGTGTGTGGGCGCGGGTGCGTGGGGGCGCGGCTGGGGGCGTGACCCGCGGGGGTACGTGGCTGGTGAGGTGTGTGGCCGGCGGGGTGGGCGTGGCCGAGACGGCTGCGTGGCCGACCGAGGGGGCTAAGTGCGGGGGGGGCTCAGGCGGCGGTCGAGGGGGCTACGTGCGGGGACTCAGGCGGCGGTCGAGCCGGCCGGGCCCGGGCGGGTCGGCGGGGTCGCGGTGGATCGGGGTTCCGGAGCCGGTCAGCGGCCGGCCCGTACCGCCGCGACGGGCCGCGACGATCTCGGCGGCGATGGACAGGGCGGTCTCCTCGGGCGTACGGGCGCCGAGGTCGAGGCCGATCGGTGAGTGCAGCCGGGCCAGCTCGCGGTCGGTGAGGCCGGCCTCGCGCAGTCTTCGGTCGCGGTCGTCGTGGGTGCGGCGGGACCCCATCGCGCCGACGAACGCGACCGGCAGGCGCAGCGCCACCTCCAGCAGGGGGATGTCGAACTTGGCGTCGTGGGTCAGCACGCACAGGGCCGTACGGCCGTCGGTCGCGGTGCGCCGGAGGTAGCGGTGCGGCCAGTCGACCACGATCTCGTCGGCCTCGGGGAAGCGGGCCCGGGTGGCGAAGACGGGGCGGGCGTCGCAGACGGTGACGTGGTAGCCGAGGAACTTGCCGGTGCGCACCAGGGCCGCGGCGAAGTCGACCGCACCGAAGACGATCATGCGGGGCGGCGGTACGTTCGCCTCGACGAACAGCGTCAGATCCGCCTCGCAGCGGGTGCCGCCCGCCGAGACGTCGAAGCTTCCGGTGCGTCCCGCGTCGAGGAGGGCGCGGGACTCGCCCCGTGCCGTCCGGTCCAGATCCGGCCCGCCGCCGAGACCGCCTTCGTGGGAGCCGTCCGGGCGGACGAGCAGCGCCCGGCCGAGGAGGTCGGCCGGGCCCCGGATCACCCGGGCCAGGGCCGCCGCCTCTCCGCGGGCGGCGGCCGCCAGCGCGGCGGCGAGCACCGGCCGGTCCGGGGCGTCGGCGGTCACCGGAGTGACCAGGACGTCGATCGTTCCGCCGCAGGTCAGGCCGACCGCGAAGGCGTCCTCGGCGCTGTAGCCGAAGCGTTCGCGGACGGTCGTGCCGTCCTGCAGCGCCTGGGCGCACAGGTCGTAGACGGCCGCCTCCACGCAGCCGCCGGAGACCGACCCGATCGCCGTGCCCCGGCTGTCGACGGCGAGGGCGGCGCCGGGGCTGCGCGGGGCGCTGCCGCCGACGCCCACGACCGTGGCGACGGCGAACTCCCGGCCCTCCTCGGTCCACCGGTTCAGTTCATCGGCGATGTCCAGCATCCCGCTCTCCCACGCTTCCTCGTCCGGTCCCCGCCTGCAGGACCCGGTCCGGCCGGATCGGCAGATGCCGGTGCCGTACACCGGTCGCGTGCCAGACCGCGTTGGCGACGGCCGCCGCGGCACCGACGATGCCGATCTCGCCGATGCCCTTGATCCCCACCGGGTCGTCCGGGTCCGGATCGTCCACCCAGTCCGCCTCGACGAGCGGTACGTCGGCGTGTGTGGCGACGTGGTAGCCGGCGAGGTCGGCGCCGACGTGGCCGCCCGAGGCGCGGTCCCGGGCCGCCTCCTCGTGCAGGGCCATGGAGATGCCCCAGATCATGCCACCGACGAACTGGTTGCGCGCGGTGAGGGGATTGACGATCCGGCCCGCCGCGAAGACGCCGAGCATGCGCCGTACCCGCACCTCGCCGGTGGCGACGTCCACCGCGACCTCGGCGAACTGTGCGCCGAAGGAGTGCCGTTCCTTCTGCGCGAGGGCGCCGATCGCCGCGGTGGTGTCCGACCGTACGGTGATGCCCTCCGGCGGCAGGTCCGCGCCGAGGGCGAGCCGCTCGCGCAGCTCCTTCGCCGCGGCCATCACCGCCCAGGACCAGGAGCGGGTGCCCATCGAGCCGCCTGCGATCATCGCCGGGCCGAAGTCGCTGTCCCCGATGCGCACCCGGATCCGCTCCGGCGGGACCTCCAGCGCGTCGGCGGCGACCAGGGTGAGCGCGGTACGCGCTCCGGTGCCTATGTCGGCCGCGGCGATCCGCACGGTGAAGGTGCCGTCGGCCTCGGCCGTCAGGACCGCCGTGGAGGGTGCGGCTCCGGCGCCGAAGGAGGCCGCGGCCGTGCCGGTGCCGAGCAGCCAGCGCCCGTCACGTCGGAGTCCGGGACGCGGGTCCCGGTCGGCCCAGCCGAACCGGCGGGCGCCCTCCTCGAAGCAGGCGCGCAGGTTGCGGCTGCTGAACGGCAGGCCGGAGACCGGGCCCTGCTCGGGTTCGTTGCGCAGCCGCAGCTCGATCGGGTCGATCCCGCACTTCTCGGCGAGCTCGTCGAGCGCCGCCTCCAGCGCGAACGACCCCGGTGCCTCGCCCGGCGCGCGCATGAACGTCGGCGTCGGCACGTCGAGCCGTACGACGGTGTTGGTGGTGTGATGGGCGTCCGCGTCGTACATCACGCGGGCCACAGCGGCGCTCGGCTCGATGAATTCGTGCACGGTCGAGGTCAGGCTCAGGGCGCGGTGCTCCAGCGCGCGCAGCCGCCCGTCGGCGTCGGCGCCGAGCCTGACCCGCTGGCTGGTGGGACTGCGGTACCCGGCCAGCGAGAACATCTGCCGGCGGGTCAGGACGACACGTACGGGGCGCTGGAGGACGGTAGCGGCCATCACGGCGGCCACCTGGTGTGCGCGCACGCCCTTGCTGCCGAAGCCGCCGCCGACGTGCTCGGAGCGCACCCGCACCGCGGACGGGTCGAGCGAGAACAGCTTGGCGAGCTCGCCCACGACCCAGGTGGCACCCTGGTTGGAGTCGACGACCTCCAGCCGGCCGCCGTCCCAGCGGGCCGTCGCCGCATGGGGCTCCATCGGGTTGTGGTGCTCTTCGGGCGTGGTGTACTCGGCGTCCAGGACGACGGCCGACGCTGTGAGTTCGGCCTCCAGGTCGCCCTTCTCCGCCACCGCCGGCAGATGGCCGTCCAGCGGGTACGCGTCCGGGTGGCCGCCGGCGAAATCGATGTCGTGCGGCTCCTGGTCGTAGTGCACCACCAGCGCTTCGGCGGCCTCCCTGGCCTGCTCGGACGTCTCGGCGACGACCAGCGCCACCGGCCAGCCCAGGCTCGGCACCCGGTCGTGCTGGAACACCGCGCAGGTCGGGTCCGGCGGAACGCCCAGCATGCCGACGTAGTCGGTGTCCACGCGCGGGGCGTTGCCGTGGTGCAGCACGGTGAGCACGCCGGGCATCGCCAGGACGGGACCGGACTCCACCGAGCGGATCCGACCGCGGGCGATGGTGGACACCACCAGCCAGCCGTGGGCGAGTTCGGCGAACGGGATCTCGCCGGCGTAGCGCGCCGCGCCGGTGACCTTGGCCAGGCCCTCCACCCGGGTGTGCGCGGTGCCGACGGCTTTCCGTACCGCGGTGGCTTCCGTCGTCGTCGTGGTCATCGCGCGGTCTCCTCGGCGAGCTCGGTCAGCTGGGCGACGATGAGATTGCGCATCAGCGTCACCTTGTATCCGTTGTGGGGCAGCGCCTCGGCGGCGGCGAGTTCGGCGTCCGCGGCGGCGGCGAACGCGTCGGCGCCGGCCGGCTTCCCGATCAGTACCCGCTCGGCCGCGAGGGCCCGCCACGGCCGCGACGCCACCGCCCCGAGGGCGAGGCGCACGTCGCGCACGACTCCGTCGCGGACGTCGAGGGCGGCGGCGACCGAGCCGATCGCGAAGGCGTACGACGCGCGCTCCCGCACCTTGCGGTAGCGCGAAGAGGCGGCGACCGGCAGGGGCGGCAGGCTGATGCCGGTGATCAGCGCCCCGGCGGGCAGTGCGGTCTCCTGATGCGGGGTGTCCCCCACGGGCAGATAGAACTCCGCGAACGGCAACTCGCCCGGCCCGTCCGCCGTTTCGTAGTGGACGACGGCGTCGAAGGCGGCCAGCGCCACCGCCATGTCCGAGGGGTGGACGGCGACGCAGTGCGCGGAGGCGCCGAGGATCGCGTGATTGTGGTGCTCGCCCTCGATGGCGGGGCAACCGCTGCCGGGCACCCGCTTGTTGCAGGGACGGGCGAGGTTCGTGAAGTAGCCGCAGCGCGTCCGTTGCAGCAGGTTCCCGCCGACGGTGGCCATGTTGCGCAACTGGCCGGAGGCACCGGCGAGCACCGCCTGTGCCAACGCCGGGTAGCGCCGTCGCACGTCGGGATGGGCCGCGAGATCGCTGTTGGTCACCGTGGCACCGATCCGCAGCCCGCCGTCCTCCGTGAACTCGATCCCGTCCAGGGGGAGTTCACGTACGTCGATGAGCAGCCCGGGCCGCTCCACCCCTGCCTTCATCAGGTCGACGAGGTTGGTGCCACCGCCAAGACAGCGCGCCTCCGGATCGGCCCCGAGCAGCGCGACCGCCCCGGGAACATCCAACGCCCGCTGATAACCGAATTCCTTCATGCCGTCACCTCCGCGCCTGCCGTGCCCGCCGGACCCACCTCAGACCCCGGTGTCTCGCTCTCCCGCGTCTCGACCCCCTGGGTCTCGATCCCCGGCGTCGATCCGGCACCGTGCGCGGCTGCCGCTCGCGCGACGGCCTGGACGATCGACACATACGCCCCGCAGCGGCACAGGTTGCCGCTCATCCGCTCCCGGATCTCCTCGGGAGTCAAGGGCGGAATCCCCGCCTCCGGCCGCACATCGGCACTCGCCGCGCTCGGCCAGCCGGCCGCGTGCTCCTCGATCACCGCGAGGGCGGAACATATCTGCCCCGGTGTGCAGTACCCGCACTGATAGCCGTCGAGGTCGAGAAAGGCCTGCTGCACCGGATGGAGCGTCTCACCGTCCGCCACGCCCTCGATCGTGGTGATCTCCCGCCCCTCGGCGGCCACCGCGAGCTGAAGGCAGGAGACGGCTCTGCGCCCATCGATCAGCACCGTACAAGCACCACATTGGCCCTGGTCACAGCCCTTTTTGGTGCCCGTCAGATCGAGCCGCTCGCGCAGCGCGTCGAGCAGCGTGGTGCGGTGGTCGACGGGCAGCGCATGCTTCTCGCCGTTGATGTTCAAAGTGATGGCACTGGACGTCGATAGGGCCATGATCAGCTTCTTTCGCGTGTGACTTCCACGTATCCGATGCGCGAAACGGGAGGACAGGCAGGGAAGGAAAAGAGAGCAGGGACGGGGAGGTCGGGGATGGACGGACAGTCAAGTAGGCGGGCAGGGCCGGACGTTCAGGGCAAGGGCGGATCGCAGGTCCGGCGTCCGGCGTCCGGCGTCCGGCGTCCGGCGTCCGGCGTCCGAGCGAACACCGAGGGGCACCTTCAGAAGGACACCTTCAGTCAGGCACCTTCGGGAAGGGCAGTGCATGCACTACGTCGGTGGGTGAATACGTCAGTGCGTCAGGGCAGACATCCAGTGCGCTGCAGGTCAGTGCAATGCAGTGCGATAAATACGTGCGATGAGCACGGCAACGTGGCGAACGTGGCGAACGTGGCAAACGTGGTGAACGTAGCAAGTACGGAAGAGCAAGCACCCCACCACTCGTTTGTGCCGCTATGGTGGAGCTAACCGGACAGCTATCCGATTACCGCAAATCTACCGGACACCTGTCCGGTTAGCAAGGCCGATCCGGCAGTGATTCCCGAAGGAGGACGAGTGCGGGAGAAGAAGGACGCTCCGCTGCGCTCGGACGCGCAACGGAATCGCGAGCGCATCCTGGAAGTCGCCCTGGAGGAGCTGACGCGCGCGGCCGACGCCCCACTGAGCGCGATCGCGAAGAAGGCCGGCGTCGGGCAGGCGACGTTCTACCGCAACTTCCCCAACCGCGAGTCGCTCGTCCTCGAGGTCTACCGCTACGAGGTCCAGCAGGTCGCCGACACCGCGGCCCAGCTACTCGACACCCGCTCCCCCGACCAGGCGCTGCGGGAATGGATGGACCGCCTGGCCCAGTACGCCATGGCCAAGGCCGGTCTGGCCGACGCGCTCCGCACAGCGACCGCGCACGGCAGCCTGGCCGCCTCCGGACACGGCCCGGTGACGTCGGCCGTCGCCCTGCTGCTCAAAGCCAACGAAGAGGCCGGCACCATCCGCCCCGGCATGACCCCCGACGACTTCTCGCTCGCCATCGCCGGCCTCTGGCAGATCGACCCGCACAGCGACTGGCAGTCCCGCGCCGGCCGCCTCCTCGACCTCGTCATGGACGGCCTCCGCACCGGCGCCCCCGCCTCACACCGCGACGCTCCGGAAAACTGAGCACCACCGACCCCGCACCCTCCTGAACCCCACCCGCCCCGCCAACCCCCCGGCGCCGGCCCGTCATTCATGCGCGCCCGAGGGCCACCCGCTCGCACACTGACGGCATGGAGTCCGTACGGATCAGATCGATGCAGGCGGAGGACCTCGTCCCGGCGGAGCGTGCGTCGGCTCTGACGTTCTGCGAGGCGGACCGGCGCAGCAGGCGGGTCAGCGAACCGGAGGTTGAGCCTCGCATGTTCTCGTCCACCGTGCACCCCGGGGGCGACCCGACGCTACCGGCTGGCGGGCTTCTCGCTGTACCCGCAGACGCGGATGGTCGGCACGGTGGACCGGTCGGCCCTCCCCACCGTCACCGGCCTCCGCGAGGGCGAGCCGACGACGTCGGCTGGATGAACCAGCTCGATGAGGAACTCCGCGGAGCCGGCCACGGACCCGACCACACCTCGGGCCGAAGGGGTATCTCGCCCTCCGCGGCATGCCGGAACCGGCTCCGTATCTGGCGAGCGGACACTTCCTGTTGCGGACGCCGCGGGCGGCCAGGGCCACAGGCCGTTCGTTCGGCTGCCGGGTTCGGCTACCGCGCCCGGTGGTCCGGGCCCGGAGGGGCGACGGCGAGGCCGAGCCGATGTGCCACCGCCGAGCCCATGCCCTGCACGGTGTCGGCGGTCTCGGCGACGGGGAGCCGGGTGCCGGTGTCGGCTGCGGCGGCGGGCACGGCCCCCGCCAGTCCCGCCAGGGCCGCGGCGGTGGCCGCGAGGGTCAGGGTCGTCTTGCGCACGCGCACAGGTTCCTCCCGAAGTGATCGTGCTCAGAGGTCAGCGATCTGAAGTCAGTGATCGAGGTCAGTGATCAAGGGGCGAAGGTCAAAGGTCAGGGGCAGAGGTTGTGGGTTACCGGCTGTAGTCGCCGGTCGTTCGGTCAACGAGACGTGCTCGGCCAGGACACGGCGAGCGGCAGCCGGCTTGCCCGAGGTCGGGGCGGTCGGGGCGGTCGAGGCCGCGCGGTACGGCGGGCGTCGGTCGGTCGTCGGCGATGGGCGGTCGCTCACCGAAAGTTACGGACGGCCGCCCGACTCGTCTCATAGTGCGACCACTTCGTTGACACCCTGACGGGCCCTATGTCCAGGATGTTCGGCATTCCGCGTTCTTCGCCTTGCTGCGGAAATTTCTGCCGGACAGCGGAAAGGAACCCTGATGGGTGCACATGTACACGTCCGCCTGATACAGAGCCTGGGCGTCACCGAAGACGGCGAGCTGATCGAGTACTCCTCTTGCGCCGAGTGCGGCGCGACGTGGGTCAGGAAGTACCCGGAGGGGCAGGTCCCGGTGCCGGAGTGAGAGCGCGCCGCGCCCCTCCCCACTAGCGCCCCTGGCGGCCCCACTGCCACAGCGGGCGCAGGAGCCACTCCAGGGATTCGAGCCCGTCGGTCGCCGGCGCATCGTCCTCGGTGTGGCGGACGCCGAGCAGTTCGATGCGCACGGGGCCGAGGTGCAGCACGATCACGGTGTCGGCCTCGTCGCCCGACGGCTGGGCGCGGTGGGTCCGGGCGGGGGCCGGGCGGCCGGGGCCCGAGCGGGCCGGTCCGGCGCGTGCAGCCCGCCGCTGCGCATAGCGACGGTCACGCTCAGCGAGGGCGCGGTCCGCGTCGTAACGGGCCCGGCTCTGCGGATCGTGGAGGACGCGGTACGCCGTCAGCACCTCTGCGAGTTCTTGCTCCGCTGCCGGCCGGGCGGGACCGGTGTCCGGGTGCAGGCTGCGGACCAGTCGGCGGTAGGCCGTGGTGATCTGGCGCGCGGATGCGGAGGGCTGGACACCGAGTACGGCGTAGTGATCGGGCTGCGGTCCCGGCATCGCCGTCACCTCCTGCTCAGGCAGGCTTGCGATAGGTAGGCAGGCATCGGGTAAACATCGGACCCATACCCGAAATTCCACACTGAATGCCCGGGGGCGACCGCAAGAGCGCCCTTCCAGGTAAACGGACCCCCTCCAGCACGCCCCCTCTGCGCTTGTCGTCGCATGGATGACGCCTTGAACAACGGGCGTCCCGCCGTCGCCGCCCGTGATCCGGACGGCGACGGCGGGACGGGGCGGGGCGGCGGCAGGGCGAGCCGGCCACCCGTGGACGATCCGTCAAGCAGCCTGCTGCATTTGCAGTTGTTGCAGTGAGGCCACGAGCTTGTCCACCTCCTCCGGGGTGTTGTAGAGCGCCAGTGAGGCACGCGCCGCGCTCGTCAACCCGTAGTGGGCCAGGGCGGGTTGGGCGCAGTGGTGGCCGGCGCGGATGGCGATGCCGTCCCGGTCCAGCCAGTCGGCGATCTGGGACGGGTCCTGGCCGGCGAGGGTGAAGGTCAGCACGCCGACCCGGCCGGGCGCGGAACCCAGCAGTTCCAGCCCGGGAACCGTGGACAGCGCCTGTTGGGCGTGGGCCGTCAGCGCCGTCTCATAGGCGGCGATGGCGTTCCGGTCGAAGGAGGTCAGCCAGTTCAGCGCGGACAGCAGACCCACCACTCCGGAGATGTGCCCGGTGCCGGCCTCCATACGGTGCGGCACCGGCGCGTAGGTGGTGCGGGTGAAGTCGACGGACTCGATCATGTTCCCGCCGCCCTGCCACGGCGCCATCTTCTCCAGCACGTCCGGCTTCGCGTACAGGGCGCCGATGCCCGTGGGGGCGAACAGCTTGTGGCCCGAGAACGCGTAGAAGTCGGCGTCCAGATCCGTTACGTCGACGGGGAAGTGCGCCACCGCCTGCGCCCCGTCGACCAGCACCTTCGCGCCGTACCGGTGCGCCAGCGCCGTCATCTCACGCACCGGCACGACGGTGCCGAGCACGTTCGAGACCTGGCTGATCGCGACGAGCTGGGTGCGCATGGAGAGCAGATCGGCGTACGCGTCGAGGTCGACCTGTCCGTCCGGTCGCAGCGGTACGGGGACCACCCGGGCCCGGGTCTCCTTGGCGATCAGCTGCCAGGGAACGATGTTCGAGTGGTGCTCCAGTGTGGAGACCAGGATGTCGTCCCCGGGACCGAGGTTGGCCCGCCCCCAACTCTGGGCGACGAGGTTGACCGCCTCGGTGGTGCCGCGTACGAAGACGATGCCGTCCGGTGACGGCGCGCCCAGGAACTGGGCCACCGCCGCCCGGCCCGCCTCGTACACCTCGGTGGCCTCCCGGGCCATGGTGTGCGCGCCGCGGTGGATGTTGGAGTTGGCGGACCCGTAGAAGCCGGCCAGCGCCTCGATCACCTGGCGCGGCTTCTGGGTGGTGGCTCCGTTGTCCAGCCACACGAGGGGGTGCCCGTTCACCGTCCGGTGCAGGATCGGGATGTCCCGCCGGGCCAACTCCGGTGAGAATCCGGCCGGTTGACCGGAGAGGGCGGTGGCGGACGGCAAGGGGCAGGCGGAGGCTTGGGTATCGACCGGGACGGTACGGCCCGGCGCGTCCGGCGTCGTGACGGCCGTCGCATCCGGCGTCGCAACGGGCGCGGCAACCCCCGCCGTGGCCGGCGCCGTGACCGGTGGAGTGGCAGGGGGAGTGGCGGGTGGAGTGGTCGCAGCCGGGGCGCTCGGCCAGGCGCCCCGGAGGACGTCAGGAGTAGTCATGGTAGTTGGCGACCTCGACGTTCTGGAGGACGGCGAGTGCGTCCTCCACCAGTACCGCGGTGTTGAAGTACGCCGTCATCAGGTACGACGTGATGCCCTTCTGGTCGACGCCCATGTTCCGCATCGACAGGCCGGGTTCCACCTCGTCCTCGATCTTGGCGGGGCGCAGGCCCACCACGCCCTGTTCGGCCTCGCCCACCCGCATCAGCAGGATCTCGGTCGTGCCGATGCCCGCACCGCCGGAGAACCGCACCTTGTCGGACGGCAGCAGCGGCACACCGCGCCAGGTCAGCAGCGGGCTGCCGAAGCTGGTGTCGATGACCGGAGGCACACCCCGGCGCGTACATTCCCGGGCGAACGCGGCGATGGCCCTGGGGTGGGCGAGGAAGTAGCCGGGCTGCTTCCAGACCCGGGTCAGCAGCTCGTCCAGGTCGTCGGGGGTCGGTGAGCCGGTGCGCGCCTGCACCCGCTGACCGGGCGCCACGTTGTTGAAGAGCCCGAATTCCGGGTGGTTGAGCAGCGAGGCCTCCTGCCGCTCGCGCAGGGCGTGCACGGTGAGGTTGGACTGGGCGCGGATCTGGTCGATGGGCCCGTTGTAGAGGTCGGAGACCCTGGTGTGGACGCGGAGGACGGTCTGCGCGAGGGTCATGTGGTACTCGCGGGGCGTGTCCTCGTAGTCGACGAAGGTGGCCGGGAGGTCGGGTTCGCCGACGTGGCCGGAGCTGAGGTCGACCGGCACCTCGGCGCCGGGCAGCACGCCGTCCGTCGAGAGGTAGGCGTCCAGCGCACCGCGCACCGTCGCGTCGCGGTCGCAGAGTCCGGCGAGCGTGCTGCGGTCGACGCACAGGGCCACACCGGGGGTGAGCGCCTTGACCCGGTACGGCATGGGTTCGCCGCGGGTCCAGGCGTCGAGGTCGAAGAACTGGCCGTCGCCGATCACTTCGAGCACCGCGTCCTCGCCGTAGCGGCCGCTCACCCGCTTCTCGGCGCGGCCCTGGGCGATCACCCACAGCTTGTCGTGCGCCTCACCGTCCTGGGCCAGCATCTGCCCGGCCTCGAAGGGCACTTCCGTGAAGGCGCCGGCCAGTTCGGTCAGCAGGTCGTCGTCGGCCTCCCGCAGGTACGGCAGTTCCCGCAGGTCGCCCGGGATGACGCGGGGCGAACCGCCGTCGTTGTGCGTGCTGATGCGGTCATCGCCGAGGACGTAGGTCCGCCGCCGGTTGACGCGGAACACGCCCGCTTCGACGTCCACCCAGGGCAGTGCACGCAGCAGGTAGCGCGGCGTGATGCCGCGCATCTGCGGGGTGGTCTTGGTGGTGGTCGCGAGCTGCCGTGCGGCATCCGGGCTGAGGCTCAACTGGTCGTTCATGGGACCCCTCCTCGCACACAGGCATGCCGGACGGCCGGCGTACGGCCGGACGACATGCGGGAACAGGGCGATCGTCCGGGCGGGCGTCGCCTACCCGCAACCAACCGGTCGCCGGTCTCCGGCTGGAATTGCGCGCCGTTCTGACATCTCAGTCCCGCATGGGCGTACGACTACGGGTCGACTTATCGCCATGACCACGAGGGGGATCGTTGAAGGGCCGCGGCGTCACCCGTCCGGGCGTTCCCGGACGTCCCACCAGGCACAGCCCGGTGCTGCGCATACGACCTGATTTGCCCTCATAACACTGCTTTGCGTTTCCTAAAGGGCGGCTTATGGCAATGGTTTATGACGCCGGCCGGTGTCGCGACACCGTGTCGCGCCGTGTTGCGCCGTGGTGTGCCGTGTTGTGCCGCGGAGTGGACCGGGGGCTGCCCGAGGCTGTACGGAACCCGATGAAAGGTACGGAAATGATCACCGTGCGCGTTACGGCCCTGGACATTCCCCTGCGGGACGGCGTCGCGGACGCCTGTCTCGCCCACCCCGACGACGGCCGGGCGCACCCGGGGGTCCTGCTGTACATGGACGCCTACGGGCTGCGGCCCTCGCTGGAGGCGATGGCCAAGCGCCTGGCCGGACACGGCTACACGGTGCTGGTGCCCAACGTCCTTTACCGGGCCGGGCGCGCGCCTGTGGTGGAACTACCCGATTTCATCGGCGCCGCCGAGCGGCCGGAGATCTTCGAGGAGCTCCTGCCACTCCTTCAACAGCTCACCCCGGAGCGGGCCGTGCGGGACGCCGGCGCGTACCTCGACTGGCTGGCCGCCTCGCCGCTGGTCACCGACGGCCCGGTGGGCACCACCGGTTACTGCATGGGCGGCGTCCTCGCGCTCCGCACCGCCGCGGCCCACCCCGACCGCGTCGCGGCGGTGGCCTCCTTCCACGCCGGCCGTCTGGCCACGGACGCCGAGGACAGCCCGCACCGGCTCGTCGACCGCATCACGGCGGAGGCGTACTTCGGGCACGCCGAGCAGGACCCGTCGATGCCGGCCGAGGGAATCAAGGCCCTGGAGCGGGCACTGGACGCCGCGGGCGTGCGCTACCGCAGCGAGGTGTACGAAGGTGCCCGGCACGGCTACACCCAGACCGACACCGCCGCCTACAACGGCGCGGCGGACGACCGGCATTGGCGCAACCTGCTGGAACTGTTCGGGCGCACGCTCGGCTGAGCCGGCCCGGGCGTCACCCGTCGCCGCCCCGCCAGATGTTGTCGAACGCGGCCTTGTCGATGGCGCGCCGCTGCCGCTGGTACCCCAGCTCGCTCAGCGCGTCATGGACGGCGGCGAGCACCGTCTCCACCGACTCGCCCGCCGGGGGTCCGTCGTCCCGGAGACTGCCGGTCCGGGGGTCTCCGCCCGGCTCCTCGCCGATCCCGAGGGTCGCCGCGAGGGCGGCGAGGACGGGTTCGTCCGCCGCCCAGCGGTCCGCCGCCGCACGGCGCGCGGGGGACTCGGCCAGCACCAACTCACCGGCCCGGAACGGCCGCCAGTGGCCCCGCCGTTCGCGGGTGAGTTCCCCGTCCGCTTCGAGGGCGGACATATACGTCGTGAACAGGCCGCTGCCCCTGCGCCACAGCCAGTCCTCCACCGACTCGTACGGCTCCTGCTGGACGAGCGCTCCCGCCGCCTCGTCCAGGAGGCGATCCGTCACGGAGGGCCGGTAGCCGGGGATGATGCGCTCGCCGTCCAGTGCGGCGGCTTGCGCCCGCAGCAGGTCGATCAGCTCGGCTCCCGCGAGCGCGAGCGACAGGTCACCCTGTTCGGGAGGCGACGCCTCGCCCAGGGCCACGATCAGCAGGTCCCGCGGTGTGGTCATGACGGCTCCCCACTTCTGCTTCGAGCTTACGGAGTGGTGGGCCCGGCTGCATCCCACACCTACGGTGGCACGGAATTGCCCGGGCCGTGCGCGATATCCCCGAGATCCCCGAGCTGATGCGTTCCTGGCGAAGGTGCGTGAGCGTGGCGAGTACGGGAGCCGGGCGGAGGCCGAGCGGGTCACCGGGGCCGTGCCGCGGGTGCCGGCCGGGCCTCAGGCCGCCTGCGCCTCGTCGCCGTAGCGCAGGGCATCGGCGTAGCGCAGCAGCACGCCGACGCCTTCGCGCAGCCTCAGCTGCTCCTCGGGGACGAGGACGAGTTCCGCGCCGGTGCCCACCAGGGCGCGCGTGAGGGCGGCGTCGGCGCGCTCCTCGCGTACGGTCGTCACGCCGTAGACCCGCAGGTCGCTCTCCGTGAGGGCGAGCTGGCCGGGCTCCGGGCCCACCCACAGGCGCAGCGGCGACTCCGGGTGGTTGTTGAGGAAGAGCGCGCTGACCTGGCCGCGCTGCAGTGCCGCGACCGCGGCCGCGAGCCCTTCGGCGCAGGCGCCGTCGTGGGCCCGCCGGGCCATGAAGGTCTCCAGGAGGGTGCGGTCGTGGGCGGCCATGCGTCCGCTGAAGAGGCGGTCGAGCTGGCTCTCCAGCAGCGCCCGTCCCGGTTCCGGCTGGCCGCCTCCTTCGGCGGTGGTGAGCCGGCTGCGCAGATGGGTGGGAAGCCGGCGGGCCAGGATGCCGCGGGCCCAGGTGTCACCGGCGAGCACCAGCGTCTCGGCGCCGCGGCGGCGGGCCTGCGTCTCCAGCTGCCGGCCGAGCCGCTCGGCGAGGTGCTGCCATTCGACCACCGGGACCTCCATGTGGAGCCGGTCGCCGGGCGTCACCTTGGTCAGGGGCCAGGTCCCGGCCTCGGTGTCGATGCGGACGGTGCCCTCGGCGTCGGTGGAGTGGCGGCCCGTGTAGTAGACACGTACCGCCAGATAGGCGATCTCGGGGGCGTGCTGGGCGATCAGCGGCATGGTGTCGGGCAGTGCGCCGAAGTGGGCCGTGTCCTGTGCCGGCGGGCGGGGCAGTTCGTCCTGGAGGACGAGCTTCCCGTGCGCGGTGAACAGGGCCTGCCCGTGCCGGCCGGGCACCCGGACGTCATCCCCGACGGTGCCCGCCACCGCGGCGATGGACTCCGGGTCCGCCCCCTCGGCGAGCAGGTCGTCGCGCAGATGCCGCCAGCGCAGCGCGATGGCGGAGTCCGGGTCCTCAATGGCACTGTCGCGCGAGGTGTCGAGGTACACCGAGGCGAACGGGCCGGCCTCCTTGTAGAGCGGTTCGAGAAAAGAAAGTCGCATCGCCACTCCCACCGGGAACGGAACCATCCCTGGGCCCATGATGCGCCCGCGGGACGTTGGGCGCGTCCGCTGGCGGTGCGGTGCGGGCCGTTACCGGCCGTCGGGGGCCGGGCGCGGACCGTGGCCCGCCGCTGCCCGCACGGTGATCCGTGACCCCCTGCGCGCGACCGCGACCGCCCGGCCCACACCGCCCCCTGGCCGGCTCACGCCGTCACCCCGCCCCGCTCACGCCGTCAGCCCGCCCAGCAGCTCCGTGACCTCCTCCGCGGCCAACGGCAGTTCGGCCTCCTCGTACGCCGTACGGGCCCGCTCCCAGTAACTGCGGGCCTCGGCCGGCCGGTTGGCGGCCGCGGCGAGGTGGCCGAGGTGCTGCAGGGTGCGGGCCCACCCGACCGTGTGGCCGAGCCGGTGGTAAAGGCCGAGAGCCGACCGGTAGTGGTCGTGGGCCGCCGCGTGGCTGCCCTGCAGCCGTGCCGTGAACGCCAGGTTGAAGAGGGTGTGGGCGGTGGCCTGGTGGTCGTCGAGCGCCCGGAAGAGCGGCAAGGCGGCGGCGTAATGACCTTCCGCTTCCGCGTACCGGCCGAGTCGGCGGGCGACCGTGCCCATGCTGTGCAGCGTACGGGCCTCGCCGGTACGGTCGCCGAGCGCGCGGTAGCGGTCGAGTGCCTCGGCGAAGAGGGGCAGCGCCTGATCGAAGTCCTGCTTGTGCTTGAGGAAGTCGCCCTTGTCGTACAGGGCCAGGGCCTGCTGGGCGCGGTCGGCGATCATGCCGGCGAACTCCACGGCCATGTCGCACACCTCCAGGCCGGCGTCCCAGTCCTGCTGACGGCGCAGGAACCAGCTGACGTCGTGCGCCAGCGGCAGCACCACGGCGGGCCGGCCGTGCCGCTGCGCCAGATGGAGGGCCGACCGCAGGTTCAGACGCTCGGTGTCGAGCCAGTCCTCCGCGGCGTCGTCCCGCCCGCGCGCGCGGGCCGCCGCCACGATGCGCTCGGTGGCGTCCCGGGCGGCATCGCGGTAGTGGGCCAGCAGCCGGTCGACGGCGGCCTCGACGCCCGCCGCGTCCTCCTCCTCGTGGCGGCGCCGCTCGGCGAACAGACGCAGCAGGTCGTGGAAGCGGACCCAGCCGCGGGGTTTGCCGGGCTCGACCATGTGGACGTCGCGGAGCGCGCGCAGCAGCTTCCTGGCCCGGTGCACGGGCTCCCCGGTGAGCGCGGCGGCCGCCTGGACGCTCACCTGCTGGCCCGGGTTGAGCGACAGCAGCCGGAACATCCGGGCCTCGTCGGTGGTCAGCCGGGCGTACGACAGGTCGAAGGCGGCGGTCACCGAAGTGCGGTCACCGTAGGAGAGCTCCTCCAGACGGGTGGCGCGGTCGCGCAGGGCCGCGGTGAGTTCGCCGACGGACTGCTCCGGGTCACCGGCCAGTATCGAGGCCACGACGGCGAGCGCCAGGGGGAGGTGGCCGCACAGTGCGGTGAGGTCGCGTACGGCGTCGGGTTCGTCCAGCGCGCGGGTGTCGTCGGGGCGGCGCATGCGGAGTGTGCGGCTGATCAGGGCGGCGGCCTCGGCCGGTGCCAGCACGCCGAGGTCGAGGATCCGGGAGCCGGGGAGGTCCCCGAGGGTGCGGCGGCTGGTGACGACGACCCGGTGGGCCGGGGAGCCGGGCAGCAGCGGGCCGACCTGGTCCGTCGAGGAGGCGTTGTCGAGCACGACGAGCGCGGCGCCGTGCCGGGCGGCGCGTTCGGCCAGCTTGGAGCGGTACAGCGACAGCCGGCCCTCGAAGGTGGGCGGGAAGAGTTCGTCGGGGACGCCGAGCGCGCTCAGGAAGACCGAGACCGCGATGTCCGGCCGGACGTAGCGGTTCTCGTCGTAGCCCTGGAGGTTGATGAAGAGCACCCCGCCGGGGAACCAGCCCGCCGCCACGGCGTCGTGCGCGGCACGCAGGGCGAGCGCGGTCTTGCCGACGCCGGCGGTGCCGACGAGGGTGGACACGGCCAGCGGGGTGGCCGCGATCTGCGGGGTGGGCGCCGTCGCCGCCGGGGAACCGGGGCCGGGGCGCAGGGCGGCGGTCAGGGTGCGGAGCGCCTCCTCCCGGCCGGTGAACTCCGGCGGCGCCGGTGGCAGTCCCGCCAGCGCGGTGGGCACCGGGTGCGTGAGGTGCAACTGCCCCACGTGGCCCGCCTGCACGACCGGCCCGGTGACGTTCCCGCTCAAGTCGTTGGATGACTGGTTCACGGTCCCTTTTCTAGCCCACCGCCGCGTCGCCCAAGCGGGTTTTCCGGCGACGGACGCCGACGGCTTCCCGTAGTCCGGCGGTGTCCGTGCCGATCGGCCCGCGTGGCATGCGGGCGCATCTCTTGGGACCGTGGCAGTACCGTCCCCGTCCGTCCCGCGAGGTGGCAAGGTGAGCGACAAGGTCAGGCGGTCCGCTTCTCCTGCCCGCCGCGGGGAGCCGTTGCAGCGGTTCCTGTTCGGCGGGGTCTACGGATCGGTCCTCGCCAGTGCGCTGGCGGCCGCCCTCGGGGGCGAGCACGGGCCCCTGGACCCCGGGTACGACGCGGCGTGGGTGCTGGTGGCCTGCATCGCGTCGGCCGCGGCCCACGGCTACGCGCACGCCATCGCCCACCGCACGGCCGACGCGGCCCCGGTCACCACGAGCGCGGTCCGGTCGATGCTCACCGAGTGGCCGCTGGTGGTCGCGGCGCTGCCGACGGTCGCCGCGCTGTTCGGCTCCTACCTCCAGTGGTGGGGCGAGGAGGGCGCGATCGACGTGGCCCTGACGATCAATACGGTGGCGCTGTTCGGCTGGGGCCTGTGGAGCGCCCGGGCGGCGGGGCGGAGTTGGCCGGCGGCGTGCCGGGTCGGGTGCGTGGACGCGCTGCTCGGGCTGTTCATCGTCGCCGCGAACGTGCTGACCAAGTGACGGGCCGGGTCGCGCACCGGCGGGCGACGAAGGGACGTCGGGACGCGGGTCGGCCTCTTGGACGCGCTGCGCGGTGAGCCGGCAAAAGATGCGTGCCGGTCACCCGTTCGCGACACTGAAGAGGACGGAAGCGCCTTCGTGCGCGGTGTGGCGTCCCTGCCCACCAGGCTTCCGCAGGCACGCTCCGACGTCATCGGAAGGCGGCTCCCATGACCGCCGAACCCTTCTCCCTGCTGCGGGTCGAGGATCTGCTGCAGCTCCGGGTCGAGGTGATCAACCTCCGGCGGGACGGCGCCCAGTTGGTGCGGGAGGACCCGGCCGCGGAGGCGCTGCTGATGTTCAGCCTGCCGGCGCAGCACATCAGCGAGACCGTGGTGCACCCGGCGCCGGGCAACTTCCCCGAGACCGTGCCCTCGTTCGTCTCCGGCGGCACGACGCTGGTGTTCCGGCTCCCCGACGGTGAGGACTCCGTAGAACTCTCCGCCGAGGCCCTCCTGGACTGGAACCACCTCCGGTCCACGACCGTGCCCGACGACCTTCCCGATCCGTCCACCGTCAACGTCTTCGGCGGTGTGCCGCGCACGGCCATCGAGTTCCCCACCCGGGTGCTGCTCGGGCACGAAGGCGCCGTCGAGTGGGCGACGCCGCGTCAGGCGGTGACACTCGACGGCCGGTGCGAGCTGTTCCACGCCGAGCTGCACGGGGAGAACGGCGGCGACGCACTGCTGCGCGCCTTCGCGGCACCGGGCGACCGGCCGCCGCGCACCGATCTCCCGCTCACCGACGACAACCGCACCGATCTCGTCGCCTTCACCCATGACGTGGACCTGGTCGGTCCGGACGGTGCCCCGGTGCGCAGACCGCTGCGCGCCGAGCGGTTCGTCCTCACCCCGCTCGGTGCGTCCGTGCGCATGGCCGGTGCCTGGGAGCCGGTGCCGGGGACGAGTCTGGCGGCGTATCACCACGTCGCCGAACTGGGCCGCGACCAGGTGGTGCAGGTCGCCCAGCGCGGTTACCTCAGTACCGGGCACCGGGCCCTGCTGATCCGTACCAGTGAGCGCAAGTTCTCGGACTCGGGTGACGGCAACTCCGTCGCCTATCTGCAGCAGGAGACGCGCATCAGCGTCAGCGAGCCCGAGGTCTTCTACGGGGACGTGGGATTTCCGCACGGGGGACGGGAGATGCCGTTCCGGTCGCTGCGCATCGTCGACACCACCACGCCGCCGGTCGTCGACCACGACGAAGAGCAGTTCTGGGTGACCCTGGAAGGGAGCGAGGCGCCCTACCGGTTCACGGTCGTCGGGACCGACAGCGAGGGCCGGGCCCTCAGCTTCACGATGCCGCTGCTGTTCGTCGACGCGCGGGCGGTGGGCAGCCCGCGGATCTTTGACTACAACGACCCGCTGTTCGAGGACCGCCGGACGATCCCGCTGAACGGCCGGACGGCGGCCCTGGCCCGGCCGCCCGACGGTGCGCCCGGGACCACCGCGCTTCCGGTGAGTTCGCTCAAGCTGGTCATGTCGCATGCGCCGGGCCATCCGCTGGGCGCCCTGCCGATCCTGCAGACGGCGCAGGTACGGGTCCCCGCCGTGGAGCAGCTGACCGGGCTCGCCACCGAGTCCGAGGTCGCCCTCCACGACGCCTACCTGAACGACGGCATGGCCGGGCAGGCGACCGGGGCCTTCCTCTCCCTGGCCGAGGAGGTGCCGGTGCGCTTCGGTGCGGGCAAGGGCGGCGGGGTCGCGAGTCCGGACTCCGCAGTCAGGGCGGTCACCGCGCGGGCGGGCCTGCTCCCGGCCGCTTTCGCCGACGCCGGGGCGGCCGCGTCCGGGCTGAGCACGGGCCAGCTCCGGCAGATCTTCGGCGGGGCCACACTGCTCGGTGTCGTCAACCTCTTCGACCTGCTCGACCAGGTCGACGGCTCCGCCGTCCGGGAGCTGGCCGGGCTGACCGACGACGAGATCCGCCGCAGGCTGGACGGCGGCGCCGACCAGTTGCTGCCCGTACCGATCATGCGGGCCCGCGAGTTGGCGGCGGGCCGGGAGGTCCGCTACCTCTGGAAGCCCCGGCTGCGGCGCGAGCAGGTGGACATCGTGGCCGGCGTCTTCTCCCTCGATCTCCGGGATGCCGCGCTGGCCATGGAGGCCACCACCGTCTGCTCACCCCGGGCGCTGCAGCAGTCGACGGTGCACGGCGAGCTCAAGGGTTTCGCGCTCGACTTCGCACGCATCGTGCGGGTCGACATCGGACGGCTCGCCTTCACCGCCCGGCCGGGAAGCCGTCCCGACCTGACCGCCGAGGGCCTGAAGGTCCATCTCGCCGACACCCTGGAATTCGTCAACGCGCTCAAGGACCTGCTGCCGGCCGACGTATTCGGCAAGGGCGCCTTTGTGAAACCCTCGCCGACGGGCATCAGCGCGGGCTACACGCTCGCCGTTCCGGCCGTACAACTCGGCATCTTCGCGCTGAGCAACGTCACCCTCACCGCGGAGCTGACGGTCCCCTTCGACGACCGGCCGGTTTCGTTCCGCTTCGCCGTCTCCGAGCGGCACCAGCCGTTCAACCTGAGCGTCTCGCTCTTCGGCGGCGGCGGATTCTTCTCCTTGATCGTCAGCACCCGCGGGGTGGAACTGGTCGAAGGATCACTGGAGTTCGGCGGCAACGCCTCCCTCGACCTCGGTGTCGCCAGCGGCGGCGTCCATCTCATGGGCGGGGTCTATTTCGCCCTCACCGGACAGTCCGTCACCCTCACCGGCTATCTGCGCTGCGGGGGCTACCTCTCCGTCCTCGGGGTGGTCAGCGTCTCCGTGGAGTTCTACCTGCAACTGACCTACGTCAAGGACAGCGACAAGCACACCTCGGAGGTGTTCGGTGCGGGAAGTCTCTGCGTCAGTGTGCGGGTGGCCGTCTTCACCAAGTCCGTCACGCTCAGCCTCCAGCGCCGGTTCGGCGGTTCGCCCGCCGATCCCGGCTTCGCCGATTGCGTCGAGCCGGCCGACTGGGACCGGTACTGCCTGGCCTTCGCGTGAGGCGGCCGGGCGGAAGCTGCGGAAGGGCGGGACCGGACCGTGACCATCGACCAGCGCATCCAGTGGGTCCTGCTGCCGGCCGGTCTGAGCCCGGACGGCGGCCAGGCCAGATTCTCGCTCTTCGTGGCGCCGAGACTGAGCGCCGACCGCGAGGTCACCCTCGCCGACTTCCCGGACTTCCAGGACTGGCCCGCACGGCTGGCCACCGCGAGCTTCTTCGTCGTCACCACCGATGCGAACGGCACGGCCTCCGACGGCGAGGCCGGGCCGCTCACGGTCTTTGGCCCGGCGGCCGACTCGGCCCTGTGGCAGCGCCTCTTCCCGCCGCACACCCCCGTGACGCCCTTCGAGTTCGACGACTTCCGCAAGCCGGTGAAGGTGTCGTACCCGGCCAGGGGACTCGCGGAGACCACGCGCGGAGCGTTCGCCGCCGCCGCGGCGGGTTCGCCGGAGGAGCTCCCCACCGCCAGCGGCATGAGCGAGTTCGCCGGCTTCGCCCCGGCCCAGGACATGCCGACCCGGCTGCAGCAGATCGCGGCCACCCTCGCCGACGCCGACCAGCTCGCCGCCGACCGGCCCGACGGGCCGGCCGAGGCCGAACTCGGCCCGCAGGACGCCTTCCTCGCCTTCCACCAGCAGGAGAGGCAGCTCGACACGTTCGCCGGGCCCCGGCCCCTTGACGAACCGCCGCCCGAGCCCCCGCCCCGCCCGGTGCCGCCGGTCATCGACTTCCACCAGATGCTCTCCGCCCTGGGCGACCACCTCGCGCTGCTGCGCCGGCTCGGCCTGGTCGTGGACCTCACCCTGCCGGTCGGCCGGCTGACGCCCGCCCGCGGGGAGCGGGGCCTGGCGATGGCCCCGCGGTTCGCGTCCCTGGTGCCCGATGCGGCCTCCCAGGACCTGACCCCGGCGACGCGGTACGCGCTGGTCCCCGGCGAGGACTTCTGCGCGGCCGCCTCCGGCGGGGATCCGCTGGGGCCGCCGGCCCGCGGCCTGTTGGCGCTGCCCGATGCCGAGTACGCCATCGAGCAGGCCGACATCGACGGCGTGAACCTCAAACTGCTCGCCGCATCCGCCGCCGCTTCGGTGCCGGACGACGTGTCACCGGACGGGAGGACGCCGGAACACTCGGCGCCGCCGAGCCTGCGGACGGCCGGTCTCGCCGTCGTACAGGGCGGGCGCGCCCAGGCCCTGCAGTCCGGGTTCCGGCGGGCGGCGGCGCAGCAGGACACCCTCGGCAGCGGCGGCTCCCCCGTCCTGACCGCCGAGGACCTGGTGCGCGGCCATCGGGTCGACGTCTTCGACGAGAGCCGGCAGCAGTGGTTCTCGCTCCATCAGCGCATCGTCCACTACAACCCGCCGGACGGGGACGGCGGCGAGCCGATCGCCACGGTGACGGACGAGGGCTTCTTCCAGCCCGGCATGACCCGGCCGGACGGCGCCACCGAGCGGCTCCACGTCCACGAACACCTCGTCTGCTGGGACGGCTGGGCCCTGTCCGCGCCCCGCCCCGGCCTGGCGCTGGTCGACGAGGGGCCGGCCGGCGAGGACGGCGCGGACGAACCGCCCGGGCCGCGGCGCATCACCAACCGGGCCACCACGACCCTGCCGCTGCAGATCGAGGCAGAGGCCCGGCCGGGGACGCTGCCCCGGCTGCGGTTCGGCCGCTCCTACCGCCTGCGCATCCGCACGGTCGACCTGGCGGGCAACGGCCCCTCCCTGGACGAGGCCGAGCGGCTCATGGACCAGGACGTGCTGGTCCTGCCCTCCGCCGGGGGTGAGGTCTTCCGCCGCTACGAGGCCGTGGCCGCGCCCACGCTGCTGCCCCGTGCGCCGTTCACCGAGGGCGATTCGGCACACCGGCTGGTGATCCGTAGCACCGCCGAGCAGTCCCCCCAGCAGTACGCGGACGACTTCAACGCCCGGCCGCCGGTCGCCGACGGCACGCATCCGCCGTACCGGGCGGTCGACGAACGGCACCTGGTCGCCCCCAAGGCGTCGCTGGAGGCCGTCGAGCGGCACGGCCTGCTCGACGCGGCGATCGGCTCCGCCGACCCCGAGGCCCGTCGGTCGGTGTACGAACTGGCCGTACGGGAGAGCGGCCGGCTGGACGACCCGTCGCTGGCCGGCGTCGCATTCATCGACTTCCCCGGCCCGGAGCCCGGCCCTCCGTCGGACGGCCCTCCGTCGGACGGCCCTGCGCCGGACGGCCCACCGGAAGACGGCCCGCCGGCCGAAAGCCCGCCGCAGCGCTACGTCGTGCACACCGGGGAACAGATCGAGCTGCCGTACCTGCCCGATCCGCTGTCGCTCGGCGTGGTCTTCCGCGGTCTGCCGGGCGTGCCGGACCAGGACCCCTTCGAGGTGCCCTGGGCCGGACCGGACTGGTCCACGCCGAAGTCCCTGCGGCTGCGTCTGGTCGAGGGCACCGGCCCACCCCAACTGGACGCGGCGGCCCGGGTCCTGACCGTCGCGCTGCCGAAGGCCGCGGTCCGCACCGTGCGGGTCTGCTCCAAGGCAGTCGCCAACGAGAAGATCCTGGGCATGCTCCACTGGTGCCGGGAGGCGCTCGGTGACGGCGAGCAGTTCGAGAAGGTGATGGGCGCCGCCCGGGCGAACCGGCACTGGATGACCACCCCCTGGCGCGAGCTGACCCTCACCCACGCCGTCCAGCGGCCGCTGCTCGCCCCGGCCCTGACCCTGTTCGACATCACCGGCCGCGGTCTCGGCGACACCGGTGAACACCTGGCCGGGTTCTTCGAACTGGACCCGCCCAGCACCGAGCGGATCGACCTCGTCGCGCACTGGACGGAGGATGTCGACGACCTCTCCGAGCCCGGACCCCGGACGCGGGATCTCACCGCACCGGTCTTCCGCCTGCCGCTGGCCCTGGCCGTTCCGTTCGGCCCGGACGTCGACGTCAACAACGTTCCCAGCACCCTCGACGGCAACCAGCTCTTCTTCAGCACGTTCGCCGCCGCGGCGGCGAACGACCCGGGAAGCGTCCCGCCCCCACCGGAGATGCAGGAGTTCGGCGACACCAAGCACCGGCAGGTGACGTACCAGCCCGTCGCCACCACACCGTTCGGCGACTGCTTCCCGCCCGAGTTCGCCGCCGACCCGGAGCAGAAGCTGCTGGCGCAGTGGGGCGAGCCGGTGCCGCACACCGTTCTGAGCAGCAGCAAACCCGCCGTGCCCCAGGTGCTCGACTGCCTGCCCACCATGGCCTTCGAGACGTCCGGCAGCCTGCCCGGGATCCTCACCCGGCACCGCCGCGGGGGCGGGCTGCGCCTCTACCTCGCACGGCCGTGGTTCACCTCCGGCAGCGGCGAATTGCTCGCGGTACTCGTCCCGGAGGAGGGCGAGGAGCCGAGCGAGGGCGCGTACCCCTTCATCACCCTGATGGGCCGCGACCCCGCGCACCGGTCCGCGCCCGTCACGCTGCCCACACCGGCCCACTTCCCCGGCGCCGAACGGGTCAGGTCCGGCCTGGTGCTGCCGGACCCGGACGCCTTCTTCCCGGGCTTCGCGGTCACGGCCGTGGGCTTCCGCCCGCAGTTCGCCGAGGAGAGCGGCCGCTGGGTCTGCGACCTGGACGTCGCCATGGGGGACGCCTACCTCCCGTTCGTCCGGCTGGCCCTCGCCCGCTTCCAGCCGGACTCCCTGGAAGGCGAGCACCTGTCCCCGATCGTGCACACGCCCGTCCTGCGGACCCTGCCCGACCGGGTGCTGACCGTCGAGGGAACGGACCCGCTGACCGTGCGGCTCTCCGGGCCGAACTACCTCACCGACTTCACCCTCGGCGGAGGCGTCAGCCCCGAGGTGAGTGTGTCCCTGTTGCAGCGGGACCCGGAGATCCCGGACGACGCGGTCGCCTGGCGAAAGCTCGACGACACCGAGATCCTGCTGGACCCGGAGGACACCTCCCGCCCCGACCAGACCTATTCCGGCGAGTTCCCGCTGCCCTCACCGCTGCCCCCGGGTCCGCTCCGCCTGCTGGTGACCGAAAGCGCCGTCTCCGGTTCGGACTTCGCCGTGAGCGAGCTCTTCGGCCCGCTCGGGACCCAGGTGATCTACGCCGACACGGTGCCGCTCTAGGGGACCGGCACACCCCTCCCCCGCGGCCGGTCCGGCGTCAGTGCGCCCGGCTCGACCAGGCACCGGCGCCCTTCCCCGCCCGCCACTCCGGCGCCAGCACCGACCAGATCTCCTCGTCGTGCCGCTGCCCCCGGTACCGGTAGCTCTCGCGCAGTACGCCGTCCCGCGTCATTCCCAGTCGCCGGGCCACGGCGATGCTGGGCGCGTTCGTCGACGAGACCCACCACTCCACACGGTGGATGCCGCGCTCCTCGACGGCCCAGTCGATCAGGACCCGCGCGGCCCGGGTCACCAGCCCCTTGCCGACCGCCGACGGTTCCAGCCAGCAGCCCGCCTCGGCGTTGCCCTGCGCGACGTCCATCGTCCGCAGGATGACCGCGCCGACCAGCGTGCCGTCCGTCCGGATGCCGTGGATCCGCCCGGTGTCGGCGGCGGCCTTCTCGGCGTACGCCTGGAGGAACGCCCGGCTCGACGCCAGGTCCGTCACGAGGTCGGGCAGCCCGTTGTGCAGCCCGATGAACTCCCGGCCCCGGTCGATGTGGGCCAGGAACTCGCCGGCCTGCCACGGCTCCAGCGGGCACAGCTCGGCGCCGTCGTCACCGAGGGATATCGCGTACATGGTCACCTTCCGCGGTCGGGAGCATCGGGGGTAGTGAGCGAGACGGCGTTCCGCCTCAACGCGTAGGTATGGAGGGCCAGTTGGGCCTCGAACCGGAAATTCTCAGCCGGCAGCTGAGTCGGCCGACCGCCCGGCAGCCCTGCGTCCCGGCAGGACGGCGAGGACCAGGAGGGTGCCGATGGCCATGATGATGCCGCCGGTCAGGCTGGTCGTGGCCACGCCGTGGGCGAAGGCCCGGTGCACGGCGTCGACCAGGGCCTGGGCCTGAAGGGGGCCGCCGGACGGGTCCTGGGCGATCCGTTCGGCGACCGCCAGGCCGCCGCCCACCGAGTCCTTGGCGGCGTCCATGGCCGCGGCCGGGAGGCGGCCGCCGGCCAGGTCGGTCAGTCGGTCCCGGTAGGAGGTGCCCAGCAGCGAGCCCAGCACCGCGATGCCGAGCGAGCCGCCGAGTTCCAGGGCGGTGTCGTTGGCGCCGCCGCCCACCCCCAGCTCGTCCTCCGGGAAGGAGCCCATGATGGTGTCCGTGGCCGGGGACACGCTCAGGCCGATCGCGAGGCCCAGCATCATCATCGGCGCCAGGAAGTCGGTGTAGGCCGAGCCCTGGTCGATCCGCGTGAGCAGGAAGACCCCCGCGGTCCCGATCGCCATACCGGCCACCACCATCGCCTTCATGCCCAGCCGCGGGGTCAGCCGGCCGGTCACCGCCGCGCCGGCGAACACCGCACCGGCCAGCGGCAGCAGCCGTACGCCGGTCTCCAGCGCGTCGTAGCCGAGGACGAACTGCAGGAACTGCGTGGAGTAGTAGAGCGCGCCGAAGGTGCCGAAGAAGAAGAACAGCACCGCGAGCAGGGAGCCGCTGAAGGGGCGCAGCGTGAACCTCCGTACGTTCAGCATGGGGTGCGGGTGCCGCAACTCCCAGGCCACGAAGGCCAGCAGGCCCAGGCCCGCCACCACGGCGGCGGTGACCGGACCGGCGCCCCAGCCGAAACGCGGGCCCTCGATCGTCGCGTAGACCAGGCTGCCGACGGAGACGATCGACAGCAGGCCGCCCACGTAGTCGATCCGGCCCATGTCCTGCGCCTTCGACGACGGCACCAGGACCAGCGCGCCGATGACCGCGACGATCGCGACGGGGACGTTGATCAGGAAGGTGGAGCCCCAGGCGTGGTCCTCCAGCAGCCATCCGGCGACCAGCGGACCGACGGCGATGGCGAGACCGGAGGTGGCGGTCCAGGCCGTGATGGCGCGGGCACGCTCGGCCTTCGGGAAGACCGCGACGAGCAGGGAGAGCGTGGCCGGCATGACGACGGCGGCGCCGACGCCCATGACCGCCCGGGCCGCGATGACCAGCTCGGTCCGGTCGACCAGGCTGCCCATGACCGAACCGCCCGCGAAGACCACCAGACCCGTGAGAAGCGCGCCGCGGCGGCTGTATTTGTCGCCGATCGCGCCCAGCACCAGCATCAGCGCGGCGTACGGGACGGTGTAGCCGTCGACGACCCACTGCAGGTCGCTGCTGCTCAGGCCCAGGTCCTGGGTCATGTCCGGCGCGGCCACGATCAGCGAGGTGTTCGCCATGACCACGATCAGCAGGCTCAGACAGAGCACGAGCAGGGCCCACCACCTGCGCGGATACGGGGCTTCCCAATGCTCCACGGGCGTGGAAGCGGGTGAGGGCGCGCGGCGTCCGGCTGCGGGTGCTGCCGGCGGGGATATGGATGCGGGATCGACGGGCGACACGGAAACCTCCACGGCGAGGGAGCGGGAAAGGGAACAGGAAGGAGGGCAGGAAAGAGGGCAGGAAAGAGGGACGCGAACGGGAGCGGCAGCAGGAACGACGAAGCCGAACTTGCACAGCCATGTGCAACCATAAGAACATGCACAGCACTGTGCAAGTAAGTACGATGAGGGGGCATCGCCGACACAGGAGCCGCCCGCCCATGACCAGCCGCCCAGGGCCCGCCCCGCAGCGCAGCCACGCCCGCTCCAACCGCGCCCGCATCCTGGCCACCGCCCGCGAGGAGCTCAGCCGCAACCCCGAAGCGAACCTGGAGGAGATCGCCCGCGCGGCCGGTGTCGTCCGCCGCACGCTCTACGGCCACTTCCCCAACCGCCAGGCCCTGATCGCCGCACTCGCTGACGAGGCCGCACAGTCGCTGGAGGAGGCCTTCACCTCGGTGCGGCAGTCCGACGCCGCGCCCGCGACGGCCCTGGCCCGCAAGACCCTGGCGGTCTGGGCCGTCGGCGACCGCTACCGCATGCTCATCGCCCTCGGCCGCCGCGATCTGGGCGAGGAGGGCATCCGCGCCGCGCTCGCCCCGGTTCGCGCGGAGGCGACCTCGATCCTGGAACGCGGCCAGCGGGAAGGCGTCTTCTCCGACCACCTCCCCGCCCCGGTCCTCGCCCAGGCCCTGGAATCCCTCACCCTGACCCTCATCGAGGCGCAGGACCCGTCCTCCTGGCACGACCCCGCCGGCGATGCGACCGCCCTGGCCGTCCTCATCGCCGCGGGCCTCACCCCGGCCTCGGCGCGTACCTGCCTGCGGTCCGCCCGCGCGGAGGAGGGCCACGGCCCTGCCGACTAGCCCCGACCCGCCTGCCGGCTAGAGCTGTTGCTGGATCCACCAGAAGGCGAGGCCGACCGCACCCGTGCCGAGGCCGTAGCAGGTGCCGCGTAGCAGATGGGCGGCCGCGTCGCGGCGGTGGCGACGCGCCCACCGCCTCAGGCGGACGACCCGGGTCACCCGCGCCGGATCCCGGTCCTGCGGCGGGCGCTTGCGCTTCCTCATGCGATGTCCTTCGTCTCAGCGGTGCTGCGCACAGTCCTGCAGGCGGCGGGCGATCTCGAGATCCGGCCGGCACACCAGCACGTCGTCCGTTTCCTCCCGGGTCGCCAGCCGCTCGACCTCGGCGGTGAGCCCGGGCTCCCTGACCCGTACGGGCGGGCAGTTGCGCCGCACGTACGTCGCGAACAGGCCCATCCCCTCCATGAAGGCGTCGTCGGGTCCGTCCAGGCAGTTCTGCAGCAGGTCGATCCAGTGCTCGGCCTCGGCGACCTCGCCCCGGCCGAGGTGGTGCAGGTGCAGGCAGTAGGCAGCGGCCCTGTTACCGGCACCGGCGGCGAACTGCCACCAGAACTGGGCGCTTTCCGGATGGTCCGCGAGGGACAGCATGCAGGCGAAGACCTGCGCGCCGTCGACATCGAGGTCCTCCAGGTCGTCCTCGTCCACCAGCAGCGCGGTGCAGTCCTCGGTGCCGCCGCCCGCGCCCTCCTCACCACCGCCCTTCCGGCCGATCGCCTCCGCCAGCCGCTCGACGTGCACGGCGGCGCCGGGCTGGTCGAGCACCCACCGGACGACCACGGACAGCTGCTGCCGGGCCAGCGAGACCGGCGGCACGTCACCGGCCGGCGGCACGTAGCCGGCGTCCTCCGCCAGCCGCCGCAGCCCCGCCCCGACGTCGAACGCGCGCCGCCTGACGTGCAGCCTTCCTCCGGCCTCCGCAAGGAGCCGCTCCACACTGCTCACTTCGGGTCCCCCTCTCCCCTGATGTACGACGCCATGGCCCGCTCCAGGCGCTCCTTCGCCTTGCGGCAGTGGTAGTCGACGGTGCTGTTGGTCACGCCCAGGTACCAGCTGATCTCGCAGGTCTCGCACCGCAGCACGTACCGCAGCACGATGACGTCGAACTGTCGCGGCGGCAGACTGCACAGCGCGCGGTACAACCCGGTCTCGCCGCGCAGCAGCGCCAACCGCTTCCGGAATCCGCCCAGTTGCTCCGATATGACGACCCGGCGCAGGATGGCCCAGGTCTGCTGCTGGAGGTTGCTCTCCTCCAGGAGGGCGTCCCAGTGGCACAGAATCTCCAGGAACGCCCGGTGCACCGCCTCCTCGGCGGCGTCGTTGCCGTCGAGGTGCAGCAGCGCGTACCGGTGAAACGCGTCCTGGTTCGCCAGGTAGAGCGCCTCGAACTCCAGCGGGAGGGGCAGCACCGCCTCCGCCACCGGACTGCCGTCCTCCGCATGGACATCTTCGGTCATGGGTCCTCTTCATTGAGGCTGGAAGGTAAGGGCGAACGTCAACTCCGGTCGCGCCACCCACTGATGACGCCCACTCAACCCGACCAACCGGCCGAACACGCATGCCTCGGCGGCCGAATATCACCCATTGATCACCATGCGCTGCGCAGCGTAATGGCCTACCCAGTGGTAGCGGACCGTGAGCTGCCGCTTCACGGGAGGCACCCCACAAGGGTCTACACCTTTTTCCGACGAGCGGTGACGCACCTCACAGGCGCGCGCCACCCGCAGGCGGCGTCCGCCACCCGGCACCACCTCACCAACCTGACGTGGCAACACCTTCACCCGCTGTAGGCGAACGGTCCGAATAGTGAGCGTTCACGCCATACGGGCAGGTCGGACCCCCAGACTTTTCCGGCTCACCGACGTCTCACCCAATGAACAGGCACGACCATGAGCCGGACAAACACCCGGTCCCCCGAGGACCCCCCGCAGGCCGCACCGGACGGCGAGTCCGTGTTGTCGCACGGCCTCAAGCAGCGTCATCTGTCGATGATCGCGCTCGGCGGGGTCATCGGCGCGGGACTCTTCGTCGGCTCCGGAGCCGGTATCGCAGCGGCCGGGCCGGCCATCGTGCTGCTCTTCGTCGGGGCCGGCGCCCTGGTCATGCTGATCATGAGGATGCTCGGCGAGATGTCCGCCGCCCGGCCCTCCACCGGCTCCTTCTCGGTGCACGCGGAGCAGGAGCTCGGCGCGTGGGCCGGGGTCACCTCGGGCTGGATGTACTGGCTGATGCTCTGCGCCGGCGTGGCCGCCGAGGCCACCGCGGCCGGCACGATCATGCACACCTGGGTGCCGTTCCTCCCCGGCTACGGCTGGGTGGCGGTCTTCATGGCGTTCTTCTGCGCCAGCAATCTGACCGCCGTCAAGAACTTCGGGGAGTTCGAGTTCTGGTTCGCCGCGATCAAGGTCGCGACGATCGTGGCCTTCCTGGTGCTGGGTGTGCTGGGCATCCTCGGAGTCTTCGGCAACCCGCCCGGCACCCGCCACCTCACCGGCCACGGCGGCTTCTTCCCCACCGGCGCCGCCGGGCTCGCCGCCGGGCTGCTCACCACCATCTCCGGCTTCGCCGGTCTGGAGACCGTCACCATCGCAGCGGCGGAGTCCGACCATCCGAGCCGGAACGTGGCCCGCGCCGTCCGCACCGCCGTCTGGCGCATCGCCGTCTTCTACATCGGCTCCATGGCCGTGGTCGTCACCCTCGTCCCGTGGAACGACCCGAAGGTCGCCACGGAGGGCCCGTACGTCACCGTGCTCGACCGGCTCGGCATCCCGGCCGCCGGCACGATCATGCAGGTCGTGGTGCTGGTGGCACTGCTCTCCGCGATGAACGCCAACATCTATGGCTCCTCGCGCATGGCGTACTCCCTCGTCAACCGGGGCCAGGGCCCGCGCTTCCTGAGCCGGGTCACCCGGGGCGTGCCGGCCGCGGCGGTGCTGGCGTCCTGCGCCTTCGGCTTCGCCGCCGTGATCGCCGGAATCGTCTGGCCGACCACCGTGTTCGCCTGGCTGCTGAACATCGCCGGCTGCGCGGTGCTGGTCGTCTGGTCCATCGTCTGCCTCACCCAGCTGAGGATGCGCCGCCGCCTGGAGCGCGAGGCACCCGAGCTGCTCTCCGTGCGGATGTGGGGCTTCCCGTACCTGACCTGGCTGGCGTTCGCCGCCATCCTCGGCATCTTCGCCGTCATGGCCGCCTCGGCCGACGGCCGCCATCAACTCGCCGGAACAGCCCTCGTGGTGGCCGCCCTGGCCACCGCGGGCCACCTCAGGCAGCGGCGCGGTCGGCGGGAGAAGAGCGGGGGGTGAGGCGGGGGGCCGGGCCGGTCCCCCGGCGCCAGCCACCCGGCCAGGTCGGCGAAGGCGGCCGGCGGCCTGCCGCGGACCCGGGCCGCCGCGATGCGCAGCGCCAGCGGAAGTCCTCCGCACCGCTCGGCGATCCGCGCCGCGTGACGGGCCACCTCGTCGCCGGCCGGTCCGCCCGTCCCGGCGCCGGGGCGGGTGGCCGCCTCCAGCAGCAGCCGGACGGCAGCATCGTGCGGCAGCACGTCGAGGCCGATGCGATGGGCCTCGTCCACCGCGAGGAGCCGCCGTCTGCTGGAGACCAGCAGCCTGCTCCCGCCGGGCGGGGGCAGCATGGTGTGCCCCTGAGCGCTGTCGTGTGCGTTGTCCAGCACGACGAGCACGGGCCGCTCCGCCAGGTGCCGGCGGTAGACGGCGGCGCGGTCCTCGGCATGCACCGGAGCTGCCGCTTCCGGGAGGCCAGTTGGTGCAACAGGCGCCCGAGTGCCTCCCCGGGTGTCAGCGGGGGCACACCCGGCTCATGTCCCCGCAGATCGACGTAGAGCAGGCTGCCGGGGAACCGCCGTAGCCGTAGCGCGGCATGGGCGGCCTGGATCAGGAGCTCGCTCTTGCCCACGCCGCCCGGGCCCGTCACCAGGCAGACGGCCTGGCCTGTCGAGCCGTCCCGGGCCTCCAGCGCCGCCACCAGAAGGCCAGTTCCGCCTCGTGGCCGATGTGGACCGACGACGGCGGCGGCAGCGCGCTGGACGGCGTGCCCACGGGCTGCTGCGCGTCAAAGGATCACAGGGTCCCACCCAGCCACCGTACACAGGCCAGGGCGCCCCGGAGGAACTCGTCCGCCTCCGGCGATCCGGGCGCGGGCGGCGGCCGGTGCTCCCGGCCCACGGCGAAGGCGTGGCGGACAACCGGTGCGTTCGGCAACCCGAACTCCGTTGCGCGGTACAGGACTTCGCGGGCCGCTGTCACGCGCACGCCCTCGGACAGCAGCCGGTAGCGAAGCGCGTCGAGGCAGAAGCGGGAGGCGAGCCAGGCATCCCGCACCGGGTCCGTGCGCTGTCGGTCGGCGGCCGTCAGCCGGGTCCACAGCACGCTCTCCGCGTTCTGCGCCCAGAACCGGGCCTCGCCCACCACCTCCGGAACGGTCGGCCAGCCGAGTCCGGCCTCCTCCAGCGTGCCCAGGATCGGGTGGCGTTCCGCCAGCAGACGGCAGGCGACCAGCGGCGCGCGGGCCGGCCCGGCCGCCTCGGTGACGTTCACCCGCAGGGTGGCCAGGTGCCGGTTCATGGCCGCGGCCAGCGCGTACCAGCGCTCCTGGCACGGGTCGTCGTCGATGACGACGGTGATGTCGATGTCGCTGAAGCGGCTGACGGCGGCCGGGTCGAGCGCCGACCCGGTGAGGACGGCGGCCAGGACACCCGGCCGGCCGTGCAGGACATCGCGTGCCCAGGCCGCAATGTCCGCCGGAGGCAGGAACGCGGGGCGGACGGGGGCAGGATCGGCCGTCGGCCGCGCGACGCCCGAGGCTGCGCCCTCCACCCGGCGCAGCCGTACGGTCCGGCCGGCACCCAGCATCGAGCGCAACGCCGCGGCGATCGTGGTCCGTTGAAGGGGCGTGGCGGGACAGGGGTCATCGTGCTCCACAACGATGTCGTCCCCGTCCCGGGTGACCCGGGTGACGCCGAGGTCCAGTTGCCGGCAGAGCTTCGCCAGATCGATGCTCCGAACGCCGCGGTCTTCGGGCTCGGCCAGCAGCGCGTGCTGGGTACGCGCGGCGAGCAGCTGCAGTCGCGGGCCGGGCCGCCGGCACGCGCATGTGCCGTCCAACCAGCGGCCTCTGTCGCCGTTCACATAGCGCAGCAGCGGCATGGCGCGGTTGACCAGCGGCGTCACCGCGATGTCGCCGGCCACACCGGGCGGCAGCGGGTCCCCCGCCGCTCCCACCACCTCCAGGAACACCCCCGTCTCCTCGACGTGATAGGTGCCGGTCCCCCCGCACTCGTGCGCGACGATGCCGGCCTCGGCGAGCGTGTAGAGGGCGGTGACCGGGCAGTCGAAGGTCTCCCGGATCCGCTCCCGCAGGCCCGGGGTGAACTGCTCACCGGACAGCACGACCAGCCGCGGTCCGGCCCCGCACGACGGGCCGAGGCGATCGCACAGGGCCGCCATCACACTCGGCATCACGGTGATCACCTGGCCGTGCAAGTCCTCGACCGCGGAACGGAATTCCTCGTCCGGCAACTGCCAGGCACGGCTGAGGTTCCACTTGACCAGCCGGGCACCGGGCGGGTCCGCCGCGACCGAGGCCCGGGAGGCGGACGCCAGGTGGAGGGTCAGATGCGTGATCGACGGCTCGGTGTGCGCGCCGAGATGGCGCCGTACGTGCCGGATCAGCGCGGCGAGTTCCGCTTGCTGCGCCGCCTCGTCGACCACGATCTCCAGGGGTGCGCCGGTCGTCCCGGTGGTGTGCACCCGCCGCCACCGGCGGGCGTCCCCCTCGGCCGACCACAGGCGCGGCCGCTCGGTCCTGACGTCCGTACGGCGCAGCAGCGGCAGGCGGCGCAGGGTGGCGACCGCGTTCTCGGCGGTGACCGGTTCCGGTGGGATCAGCGTCTGGTAGTGGGGAACGTGCCGGCGGGCGTGGTGGAGCAGTGCGGCGAGCGCCGTCGGCGCGGGCTGGCCGGTCATCCCGGAAGCCAATCGGCGGCTTCCTGGTCGACCTCGGCCAGGAAGCCGGACAGTTCCTGGATGTCATGGCCGCCGGCGGCCCAGAATTCGGCGAGCGCGGCGGGACCGCTCTCCTCCCCGGGTTCTCCGGCAACGGGAGCGTGCAGCGCGTGGGCCCGGTAGTTGACCATGCTGACCAGCCGCAGCAGGTCCGCGGTGTTCCCGCCCTCGGCGGCCCAGCGGCTGCGCAGTTCGGCGAATCCCTCCGCGCCGTCCGGCACCGCTTCGGCCGACCGTGAGGCGTGCACCAGCAGGCGCAGATGGCCGCGCAGCAGCACCCCGGTCCGTTTGCTCATCCGGGCGGGGACGTTCTGGAGGAACGCCTCGTGCAGATAGTCCGGCAGTTCGGCGGCACGCAGCGTCGACCGCATCACCCGTACCGGCGTCTTGCGTCGAATCACCGGGTCTCGCCCTCTGCCCCAGGGACACCGCCGGAGAAGCGGGTGGCCTGCTGGAGGTTCTCCAGCCGCCAGAGCATCCGGTCGACCGCCTTGCGCACCGCGGGGTCCCGGGCCGGCTCCGAGGCGGCCTGCCGGGCGAGCTCCAGCGCCCGGGCCGGCAGGCGCAACCGCTCGTAGACGAGGGCGAGTCCGTGCAGGGCGCGGGGCAGGTCGATGGTCAGCGACAGGGCGCGCATCTCGCTCACCGTGCGCTCCAGGCTCCGCGCCGCGGCTTCGGGTGGCCCGAGGCGTGCCTCGCACATCGCCAGGCTCGCCTCCGTGTCGAGCCGGTGCCGGGCATCGGCGCGCTCGCCGCCGGCCGCCAGCGCGGTGCGATAGGCCGCGGCGGCTTCCTCGTACCGACCGCGCCGCAGATGGACATTGCCTTCCAGCTTGTGCGCGATCAGCAGGCCCGCGGCATCGCCCTCGCGGCCGCGCAGTGCGATACAGATGCCCAGCTCGTGCAGCGTCGACCGGTCGTCCTCCTGCAGGTACGACAGGAACGCGCGCTGCCCTGCCAGTTCGGCGCGCAGGGCCGTTGCGTCGCCCGCTCCCGGGACCGCCTCGCATTCCCGCGCCAGTTGCCAGGCGGACCGGGTGTCGCCGAGCTGAGCGATCTTGCGGGACAGGCGGACCCGGAGGCGCACCCGGTCCGCGGTGTCCCCGAGGCGATCGGACGCCTCGATCAGTGCCTTGGTGAGCAGGACGTACTCCTTCCAGAAGCCACGCGCGTTCAACCGGTCCAGCAGCCGGTCCGGGACCGCCTCGCGCAGGGCCCGCCACTCGCCGGTTTCCAGGGAGACGAGGGCCACCGGGGCGAGCACCCCCGCGAGGGACGCCAGCGCGTCACGCTCCGCTTCGGCTGCCAGACCCGCCAGTTCAGCGAGGATCTCGTGCAGCGCGGCCCGGCGTGCCGTGGGCTCCACGTCGTCCACGGCCTGGATGACGAGCTGGGGCACCTCGACCCCGCCGGCCACCTGGACGACGAGGCAGCGCGGCACCAGATCGGACAAGGCGAGGGTGAACCAGGGCGGCAGGGTCATCCCGGCCGAGAGCAGATCCGCCAGTGCCACCCGGTCGAGCACCGCGGCGTATGCGAGCGCCTTGCGGTGCACGGGCGGCAGCCGGACGACGGCCGTGGACACGAGCTTCCGGGCGGAGAGGACGTCCGACGGGAGACCGGGGCGGACGAGCAGGGCCGCCGGAACGTAGGCGGTGTGCGCGAGGAAGGTGCGCAGGGCGAGCGGATGGGAGAGCACGTCGGCCGGCAGCTGTTCCGCCAACTCCTGGGGATCGACGGGGAGGTTCATTCGCTCCGCCATGTGCGCGATGAAGTCGGTGCCTTCCGCTCGGGACATCGGCGGCACCAGGACGTGGCGGACTTCGGCGGTGTCGACCAGGTGCTCGGCGGCCGTGGCCAGGACCAGGCAGTCCGCATGGCCGGCGAAGGCGCGCAGCACGGTGCCCCCGGCGCGGTCCGTGCCGAGGTCGTCCAGCAGCACGAGGAGCGGTTCCTCCGCGACGCGGGCCAGCAGCGCGGCCAGCGCCTCCGGCCAGTCGTGGAGGTACAGCTCCTCGCTGGTCAGCCCGCGGCCGAACGTCCGGTCCAGCCAGGCGTTGACCTCCTCCACGAGGTAGCGCGGCTCGGCGGCCGTGGTGCCGCCCGCGGACAGGGCGAGCACGGTCCGGCCGGCCCGTAGGCCGTCCGCGGTGTCGCAGAGCACATGGGTCTTTCCGATGCCGGGGAGTCCGCACAGCACGACGGGTGCCCCGCCCGCGGTCACCGCGGCGCGGGCGGCCGCCACGGCGGAGCTCCGCTGCCAGCCGCCGGCCGGGGCGTGGAAGGCCGATCGGTAGTCCGTCGCGGGCGGTGGCTGTCCGGCCCGTAACGCCGATCCCGCGGGCTGCGGCGGCCCGGGCGCCTCACCGCGGATTCCGGCACACAGCCGGGTGAACGACCGGGGCTGGTCCAGTCCGCCCCGGAAGTCGCAGTAGGTGAACCGGTCCAGGAAGTCCAGATGTTCCAGTGCCGCGTCCGATGCTCCCGGGAGCAGTACGGGAATCACCCGCATCGAGCGGCCGCTGACCCGGGCCGCGACCGCGAGCCGTACCTCCTCGTTCTGCCACGGCCCGAGGCCGTGTGCGCCGCACATCGCCAGACAGCACGGGCTGTTGGCCAACGCCTCGTTCTGACGCTCCTGCCAGGGCTCGCCCGCCACCAGGCGCCAGTCGTCGAGGAAGACGTGGAAGCCCTCCGCGTGCAGCATCTCGGCGAGCCGGTGCACGACCGCCCGATCCTTTTTGGCGTTGTAGCTGATGAACGCGTCATAGGCCGGCCCCGCCGGACGGGCTTCGCTCCCCACCACTCCCCCATCGCACCGCGCAGCTCCCACTACCGGCTTCCGGGACCGCCACGCATACGAACAGCGGCGCCCGGCACGGTGACCCGATTATGCCCGGCGGCGACAAGGCGGGGCATCGGCCACGGCGCGGACACGGGCGCGGAGCGAGCGCCGGGCCCGCCCCGCCGGTCGGCGAAGCCCTCATTCGCCCCAAATCTTCCGATACGCCTGCCGGTACCCCTCCGAGTCCCAGGACAGCGCGCCGCCGCTGTTGGTGGCGGTGGCGATGTGGACGGGTGCGACGTACCCGCTGTCCGGGGCGCCGGCGAAGGCGCGGTTGAACTCGTCGATGATCTGCCAGCCCTGTTCGGAGAGCGGCTCGGGGACGGTGGCGGCCTGGAACTGCTTGCCGTTGACGCGCTGGAAGGCCGACGGATCGCCGTCGCCGGCACCGATGTTGTAGGGGGCGCCGGCGCCGTCCTTGCCCGCGGCGCGCAGGGCGGGGGCGGCGTGCTGGAAGTACAGGTCGTTGATGGCCGCGGAATACGTCCACCTGCGGCCGAAACGGGACAGCAGCGAGCGGACTTCCCCGATGGAGCGGCTACTGGCCTGCGGGATGGGGATGTTGGTGTAGCTCAGCAGCTTCACGCCGGAGCAGGTGGCGAGTTCCTTCTTGATCAGGTCGGACTTGTGCTTCGCGAACGGCACCGAGGCGTCGGTGAACAGGACGACACCGGCGTGGCCGTTGGAGCGGTCGATGATCCAGTCGGCGCTGATCTTGGCGACGTCCTCGACCCGGGAGGTGATGTTGCTGAAGAGCTGGAGGTCCTTGCTGGGGCCGGGGGCCGCGGTGGCGTGCCAGCCGATCAGCGGAATTCCCGCCGTACGGGCCTTTTTGACGTCCTCCGGGGCGATGCCGGGGTCGAACCCGCTGAGCACGATGCCGTCCGGCTTGAGGTCGAGGGCCTGCCGGAAGGCGGCCCGTTGGCCGCCGGGCGTGCCCTGGCCGTTGAGGGTGCGGGCGTGCCAGCCGAGGATCTTGGCGGCTTCCTCGAAGCCCTGGGCGACTCCGGCAACACCCGGGTTGGTCAGGGTCTGGGCTATGTAGACGACGGTCTTGCCGTGCACGGCCTTGGGTCCGGTGGTGGGGCCCTTCCAGGGGGCGTTGACCTCCTCGGCCTTCTTGACCGCCTGCTCGGCGCGGGAGCGGGCGGTGGGGCAGCCGGGCTTGGCGGAGCTCTTGGGGGAGGCGGCGACACCGGCGCCGGCATCGCAGCCGGCGGTGGCCATGACCAGGAGTGCGGCGGCGGTCACGACCGCCTTGCGGGTGGGGTGCACGGGTGTCCTCGCAGCGCAGGATGGGGGTACGGGTGGGGTGGGGGGAGACAGGTTACGGGTGGTGGTGGTCCGTGGGGCAGCCGCCTTGGGGAGATGCCCCCACCGTCGGAGATGCCGTGTATGCCGTCCGTGCCGGACCCGGTGGAATCGCGCCAGTTCGCGCTCGCTTTCTCTCCCCCTTCGCACGGTTTCACGCCCTTTCCCTGCCCTTCGTTCCGCTTCCCGACGGTCACCGGAGCATGGGCGACCAGGCATTTCGCCGGGCCTTAACAGACCAAAAGTGACGAAGAGTTGAATAGTGCGGGGCCTCGATGAGCCACGTCTTGCATGCCCGTGCACAAGCGGTAGTGTTCACGGCCGGTTGACCGTGTGGCGGAAACCTTTCGCTCACATTGAGGTGCAAACCTCGCCATCTTCGTGTTTCACCGTCGTCGCGTTGCCCGTTGTCGGCGGTCGGCACCACCACCTCGGTCACCGCTCAGCAGCACGTCGTAAGGAGGCCCGGGTGTCCGTGGACGCAGTGGACCCGCCGCAACACGAACCCGAGCCGTCCCGGCGTTCATCGTTGCGACCGCGGTTCCGTCAGCGGGCGGACGCCGTCCTCGACCGCTGGCCGTTCCGGCGGAAGCTCAACGTCCTGGTGATCGCGCCCGTCGCGGTCGTCGGCGTGCTGCTGGGCGTCGGCGTCAACACCCAGGTGCAGAAGGCCCAGGACGCCGGCCGCAGCGCGGAGCTGGTGCGGGACAGCGAGCAGGTCACCAGGCTGATCAACGACGTACAGGCCGAACACCGGCAGGCGCTCCTGCTGTCCGTGGAGCAGGAGTCGGTCCGGCCCGGCGCCGCGCTGCCGTCCACCGCCGCCTACCGCCGGACCCAGCAGGACACCGACGAGCAGGTCACCGCCGTGCATTCCGCGTTCGGACCCGGCCTGCCGAAGGACGAGGCCCGCGCCCTTGCGTACATCCGCGGACTCACCGTACTGCGCGACAAGGTCGAACGCGGATCGGTGCCGGCCGCCACCATCGACCCCGCCTACGCCGCCGCCGTCGGCTACCTGATCGACGGCATCGGCCTGGACCGCTACGCCGGCACCTCGTCGTCCTCGGTCACCAACCTCCTCGACACGGTGCTGCGTGCCGACGCCGCCCACGCGGCCTTCGAGAGCGGGGTGTTCTCCGCCCAGACCCGGGACGCCAACGCGCTCACCGAATACACCCGCGCGGTCGGCGCCCACAAGCTCTACGAGGAGCAGACCGCGCGGTTCGGCCGGATCGCCGACCCGGAGCAGGTCCTGGCGCTCGGCGCGATCGAGCGGGACGCCGAACAGAACGGCATCGAGGCCCAGTTCGCGGAGCTCCAGATCGACCCCGGCTCCCTGCAGGGCCAGACCCCGCACCAACTGCGCAAGGCGATGGCCGCCGGAACCCGGCAGGCCGAGGCCCGCCTCTCCGTCACCCGGTCACTGATCGAGCAGATCGCCGCCCGGGCCGACGGCCTCTCGCACAGCGCCCTCGACAACGCGCTGGCGATGCTCGGCCTCGCCCTGCTCGGCTTCGCCGCCTGGCTGACCTTCTCCGTGCTGGTCCGGCGCTCGGTCGTCCGTCCCCTGGCGGCCCTGACCGGCGCCGCCCAGCAGGTGGTCGACGTGGCCGGCGAGGAGCTCGCCAGGGTCGAGGACGACGATTCGGCGGACCGCACCCCGCTGCGGCCACGGCCGATCCCGGTCCCGGTCCGCGACGAGATCGGCCACCTGGCCGAGGCGTTCAACCAGGTACAGGTCACCGCCGCGGCGCTGCTGGAGCGGCAGGTGCTCAGCCGCCGCAACGTCGCCGAGATGTTCGGCAACGTCGGACGCCGGGTCAGCAACCTCACCTCACGCCAGCTCATGCTGATCGACGCGGTGGAACGCGAGGAGACCGACCCCGACGTCCTGGAGCGGATGTACCGCATCGACCACATCGCCGTCCGCCTCCAGCGCAACGCCGACAGCCTGATGCTGCTCGCCGGCATCCGGGACCCCGAGGTGGAGGCCCGGCCGACCGGTCTGGCCAACGTCATCCGGGCGGGGCTCGGCCAGATCGAGGGATACCAGCGGGTGTCGCTGCGGGCCGAGACCGAGGTCGTGGTCGCGCCCGACATCGTCGACGACCTGACGCTGATGCTCGCCGAACTCCTGGAGAACGCGGTCTCGTTCTCCCCGTCCGACACGCCCGTCGAGGTGGTCGTCCGGCCCGGCACCGACGTCACCTCGGACGGCGGGGCCCTGATCGAGGTCATCGACCACGGCCTCGGCATGAGCGCGGAACGCCTCGCCGAGGAGAACTCCCGGCTGGTCCGCCGGGAACGGCTCGACCTCGTACCGACGAAGGTCCTCGGCCTGTTCGTCGTCGGGAACCTCGCCCGGCGCTCGGGCATCCGGGTCACCCTGAGCCGCACCCCCGGCGGCGGGGTCACCGGCACCGTCTGGCTCCCCGCCGGCCTGCTGCTGGCCGTGAACCCGGCCCCGACGCCCTCACCGGCCACCCCGCCACCGGCTCCGGAAACGGCCGAAGCGCCGGAAACGGCCGCAGTGGCGGAAACGGCCGCAGTGGCGGAAACGGCGCAGACCGAGTCCTCGCCCACGAACCAGCCCGGGCCCACGTGCGAGCTCACGCCGAAGGCAGCCGAGCCCACACCCACCTCCGCGCCCGCCTCCGCTTCCGCCGCCACGCCCCTGCCCGTACGGGCCCTCGCCGGCGCGCCCGAACGGCAGCCGGGCGGGCCCTCGCGGGAGGGCGAGCTCCCCCGGCGCCTGCCGCGCCGCGCCACGGACGACGCGGAGCAGAACTCCCCGGCGTCCGCGCCCCAGCCGGACCGGTCCGTCCGGCCGCTGCGACGGCGGGTACGGGGCGCGACGCTCGACATGACCACCCCGACGGCCGACCGAGCGGCCCAGGCCGTGCGCCGGCCCGTCGACGCCGACGCGGTCCGATCGGAACTCGACGAATTCGAGGCCGCCGTACGCAGGGCGGAGCAAGAGAGTGCGCCCGCCACGAGCGAACCGGCGCCAACGCCCCACCAGCAACCCCGGAAGGAGTCGGGCAGTGAGCACGCCGACAGGTAACAGCGGTTCCGAGCGGGAGGAACCCACCGATCTGACAGCCGCCGCGGCCGACTTCACCTGGCTGCTGGACCGGTTCGCCACCCAGACCGCCGGCGTCGTCGACGCCATCGCGGTGTCGTCGGACGGCCTGCTGATCGCCGTCTCCCAACTGCGCGAACAGGCCGACTCCGAGCGGCTCGCGGCGATCGTGTCCGGCGTCACGAGCCTGGCCGCCGGTGCCTCCGGCAACTACGGCCTGGGCGGCCTCAACAAGGTCATCATCGACCTGGAGGGCGGCCACGTCCTGGTCTCGGCCATCGGCTGCGGTGCCGTCCTCGGCGTGGTCACCTCGAAGGAGGCGAAGCTCGGCAACATCGCCTACGAGATGACCCTCTTCGCCAACCGTGCCGGGAGCGCGCTCACCCCCCAACTGGTCCTGGAACTCAAGAAGACAGCCGGCGCGGCCCCGGCCCGCTGACCTGTGCCCCCAGCCACCGTCACGGAAGGCTTGGGGGCGGGCGCTGAGCAGCGGGGCAGCGCGGGCACCGATCAGCAGGTCAGGGGCCGGCGCTGAAAGAGGGCCATGAACCGGTCGGCGAGGGCCACAGGATCAGTGCCGGCGAGGGCCACGGTTCTCGGTGCCGGCACTGAGAACAGAATCATTGCCGGCACTGGAAGAGAATCTTTGCGGGCGCCGAGAAGAGGATCATGATGGTGGCCGGTGAACCAGAACCGAACGAGTCACCGAACGAGTCAGCAGGCGAGCGAGCGACCGAGTCGACGGGCGAGCGAACAGGCGAGTCAGCGGACGAGCGGGCGGCCGAGTCAGCAGGCGAGCGCACGGACGAGTCAGCGGGCGTCGCCCCGGGTCCGTCGGAACCGGTCGGCCGCGCTCCCGCGATCCGGCCCTTCCTGCTGACGGCCGGCCGGGTGGCGGGGGGCGGCACCGGCCCGCCGCTCCCGGTCGAGACCCAGATCGTCGCGACCGCGTCCGGGATCTCCGTCCTGGGTTCCCTCGCCTTCGAACAACACGACATCGTCGCCGCCTGCCGACAGCCGCAGTCGGTGGCCGAACTGGCCGCGCGGCTGCGTCTCCACCTGAACGTGGTCCGGGTGCTGGCGGAGGACCTGCGCGCCGCCGGGCATCTGGCGGTCCACGTTCCGCACGCCGGCACCACCCAGGACATCTCCGTACTGCGAAGGGTTATCGATGGTCTCCGTGCCGTCCCCGACTCACGGGACACACTCCGTGACAGCGGTTGAACCGCCGCCGGTTCCGGTCAAGTTGGTCATCGCCGGCGGCTTCGGCGTCGGCAAGACCACGGCTGTGGGCGCCATCTCCGAGATCCGGCCGCTGACCACGGAGGCCGCCATCACAGAGGTCGCGGCGGGCGTGGACGACCTCTCCCACACCCCCGGCAAAACGACGACCACCGTCGCCATGGACTTCGGCTGCATCACCATCGACCCGACGCTGAAGCTCTACCTGTTCGGCACACCGGGCCAGGACCGGTTCGGCTTCATGTGGGACGACGTGGTCGAGGGCGCCCTCGGCGGCCTGGTGATCGTGGACACCCGCCGGCTCGACGACTGCTACGCCGCGGTCGACTACTTCGAGCACAAGAACATCCCGTTCGCCGTCGCCGTCAACGCCTTCGACGGCGAGATCCACCACGACCTCGACGAGGTGCGCTGGGCCCTGGACGTCTCCGACCACGTCCCCCTCACCATCTTCGACGCCCGCAACACAGGCTCGGTCCGCGACGCCCTCCTGGTCGTCCTCCAGGTCGCCCTCTCACGGGCGGAGGGCGGCGCTACGGGGGAGTGACGGTGTTCGCGCCCAAAAGTCTCGGCGACGAGGTTCTCGTATGCGGTGGACTGGAATAGACCGTCCGGGTGATGACCCTCGCCTGTCGTCCCGCATGACGCCCGCCAGGTGTGGCGGCCGTACGCGCGACGCCCTCGCCGTGCTCGCCCGCGGCGCCCTCGCCGTCGACGCGCCGGCGAGCAGGCGGACCTCATCACGCCGGCCCGTACGGGCCGTCAGGCGCGCGGGCGGTCATGTCTTGCCGCGAACGACGGTGACGGAGCAGTGCGCGTGGTGCAGCAGCGCCTGGCTCACCGATCCCAGGAGCAACCCGGCGAAGCCACCGCGCCCCCTGGCTCCGACGACCATGAGCTGGGCCGTCCGGCTCGCCTCGATCAATACCTCGCGGGTTTCGCCGCTCAGCACTTCGCGTCTGACCGTGACATCCGGATAATTCTCCGTGCGGCCGGCGATCGCCTGGGCCAGCAGACGCTCCGCGCTTTCGACGCCCGTACCGGGCGGCGCGTAATCCGGCAACCACGCATGCGCGGCGACGACCTCGGCTCCGCGCAGCGCTGCCTCGGCGAAGGCGAATTCGACCGCTTCCTCACCGACCTGCGAACCGTCGACGCCCAACACGATCGGCCCGGCTCCCGCCGGTTCCTCGCGGGCCACCATCACCGGACACCGGGCATGGGCGGCCAGGGACGCCGCCGTTGAACCCAGCAGCAGGCCCATGAAGCCCCCCATACCCCGGGGACCGACGACCACCAGATCCGCGGCTCGCGACTCGGCCTCCAGCACCGCCACCGGTTCACCCGTCACCACGGCCGCGGTGACCTGCAGCTCAGGTGCCACGCTCCGGGCCCGGTCCGCGGCATCGTTCACCAAACGGTCGAGCGGCGACGGGTCCAACGGCGTGTGCATGGGCCTGACCGGCCAGCTCAAGGCGTTCACCACACGCAGATCCGAACGACGCCGCTGGGCTTCCCGGGCGGCCTGTTCCACCGCGGCAAGGCTCGACGACGAGCCGTCCACGCCAACGACGACCAGGTTGCCCACCGCTCCTCCATCGCTCGGTTCAGCTTCCAAGCCTCACCCCGGTCAAGCGTTGCTGCAATCCGGCCGGGCGACCGGCGTCGGCGGCGCGTGGGGGCGCTGATACAGGTGTGTGGCTCGGGGGTGGCTCACGGCTGTGAATGCCTGGCATCGGCGAGATCGACGGCGAAGCCTCGACGGCCACCCCCGGCACGGTCGCGGTGGGCCCTGGCTCATCCCAGGAAGCTCAGCCGGACCTGACGGTTGGCATTGTCCTTGTTGGTGTCGACCAGGCAGACGGACTGCCAGGTGCCGAGGGCCATACGGCCGGCGATGACCGGGAGGGTGGCGTGTGGGGGGACCAGGGCCGGCAGGACGTGGTCCCGCCCGTGGCCGGGGCTGCCGTGGCGGTGGCGCCAGCGGTCGTCGGCGGGGAGCAGGTCGTGCAGGGCGGCGAGGAGGTCCTCGTCGCTGCCGGCTCCGGTCTCGAGTACGGCGATGCCGGCCGTCGCGTGCGGGACGAAGACGTTGAGCAGGCCGTCACGGCCGTCCGCGGCGTCCCGGAGGAAGGCGGCGCAGTCGGCGGTGAGGTCGGCGACGGTCTCCGTCGAGCCGGTGGTGATGTCCAGGGTGCGGCTGGTGAATGCAGAGCTCATGCGTTCATCTTCGTACGGGCCGGACGCCCTGGTCGCCCTGGCTCGCAAGGTGGGGGGCGCGGGTGGCAATGTCGTTTCAATGCCGCGGAAACAAAGGTCCACCACCCGAGACGACGTTTGACCCCTCTCCGAACGCACCGCTACGTTCAGCAACATGTCTACTTCGGCCCTCCTCACCACGCGCGGTCATATCGACCTGCTGCGGGTGGCATCCGCCGCGTGTCACCGCGGTGCGATCGGGTGTTGTTGACGTCTCCGCCTCTTCGGGCGCGATGGCTTTGAGTTCTTCTTAGTTCTCGTAGGTCTCTTGCGGTCTCTTCCGGTCTCTGCAGGTCGCTTTGGACTGTCCTTTTTCGAGGGCCCAGTTGAGCGTGATGCGATCACTGCCTGATTTCTGGGCGAGTTCTGAGCGAGTTCCGGGCGAGTTCTGGGCGAGTTCTGGGCGAGGCCTGCTGGGTTCGCCGCGTTTTCTTGCGCTTTCCCTTGTTCTCAGGCATCCCCCGACTCTCCTGTTTTCCCTCTCGCTGTTTCGTTTCCTTTCCGCCCCTCTCCCCTGCCCTCCCCGCATTGGAGTGTTCATGTCTCTTGATCAAGTGCTGCCCGGTCATGCCCCTCCCGCCCCACGTACCCCCGTCGAGCCGGGGAGCGGGGAAAAGTCCGCGGAAAGAGCGCGGGGGTCGGGTAAAAGTGTCGGCTCGCCGCTGGAGCGGGTGGTGCCCGTTTCGCGGCGGGGGCGGTCGGTGCCGCGGTGGGTGCGTCGGGCGGTGGGGCCCGTGGCGCTGCTGGTGGTGTGGCAAGTGCTGAGCGGGAGCGGGGTGTTGGAGGAGGACATCCTGGCGTCGCCCGGAACCATCGCAGCCACCGCGGGTGATCTGCTCGGGGACGGGACGCTGCCCTCGGCGATGCTGGTCTCGCTCCAGCGGGTGGCCGTGGGGTTGTTGTTGGGCGGAACGTCGGGCGTGGCGCTGGCGCTTGTGTCAGGGCTTTCGCGGCTGGGTGAGGACCTGGTGGACGCGACCGTTCAGATGTTGCGTTCGGTCCCGTGGGTGGGCGTCATTCCGCTGTTCATCATCTGGCTGGGTATCGGTGAGGCGCCCAAGATCGCGCTGATTTCGCTGGGCGTGGCCTTCCATCTGTATCTGAATGTGTATGCCGGGATCCGTGGCGTGGACGCGCAGTTGGTCGAGGCAGGAGAGTCGCTCGGGCTGAGTCGCTGGGGTCTCATCCGGCATGTGGTTCTGCCGGGTGCGTTGCCGGGTGCCATGACCGGGCTGCGCTATTCCCTGGCCACCGCATGGCTTGCGCTGGTCTTCGGTGAGCAGATCAACGCCGACGACGGCCTCGGCTTCCTGATGAACCAGGCACGGGAATTCTTCCGTACCGATGTGATCGTGGTGTGCCTGGTGGTCTACGCAATTCTCGGGCTCGTCGCCGACTTCATCGTCCGTACCCTCGAAAGGCTGCTGTTGCAATGGCGACCGACATTCACGGGCCAGTGACCGGACCGGCGACGGAGAAGCGGACGGACGAGCTGACCGGGTCCGGGGCGGTGGATACGGCGGCGGATGCGGCCGCGGTTGCCGTGCAGGTGGACGGGTTGGTGCGCGCCTTCGGTGACCGGGTGGTCATCGACGGGCTTCAGCTCACCATCAGGCCGGGCGAGTTCGTGGCCCTGCTGGGTCGCAGTGGCTGCGGGAAGTCGACGCTGCTGCGGGTGCTGGCCGGGCTCGACCGGGAGATCGGCGGCGAGGTGCTGGCCCCGCGCCGCAAGGCCGTGGCGTTCCAGGCACCGCGGCTGATGCCCTGGAAGAAGGTCTGGCGCAATGTGCTGCTGGGGCTCCCGGGCCGGCCCGAACGCGGGGTTGCCGTACGGGCCTTGGAGGAGGTCGGCCTCGGGCACCGTGCGGATGCCTGGCCCAAGACGCTGTCGGGCGGCGAGGCGCAGCGTGCGTCACTCGCCCGGGCGCTGGTGCGGGAGCCGGATCTGCTGCTGCTCGACGAACCGTTCGGGTCGCTCGACGCATTGACCCGGATCAAGGCCCAGCGACTGGTGGCCGAGCTGTGGCAGGAACGTGGTTGCGCGGTGCTGCTGGTCACCCACGACGTGGAAGAGGCGCTGCTGCTCGCCGATCGGGTGCTGGTCATGGAGGACGGGCGGATCGCGTACGAGACCGCGGTGGATCTGCCGCGGCCGCGTGACCTCTCCGCTCCGCGATTCGGTGCGCTACGGGCGCGGCTGCTCGCCCGGCTGGGTGTGGCGGAGGGCACGGAGCATTCGGCCGAGCTCACCACCGAGGAGCCGGCCCTGGAGAAGTCGCCGGAAGCCTCGTCGAAAGAGGCGCCGGAAGGCTCACCGGAAGAGGCGGCCGGAAAGGCGGCGGAGAAGGCCGTCCCGGAAAACGAAGGCAAGCGCCGGCACGAGGACCGGAACCCGGAACAGACAGAACTGAACGCGCACCGAATCGGAACGGAAGCCCCATGAGATCACGTCACGTCACACCGGCTGCCCTGTTGCTCCCCTTCGCCCTGCTGCTGGCCGGTTGCGGTGGCGCGTCGCGGGCCGGCGGGACCGGTGGGGGGACCGGGAGCGGGACCGACGGAAAGGGGTCACTGACGCTCAACGTCGGGGATCAGAAGGGTGGTTCGGAGGCGTTGCTGCGGGCCGCCGGTGAGCTGGACGACCTTCCGTACAAGATCAAGTGGTCGACGTTCACCTCGGGACCGCCGCTGTTGGAAGCGGTCAATGCGGGTGCCGTGGACATCGGTGCCGTCGGCAACACCCCGCCCGTGTTCGCCGCCGCGGCGAAGTCGAAGATCAAGGTGATCGCCGCGGCGCACAGCCGGTCCGACGGCGAGGCGGTCCTGGTGAAGAAGGACTCGCCGCTGCGGCGTCCGGAGCAGCTCAAGGGCAAGTCGATCGCGGTGGCGCAGGGCAGTTCCGCGCACTACGAGTTGGTCGCCTCGTTGAAGAAGGCGGGCCTGTCACCGAAGGACGTCACGTTCACCTACCTCCAGCCGGCCGATGCGCTCGCCGCGTTCACCCGCGGCAAGGTGGACGCCTGGGCGGTGTGGGACCCGTACACCGCGCAGGCGCTGGACCAGGCCGGTGCACGGGTGCTGACCACCGGCCGGGGCGTCGTCAACGGGCTGAGCTTCCAGGTGGCCGCGCCCGCCGCCCTGGAGGACACGAAGAAGGCCGCGGCGCTCAAGGACTACACGGACCGGCTGCGGCGGGCGCAGAACTGGGTGTTCAAGCACCCCGATGTCTGGGCCAAGGCGTGGGCGAAGGAGACCGGGCTGCCGGAGAAGGTGGCGCTGGAGGCGGTCAGGCGCACCCGGGGCACGGCGGTACAGGTCGCCGTCGACAAGGCCGCCATCGCCTCCGAGAACCAGATCATCAACGCGTTCGCGAAGCTGAAGCTCATCCCCCGCTCCTTCGACTTCGGGGAGTACGTCGACCCGCGCTTCAACGGCGACCTGCCACCGTCGGACACCGTGCCGCGTACGTACGGAACCGCCACGCGCACCGGCAAAGAGTCCACGCCCACCCGAGGAAAGGCCGAGTAGGACGATGTCCGTACACCTTCACTGGTTTCTGCCGACCGGCGGCGACGGGCGGACGCTCGTCGACCGGCACGCGTACACCGACGGGGGCATCCGGCGCGACCGCATCACCCCGGTCAGCGGCGTACGGGCCCCGGACGTCGAATATCTGGCCCAAATCGCCAAGGCCGCCGAGCAGTTGGGGTTCGAGGCGGTCCTCACGCCGACCGGTACGTGGTGCGAGGACGCCTGGCTGACGACGGTGGCGCTCACCCAGGTCACCGAGCGGCTGAAGTTCCTGGTGGCGTTCCGGCCGGGGGTGATCTCGCCGGTGCTGGCGGCCCAGATGGCGGCGACGTACCAGCGGATCTCGCGCGGGCGGCTGCTGCTGAACGTGGTGACGGGCGGCGACTCGACGGAGCAGAGGCGGTTCGGGGACCATCTCGACCATGATCGGCGCTATGCCCGTACGGACGAGTTCCTGCAGGTCGTACGCGGCGTGTGGAGCGGTGAGCCGTTCGACTTCCGGGGTGAGCACTACCAGGTGGAGGGCGGTCTGACCGCACTGCCGCCGGACCCGCTGCCGCAGATCTTCTTCGGCGGGTCGTCGGCGGCCGCGGGCCCGGTCGCCGCACGGAACGTCGATGTCTATCTCACCTGGGGCGAGCCGCCCGCGCAGGTGAAGGAGAAGATCGACTGGATACGGGGGCTCGCGGAGAAGGAGGGGCGCACGGTCCGGTTCGGCATCCGTTTGCACACCATCTCGCGGGACTCCTCCAAGGAGGCGTGGGCGACCGCCGACCGCCTGCTGGACGACCTCGATCCGGCGACCGTCGCCGCCGCCCAACAGGCCCTGGGCAAGAGCGAGTCGGTGGGCCAGCAGCGGATGCTGGCACTGCACGGCGGGTCCCGCGACAAGCTGGAGATCGCGCCCGGTCTGTGGGCGGGGGTCGGTCTGGTACGGGGCGGGGCGAGCACCGCGCTGGTCGGCAGCCACGCCGAGGTGGCGGACCGGATCGAGGAGTACCACGCACTGGGCGTCGAGCACTTCGTGCTGTCCGGCTATCCGCACCTGGAAGAGGCGTACTGGTTCGGCGAGGGCGTGCGTCCGGAACTGGCCGCCCGCGGTCTGCTGCCCGCCGTGCGCTCCCCGCTGGACGCCGTACCGGCAGCGAACGGCCGGCCGGCTTCCGCACCGGGCGGAGCCCCGCTCCTGGTGGCGGGCGGGCGCTGAGGGCCGGCAGAGGGGCGAGCGGGGCCGGGGGCGGGGCTCCTCCCCCGGCCCCGCCCGGGATCCGGAGCGGGGCCTGCGGGAAGAGAACGCCCCCTCCCCCAGTTAGTAGAAACATGAACTACACCGGGCTGGCCACGGCCCCCGACCCGACACCGGACGCGCCCGGCCCCCTTGCCGAGCACAGCGCCGGCGCCGTCCCCAGCGCCCTCGCCACCACGAGCGCGGTCGAGACGGACGTCGTCGTGATCGGCGGCGGCCAGGCCGGCCTGGCCGCCGCCTTCCACCTGCAGCGGGTCGGCTACCGGCCCGACCAGGACTTCGTCGTCCTGGACCACTCCCCTCGCCCAGGGGGCGCCTGGCAGTTCCGGTGGCCTTCGCTGACGTACGGCAAGGTGCACGGGATGCATGCGCTGCCCGGGATGGAGCTGAGCGGTGCCGATCCGGGGCGGCCGTCCTCCGAGGTGATCGGCGCGTACTTCGAGAGCTACGAGCAGACCTTCGGGCTACCGGTGCACCGTCCGGTGAGCGTCCTGGCGGTCCGCGAGGGCGCGGCCGGGCGGCTGCTGGTCGAGTCGTCGGAGGGGCGGTACACGACCCGGGCCCTGATCAATGCGACCGGTACCTGGGACCGGCCGTTCTGGCCGCGCTTCCCCGGGCAGGAGACGTTCGGCGGCCGGCAGCTGCACAGTTCCCGGTACGAGGGGCCGGAGCGGTTCCGTGGCGCGCGGGTCGTGGTGGTGGGCGGCGGGACCTCGGCCGTGCAGCAGCTGCTGGAGATCGCGCCGGTCGCGGCCGCCACGACCTGGGTGACGCGGCGGCCGCCGGTCTTCCGCGAGGGCCCGTTCGGCGAGGAGGAGGGCCGGGCGGCGGTGGCACTCGTCGAGGAGCGGGTCCGGCGGGGCCTGCCGCCGCAGAGCGTGGTGAGCGTGACCGGGCTGCCGATGACGGACGCGATCCGGCGGGCCCGGGAGAGCGGCGTACTGGAGCGGCTTCCCCTGTTCGAACGGATCACACCGACCGGTGTGGTCTGGGCGGACGGCCGCCGGGTGGCAGCGGACGTGATCCTCTACGCGACCGGTTTCCGCGCGGCCATCGACCACCTCGCCCCACTGAAGCTGCGCGAGCCGGGCGGCGGCATACGGATGGACGGCACCCGCACGCTGCGCGACCCCCGGGTCCACCTCGTCGGCTACGGCCCCTCCGCCAGCACCATCGGCGCCAACCGCGCGGGCCGTGCAGCCGTACACGACATCCGCCACCTACTGGCCTCTGGGCCCGGCCCCGCGTCCTTAACGCTCCAACCTCTCCCGTGAGGTTTCCGGAAGCGTGAGGTAGACGACGAACGAGACCAGGCAGAGCGCGGACACGTACCAGGGGAAGAGATCCGCGTGGCCGGCCTGCTTGAACCAGGTGCCGACGTACGGGGCGGTGCCGCCGAAGAGCGCGACGGTCAGGGAGTACGGGAAGCCGATGCCGGCGGCCCGCACCCGCGCGGGGAAGACCTCGGCGTTCACGGCCGCGGCGATCGCGGTGTAGCCGGTGAGCAGCACCATGCCGGCGCACTGCACCAGCAGCAGGGAGACGAACGCGTCGGTGACCAGGTGGAGCAGGGGCACCGCGAGGACCGCGAAGCCCAGGGAGAAGCCGAGCAGCAGCGGTTTGCGGCCGATGCGGTCCGAGAGCAGGCCGCCGAGCGGCTGGAGCAAGGCGAAGAAGGCGAGCGACAGGGTGCCGACGATGAGCGAATCGCCCTTGTCGAAGCCCGCGTTGACCTGGGCGTAGGTGGGGAGGTAGGTCGTCCAGGTGTAGTAGGCGAGGGTGCCGCCGGCGGTGATCCCGCAGATCAACAGGGACTGGCGGGGGTGGCGGCGGAGCGCCTCGAAGAGGCCGGGGCGGTCGGCGGCCTGCTGTTCGGCACTGCGGGTCTCCTCGGCGCCGCGGCGGATCCACAGGCCCAGCAGGCTCAGCAGCGCACCCCCGAGGAAGGCCACCCGCCAGCCCCACTGGCCCATCTGCCGTTCGGTGAGCAGACCGGCGAGGAGTGCCGCCGTACCGGAGGCCAGGAGCTGGCCGAGGGTCGTGGAGACGTACTGGAAGCTGGAGAACAGGCCGCGGCGGCCGGGGCCGGCGGACTCGACGAGGAAGGTCGTGGAGGCCGCGAACTCGCCGCCGACGGACAGGCCCTGGACGAGCCGGGCGAGGACCAGCACGACCGGTGCGAGGAGGCCGGTGGCCGCGTAGGTGGGGGTGAGGGCGACGAGCAGGCTGCCTCCGCCCATGAGCAGGATGGTCACGGTCAGTGCGGTGCGCCGCCCGCGGCGGTCGGCGACCGCGCCCATCAGCAGTCCGCCCACCGGCCGCATGAAGAAGCCGACCGCGAAGACGGCGAAGGTGGAGAGCAGCGGCACCAGGGAGGTGCCGGCGCCCTTGGGGAAGACCTGGTCGGCGAAGTAGACGGCCAGGAAGGAGTACGCGTACCAGTCGTACCACTCGACGGCGTTGCCTATGGAGGCGGCGGCCAGCTGGCGCAGCCGTGACGCCCGGCGGCCGCCGTCCGGCGCCCGGTCCGCGGTCAGGGTTTCGGCGTTCGACATGGTCCTCCGCTCCGGTTCTTCTCCTCGGCCGGCTGCTGGGGCAGGATGAGCCGACAGGTGATCATGTACCGCGGAAGCGGATGGCCGCCAGAGGCCGGAGCGGCCGAAAGGAGATGGCAACGTGCGCGTAGCACTGTTCGTCACCTGTATCAACGATCTGCTGCAGCCGCGGACGGGCCGGGCGGTGGTGACGCTGCTGGAGCGGCTGGGGGTGGAGGTCGGCTTCCCCGAGGAGCAGAGCTGCTGCGGGCAGCCGCAGTTCAACACCGGCTACCGGCATGCGACCGAGCCGCTCGTCCGGCGCTTCCACCGGGCGTTCCGCGAGTACGACTACGTGGTCACACCGTCCGGTTCGTGTGCGGCTATGGTGCGGGACAACTACCCGCGGATCGGGGCGAAGGCCGCTGCCGAGGGGCGTGGCCGGGAGCTCGCGGAGGCCGCGGCGCTGGCGGTGCCGAAGACGTACGAGCTGACGGAGTTCCTGGTGGACGTGCTGAAGGTGGAGGACGTCGGCGCGTACTACCCGCATGTGGTGACGTACCACCCCACGTGTCACGGGCTGCGGATGCTGGGTCTGGGCGATCGTCCGTTGCGGCTGCTGCGGCAGGTGAGGGGGCTGGAGCTGCGGGAGCTGCCGGGCGCCGAGGAGTGCTGCGGTTTCGGCGGTACGTTCGCGGTGAAGAACCCGGCGGTTTCGGCGGCGATGGGGGCCGACAAGGTGCGGCATGTGCTCGGCACCGGGGCGGAGGCGGTGTGCACGGTCGACAACTCGTGTCTGCTGCACATCGGCGGCATGCTGACGCGGCAGGGCGCGCCGGTCCGGCCGGTGCACATCGCGGAGATCCTTGCCGGTACGGAGGAGAGCGCCGGTACGGATACGGACCGTACGGAGGGCGGCCCTCCTGCGGCCCGTCCGGAGGAGAGCGCCGGTGCCGGAGACAGTGGGCGCGGGGCGGAAGGTGGCGGGCGATGAGTGGGACGTACCTGGGCATGCCGGCCTTTCCGCGGGCCGCGGCCGTCTCCACGCGGGACGCGCAGTTGCGCGCGAACCTCACGCACGCCACGCACACCATCCGCGACAAGCGGGCCAGGGCCGTGGCGGAGCTGGACGACTGGGCGCAGTTGCGGGCCGCGGGGGCCGCGGTGAAGGACCGGACGCTGCGGCATCTCGACCGCTATCTGGAGCAGTTGGAGGCGGCGGTCGTCGCGGCGGGCGGCCGGGTGCACTGGGCGGCCGATGCGGCGGAGGCCAATCGGATCGTCACGGAGCTGGTGCGGGAGACCGGTGAGCGGGAGGTCGTCAAGGTCAAGTCGATGGCGACGCAGGAGATCGGGCTCAACGAGGCGTTGGAGAAGGCCGGGATCCGGGCGTACGAGACGGATCTGGCGGAGTTGATCGTGCAGCTCGGGGCGGATCTGCCGTCGCACATCCTGGTGCCGGCGATCCATCGCAACCGTGCGGAGATCCGTGACATCTTCCGGCGGGAGATGGGGCGTTGGGGCCGCCCGGCGCCGGAGGGGCTGTCCGATGCGCCCGCGGAGCTGGCGGAGGCGGCACGGCTGCATCTGCGGGAGAAGTTCCTGACCGCGAAGGTCGGGATTTCCGGTGCGAACTTCATGGTGGCCGAGACCGGCACGCTGGTGGTGGTGGAGTCGGAGGGCAACGGGCGGATGTGCCTGACCCTGCCGGAGACCCTGATCTCGGTCGTGGGCATCGAGAAGGTGGTGCCGACCTGGCAGGACCTGGAGATCTTCCTGCAGTTGCTGCCGCGCTCGTCCACCGCGGAGCGGATGAATCCGTACACCTCGACGTGGACGGGGACGGTGGACGGGGACGGGCCGCGGACGTTCCATCTGGTGCTGCTGGACAACGGTCGGACGGACACGCTGGCCGATACGGTCGGGCGTCAGGCGCTGCGCTGTATCCGCTGTTCGGCGTGTCTCAATGTGTGCCCGGTGTACGAGCGGGCCGGCGGGCACGCCTACGGGTCGCCGTATCCGGGTCCGATCGGCGCCATCCTCACTCCTCAACTGCGCGGGCTGGCCGGCCCCTTGGAGGAGTCGCTGCCGTATGCGTCGTCGCTGTGCGGGGCGTGCTACGAGGTGTGTCCGGTCGCCATCGACATCCCGGAGGTGCTGGTGCACCTGCGCGAGCGGGTGGTGGAGGGCGGTCCGGGGGTCCGGGACGGGGCGCGGGTGGTACTGAAACCGGCCAAAGGACACGCCGCGGAGCGGGCGGCGATGCGGGCGGCGGCCTGGGCGTTCGATCACCCGCGGGTTCTGCGCCGCGGGATGCGGCTGGCGGCGCGGACGCGGAGGCTGCATCCGCGGCGGTTGCCGGGGCCGGGGCGGGCGTGGTCGCAGGCCCGCGATCTTCCGGTGGTGCCGCCGGAGTCGTTCCGTGAGTGGTGGCGGCGCACGCGTGGCGGGTCGTCCGGGCAGCCGTCCCGCGAGCAGGGAGACACCGAGTGAGCAGCAGGGATGTGGTGTTGGCGCGGGTGCGGCGGGCGCTTGCGGAGGTGCCGCGGGAGGGCGCGCCGGGTGGTGCGGGGGCGGGTGAGCCGCCGTTGGTCCGGGACTACCGGCGGGTGCACGGGTCCCGTACGGCAGCGGAGACGGTGGATCTGCTGGCCGAGAACCTGGCCGATTACCGGGCGTTGGTGCACCGCAGCGATGTGGGCGGGCTGCCGGCGCTGATCGGCCGGCTGCTGGCGGAGCGGGGGGCGCGGCGGGTGGTGGTGCCGCGGGGACTGGAGCCGGGGTGGCTGGCCGAGGTGGGGGCGGAGGTGGTCGAGGACCGTGCGGAGCAGACGGCGCGGGAGCTGGACGCGGTGGACAGTGTGGTGACGGGGTGCGCGGTGGCGATCGCGGAGACCGGCACGCTCGTCCTGGATGCCGGGCCTGACCAGGGGCGACGGCGGATCACGCTGGTGCCCGATCACCATGTGTGCGTGGTCCGGGTGCCCGGGCAGGTGGTCGGGTCGGTGCCCGAGGCACTGCCGCGGCTGGTCCCGGGGCGCCCGCTGACGTGGATTTCCGGGCCCTCGGCCACCAGTGACATCGAGTTGGACCGGGTGGAGGGGGTGCACGGTCCGCGGACGCTGGAGGTGGTCCTGGTGGAGGCGGCCGGGGGCGGTGTCGCGGACGGGGGCTGAGCGGCGGGCCCGGCGGGTGGCCGGAGGGCGACTGCGACAGGTGTGCGACCCCGTTGTCAGTGGGGATTCCTACACTGATCGGGATGTCTTTCGCACGCTCGGTGCGGGGGCCGGCGCCCGGGGGGAGGGAGCGGACCATGCTGCGTCAGGAGGTCGGCGCACGGCGTTCCGGTACGGCCGGGGGCGGCGGGCCGGCGCCGGTTCCGGGGCCGCCGTCCTCGTCCGCCGGGCCGCCGTCGGCTCCGTCCCGGTTGCTGACCTGGCTGGCGCGGCTGGGGGTGCCGGCGGCGGCCTTCGCGGTGTTCCAGACGTTGGTGGGGCTCCTGCCGCAGAGTCTGGCCGGTGAGGCGGCGCGGTACTGCCTGGCGGCGACGGCCGGGGTGGGTGTGGGGGCGGTGGTGTGGCTGTCGGCGGCGCTGGTGCGGGCCCGGGCCGCGGCCGCGGCCGCGGCGGGTGGCGGGGTGCCGGCGCCGGGACCGGTGGCGTCGCCGGCGGGTTCGCTGCCGGAGTTGATGGACGGTGCGTACGAGGCGTTGCGGCGCGGGCTGTCGGTGATCGAGGTGCCCGGGCACGGGCCGTTGACGGGCTGGCCGCATTCCCTGGCGGAGAGCGAACCACCGGTGCATCCGACGGCGTTCGGCACGGCCTACGGGCTGCATCTGCTGCTGGACATCGCGCCCTACGACGGGCGGATACGCGCGGGTGAGGTGGCCGAGACATTGTGGCGGCTGCGGCTCCCGGGTGGGGGCTGGGCGGCGCGTTCGCAGGGCAGCGGGGCGCGTCCGGAGGTGACCGCGGTGGTGCTGGGGGCGCTGGCCCGGGCGGGTGCGGATCCCCGGCTGCTGGAGGCCGAGATCCATTCGTGTGAGGCGCTGCTGGATCCCGATCACGATGCCTTCGGTCTGGCGAACACCTACGTGGTGACGAATGTGCTGCGGGGGCTGTTACGGGCGGCCCCGGGTTCGGCGTCGCTGGGCGGACTGCGGGCGGTGCTGGTCAACGGCGCCACGGGCGACCCGGGGCGGGGTCATCACCGGTGCTGGGGTGCGGCGTTGGCGACGGGGCGGGGCAATCCGGCGCCGTCGGCGGTGCACACGGCGCGGGCGGTGGTGACGCTGGACCGGGCCGCGCGGGTGCTGGGTGAGGATGCCCGGCAGCGCGCGGTGCGGGAGGAGGGGCTGCGCTGGTTGCTGGCGGGGGCGACGCTGCCGGGCGCGGGCGCGGGCGACCTGGCGAACTGCCAGGAGGAGGTGCGGCGGCCGGGCCAGGACGATCCGTTGCATCAGGAGCTGTTGTCGGTGCGGCATTTCGGGGCGGCGTGGGTGGCGCGGGCGCTGATGACGGACGGGGCGCGGCAGATCGCGGCGGAGGGGGTCGGGCTGCCGGTGTGGGAGGCCCAGCTGGCTGCCGCGGTGGCGCGGGTGCGGGCCGTGCAGCGGGGCGGGGTGTGGCGTTGGGACGACGGGCCGATGGGTAATCCGGTGTGGATGGCGTATCAGGGGCTGTCGGTGCTGCGGCGCTATGCCCTGATGTCCTACCGGCCGTGAAGCCGGTGGGGTGCGGCGTGGGATGCGGGATGTGGTGCGCCGGCGGACGGTGCCGACGCCGGTGAGGTGAGGTGCGGGGTGTGTGCCGACGGGTGGTGCCGGTGAGGCGTGGCGGGCTGCCGGCCGGTGCCGGTGGACGGGAGGCGGAGATGCAGGTCGAGGAGGTGCGGCGGCTGCTGGTGGACCGGCTGGGTGGTGGGCAGCGGCCGCCGTCGCCCGAGTCGGCGCGTGCGGTGGTGGCCGAGCTGGCGCGGCCGGAGGTGCTGGGTCCGCTGGTGCGCCGATTATCCGCCGGTGCGGTGGACCTTCCGGAGTGCACGCGGCTGTCGTACCGGCATGTGCTGGGCTTCGACAAGCTGGTGCTGTTGTCGGGTGCGCCGCGGTTCATGTTGCGGGTCCATTTCTGGCCCGGCCCGGTGGGTGCGGAGCCGGAGGACATCCACAACCACCGTTGTGCGATCGCGTCGGCGGTGGTGCGGGGCCGGGTGCGGATGGAGTGTTACGAACCGGCGGCGGAGGGGGTGCCGGCGGTGGTGTACCAGGAGACGATCGACGGGCCGGGCGGGGCCTGGCGGTTGCGGCGGGTCGGTGAGGCCCGGCTCCGGCTGGTGTGTGCGAAGCGGTACGGGGCGGGTCGGAGTTACGGGCTGGAAGCCCGTACGCTGCACCGGGTGGTGAGCGAGGAGCCGACGGTGACGCTGTTCCTGGAGACCGCCCCGCAGCGCTCGGTGACCGATGTGTACGTCAGGGTGCCCGGCCGGGCCGGCGGGGTCAGCGGCGGCCGCGCCGGGCGGGCCGGTCCGCCGCCCAAGACTCCCCTCGCACCGGCCGTGTATCTTGCCGAACTCGACGCGCTGGCACGCTCTTTGGGCTGGTGAACGGGGTGGGGGCGAGGCCCTGGTAGCCGTAGCGGGCGGTCATGGTGCGCAGTCCGGAGGCGTCCAGCCGGCCGCCGAAGACCTGGCGGATGACGCCGAGGTTGTAGGCGTCGACGCCGGCGTCGGCGAGTTCGGCGGGCCGGGCCCAGCGGTGTGCCTGGTCGGGGCTGGGCAGGACGACGTCGAGGGTCAGCGGCCGGACGAGGAAGTTCTCCTGGTGGTTGCGCACCCGCCGGCCCTGGTAGTCGCTGAGGAAGCTGGCGGATCCGGTGTGGGCGACGATGGCGCCGAGGAGCCCGGTTTCTTCTTTGAGCTCCCTCAGGGCGCCTGCTTCGGGGGTCTCCCCCGGCTCCAGTTTGCCGCAGGGGACGCCCCATGCGCCGGGCAGGAAGCGCTCGCGGTAGCTGCGGCGGACGATCAGCACGCGGCCGTTGTGCACCACCACCGCCGCGGCGAGGCGGGGGTGGGCTGCTGTCTGGTTCATCGCACTTCTCGCTTTCCGAGAGGACGGGCGGCCCGGACTTCTCGTCGACGAGAGGACGGGCGGCAGGCCCGTGGCGGACGTCCACCGTACCGGCCGGTGCTCCGGGGTGGACCGGGGCGCGGCGGTGTGGCGAACGGTGAACTGGCGTGCGGAGGGCTCGCATTGGCGGCGCGCGTGGTGTGGCCCCTGCCGCTTCCCGTCCTACGTCCTTTTTCGTGGACCCGAACCGGTGCGGCGGTTCACCGCCCTGCCGCCGCGAGGCCGGGTCGGACGCTCAGTGCGGCTGCTCTTCCCGCTCGCACAGGGGCAGCAGGCTGCCGCTCCAGCGCTCTTCGCCGTCCCGGGCCGGGGTGACGCGCAGCCCGAAGGCGTTCTCCGCGAGGGCCAGGACGCTGTGCGGCGGTGCCGGCTGCCCGGGAAGGAGACCGAGCGGGCGCATGAACTCATCGAGCCGCCGGGGGTCCAGTCCGGTCGGGCCGATCGGCTCAAGGGTGTGGAAGTCGACGATGATGTCGCCCTGGACCGCGTACTTGAACCAGTGCATCGGCTTCTCGTTGTAGTACAGGGCGACGGCCTCCGTGCCGTGCGAGACCGCGCGCAGGATCCGCTCGTCCAGCCCGTGGCTGCCGCCCAGCTCCCAGGCCCAGGACCACACGCCGTCGGTGCCGGTCGTCACCACCGGCTCGTCCTCGTCGAGCAGGGTGTCCCCGAACTCGTCGTCGAGACCCACGGGATCGCGCAGGGCCAGGGTGTCCGGGTCGATCCCCATGCGGGCCAGCAGGTCCGTGGGAGACAGGCCTTTGCCGAAGGTCAGCATGTAGACGGGGATGTCCGCACGGAAGTGGTCCAGCCCACGGGTTACGCCGGTACTCGTCATACCCGGGATGCTGCCACGCCCCACTGACACACCGGCGTCCAGCCGACCCACCTCAAGGTCGGGTACCCGTGGACCGGCTGCGAAACCCCCGAACCGCCGCACATCCCGGCCGCCTTCTAGCAGGGGCGCCGGACGCTGCTTCCGCAGACTGACCCTGGCATGCGTAGGCATCCCGTACGTACGCAGACCAGAGGGCTGGGTGGGCTGCGCGGCCGCCAGCAGACTCGCTGCCATCGCCACCGGGCGATCGGCAGAGAGAGGCGAGGGACCATGCGGCAGATCGTGGACGGCCACGGCGACGGCAGCGGCAGCGGCAGCGGCAACACGCGGTACTGGCAAGCGGGTTGGGCGGCGTCCGTGCAGCGCCCCAGTGAAGGGTTCCACGAGAACTGGGCGCTGGAGGGGTTCGCGGAGCAGACGGTGCGCCAGGTGGTGCGGGTCACCGGTTCCGGTACGGCGGCGCGGATCGTGCTGTCGAACCGGTACGGGACCGGGCCGCTGGAGGTGGCCGGTGCGTCCCTGGCCCGTACCGGGGAGGGTGCCGGGGTGCAGGAGGGATCCGTGCGGCGGCTCACGTTCGGTGGGGCGGCGGGGGTCCGGATTCCGGCGGGCGAGGAGGTGCGCAGTGATGCCGTCGAGGTGGCGGTGGCCCCGTTCGAGTCGCTGACGGTGTCGCTGTACTTCGCCCGGCCGACGGGTCCCGCGACCTTCCACGCCCAGGCGTACGCCACGGCGTACCGCGCGGCCGCGGACCGGCTGACGGCCACGGACCCCGCGGTGTTCGGGGAGACGACGGTGTCGTGGTACTTCCTCGCGGCGGTGGAGCTGGCGGACGGCGGGCCGGCGCGGCGGGACACGGTGGTGGTCTTCGGTGACTCGATCACCGACGGTTTCGGTTCGACGATCGACGGCAACGGGCGCTATGCGGACGCGCTGGCCGAGCGGCTCGCGGGGCAGGGCGGGGTGCGGCCGGTGCTCAATCAGGGCATCGGCGGGAATCTGCTGCTGAGCGATTCGGCGTGGTTCGGGGAGCGGGCGGTGGGGCGCTTCCGGCGGGATGTGCTGGACCGGCCGGGGGTGGCTTCCGTGGTGGTGCTGGTGGGGCTGAACGACATCGGGTTCAGCGAGGTCGACCTGCCGACGTACAAGCCGGCCCCGGACCGGTCCGCGGACGAGCTGATCGCCGGTTACCGCGAGTTGATCGCCGCCGCGCGGGCGGCGGGGGTGCGGATCGTCGGGGGGACGATCATGCCGTTCAAGGGGGCGGAGTACCACACGCCGGTGGCGGAGGCGAAGCGGCGGAAGGTGAACGACTGGATACGGGCCTCGGGCGAGTTCGACGCGGTCGCGGACTTCGCGGCGGCGCTGGCGGAACCCGGCGATCCGGAGGCGCTGGCTGCGCGCTTCGACAGCGGCGACCACAAGCATCCCGGGGACGAGGGGTACCGGGCGATGGCCGAGGCGGTGGATCTCGCGGCGCTGTGACGGGCGGCCGGGGAAGGGCAGGAGTGGGGGCGGCGGCCGCCCCGACCGGTCAACCGGCCGCCGCCACCCCGGATGTTACCCATGAGTCACTTGTTCGGCCATGATCTGCTCGCCGGGCGGGGTGAGGTGTGCGTCACGCCGGACGAGCGCCGCGTAGCGGCCGTCGGCGGCGAGCAGTTCGTCGTGGGTGCCGCGTTCGGCTATCCGGCCGGCGTCCAGGACGACGATCTGGTCGGCGTCGCGGACGGTGGAGAGGCGGTGCGCGATGGTCAGGGTGGTGCGGCCCGCGGACAGCTCGTCGATGGCCTGCTGGACGGCGTGTTCGGTGCGGGTGTCCAGGGCGCTGGTCGCCTCGTCGAGGACGAGCACCGGCGGGTCGCGCAGGATGGTGCGGGCGATGGCCAGGCGCTGCTTCTCGCCACCGGAGAAGCGGTAGCCGCGCTCGCCGACGAGGGTGTCGTAGCCCTCGGGGAGGGCGGCGATGTGGTCGTGGATCTGGGCGGCCTTGGCGGCGCGGTGGATCTCGTCGTCGGTGGCGTCGGGCTTGGCGAAGCGCAGGTTGTCGGCGACCGAGGCGTGGAAGAGGTACGTCTCCTGGGAGACCACGCCGACGGCGCGGGCGAGGGTGTCGAAGTCGAGGTCGCGGACGTCGGTGCCGTCGAGGGTGACCCGGCCTTCGGTGACGTCGTAGAGGCGGGGGACGAGGTAGCTGAGGGTGCTCTTGCCGCTGCCGGTGGGGCCGACGACGGCGAGGCTGCCGCCGGCGGGGACGGTCAGGTCGATGCCGTCGAGGGTGGGCGCGGCGTCGGGGTCGTAGCGGAACCGCACGTTCTCGAAGCGGATCTCGCCGCGCGGGGCCGGGATGCGGACCGGGTCGGCGGGCTCGGTGATGGCGACCGGCAGATCGAGGTATTCGAAGATGCGCTGGAAGAGCGCGAGTGAGGTCTGCATCTGGACGCCGGTGGACAGCAGGGAGACGGTCGGGCGCAGCAGGCCCTGCTGGAGGGAGACGAAGGCGACCAGGGTGCCCAGGGAGAAGACCGGTCCGCCCAGTTGGAGGACGAGGCCGGCGGCCCAGTAGATGAGGGCGGGCATGGCGGCCATGACGATGCCGATGGTGGCCATCCGCCAGCGGCCGGCCATGTTGGCGCGGACCTCCAGGTCGACGAGGCGCTCGGATTCGCCGGCGAAGTTCGTCGTGAGGGAGTCGGCGCGGCCCATGGTGCGGCCGAGCAGGATGCCGCTGACCGAGAGGGATTCGGTGACCATCGCGGACATCGCGGCCATCTGCTTCTGCCGCTGGGTGGTGATCTTCTTGCGTTCGTTGCCGACCCGGCGGCTGATCCAGACGAAGAGCGGGAGCAGCAGGAGGGAGACGACGGTCAGCCGCCAGTCGAGGGCGAGCATGGCGCAGACGGTGGCGATGACCGAGGTGAGGTTGGAGACCAGGGAGGTGGCGGTCGAGGTGACCGTGGCCTGCATGCCGCCGATGTCGTTGGCGATCCGGGACTGGACCTCGCCGGTGCGGGTGCGGGTGAAGAACGCCAGGGGCATCCGCTGGAGCTTGGCGTAGACGGCGGTGCGCAGGTCGTGCATGACGCGCTGGCCGACGGTGGTGGACAGCAGGGTCTGCAGCACGCCGAAGACGCTGGTGGTGACGGCGGTGGCGATCATGCCGAGGGCGAGCAGGGTGAGCAGTCCGGTGCGGCGGCCGGGGATGGCGACGTCGAGGACCTCGCGCAGGAGGAACGGCGAGGCCACGGAGACCAGGGAGGAGGCGCCGACGAGCAGCCCGACGAGGGCGAGCCGGCCGCGGTAGGGGCGGAAGAGGGTGAGGATCCGCCGGACCTGGACCGGTGCGTCGGGGTCCTTGGGGGGCGGTGTCCATTGGGGTTCGTCGCGGTGCATGGGCTCCTACGAGGGGTGCGGGACAGCTGGACTTTACGGAGCCTAGCTCATTGTTACCTATACTCACAATGAACCAGGTCCTGATACCCTCGGGGCATGCCCTCCCCTGAGCCGACGGTCAGCAGCAACCTCGCCGAACAACTGGTGCGGCTGACCCGCCGGATGCACCGCGCCCAGAAACGCCACCTGGCGCACCTGGACATCGCCTTCACCCCCGCCCAGTCCCGGGTGCTGCGGATCGTGGACCACTACCGCGACACCCCGCCGCGGATGGCGGACCTCGCCCAGCGGCTGGAGGTCGTCCCGCGGGCGGTGACGACCCTGGTGGACGCCCTGGAGGCGAACGGCGCGGTCCGCCGGGTACCGGATCCGGCCAACCGGCGCGTGGTGCGGATCGAGCTGACCGACACCGGCCGGTCCACGCTGCGCGCGTTGCGCAGCGCGCGCCGGGCCGCCGCGGAGGAGATCCTGGCTCCGCTGACCACCGATCAGCGCGAGGTGCTCGGGGGTCTGCTGTCCACCCTGGTCGACGGGCCGGGTGACCCGCACTGACCTGACGCCCCCTCATCCGGAGGAGTGCCCGCCATGCCCTTGCTGGAGCCGAAGCCCGGGGCCCTGCGGCCCACCGCCGGCGGCCGGCCGGCACCCGACCGGGTGGCCGGCCACCTGGCGTCCGGCACCCCCGAGCCGCTGCGCGGGGACCTCATTGCGCTGCTCGGCCCGGAGAAGGTCCTGCACACCGTCTCCGACCTGGTGCGCTACGCCTCCGACGCCAGCCCCTACCGCTTCGTCCCGCAGGTCGTGGTGGTGGCCGAGGACATCGACGACATCTCGGCGGTCTTCTCCTACGCCCACGGCAAGGGCCGGAATGTGGTCTTCCGGGCCGCCGGCACCTCCCTCAACGGCCAGGCGCAGGGCGAGGACATCCTCGTCGACGTGCGGCGGCACTGGACCGGCATCGAGGTGCTCGACGGCGGCGCCCGGGCCCGGATCCGGCCGGGCACGACCGTGCTGCGCGCCAACGCGGCCCTGGCCCGGTACGGCCGGCTGCTCGGCCCCGACCCGGCCAGCGCGATCGCCTGCACGCTGGGCGGGGTGGTCGCCAACAACGCCTCCGGCATGACGGCCGGCACCATCCGCAACTCCTACCGGACGCTGGCGTCGGCCACCGTCGTCCTGCCGTCCGGCACGATCGTGGACACCGCCGACCCGGACGCCGACGCGGAGCTGGCGCGGGCCGAACCGGCGCTGTGCGCGGGCCTGTTGGCGCTCAAGGCGGAGATCGAGGCGGATGCCGCGCTGGTGGCCCGGATCCGCGCCAAGTACGCGATCAAGAACACCAACGGCTACCGCCTGGACGCCTTCCTCGACGGTGCCACGCCGGTGGCGATCCTGCGTGGGCTGATGGTCGGCTCCGAGGGCACCCTGGGCTTCCTCGCCGAGACGGTCTTCGACACCCTGCCGCTGGACCGGCACACCACCGGCGCACTGCTGTTCTTCCGCACGCTCGGCGCCGCGGCCGCGGCCGTACCGCACTTCACCGCGGCCGGCGCGCGGGCGGTGGAGCTGATGGACGGCAACACCCTGCGGGCGTCGGTGCGGGTGGCCGGGGTGCCGGCGGACTGGGCGGCGCTGCCCAAGGAGACCACGGCGCTGCTGGTCGAGTTCCGGGCGCCCGACGAGACCGCGCTGCGGGGGTACGAGGAGGCCGCGGCCCGGCTGCTGGCCGGGCTGGAACCGGTCGCGCCGGTCGCCTCCGTCACCAACGCCTTCACCCGGGACCCGCACGTCCTCGGCGGCTACTGGAAGGCCCGCAAGGCGTTCGTCACCGCGGTGGGCGGCTCCCGGCCCGCCGGGACGACGCTGATCACCGAGGACTTCGCGGTACCGCCGGCACGGCTGGCCGAGGCCTGTGCGGCGCTGCTGGAGCTCCAGGACCGGCACGGCTTCGACGCCGCGGTCGCCGGCCACGCCGCCCACGGCAATCTGCACTTCCTGCTCGCCTTCGACGCGGCCGAGCCGGACGACGTGGCGCGCTACGCGGCGTTCATGGCGGACTTCTGCCGGCTGACCGTCGAGCGCTTCGACGGCTCGCTGAAGGCCGAGCACGCCACCGGCCGCAACATCGCCCCGTTCCTGGAGCTCGAATGGGGGCCGCGCGCCACGGAGTTGATGTGGCGGATCAAGGACCTCTTCGATCCGGCCGGCATCCTCGCCCCGCGCGTCCTGCTCGATCGCGACCCGCGGGCACATCTGCGGGGCTTGAAGACCATCCCGCGCATCGAGGCGCTCGCCGACCCGTGCATCGAATGCGGCTTCTGCGAACCGACCTGCCCCAGCAAGGACCTGACCACCACGCCCCGGCAACGGATCGTGCTGCGCCGCGAGATGCTCCGCCAGCCGGCCGGATCGCCGGTCACCGGCGCGCTGCTGGACTCCTACGGCTACGACGCGGTGGACACCTGCGCCGGCGACTCGACGTGCATGCTCGACTGCCCGGTGGGCATCGACACCGGCAGGCTGATGAAGGACTTCCGGCACCGGCGCCACTCCCCGCGCGAGGAGCGGCTCGCCGAGCGGACCGCCCGGCGGTTCGGGGCGGTCGAGCGGGCGGCGCGGCTGGCGGTGGCGGCCGCCGACCGGATCGGTGACCGGCCGGCCGCCGCGCTGACCCGGGCCGCCCGCCGGGCCGTGCGCCCCGACCTGGTGCCCGAGTGGCTGCCGCGGATCCCCGGCCCGGCGGCCCGCCGGCTGCCGGTGACACGGCGGGCCGGCGCGGCCGCGGTCTACTACCCGGCGTGCGTGAACCGGATCTTCGGGGAACCCGCGGGGCACCGGGGGCCGTCGCTGCCCGAGGCGGTCGTGGCGCTGTCCGGGCGGGCGGGCCGGCCGGTGTGGATCCCCGGGGACGTGCCCGGGACGTGCTGCGCCACGATCTGGCACTCCAAGGGCTACGAGCGCGGCACGGCGGTGATGGCCAACCGCATCGTCGAGGCGGCCTGGGGCTGGACCGCCGGCGGGCTGCTGCCCCTGGTGGTGGACGCGTCCTCGTGCACGCTGGGCCTGGCCCGTGAGGTCGTGCCGTATCTGACGCCGGAGAACCGCGCGCTGCACGCCGAGCTCACCGTCGTCGACTCGGTCGTCTGGGCCGCCGAGGAGCTGCTGCCGCGCCTCACGGTCCGGCGGACGGCCGGTTCCGCGGTGCTCCATCCCACCTGTTCCATGCGGCACTTGGGGGACGAGGCGCAGCTGCGGCGGGTCGCCGAGGCGTGTGCGCGGGAGGTGGTGGTGCCGGACGACGCGGGGTGCTGCGCGTTCGCCGGGGACCGCGGGATGCTGCACCGGGAACTGACCGGGGCGGCCACCGCGAAGGAGGCGGCGGAGGTCACCGCGCGCCCCTTCGACCTGCATCTGTCGGCGAACCGGATGTGCGAGATCGGGATGGACCTGGCCACGGAGGGCCGAGGCTACTGCTCGGCCCTCCTGGCGCTGGAGCGGGCGACCCGGCCGGACTGACCGGGTCAGCCGCCGACGTGCAGCGCCACCGCGCTCCTGGCGGGCACGGTGACCTGCGCTTGCCCGTCGTCGCCGACGGTGACCGTGTGCCCGTCACAGGAGGACGGCGCGGCGTGCACCACGTCGCAGTACGTCCCGGCGGGCAGGGAGGTCGCGAAGGTCTCGGTCAGCGCGGCGTCCCCGTTGTTGAGGGCGACGAAGCCCTTGCCGCTACGGGCGAAGGCGAGGGCGCTGCCGCCGTTGTCCCACCAGTTCGTCAGCTCGGCTGCGCCCACCGCGTTGCGGAAACCGACCATGCCGGTGATCTCCCGCTTGGCGTGCTCGTCGGTCCAGCCGGTGGTACCGCTGGGGGGTCCGGCGTCCTTGTCGGTCCACTCGTAGCCGGAGTAGACGTTCGGTGAGCCGTAGGGCGAGGCGAGCATGAAGACGTTGGCGAGGGTGTAGGCGGCGCCGTCCTTGTAGGTGAGCGTGGAGCCGTTGCGTTCGGTGTCCCAGTTGTCGACGAAGGTGCGGGCCTTGTCGCTGCCGAGCTTGCCGTCCGCGACGGACTTCAGCTGGGCGATGTTGCCGCTTTGGAAGGCGCTCTTGAGGTGGGCGCCGTAGCGGAATTCGTCGACGTCGCCGATGCCGGTGTACTCGTCGGGCCGCACCGCCTCGCCGGCGCCGTAGATGACCTCCTGCACCCAGAAGCCGGGGTCCTTCATCTTGCCCTTGACGGCGGCCAGGTCGGTGGCGGAGATGTGTTTGGCGGCGTCGATCCGGAAGCCGTCCACGCCCAGCGACCGCAGGTCGTCGAGGTACTTGGCGAGAGTGGTGCGGACGTAGTCGCTGCCGGTGTCGAGGTCGGCGAGGCCGACCAGTTCGCAGGTCTGGACGTCGTCGCGGTTGGTGTAGTCGGAGATGCTCTTGCGGCAGCCGTGGAAGTCCCGATCCTGGTAGAAGCCGGGGTAGTTGTACTTGCTGTACCGGGTGCCGCCGGTGCCGGTGCCCGATCCGGCGGCCATGTGGTTGACGACCGCGTCGGCGATGACCTTGACGCCGGCGGCGTGGCAGGCGCTGACCATCGAGGCGAAGGCGTCGCGGTCGCCCAGCCGGCCGGCGATCTTGTAGCTGACGGGCTGGTACGAGGTCCACCACTGCCCGCCCTGGATGTGCTCCGAGGCCGGGGAGACCTCGACGAAGCCGTAGCCGGCCGGGCCCAGTTGCTCGGTGCAGGCCTTGGCCACGTCCACGTACTTGCGCTCGAAGAGCGTGGCGGTGACGGTCTTCTGGCCGGGCGGGGTGGCCTGGGAGGGCCACGGCGCGACGGTGGCCAGGCCGACCGCGGCCACTACTCCGGCGAGCGTTCCGCCCAGCACACGGGAACGTTGCTGCATCTTGCGGCTCCTTCGTCATGGGGCACGGCCGTGCCGTACCGCGCCCACGGGAGCAGCCACGCGCCAGGCCGCCATGGGGGGTTGTCCGATACCGGAGCCTGCCGTTCATGTCATTAACACGTCAAGGCTTTCTGCAAGACATTTCAGTGAGTTGCGAAAGATGCTGGCTGCGGCTTCCGCACCTTTGCGGCGCCACCCGGCCCTCTTGTGCCTCCGGCCGCCGGCCGACAAGGTCCTGACCGAGGTTCACGTATGCCCCGGCGCACCACCGATCCCTGGAGGACCGATGAACGAGGCACGATCGCAGAACCACGAGCACGACCACAGCCACGAGGAGGCCGGTCCGAGCCGCCGTTCCGTCCTGTGGACCGCCGGTGCGGCGGGCGCGGGACTGGGGCTGGGCGGGCTGACGGTACCTCAGGCCGCGGCGGCCACGCCCGGGGCGGCCGGTGCCGCGAACGGCGCCGGCGCGACGCCGGAGGCCAAGGGCAGAACCATGATCGGGGTGCCGTTCGAGCGGCGCTCCACCGTCCGCGTCGGCATCATCGGCCTCGGCAACCGCGGCGGCAGCATGATCGACCTGTTCCTGGCGATGCCCGGCGCGCAGGTGGTCGCCCTGTGCGACCCGGTGAAGGAGAAGACCGCCCGGGCCGCCAAGAAGGTCACCACCGCGGGGCAGCCCGCACCCGCCGTCTACACCAACGGCGACCATGACTTCGAGCAGCTCTGCAAGCGCGGGGACGTCGACTTCGTCTATGTGGCCACGCCCTGGGACTGGCACTTCGAGATGGCGAAGACGGCGATGCTGAGCGGCAAGCACGTCGGCGTGGAGTGCCCGATCGCGCTCCGCCTGGAGCAGCTGTGGGAACTCGTCGACCTCTCCGAACGCACCCGCAGACACTGCATGCAGCTGGAGAACTGCTGTTACGGCAAGAACGAGATGCGGGTGCTGCGGATGGCGCACGCCGGGCTGTTCGGCGAGCTGCTGCACGGCGCGGGGGCGTACATCCACGATCTGCGCGGCCTGATGTTCGACCCCAAGTACTACGAGGGTCCCTGGCGCCGGCTCTGGCACACCCGGTTGCGCGGCGACCTCTACCCCAACCACGGCTTCGGCCCGGTCGCCAACTACATGGACCTCAACCGCGGTGACCGCGCGGTGCGCATCTCCAGCATGGGTTCCCCTGCGCGCGGGCTCGCGGCGTACCGCAAGGAGCACATGCCGGCGGACGACCCCAGCTGGAAGGAGTCGTACATCGAGAGCGACCGGACGGTCAGCCTCGTGCAGACCGCCAAGGGACGGGTGATCCGGCTGGAGCACGACGTTTCCACCCCGCACCCGTACAGCAGGATCAACAGCCTCGGCGGCACCAAGGGCCTCTTCGAGGACTACCCGGAGCGGATCTATCTGGAGCCGGACCAGAACAACGACGAATGGGGCGACTTCGGCACGTACGCGCAGTGGGACCACTGGCTCTGGAAGGAGCACGCCAACCCGCCCGGCGGCCACGGCGGTATGGACTACATGCTGGTCTTCCGGCTGATCCAGTGCATGAGGCTGGGTCTGGTGCCGGACTTCGACGTCTACGACGCGGCGACCTGGACGGCGCCGGTGCCCCTGAGCGACCGCTCCATCAAGGCGAACGGCGCGCCGCAGGAGATCCCGGACTTCACCCGCGGACTGTGGAAGAAGGCCCGGCCGGGGATGGACTCGGAGAAGCCGGAGGAGTAGGACGGGTTGCCGTACGGGCCCGGCGGGCCGCCGGAGCGGGCGCCCGCCGGGCCGGTCCCGGCTCAGCCCTCGGGCGTGCTCTGCGCAGCTTCGGCGGGCTGCGGGGCATCGACGGGCCGGGCGGGCCGGGCCGTTTCGGTGGGCTGGGCGACCTGCTCGCCGTTCAGGACCCGCTTGGCCGTCACCCGGTCCAGTGCGCCTTCCCAGCGGGAGACCGCGAACACCGCGACGCAGTTGCCGAGGAGATTCGTCGCCACCCGCATCGAGTCCATGATCCGGTCGACGCCGAGCAGCAGGGCGACCGCGGCGGCCGGGATGACGCCCAGCGCGGAGGCGGTCGCGGACAGCGCGAGGAACGCCGAACCGGGTACGCCCGCCATGCCCTTGCTGGTCAGCATGAGCACCAGCACCACGGTGATCTGCTGCCCCAACGACAGGTCGACGCCGATGGCCTGGGCGATGAAGAGGGTGCCGATGGAGAGGTAGATCGAGGCGCCGTCGAGGTTGAACGAGTAGCCGGTCGGCAGCACCAGGCCCACCGCGTCGTCCCGGCAGCCCGCGGCCCGCAGCTTCTGCATCATCCGCGGCATCACGGTCTCGCTGGATCCGGTGCCCAGCGCCAGCAGCAGTTCCTCACGGGTGTAGCGGACGAACTTCCAGAGGCTGAGCCCGGTGACGGCCTTCAGCGCCAGGCCGAGGAAGACGAGGAAGGCCAGTGCGACGCCGTAGCAGACCGCGATCAGCTTGCCGTAGGTGGACATCGCGCCCAGTCCGTACTCGCCGACGAGGTGGGCGGTGGCGCCGAGGACCGCGAGCGGGGCGAGCTTCATGATGTAGCCGACGATGGTGAACACGACCTCCTGGGCCTGTTCGATCAGCGGCAGCAACTGCGGCACCTTCTGCCGGCCGAGGTGCAGCAACGCGGCACCCACCAGGCAGGCCAGCACCAGGACCTGGAGCAGCGAGTTCTCGGCGAACGCGCCGACCGCGCTGTTGGGGAGCGATTCCAGCACGAACTGGGCGGCGGACGGCAGATGTCCGCCGCCCGTCTTGGCGTCCACCGCCCCCTTGTCCAGCGACGCGGGATCGACGTGCATCCCGGCGCCGGGCGCGAAGACGTTGCCGGCCAGCAGGCCGACGACGAGGGCGATGCTGGTGGCCACCTCGAACCAGATCAGGGCCTTGACGCCGATGCGGCCGAAGGCCCGCAGGTCGCCCGCCTTGGTGATGCCGGCGACGACGACGCAGAAGACCAGCGGCGCGATCATCGCCTTGATCAGCCGGACGAAGCCGTCCCCGAGCGGCTGGAGCGCCGATCCGGCCTGCGGCCACAGCCGCCCGACGACGACACCGAGGACGAGGGCGACGAGTACCTGCACGAACAGGCTGGTGCGCAGCAGACGGCCTGCGCGGCGGACGAAAGGTGCGGTGGCGTGCGGCACGGGCACTCCTCCATGGACGGATTCTGTTATGCGGAAGTGGACTTCCGCGGTCCGTCACTATGGCCGCTTGGTGTTCCCCACGAAAGAGCTCGCTGTAACTTCCGGGAAAATCTTGGAGCTTGATCCAAGGCGGAACGCACGGCCCGTACGCAATTGAGCGGGAGCGACGGCGGCGCCCCCTTCCTCCGGCGGTGCCGCACTCGTCCCCGTAACGACTCGGGGCGATACGGGGCGATACGGGGCGCTGACACTTCCCCGACCGGCGGCTCTCAGGCCGCCAGATGCGCCGCGTCCCCCATGACCACCACGGGCTGCCGCACCGGGTCGAGGGCGCGCAGCAGCGTCTGCATCGCGGACTTCGAGACGCTCACGCAGGCGGAGGTGCCGCTGCCGTGGTCGAGGTGCAGCCAGACCCCGCCACCCTTGGACTGCCCCTCGGGACGGGTCGGGTCCAGCGGCGAGGCGCCCTTCACCCGGTTGTAGTTGATCGCGATGACGTAATCGAAGTCATGGCGGGTGTTCTTGGACCAGTACGACGGCGGGGTGAAGGCGGTGGAGTGGGTGTAGGGCAGCTTGGCGCCCGGGTCCGCGAGCACCCCGCCCGCGTCGGTCAGCGTGAACACCCCGACGGGGCTGCGCTTGTCGTCCTCGTGGTGGTCCGTCGTCCAGCCGCGCCGGCCGTTGTGTGCCGGCCAGCTGCCTTTGCGGTCCCAGCCCTTGGGGCCCTTCTCGTACAGGACGACGGTGGCATCGGCGGAGTCCGCCGCCTTGCCGTAGACCGCCACGATCTGACGGGAGCCGGCGGGGATCCGGGACCGGAGAGCGATGCCGATGCCGGGGATGTTCTTGAGGTGGGTGGTGGCCGACGCGCCGCGGGCCGGGCCGCCGGGGCGCTCCCCCTTGCCCGCCCCGTCGTCCTTGCCGTCCTGACCGCCCCCGCCACAGCCGGCCAGAAGGACCAGTCCCGCCGCGGCCACCGCCGCCCTCCGCATCACACCGCCCGCACGTCGCATGCCCCCATGGTCGCACCACGCGGCTGACGTCCGTTCAGCGCCCGCCGCATCGGCGAGCCGCGCCGGACGATTGTCCTGAACGCGCGGTCGCAGCGGAAAAATCGATTGAAATCAGCCCACTCCCCGGGCCAGTCTTCCAGGACCTTCACCGGCAACCAGACGGGCAACGGGACCGGTACGAGGGCCATTTCGCCTGCCGAAACGGACCGGGCGCGGGGCCGGAGACGGCGCGCCGCCCCCTCCTCGACCACCCCACCACGACTTCCGCGACCTCCTCCACCACCACCAGTCGACCACCACTTCCGCGACTTCTACGACTTCCGCGACTTCCGCGACTTCCGCGACTTCCGTGACGTCGAGGGCACTCGTCCAGTCGTCCACTCGTCCATTCGTCCACGACTTCTTCGCCTGGGGCACCATGCAGATCCGCGACCTTCCGCATCCCGACCCCGGCGTCCCCGACGTCCGTACGGGCGGCAGCTTCCTCCGCTGGCTCTACAAACAGCAGCTGGGCGGCCAGCTGAAGGCCCTCGCCTGGGGCCTGGTGAACTTCGGCGCCATCGCCTCCTTCCCGCTGCCGGTGGGCATGGCCGTACAGGCCGCGGTCGATCGCGACGGCGGCCGGCTGGCACTGTCCGGCGGGCTGATCCTGGTCCTCGGTGCGCTGATCGCGCTGGGCGGCACGATGCTGCACCGCGCCGCGGTCACCAACTGGATCACCGCCGTCGCCCGGATGCAGCAGTTGCTCGCCCGCAAGACCACGGAGCTGGGTTCGGCCATGACCCGGCAGGTGGCGGCCGGTGAGATCGTCGCCGTCAGCACCGGTGACCTGGAGAAGATCGGCTGGTTCGTCGAGACGATCTCCCGGTTCGGTGCGGCCGCGGTCACCGCGGTCGCGGTCGCGGCCGCCCTGGTCGTCCGGGAACCGCACCTCGGCATCCTGGTGGCGCTCGGCGTCCCCGTCCTGGCGCTGGCCGTACTGCCGTTGCTGCCGCCCGCCGCCCGGCGGGCCGACGCCCAGCGTGAGATGGCCGGCCGGGCCACCGAACTCGCCTCCGACACCGTCGCCGGCCTGCGCGTCCTGCGCGGCATCGGCGGCGAGGAGCTCTTCCTCGGCCGCTACCGCGCCGCCTCGCAGGAGGTGCGGCGGGCCGCCGTCCGCAGCGCCCGGATGTGGTCGCTGATCGCCGCCGTCCAGGTCGCGCTGCCGGGCCTGCTGCTGATCGCGGTGGTCTGGTACGGCACCCGGCTCGCCCTCGACGGCACGGTCGCGGTCGGCGAACTCGTCATGATTTACAGCGCGGTCACGTTCCTGCTGCTGCCGCTCCGGCACTTCGAAGAGATCGCCCAGGCGCTGTCCTTCGCCCGGCCGTCGGCCCGGCGCACCGCCCGGGTCCTGGCCCAGCACCGGCCGGCCGGTGGCCGGGACGGGGACAACCGGGCTCTGCCCAGCGGTGATCTGCACGACCCGGTCAGCGGCCTGACCGCACCGGCCGGCCGGCTGACCGCAGTGGTCTGCGGCGACCCGGACACGGCCGGCCGACTCGCGGAACGGCTGGGTGGTCATACCTATGGGGGTGGGGCGGCTGCGGCGGGCCAGGTGGCTGGTGTGGGGGAGGTGGCTCGTGCGGGGCAGTCGGCGGACCGGGTGGCTTGTGGGGGGCGGGCGGTTTCTGCGGGGCGGGGGGCTCGTGTGGCTGAGGCATCTCCTGCTGACCAGGTGACTTCTGAGGCTCAGGCGGTTCCTGCTGGCCGTCCGGATCCTGCGGGCTATGCGGAGGGTGCCAACCGGGCCAACCATGCGCCTCATGCGGCCCCCGCCGGCCATGCGAACTGGGCGGTCCCTGCCGACCGCGCGGACGGTACGGCCCCTGCGCAGGGCGACGGGCCCTACAGCGTGTGTGCTGGAGACGGCGCGGAAGCCGGAGACGGCGCGAACGACGGAGATGGCGGGCGCGGTGGAAACGGCGGGCGCGGTGGAGATGGCGCGCGCTGCGGCGAGGTTGACGGAGATGGCGCGCACCGCGGCGCCGGTGGCGAAGGTGGCACGCATTGCGGCACGGGAGGCGGTGCGGGGCAGGGCCTGCCGTCGGTCACCCTGGGCGGCATCCCACTGGACGACCTGCCGCGGGACGCCGCCCGCAAGGTTGTGCTCGTACAGGACAAGGACCCGATGCTGCTGTCCGGCACCCTCGGTGAGCTGCTCGACGTGCCGTCCTCCGGGCGGCTGGCCGCCGATGAGGCACTCACCGCCGCCCAGTGCGCCGATGTGCTGACCGCCTTGGCGCAGGCCTCGCTCGACGACTCCGGGGACCCGATGCGCACTCACATCACCGAGCGCGGCCGGTCACTCTCCGGCGGCCAACGGCAGCGGCTGGCGCTGGCCAGGTCGCTGGTCACCGACCCTGAGGTGCTGGTGCTCGACGAGCCGACCAGCGCCGTGGACGCGCACACCGAGGCCCGGATCGCCGACGGCCTGCGGGAGGTCCGGACCGGCCGTACGACGGTCGTGCTGACCTCCAGCCCGCTGCTCCTGGACCGCGCCGACCAGGTCGCGTTCCTCCATGAGGGCAAGGTCGTCGCCGAGGCTCCCCACCACGAACTGCTGCACAGCCACCCCGCCTACCGCTCCGTCGTCACCCGGGAGACAGAACCCGAAGGTATTGGGGAGGCGGAATCCGAGGCCACTCGGGAGACGAAACCCAACGCCGTGCGGGAGACAGAACCCGAAGCCGTTCGGGAAACGGAATCCGAAGCCGTTCGGGAGGCGGAATCCGAGGACGCTCCGGCCCCGGAATCCGATGTAACGCCGCATACGGGCCTCGCCCCAGAAGGAACCCGGGACAAGAACCCCGAACGGGTGCTGACGACCGCTCAGGTCGACGAGACCGCATGATCGAGATCGATCGAGATCGAGGAGACCCCATGATCGGCCTGGCGCCGCCGGAGCACGATCCGGACGCCCCGCAGACGCTCACCACCCTGCCCGTGGGCTCCCCGGCGACGGTACGGAGCTACGTCGCCGAGCTGATCCGCCGGCACGGCCGGGAGTTCACCGTGCTGGTCGTCGTCAACGCCGCCGCGGTGATCGCCTCGATGACCGGGCCGTACCTGCTGGGCGGGGTCGTCGAGAAGCTCTCCGCAGGCGATCACCACCTCCAACTCGGCCGCACCGTCGCCTTGTTCGCCCTCGCCCTGATCCTGCAGACGGTGTTCGTCCGCATGGTCCGGCTGCGCGGAGCGATGCTCGGCGAGCGGATGCTGGCGGACCTGCGCGAGGACTTCCTCGTACGGTCCGTGGCGCTGCCGCCGGGCGTTCTGGAGCGGGCCGGCACCGGCGATCTGCTGTCCCGGATCACCACGGACATCGACCGGCTCTCCAGCGCGATGCGCGAGGCCGTGCCGCAGCTGTCCATCGGTGTGGTGTGGGTGGCACTGCTGCTGGGCGGGCTGACCGTGACCGCCCCGCCGCTCGCCCTGTCCGTGCTGATCGCGCTGCCCCTGCTGGTCGTCGGCTGCCGCTGGTACTTCAAGCGTGCGCCGTCCGCCTACCGTTCGGAGGCAGCGGGGTACGCGGCGGTGTCCGCCGTCCTCACCGAGTCCGTGGACGCCGGCCGCACGATCGAGGCGCACCGCCTCGGCGCCCGCCGCATCGCCCTCTCCGAGCGCCGGATCCGCGAATGGACCCAGTGGGAGCGCTACACCCTCTTCCTGCGGTCGGTGCTCTTCCCTGTCGTCGACCTGACGCACGTGGTGCTGCTGGGCGCGGTGCTGCTGCTCGGCGGGGCGATGGTGATGCAGGGCTGGCTCACGGCGGGCCAGCTGACGACCGGTGCGCTGCTCGCCCAGATGATGATCGATCCCGTGGGCATGATCCTTCGCTGGTACGACGAGTTGCAGGTGGCCCAGGTGTCCATCGCCCGGCTCGTCGGCGTCCGGGAGATCGAACCCGAGACGGCGGATGCGGAGCGGCTGCCCGACGGCCGCGACGTGCACGCCGATGACGTGAGCTTTGGCTACCGCACCGGCGTCGACGTCCTGCGCGAGGTCTCCCTGCGGATCCGTCCCGGCAGCCGCCTGGCCCTGGTCGGCCCGTCCGGTGCCGGCAAGTCGACGCTGGGCCGGCTGCTCGCGGGGATCTACGGGCCCCGTGCGGGCAGCGTGACGCTGGGCGGTGTGGAGCTCTCCGCGATGCCCGCCGAGCGGGTCCGCGAGCATGTCGCACTGGTCAATCAGGAGCACCACGTCTTCGTCGGGACGCTGCGCGACAACCTGCTGCTCGCCCGCACCGACGCCGACGACGCCGAACTGTGGGCGGCCCTGGGCGCCGTGGACGCCGATGGCTGGGCCCGGGCCCTGGACACGGGCCTGGACACCGAGGTCGGCTCGGGCGGCCACACCCTGACCCCCGCCCAGGCCCAGCAGATCGCCCTGGCCCGTCTCGTCCTGGCCGACCCGCACACCCTGGTGCTCGACGAGGCCACCTCACTCCTCGACCCGCGTGCCGCCCGCCACCTTGAGCGCTCTCTGGGCAAGGTGCTGGACGGCCGCACGGTGGTGGCCATCGCCCACCGCCTGCACACCGCCCACGACGCCGATGTGATCGCCGTAGTCGAGAACGGCCGCATCAGCGAACTCGGCACCCACCACGAACTGGTCACCGCAAACGGCCCGTACGCGGCACTCTGGCGGTCCTGGCACGGATAGCTGACGGGTGGTGAAGGCGGCGGCCGGGGCGGCGGGACGGGCGGGGCAGTGGGGGCATTGGGGCAGGTCCGGCACTGGGGCAGGTGGGGCGGGGCGAGGCGGGTGGAACGGGCGGGCCGCCCGGCCCTCGCCACCCGGCGGCGCCCCGGACCGCCAGAGTGCCGCGTACGGGCCGTTTGCGGTGACCAGTT
>NZ_JOIX01000026.1 GCF_000720175.1 Streptomyces sp. NRRL S-337
GGGGTCGGGGTGGGGTTGCGGGTCGCCGTTGTCGTCCTTGGGGATGGCGTTCTCGACGTGCTGCTGGTGCTCGTCGGTGGGGCCGTCCAGTCCGCCGGGGCGCTCGCGGTTACGGGTGTCGGAGGCGGCGGGGGGATCGTCGTGGGGGGCGTTGTGGGAATCGTCGTGGGGCTCGTGGTGGGGCTCGTGCTGGGGGGTGTTGCCGGGGTGCTCGGTGCCGGGCCCGTCGTGGCCGTTCGGGTTTTGGTCGGCGTTCGGGGTGTGGGGGCCGTTGCGGTCGTTCGGGTGGTCAGGGGTCGTCGGGGGCGGGTCGGTACGGGTCGGCTGCGGCTCGGGGCGCCGGGGGTCCGGGCGGGTCGGGTCCGGGCGCGTGGTGTCGGGCCGGGTGGTGCCGGGCCTGGTGGTGTCCGGGCGGGTCGGGTCGGGGCGCGGCTGGGTCGGGACCGGGCGCTGCTGACGCGGGTCGGGGCGCCCGCCGGCGGGCGTACGCGGGTCGTCCGGGCGGCGCGGCCCGTCGAGGCGGGGGTCGTGGGCAGGGCGGTCCGGACGGCGCTGCTGGGTGATGTCGTGGACCGGCTGGGTGCCGTCGGGGCGGCGGTTGGGCGGGGTGGTCCCGGGCGTGCCCGGAGGGTTGGAGCCGCGCGGGGGTGCGGTGTTCGGTGTCGCCTGGCCGGTACCGCTTGGCGTGGTGGTGTGCGGTGCCGCGTTCGGGGCCGCCGGGCCGGTCTGCGGGGGCATGGTGGTGGGCATGCCGACCACCGGGCCCGGCGACTGCGGGCCGCCCTGCGGTGACTGCTGGGGCGGGGTGGGCGAGTGACCGCCGGCATCGGCCGCCGGGGTGGGCGGCGGGGCGGTCAGGGTGTCGGCGGACTGGGTGGTGACGGTGGTGTCGTCGTCACGGGCGTGCGGCATGGGGTCGCCGGGGGCGGGGTCGCGGTGACCGGTGGGCGACGGTCCGGCTGCCGGGGCGTGCGGCACCGCCGCGCCCCCGCCCTGCGAGGGCACGCTGACGTGCGGTGTGGTCGGACGTCCGCCGCCGCTCGTATTGGAGTTGGTGCCGTCTCCGTCGTGCGAGGGGCTGCCGCCGCCGTCGCTGTAGTGGGGGGAGGGGGCGGGCGTGGGTTGGGGGGTGGAGGCGGAGGTGGCGTCGTGGGAGGCGGCGGCCGGGTGCCCTGGGGACCCGTGGTCCGGGGCCGGGCCGGGGCTGGACGGCGGCCCGGAGTCGGGCGCCGGTGTGGGTGCGGAGTGCGGCGCTGGTCCTGAGTCGTGGGCCGTTGCCGCGTCCGGGTGAGGGGATGGGCCGGGAGTGGGCTGCGTACCGACCGGGTCCGGGCCGGGGTGCGGGCGGGCCGCGTCCGGAGTGGTGTCGGGGGTGGGATGGGTGCCCACCGAGCCGGAGTCCGGGGTCGGGTGGGTGCCTACGGCGCCGGAGTCCGGGGTGGGGTGGGTGCCTACGGCGCCGGAGTCCGGGGTGTGGCCGGGACCCGGGGTCGGGCCCGCGTCCGGGGTGTGGCCGGTGCCCGGTGCCGGGCCGCTGTCCGGCGCCGGCGTCGGGGAACTTCCGTACGGATTGTGGTTGTTGCCGCCCGTGTAGCCCTCGTCGAAGGCGGTGCGTTGGTCCGGGGGCGGTAGTGGCTGGGCCCGGGGGGCCGGGTGCTCGCCGTCCGGGCGTCCGGAGCTGTCGGGTGTCGTGGACGGGCCGCTGCCGGACCCGGACCCGGAATCCGGATGGGGCCTGGACCCGGAGCCCGTCCCCGAGCCGGCATCCGACCCCGAGCCCGATCCGGAGTCGGCTCCGCGGCCCGTGTCGCTGTGCGACGGTCCTGAATTCCCGCCTCCACCAGTGGAGTTGGCGCCGCCGGAGCCGCTTCCCGACCCCGACCCCGAGCCGGAACCGGATCCGCTTCCCGCCCCTGAACCAGTACTCGAACCCGTACCGGACCCGGACCCGGAATCCGACCCGGACCCGGACCCGTGCCCCGAGCCAGCCGACTCGTTCGACGACGACCCCGACCCGCTGCCGCTGTTCCCGCTGCTCCCGTCGGTCCCGCCGTCTCCGCTTCCGTGTTCACCGCCACCGCCGTCATGGTCCCCGCCGCGTCCGGCGGCGTGGTCCAGGCCGCCGCGGGCGTGGTGGCCCGCGCGGGCGCCGGCGCCGTCGCGCAGTGCCTCGGTGAAGGTCTGGCCGGAGTTCTTGGCCGCGTCGATGCCCGCGTCCGCGCCCGTCTTGAGGCTGCGGCCGACGTCGAAGCCCTGCTGGGCCCCGAAGTTCATGTTCATGCCCTGGGCGATGGCGTCGGAGATCATGGCCTCCAGCGCGGAGACGGCGGGCTCCTTGACCGTCTCCATGATCGCCTCGACGAGTGCCTCCCGCGCTTCCTTGAGGATGCGCCGGACGATCAATCTGGTCGCTTGTGTGGCGCCCGCCGCGCCGATCTCCGACAGGCCCAGCGTGAAGGGCGCCGCCGCTTGTGCCGCGATGATTTCCGCAGCGAGGATCGCCAATTGGGCGATCACCGCGACTTTCATCCCGACGATCACCACCGCCCCCGCGTCCATCGCGAAGGCGATCAGCTCGGCCGCCGTGCGCGCGTCGTCGAGGTAGCCCGAGCCGTTGCCGGAGAACTTCTCCCAGGTCTTGCTGAAGCCGTCGATGCTGTCGCCGGAGTTCGCCGAGAGGACGTTGCCGGCGGCGGTGACGCCCTCGGACTGTAACTGCTCGACGGCGTTGGCGAACTCCCGCCAGGCGCTGGCGGACTCGTTCATCTTGTCCTCGTCACCCGTCGGCCAGTCGAAGCCGAGCATTTCGAGGACCCACTCCAGCCAGTCCGGCAGCATGAGCGACATGGCGGCAATCCCCCGTACGTGGAAGCGGTCGAGCGATGACGGCGCGTGCAGTGAAGGAGCCGGCGGAACGGGAGGGAGCGGAGGTCCGCGCCCTCAGGTCTGGGGCGCCTTGAAATTGCTGATCAGCTGGCTCTGTGCCTCGGCGTTGGCGACGTGCTGCTTCATCAGCGAGTCGTTGAAGTCCTCATCGGCCTGGTGGTTGTCGGCCATGGTGTTCAGCGCGCCGCCGATCTCCTGGAGCTTGGCGGCGAGATGGCCCATCGACTCGTACATGCCGTCGCGCAGGCCCTCGTAGACGACGCCGAACTTCTCGCCGATGTCGTCATCACCCCACGGCGGGGTGTCCTGGCCCTCCAGGCCGGTCAGGGTGTTCTTGAGCTTCTCCACGGCGGACTGGTAACGCTGTCCGACGTTGGTGAAGTCCCGTCCCCCTGACTTCAGTGCCGGGATGTCCGCCTGTAGTCCGTCTCCGGCCATCTGTGGCCCCCGTTCCCCACGCTCGTCGACAGATGTAGGACAACGTGGCGCGAAGTCTAGTCCTGGACTCCCTTGTCACATCAAGGAGTTGACTGTCACAACGCTGTCACCGACGGCCCCGGACGGCCGGCGTCCGAAGCCTCCGGGCCGGCGCGGTCGAGGCAGCGCAGGGCGAACCACAGCTCCATGCGGGTGTCGGTGTCGTCCAGGTCGGTGTCGAGGAGCGTGGCGGTACGGGCGATGCGCTGGCGGACGGTGTTGCGGTGGATGCCCAGCGCGCTCGCCGTCCGGTCCCAACTGCCGTGCAGGGAGAGCCAGGTGTGCAGCGTGGTGACGAGGGCGGGGGAGGTGGCGAGGGGTGCGAGCAGGGCCTGGGCGTGCCGGTGGGCGTCGTCGGGGTCCACGAGGGCGGTGAGTCCGGGCCGGTCGGGGGAGGGGCGGCGGACGAGGGCGGTGCGGTGGGCGAGGGCGCGGCGCAGCGCGGTGGCGGCGTGCCGGTCGGCGGCGGGCAGCTCTTCGACCGGGGCCGGGGTGCTGACGCCGAGGGTCCAGCCGGGCTGTGCGCCGATCTCCCGGTCGGCCGGGACCAGGGCCCGGAGCCGTCGCGCCGGTTCCGACGCCGGCTCCCGCGCCGGCTCCCGCGCCGGCTCCCGCGCCGGCTCCCGCGCCGGTTCCGGCGCCACGAGGGCGGTGCCCAGCGCGGCGGCCAGTGCGGCCGCGTCCGCCTCCGGGGCGGCGGCTCCTCCGCGGCGCTCGGCGTGCACCACGGTCCAGAGGGGAGCGCCGAGCAGCGGGCCGACGTCGGCCGGCCGGGCACCCAGGAGCAGGTGGGCCAGGGCGGCACAGTGCCCGGTGTCGGCCGCGCCACGGGCCGCGGCCGGGCCGGTGATCAGCGACAGCAGGACCGCGGCGACGCCCGCGATGGTGTGTGCGGGCGGATCGTCCGGGTCCGCGGCGACCACCAGCGCGCACGCCTCCCGCCCGGCGGCGCGCCCCGTCAGGGCGTACGCGGACAGCTGGGTCCCCGGCAGCGTGTCCGTGGCGGAGGACGGCCCACCGGCCGCGCCTCGCACCCCGCCCCCGGTGCCACCCGCGGCCCGCACCCCGCCCCCGGCCTCTCTGCCCCCGGGTCCGGCAGCCTCGCCGCCGCCGAGGACGCCGCCCCCGACGGCACTGCCTCCGACCGCGCCGCCCGCGACGACCTGGGCGAGCCGTTCGGCCGCGGCCCGTACCCGGTCGGTGGGCCGGGCCCCGGCGGAGCCGTGTTCCGTGCCGTCCGGGCCGAGCAGCGCCGTCCAGCCGTGGACATGGCGGGCCAGCGCGCGCAGCACGGCGCGCGCCGGATCCGGCCGGGCGGCGGCCGCGGCCAGCGCCCGCTGCGCCTCGCCGATCCGGCTCAGCTCCCGGTGGCGGGCCGTGGTGACGGCCTGCCACACGGCGCTCTCCACGGCCGTGAACGGGGTGGCGGCCGGCACCTCCACCAGTGGCAGGCCGTGCCGGTCGCAGGCCTCCACCAGCGCGGGCGGCACCGCCTCGTGCACCGGCGCGATCCCGAAGCCGAGCGCGGCCGCGCCGGCCGCGACCGTGCGGGCCGCGTACCCGTCGAGGTACGAGGCCAGGGCCGCGTCCGCGTCCTCGCCCGCGGCCCCCGCGGTCACCTCCGCCAGGTGCACGCCCGCCGTCAGCAGCAGCTCGCCGCCCAGGAGGTACGGCACCGGGTCGGCCATCTCGGAGGTGTGCACCCAGTGGAGGGTGACGCCCTCCCGTGGCCCCGCGAGCTGGCGCAGCCCGAGGTCCGCCCGCGCGAGGAGCGCGGCCAGCGGCACCGGCGGTGTCGACGGCGCGGTGGTCGACGGGGGGCCGGACGGCGGTTGCGGCGCCTGGGCCGACGGAGGCGGAACAGGAGGCGGCATGTGCGAACCCTCCACAGGGGCGGCCGATGAATGGAGGAAACGTACACTTCAGCGTCGCCGCGCCGCCTCCTAGGGTCAACCCCCGAGACGAGTCCGCGGGACGACGAGCCTTCGAGGCGAGTCCTCGCGGACGAGTCCTCGTGAGGCGGGCCGCACTCCCCCCGTTGCGCGCCCGCCTCTCCCCCGCTCCCTCTTGCCACACCCCCCGACCCCTCTCCCCTCGGCGCAGCTGGAAGGGATGGCCCATGGCTGTCGACTATGCGGTGATCGTGCTCTATCTGGCCGGAATGCTGGCCATGGGCTGGTGGGGCATGCGCCGCGCCAAGTCGAAGAGCGACTTCCTGGTCGCGGGGCGCCGCCTCGGGCCCGCGATGTACTCCGGCACCATGGCCGCGATCGTCCTCGGCGGCGCGTCCACCATCGGCGGCGTCGGCCTCGGCTACAAGTACGGCCTCTCCGGTGCCTGGATGGTCCTCACCATCGGCCTCGGACTGCTCGCCCTGTCGGTCTTCTTCTCCGCGCGGATCGCCCGTCTGAAGGTCTACACCGTCTCCGAGATGCTGGACCTGCGCTACGGCGGCCGGGCGGGCGTCATCTCCGGCGTGGTCATGTGGGCGTACACGCTGATGCTCGCGGTCACCTCGACCCTCGCGTACGCCACGATCTTCGACGTCCTCTTCGATCTGAACCGGACCGTCGCGATCATCCTCGGCGGTTCGATCGTGGTCGCGTACTCGACGCTCGGCGGCATGTGGTCGATCACGCTCACCGACATGGTGCAGTTCGTGGTCAAGACGATCGGCGTGCTGCTCCTGCTCCTGCCCATCGCGGTGGTCAAGGCGGGCGGCTTCGCCGAGATGAAGGCCAAGCTCCCGGCCTCGTACTTCGACCCGCTGGGCATCGGCGGCGAGACGATCTTCACCTACGTACTGATCTACACGTTCGGCATGCTCATCGGGCAGGACATCTGGCAGCGTGTCTTCACGGCCCGCAGCGACCGGACGGCGAAGTGGGGCGGCACCGTCTCGGGTACGTACTGTCTCGCGTACGCCCTCGCCGGTGCCGTCATCGGTACGGCGGCCAAGGTGCTGTACCCGAAGCTGGGCAGCCCGGACGACGCCTTCGCGACCATCGTGAAGGATGAACTCCCGGTCGGTGTACGGGGGTTGGTGCTCGCGGCCGCGCTGGCCGCCGTGATGTCGACGTCGTCCGGTGCGCTGATCGCCTGCGCGACCGTGGCCAACAACGACATCTGGTCGCGGCTGCGGGGAGTCGTGCGGCCCTCCGGCGAGGAGCACGACGAGGTCAAGGGCAACCGCCTCTTCATCCTCCTCATGGGCCTCGCGGTGATCGGCACGGCCCTCGCGCTGAACGACGTCGTCGAGGCCCTGACGGTGGCGTACAACCTGCTCGTCGGCGGGCTCCTGGTCCCGATCCTCGGCGGGCTGCTGTGGAAGCGCGGCACGGTGCAGGGCGCGCTGGCCTCGGTGACGGCCGGCGGCCTCGCGGTCATCGGCCTGATGGCGGGCTACGGCATCCTCGCCGACGAACCCGTCTACTACGGCCTGCTCGCCTCCCTCGCGGCCTACGTGGCGGTCAGCCTGGCCACCCGGCCCACGGACGCGGCGGTGCTCGCGGTGTGGCGGGCCCGGCTGCAGGCCAGTCCGTCCGACGCTTGACCGGACACCGCGCCACGGGACGAACCCCCGACGGCCCCCACCCCCCAGACGACCCACCCCGGAACAGACGGAGAGTCACCCGCCGATGAGCACCACCACACCGGAACCCGCAGCCGCCCCCTCGCCGACGGACCCCCTGCGCACCGGCGGCGACCTGGTCGTCGAGTCGCTGGCCGCGCTCGGTGCGCGTACCGTCTTCGGGCTGCCGGGCCAGCACGCGCTCGGGGTGTTCGACGCGCTGCGCCGGTCCGCGCTGCGGTACGTGGGGCTCCGGGTGGAGAACAATGCGGGCTTCGCCGCCGACGCCTACGCGCGGGCGACGCACGGGGTCGCGCCGCTGCTGGTCTCCACCGGGCCCGGGGCGCTGATGACGCTGCCCGCGCTGCAGGAGGCGGCGGCCGGCTCCGCCGCCGTGCTGGCGATCGGCAGCCAGGTCCCGCTGGCCGGGATCGGCGGCGGCCGGCACGGCTATCTGCATGAACTCACCGATCAGAGCGCCGCGTTCCGCGATGTGGTCAAGTCGGTCCACACCGTCCGTACCGCCTCGCAGATCCCGTCGGCGGTGGCCGCCGCCTGGGAGTCGGCGCTGAGCGTGCCGCACGGTCCCGTCTGGCTGGAGATCCCGCAGGACGTGCTGCTGGCGCCGGTCGACGTGCCGCCGGTGGGCGCGCTCGCCGTGGCCCCGCGGGTCCCCGCGCCCCGGCCGGAGCTGATCCGTGCGGCCGCCGGGCGGCTGACCGGGGCCCGCCGCCCGGTGATACTGGCCGGCGGCGGGGTCGTACGGGCCGGGGCCGAGGCGGAGCTGCTGGCGCTGGCCGAGCGGCTGCGGGCGCCGGTGGCCACGACCTTCGGCGGTAAGGGCGCCTTCCCGTGGGAGCACCCGCTCTCCCTGGGGTCCTGGCTGGAGGACCGGCACACCACCGACTTCCTGGAGGACGCCGACACCCTGCTGGTCGTCGGGTCGGGACTGGGCGAACTCTCCTCGAACTACCACACGTTCCGGCCGCGCGGCCGGGTCGTCCAGATCGAGGCGGACCTCGGGAAGCTGGAGTCCAACCACGCCGCGCTGGGCATCCACGCGGACGCCCGGCAGGCGCTGGCCGCGCTGGTCGAGGAGACGGCCGGCGCGGAGGCCGCCGGGCTGCCCGCGCCCGGGGCGGCCGGGTCGCCGGAGGCCGCGGTGGCCGGTGTGCTCGCCCGGGTGCGGGACCGGCTCGCCGCCCAGGACCTCGACCTGGAGCAGCGGGTGCTGGCCGCCGTACGGGAGGCGCTGCCCGAAGACGCGGTCAGCTGCTGGGACATGACGATCCTGGCCTACTGGGCCTGGTCCGCCTTCGATCCGCGGCGCACCAACGTGCTGCATTCCGCGCAGGGCGCCGGCGGTCTGGGCTACGGCTTCCCGGCGGCGCTGGGGGTGGCCGTCAGCGATCCGGAGCGGCCGGTCCTGGCGGTGTCGGGGGACGGCGGCGCCATGTACTCGATCGCCGAGCTGGCCACCGCGCACCAGTACGGCCTGCCGGTGACCTGGCTGATCGTCGACGACGGCGGCTACGGCATCCTGCGCGAGTACATGACGGACGCCTTCGGCGCGGCCACCGGCACCGAACTCAGCCGCCCGGACTTCGTCGCCCTGGCCGAGTCGTTCGGCGTCCCCGCGGTCCGTACCGACCCCGGGAGGCTGGGTGCGGACCTGGCCGCGGCGCTCGCCGCCCCGGGCCCCTCGGTCGTCGTGCTGCCGGCCCGGCTGCGGATGTTCGCGCCGACGCACCTGCCGGCCTGACGCGCGGCCGCGAGGCCCGAAACGCGCGGGTGCGGTGCCGGAGGACCGGCACCGCACCCGGCGGTCGAAGGACCGATTCCTAGAGGCTGAGCTCCGGGTGCAGGTCCTTCATCCGTACGACCTGGCGGCTGCGCGCCGCGAGGGCGGTGAGGGCCAGGGCCCCGAGGGTGAAGGCCGCGAGGACCACGCTGCCCTGCCGTACGACGGCGAGGTCGCCGCCGGTGATCAGCCGGCGCAGCCCGTCGACGACGTAGCTCATCGGCAGGAACGGGTGCAGGGCGGCGAAGAAGCCGGGGCTGGTCTGCACCGGGTAGGTGCCGCCCGCCGAGGTCAGCTGGAGCATCAGCACGACCAGGGTGAGCACCCGGCCGGCCGGGCCGAAGAAGGCGCTCAGCAGCTGGATGATGGCGGTGAACGCGGCCGTGGCCAGCACCAGGAAGCCGATGGTGGCGGCCGAGCGGGCCATCTGAAGGCCGAGGCCCCAGTGGAGCACGGCCATCAGGGCCAGCACCTGGACGACGCCGATGGCGAAGGCCGGCAGCCAGGAGCCGAGCGCGATCCGCCAGCCGGGGGCGCCCGCGGCCAGCGCGCGCTTGCCCAGCGGCTGCAGCAGCATGAACGCGACCATCGCGCCGACCCAGAGGGACAGCGGGATGAAGTACGGCGCGAGGCCGGTGCCGTAATTGGGCGCCTTGTGCAGCGACTTGGCGGCCAGCGCGACCGGGTCGGACATGACCTCGGTACGGGCGTCGCGGTCCTTCTTGTCGTAGTCGGGGATCTTGCTGACGCCGCTGTGCAGCCCGTCGGCCAGCTCGTTGGTGCCGTCCTTGAGCTTGAACAGCCCGCCGGTGAGCTTCTCGGCGCCGTCCGCGGCGGTGCCCAGCTTGTCGTGCAGCTGGCCCGCGCCGTCGGTCAGCCGGCGGTTGCCGTCGGCGACCTTGCCGGTGCCGTCGGCGACCTTGCCCGCCCCGTCGGCGAGCTCACCGAGCTTGTCGGCGAACAGGGCCGCGCCCTGGGAGACCTTGTGGGCCCCGGTGTTGAGCGCGTTGATCTGGCGGACGGCGGTGTCGGCCCGGTCGGCGATGCCCGGTGCCTGCTGGGCGACCAGTACCGCGGCCCGGTGCAGCTCGCGCAGCTTCTGGTGCCACTGGGCGAAGTCGGTGCGGGCGATGGTGCCGTTGACCTTCTCCGCCAGGTCGGCCGCGGCGGCGGTGCCGGTCGCCAGGGCCTTGAGCTTGGCGCAGTCGGTGTCGGTGGAGACGAGCCCGCCGCAGCGCTCCCGGTACAGGTCGGCGGCGTTGTCGGCGTTCGTACGGGCCTGCTCGGCGGCCTTGGCCGAGTCCCCGGGGAGCTTGCTGAGGTCGGCGTCGAGCTTCTGGCTGAGGTCGGCGACGATCTGCGCCTTCTCACCGATCTCCGCGCCGTGCTCCCGCAGGAACGGCAGGTCCTTGCGGGCGATGCCCGAGACCTTGTCGGCGAGCTGCTGGGTGCCGTCCGCGACCCGGCCGGCGCCCTGGCTCAGCTCCTCGGCCTTGGCGCTGGCGCCCGCCGCGCCCTTGCTGACGCTCTTGGCGCCCTTGTCGACGGCTCCGGCGCCCTGGCTGAGCTGGCCGGCCTTGTCGTGCAGCTGGCCCGAGCCGTCGTCCAGCTTGCCGAGCCCGTCGGCCAGTTCGCCGGTCTTCTCCTTGGCCGTGCCGACCCCGTCGTCGACCTTCCCGGCGCCGTCGGCGGCCTTGGCGGTCTGGTCGTGCAGGTCCGAGAACGACACGAAGATCTTGTCGAGCATGGCCCGCGACGAGGACGCCGAGGTCTTCGCGCGGATCTCGGAGAAGACGGTTTTGGAGATCGAGCCGACGACGTAGTTGTTGGCGTCGTTCGTCCGGACCTGGAGGGCGCCGGTCTGCGGGTCGTCACCGGAGCTGGAGGCGATCCGCTTGCTGAAGTCCGCCGGGACGGTCAGGGAGAGGTAGTACGTACCGTCCTCGACGCCCTTGGCGGCGTCCTCGGAGCTGACCTCCTCCCAGTCGAAGGTCTTGCTGTCCTTGACGTTCTTGGCCAGTTCGTCGCCGGCGGTGATCTTCTTGCCGCCGGCGGTGGCACCCCGGTCGTCGTTGACCAGCGCCACCGGGATCTTGTCCAGGCGGGCGTAGGGGTCCCAGAAGGAGCAGAGGTACAGCGCCCCGTAGAGCAGGGGGATCAGCATCAGGGTGACCAGCCCGATCCGGGGCAGCTTCCCCCGGCCGAAACGCCTGAGCTCAAGCGCGGCCAGCTTCGGCGAACGCATGCGCCGCTTCCTCCTCGGTGGTGTGGGGGGTGGTCTTGGGGCCGTCCTGGTCCGGGGCGGGGGCCGCGGGCCGTGCGGTGGCCGCGGCCGTGGTGCGGACGATCAGCGCGTCCGCCGGGGCGTCGCTGCCGGCCGCCACCACGGTGATGCCGGCCAGCGCGAGGTCCCGCAACAGCTGCCAGGCCAGGTCGCGTTCGGCCGGGGACAGCTTGAGGTCGACGTCGTCGACGGCGAGCAGATGCGGGTCCTGCATGACCGCGAGCGCGATCGACAGCCGCAGCGCCTCCAGCCGTTCCAGGTCACGGACACAGGTCCGCAGGCCCTTGGGGAGGGTGTCGGGGTCGAGTCCGGCGACCGCCAGCGCGGCGTCGATCCGGGCCCGGGTGACCTCCTTGTGGCGCCTGCCCCAGGGCAGTGCCGGGGAGTTGGCGAGACGGCGGCCCAACAGGGCCTGTTCCTTGAGGTGTTCGCCGACGGTGAGCGCCGGTTCCAGGTCGGCGACGCCCGGGACGTGGGCGAGAGCGGTACGGCCGCGGACCGTACCCATCCGCTTCGGCAGCGGGAAGCCGGCGACCGTGGCGGAGCCCTCGGAGATCCGCATCCGGCCGGTCAGGGCGAGCAGCAGGCAGGTGCGCCCGGAGCCCGAAGGGCCCTCGACGGCGATCAGTGAGCCCGGCTCGGCGGTGATGTCGACGCCCCGGAAGGCCCAGCCGCGTGGACCCCGCACTCCTATCCCCGTGGCGTGGACCGCCGCCCCCTTGCGGGTGGTGTTCACAACCCCTCCCCATTTGATCTGACTGGTCAGTCTAAAAGTGTAGCCGCACCTGGGGCCCTTTTGACCAATCGGCGAGCTTTGGCGGGCGGCGGGGCGGTGGATGGGCGTCCTTTGGCGGCAATTCGTCCTGAGAGGGCCGTGACCCGAACGGGGGACTCGGCTTAGGGTGCCGACATGGCGGGGGCCTGATGATGTTCACGTGGTGCCCGTGGCGCGGACCCGCGGCACGGGCTCTTCATGGATGACGGAGAACCATGGAAGATTCGACACGTCACCCCACCCCCCTGCCCTCCCGGGACCCGGCCGGGCCACCTCCCGGCCGCACCGCCCGCCGCTCCCGCAAGACCGTCGCGCCGCTCCTCGCGGCCGCCCTGGTCGCGGTCCTCGCACCGGTCTCCGCCTCGGCCGCCGCCCCGTCCGGGGGGCCGCCGCCGGAACCGCCCGCCGGCCCGCACGGCCCCTGCCTGACCGGCCACGACGGCGACGGCTGGACCGCCACCTCCGACAAGATCGACCCGGCGGACAGCTACCACGCCTTCGTCGGCAACGGCTACCTCGGCCAGCGCGTACCGCCCAACGGCACCGGCTACGCGGCCCCCGGCGGCCAGACCGGCTGGCCCCTGAAGACGCCCGCCTACGACGGCTCCTTCGTCTCCGGGCTGTACGCCAAGGGCCCCAAGGACGTCCAGGGCCGCCAGGCCATCGCCGCGCTCCCCACCTGGACCACGCTGAACGTCGGCACCGGCGGCGCCCACCCCGACACCTTCTCCTCGGCCACCGCGCCCGGCCGGATCTCGCACTACCGCCAGTCCCTCTCGCTGCGCTGCGGCTTCGTCCGCACCTCGCTGACCTGGACGGCCGCCGACGGCCGCCGCACCGACCTGGTCTACGACGTGCTCACCGACCGCACCGACGCGCACACCGGCGCGGTACGGCTGCGCATGACGCCCCACTGGAGCGGCGCCGCCACCGTCACCGACGCCCTCGACGGCCGCGGCGCCCGCCGGATGACGGCCTCCGGCGCACCTTCCGCCTCCAAGGACGCCGCCGGCGGGACCATGGACGTCGGCTTCCGCACGGACGGCACCCGCACCGAGGGCGCGGTGGCCTCCACCCTGCGCCCTGGCCCCGGCGTCCGCGCCACCGCGCCCCGAACGGCCCCGCAGGCTGGCCGGACCGCCTCCCTCAGCAACCGCCAGCAGCTGACCTTCCCGGTCCGCAGCGGCCGCTCGTACGACCTGGCCAAGTACGTCGGCGTGGACACCGCGCTGACCTCCCGCCACCCGCGCGCCGCCGCCGACGCCGCCTCCCGGCGGGCCGCCCGCCGCGGCTGGCAGGAGCTGTTCGCCCGGCACACCGCCGCCTGGCGGCAGCTGTGGCGCAGCGACATCGAGGTCAAGGGGCAGCGTGATCTGCAGACCTGGGTCCGCTCGGCGCAGTACGGCCTGCTGTCCAGCGTCCGCGCCGGCAGCCGCAACAGCATCGGCCCCACCGGCCTGACCAGCGACAACTACGCCGGTGAGATCTTCTGGGACGCCGAGACCTGGATGTACCCGGGCCTGCTCGCCACCCACCCCGACCTCGCGAGGTCGATCGTCGACTACCGCTACAAGACCCGCGCCGGCGCCCGCGAGAACGCCCGCAAGCTCGGCTACGACGGGCTGTTCTACGCCTGGACCAGCGGCAGCAAGGGCGACCTGTGGAACGAGTGCCACAGCTGGGACCCGCCGCACTGCAAGACCCAGAACCACCTGATGGGCGACATCTCCCTGGCCACCTGGCAGTACTACCTCGCCACCAAGGACACCGCCTGGCTGCGCTCGCGCGGCTGGCCGGTCCTGAAGGGCATCGCCCAGTTCTGGGCCTCCCGGGCCACCCACAACGCCGACGGCAGCTACTCGATCAAGAACGTCGCCGGGCCCGACGAGTACAGCAACGGCGTCAACGACGGCGTCTTCACCAACGCCGGCGCCGCCACCGCCCTGCGCCACGCCACCCGGATCGCCGCCGTCCTCGGAGAGCAGGCGCCGGCCTCCTGGAACACCATCGCCGACAAGCTGCGCATCCCCTACGACGCGAAGAAGAAGGTCTACGAGCAGTACGCCGGCTACCGGGGCACCACCATCAAGCAGGCCGACACCGTGCTGCTGATGTACCCGCTGGAATGGCCGATGTCGCAGGCCCGGGCGGCCCGCACGCTGGACTTCTACGCCGCGCACACCGACCCGGACGGCCCGGCCATGACCGACTCGGTGCACGCCATCGACGCGGCGGGCATCGGCGAGGCCGGCTGCTCCACGTACACCTACCTGCTCCGCTCCATCAAGCCGTTCGTGCGCGGCCCGTTCGCGCAGTTCTCCGAGGCGCGCGGCAACAAGGCCGGCGCCGACGACCCGCACGCCGGGCGGCCCGCACAGGACTTCCTCACCGGTAAGGGCGGCTTCCTGCAGACCTTCACCAACGGCCTGACCGGGCTGCGGCTGCGTGAGGACCGGGTGCACCTCGACCCGCTGCTGCCGCCGCAGCTCTCCGACGGCGTGACCCTGCGCGGACTGCACTGGCAGGGACGGACCTACGACATCGCCGTCGGCGCGCACCAGACCACCGTGCGGCTGACCTCGGGTGCGCCGATGCGGATCGAGTCGCCCCAGGGCGAGCAGATCGTCAGCCGCGGCGTACCGGCCGTCCTCAAGACCCGCCGGCCCGACCTGGCCGCCACCACGAACGCGGCCCGCTGCACCCCGGCGACAGCCACCTCCGAGGAGCCCGGCATGTACGCGGTCGGCGCGGTGGACGGCAACGCCACCACGGGCTGGGTGCCGAACGCGGCGGACGGCACCCTCACCGCCGACCTCGGCCGGGCCACCCGGATCGGGAAGATCACTCCGCACTGGACCTCGGCCCGTCCGAAGTCCTTCCTCGTCCAGGTGTCGCGGGACGGCACGCACTGGACGGGGGCCGGCTCGGCCGGCCACGGCCCGGTCCGGTACGTCCGGGTCACGGTGCACGGCGACCGCACGCCGGCGGCCGACGGGAAGCCCCGGCCGCACCCGGGCATCTCGGAGCTGACCGTGCAGCGGGTGAACTGATCACCTCACCCGGTCGTCCTGCGTGATCACACCTGCTGATCACGGCTCCCCGTGAGCGCGGCCTGCGCCGGCCGGTCCCTCTGGGCCGGCCGGCGCACGGCGTGCTGCGCACGGCGCACGATCAGGTCCGCAACCGTTCGGATTGTTGCAGCGGGATGAAATTCATACCGGGCGGTGTTGGTGCCTTGCGGTAGACGTCGAGGCGCGGGAGGCATCGGGTGGCGGGGACGGACACGGATACGGCAGGGGCCGGCTGGGCACGGCGGCTGACCAGGGACTGCTGGCAGTACCGCAAGGACGTGGTGCTCGCCCTCGGGTCCTCGCTGGCCGGGATGGCGGTGATGGCGCTGGTCCCGCTCGTACCGAAGCTGATCATCGACGACGTCATCGTCAGCCACCGGCGGGCCCTCGGCCCCTGGGCGGGCCTGCTGATCGCCGCCGCCGTGGTCGTCTACGTCCTCACCTACCTCCGCCGCTTCTACGGCGGACGCCTCGCCCTGGACCTCCAGCACGACCTGCGCACCCGTATGTACGGCGCGATATCCCGGCTCGACGGCCGCCGTCAGGACGAGCTGAGCACCGGCCAGGTCGTCGGCCGCGCCACCAGCGACCTCCAGCTGATCCAGAGCCTGCTGTTCATGCTCCCGATGATGATCGGGAGCGTCCTGCTTTTCGTGATCTCCCTGGTCGTGATGGCGGTGCTCTCCCCGCTGCTCACGGTCATCGCGCTGGCCGTCGCGCCCGCCCTGTGGTTCATCGCCAAGCGCAGCCGCGCCCGGCTCTTCCCCGCCACCTGGTACGCCCAGGGCCAGGCGGCCGCGGTCGCCGGGGTCGTGGACGGCGCGGTCTCCGGTGTCCGGGTCGTCAAGGGCTTCGGGCAGGAGGAGCAGGAGACCGGCAAGCTCCGCGAGGCCGGCCGCCGGCTGTTCGCCGGCCGGCTGCGCACGGTCCGCCTCAACGCCCGCTACACCCCCGCCCTGCAGGCCGTCCCCGCGCTCGGCCAGGTCGCGATGCTGGCCCTCGGCGGCTGGATGGCCACCCGCGGCCAGGTCACCCTCGGCACCTTCGTCGCCTTCTCCACCTACCTCGCGCAGCTGGTCGGACCGGTCCGGATGCTCGCGATGATGCTGACCGTCGGCCAGCAGGCCCGGGCCGGCGTCGAGCGGGTCTACGAGCTGATCGACACCGAACCGGCCCTGACCGAACGGCCGGACGCCCATGAGCTGCCCGCCGACGCCCCCGCCACCGTCGAGTTCGACGAGGTGACCTTCGGCTACGGCACGGGCGACGGCGCCCGCCCGGTCCTCGACGGCTTCTCCCTGCGCATCGAGCCCGGCGAGACGGTCGCCGTGGTCGGCACGTCCGGCAGCGGCAAATCCACCGTCTCGCTGCTGCTGCCCCGCTTCTACGACGTCTCCGCCGGCCGCGTCCTGGTCGGCGGCCACGACGTCCGCGACCTCACCCTCGCCTCGCTGCGCGCCGCCATCGGCCTGGTCCCCGAGCACAGCTTCCTGTTCTCCGACTCGATCCGCGACAACATCGCCTACGGCAATCCGGGTGCCACCGACGCCGAGATCCGCGCGGCGGCCCGCGCCGCGCAGGCCGACGGCTTCATCTCCGAGCTCCCCGACGGCTACGACACCGAGGTCGGCGAGCAGGGGCTGACCCTCTCCGGCGGCCAGCGGCAGCGCATCGCCCTGGCCCGCGCGATCCTCACCGACCCCCGGCTGCTGGTCCTCGACGACGCCACCTCCGCCGTCGACGCCCGCGTCGAGCACGAGATCCACGAGGCGCTGCGCGGCGTCATGGCGGGCCGGACCACCCTGCTCATCGCGCACCGCGCCTCCACCCTGGCGCTCGCCGACCGGGTCGCCGTCCTCGACGGCGGGCGGCTGGTCGACGTCGGCACCCAGGAGGAGCTGGCGGAGCGATGTCCGCTCTACCGCGCGCTGCTGACCGACCCGGAGGAGCTGGGCGGCGTCGAGCGGGACCCGGCGGGCGAGCTGGCCGGCGCCTTCGACGGCGAATTCGCGGCGAGCGGGCTGCTGGAGTACGCGTACGCACCCGACGCCGACGGGCCGGAGGGCGCCGGGCCGGAGACCGCCGAGCCGGCCGACGACACCGTCACCCCCGAGATCACCCCCGAGCTGTGGGTCCGCCGCGAACAGGACGCCGAGGCCGGCGCGGCCGGGGTGGCGCCCCGCGCGGCGGCCGCCACCGGCCCCGGCATGGCCGCCGCGACCGCCGGCCTCCCGGCCACCCCCACCCTGCTCGACCAGGTCGCCGCGCTCCCGCCGGCCACCGACACCCCGGACATCGACGAGGACCGGGCCGTCCGCCCCGAGCGCTCCTACGGCCTGCGCCGGCTGCTGCACGGCTTCGGCGCCCCGCTGGCCGTCGCCCTGGCCCTGGTCGCCGTCGACGCCGTCGCCGGGCTGCTGCTGCCCGTCCTGATCCGGCAGGGCATCGACGAGGGCGTCCGCCGCGGGGTGCTGGCCGGCGTGTGGACGGCCGCGGTGCTCGCCCTCGTCGTGGTCCTCGCCCAGTGGGCCGCCCAGTTCGGCGGCAACCGCATGACCGGCCGCACCGGCGAGCGGGTGCTGTACTCCCTGCGCCTGAAGATCTTCGCGCAGCTGCAGCGCCTCGGGCTCGACTACTACGAGCGCGAGTTGACCGGCAAGATCATGACCAGGATGACCACCGATATCGACGCCTTGTCGACATTCCTGCAGACCGGGCTGGTCACCGCCCTGGTCTCGATGCTGACCTTCTTCGGCATACTCGTCGCCCTGCTGGCCATCGACCTCCAGCTGGCCCTGGTCGTCTTCGCCACCCTCCCGCCCCTGGTCATCGGCACGTACTTCTTCCGCAAGCAGAGCGTCAAGGCGTACGAACTCGCCCGCGAGCGGATCAGCACCGTCAACGCCGACCTCCAGGAGAGCGTCGCCGGCCTGCGGATCGTCCAGGCGTTCCGCCGGGAGCACCGCGGCGCCGAGCGGTTCGCCGCCCGCAGCGACGCCTACCGCCGGGCCCGGGTCCACGGCCAGTTCCTGATATCGATCTACTTCCCGTTCGTGCAGCTGCTGTCGTCCGTCGCGGCGGCGCTGGTGCTGATCGTCGGTGCCGACCGGGTGAGTGCGAACACCCTGACCGCCGGCGCGCTGGTCGCCTATCTGCTCTACATCGACCTGTTCTTCGCCCCCGTCCAGCAGCTCTCCCAGGTCTTCGACGGCTACCAGCAGGCTTCCGTCTCGCTGGGCCGCATCCAGGAGCTGCTGCGCGAGCCGACCTCCACCCCCGCCGCCGAACGCCCCCGGGAGGTGCCCGCGCTGCGCGGCGAGCTCACCTTCGACGACGTCCACTTCCGGTACGGCACGGCGGACACCCCCGCGCTGGCCGGGGTCAGCCTCACCGTCCCCGCGGGCCAGACCGTGGCCTTCGTCGGCGAGACCGGCGCCGGCAAGTCCACCCTGGTCAAGCTGGTCGCGCGGTTCTACGACCCGACCTCGGGCGCGGTCCGCGTCGACGGCACCGACCTGCGCGAGCTGGACCTGACCGGCTACCGCCGCCGCCTCGGCGTCGTCCCCCAGGAGCCCTACCTCTTCGCCGGCACGGTCCGCGACGCCATCGCCTACGGCCGCCCCGACGCCACCGACGCCGAGGTCGAGGCCGCCGCCCGCGCCGTCGGCGCGCACGCCATGATCGCCACCCTGGAGGGCGGCTACCTCCACGAGGTCGCCGAACGCGGCCGCAACCTCTCCGCCGGCCAGCGCCAGCTGCTCGCGCTGGCCCGCGCCGAACTCGTCGACCCGGACGTGCTGTTGCTCGACGAGGCCACCGCCGCCCTCGACCTCGCCACCGAGGCCGTCGTCAACCAGGCCACCGACCGCCTCGTCGGCCGCCGCACCACCCTGGTCGTGGCGCACCGCCTGACCACCGCCGCCCGCGCCGACCGGGTCGTGGTCCTCGACCGCGGCCGGATCGCCGAGGACGGCAGCCACGCCCAACTCCTCGCCCGCGACGGCCGCTACGCCGAGCTGTGGCGCACGTTCACCGGCGAGGGCGAGGAGGAGCTGGTGGCCTGAGGCTCCGGACGCGGCGGCCGGACCCGACGCGGCCCGGCCGCCGTCACGCCGGCGCCCCGGGCCCGGCCGCCGCCCCGCACCCTGAGCCCCCGCCGCCCGGCCGCCGGTCCCCGGACGGCCCCCGGGGGCTGGTGGTGCCCCCGGTGCGCAGATAGGTTCAGCCCGACCTTTGCAATCCCAAGGGGAGGGTGCATGCGCAAGGCCACCAGATGGCTGCTGTCGCTCGCCGTGCTCATAGGCACGGCCACAGCCGGCAGCGCCCAGGCGGGAGCGGCCACCGCCGCCGAGCCGCCGACCAAGGACATCAAGGACCGGATCCTCGCGATACCGGGCATGAGCCTCGTCGAGGAGAAGCCGGTCGACGGCTACCGGTACTTCGTCCTGAACTACACCCAGCCGATCGACCACGAGCACCCGTCCAGGGGGACCTTCCAGCAGCGGCTGACCGTGCTGCACAAGTCCGTGGACCGCCCGACGGTGTTCTTCACCTCCGGCTACAACGTCAGCACCACACCGTCCCGCAGCGAACCCACGAAGATCATCGACGGCAACCAGGTCTCCCTGGAATACCGGTACTTCACCCCGTCGCGGCCCACGCCCACCGACTGGAAGAAGCTCGACATCCGGCAGGCCGCCACCGACCAGCACCGCATCTTCCGGGCGCTGCACCGCATCTACGGCAAGAACTGGATCGACACCGGCGGCAGCAAGGGCGGCATGACCGCCACCTACTACCGCCGCTTCTTCCCGCACGACATGAACGGCACCGTCGCCTACGTCGCGCCCAACGACGTCAACAACGACGAGGACTCCGCCTACGACCGGTTCTTCCAGCACGTCGGCACCCCGCAGTGCCGCGCCGACCTCGCCGCCATCGAGCGGGAGGCCCTGCTGCGCCGCGGCGAGATGGTCAAGCGCTTCCAGGACTGGGCCGACCAGGAGAAGCAGACCTTCACGAACACCGGCAGCGCCGACCGGGCCTACGAAGTCATGGTCACCGACCTGGTGTTCGGGTTCTGGCAGTACCAGCCCGCCGAGACCGCCTGCGCCGAGATTCCCAAGCCCACCGCCTCCACGGACGAACTGTGGAAGTGGATGGACAAGGTCGGCGGCTTCGACAGCTACACCGACCAGGGCATGGAGCCCTACCTGCCGTACTACTACCAGGCGGGCACCCAGCTCGGCGAGCCCGGTTACGGCTACCCGAACCTGGCCGGTCTGCTGAAGTACCCGGGCATCAACAACTCCCGCACCTTCGTGCCGAAGGACATCCCGATGCGCTTCGACAGGCGCGCGATGCCCGACGTCGACCGCTGGGTGCGCCACCACGCCCGGCAGATGATGTTCGTCAACGGCCAGTACGACCCGTGGAGTTCGGAGCACTTCGAGGTGGGCAAGGGCTCCCGTGACTCGTACGTCTTCACCGTCCCCGGCGGCAACCACGGCTCCAACATCGCCAAGCTGAAGGACGCCGACCGCACCAAGGCCACCGCCGAACTCCTCGCCTGGGCCGGCGTCCCGGCGCCCGCGGGCACCACCCCCGCCCCGCTGGCCCCGGACAACAAGAAGCTGGACAAGCAGGAGAACCGCCGGATGCCGATGCTCCGCCCCTGACGGGCCAACCGGCCGACCGACGGGCCGGCGCGCTCCCCGCGACCACGGGGAGCGCGCCGCACCCGCACCGGCTCAGTACGACAGGCCGTGCCCGATCTGGTACAGCGCCTTGTCCGGGACGTCGGCGCGCATTATCGCCACCGGCAGCCGGCCCACCGGATCCCGCCGCCCGGCGATCACCCGGGCCGCCGCCCGCAGCTCCACGTCCGTCCACGAATAGCTCGCCAGCGCCGCCTTGACGCCGTCCAGCTGCGCGATGTCGTACGGATTGCGCACCGCCAGCTGCACCACCGGCTTCCCGGTGGCCAGCAGTGCCTCGACCAGCTTCCGCTGCGGCGAGATGGCCGTCACGTTGTACGTGGCCACCACCACCGCGTCCCGCTCGCCCAGCGCCGCCACCGCCGCGTCGATCTGCGCGGACGTCGGCGACAGGCCCGTGGACCGCGCGGTGGCCGTGAAGCCCAGCTCGTCCAGGGCCCGCGCCAGGACCGTGGTCGGCGGGCCGCCGGTGCCCGACGGCGCGGCCGCGTCGACGCCCACCACCAGCACCCGCCGCTCCCGCCGGCGGGACAGCGGCAGCACTCCGCCGTCGTTGCGCAGCAGCGTGGTCGTACGGTCCGCGATCCGGTCCGCGGTCGCCAGATGGCCCCGGGTCCCGACGACCCGGTCCACCTCGCCCCGGCTGGTGTACGGGTCGTCGAACAGCCCCCGCCGTTCCTTCAGCAGCAGGATCCGCAGCAGCTTCGCGTCGAGGTCGCGCTCGGACAGGTCCCCGTCCTTCAGCGCCGTCAGGACGGCGCCGTGCGCCAGCGACAGGTCCGGCGGGTTCAGCAGCTGGTCCACGCCGGCCTTCAGCGCGAGGACCGGCACCCGGGCGTCGCCGTACTTCTTCCGTACGCCCTCCATGCCCAGTGAGTCCGTCACCACCACCCCGTCGTAGCCCAGGCGTTCGCGCAGCAGACCGGTGAGGATCGGCCGGGACAGCGTCGCCGGGTCCTCGCTCGCGTCGAACGCCGGCACGACGATGTGCGCCGTCATGATCGAATCGATCCCCGCGGCGATCGCGGCCTTGAACGGCGGCGCGTCCAGCCGCTCCCACTCCTCGGCGGTGTGGTGGATGTACGGCAGCCCCACATGGCTGTCGGTATCGGTGTCGCCGTGGCCGGGGAAGTGCTTGGCGCAGGCGGCCACCCCGCCGTCCTGATAGCCCCTCACCTGCCCACCGACCATACGGGCCACCGCCTGCGGATCGGCGCCGAAGGACCGCACCCCGATGACCGGGTTGGCCGGGTTGACGTTCACGTCCGCGTCCGGCGCGTAGTCCTGCCGGATGCCCATGGCGGCCAGCTCCTGCCCGGCGATCCGGCCCGCCGTACGGGCGTCGTCGCGGGAGCCGCCGGCGCCGAGCGCCATCGCGCCGGGGAACAGTGTCGCGGGCGCGCCGACCCGGGCCACTATGCCGTGCTCCTGGTCCGTGGAGATCAGCACCGGTACGGGCACGCGCTGGGCGGCCGCGGCCTTCTGGATGCCGTTGGACAGCTCGGCGATCTGGTGCGGCTCACGGGTGTTGTGCGCCCAGCCGAAGTAGATGATGCCGCCGACGTGGTACTTCGCGATCAGCTCCGCCGCGTTGGCGACCCCGATCTCCTTCTGGTTGGCGGCGACGTCGGCCGGGTCGGGGTCGGTCGCCGAGTGGCCGTAGACCCGCATCACGAACAGCTGACCGACCTTCTCCTCCGGGGTCATCCGGGCGATCAGGCGGCGCAGCCGGTCCCGGGCGGCGGCATCGGGGGCGGGCCGGCGCCCGGTGACGGGCGCCGCCACGGCGGGCCCGGCACCCGCCGCGCAGGCGGCGACGGCACCGGCCGCGGTGGTCAGAACGGTACGTCTGGAGTGCATCCGCGCTCCTTCCGGAGGGCTTCCTCGACCTGGTACAGGACTCGTTGAAGGAAACTTCCAAGGAGACACGGATAGCCGGAAAACTATTGTCGGTCAATCACTCCGGTCGGGGGTGCCGCCCTCCTCTTGCACGCCGGCCGGCGGTGTGGGAGGGACCGCGGGAGACCCGCCGGCGGCGTCGCCCGCCGCGGCCCCGGCCGCCACCCCGTCGAGCAGCCGCCGCAGATGGTCCCGGCCCGCGGCCAGCAATCCGGGCAGCTCGGGCGCCTCCGGGAACCAGCGCTTCTCGTACTCCCAGCACAGCCAGCCGCCCGCGCCCAGGCCGTAACCGCCCTCCGGCGCGGGCACCGGACCGTGCGCCGCAGCCGGCTCCGGCCCGAGCGCGGCCAGCGCGGACGCCAGCGGCAGGGCGCCCGCCCCGAGCGGCACCGGACGCGGATCCGCCGCCGACACCACGTCCTTGACCTGCACATAGCCCAGATACGGAGCGAGTGCCGCCCGGGTGTCGACGGGCCGCTCACCACCGCGCCAGGTGTGCAGCACGTCCCACAGCGCGCCGACGCTGCGGTGCCCGACCAGGCCCAGCACCCGCGCGGCGGCCGCGCCCGTGCCGTGCGAGTCATGGGTCTCCAGCAGCACCCGGACGCCCCGCTCGGCCGCGAGCGGCGCCACCGCGGCGAGCCGCCGGGCGGCATCCGCGTCCGCCCCCTCCGCCGGCCGCTCCCCGCCGCCGGGGAACACCCGCACATACGGCGCCCCCAGGTCCGCGGCGAGCAGCACCAGCTCGGACAGCTCCTGCGCCAGCTCCGCCTCGCCCGCCGTGTCCCGCTCGGCCGCGACCCGGGCGTACCCGGCGACGGCCAGGATCTCCACCCCGGCCGCCGCGAATTCCGCGCGCACCGCGGCCCGCTCCCGCGCCCCGATCAGCGGATGCACCGGCTCCTCCGGATGGGCCCGCAGCTCCACCCCCTGATAGCCGGCCCCGGCGGCCAGCCGCGCCACGTCGGCGACCGGCATGCCCGGCACCCCGAGCGTGGAGAACGCCAGGCGCAAGGGGGGCGCCGCCGCCCGGCCCGGGGCGCCGGCCGGGGTGCCGCCGCCCGGACCGCCGCCGTCTCCCGTGCCCTGCGTGCCGTCCGTTCCGGTCATGCCGCGCTCCTCTCCTCCGTGGTCGTCCCTACGTGCCCGCACCGCGCAGCGACAGCCGCCAGTCCTGGCCCACCAGGTCCTGCCCGAAGCTGTGGTGCGGCGTCTGTGAGACCAGCTCGAAACCGGCCCGCTGGTAGATCCGGCGGGCCGCGCCGAGGACGGAATTCGTCCACAGCACCATCTCCTCGTACCCGGCGTCCCGCGCGAAATCGACACACGCGTCGACGAGTTGCCGCCCGACGCCATGGCCCCGCGCGGACGGCTCCACCAGCAGCAGCCGCAACCGGGCCACACCCGGCCGGCCGTCCCGTACGCACATCACCGCACCGGCCCTCTCCCGGAGAGCTCCGGCAGGCTCCGCGCCAGGGGGGACCCCCGTCCTGTCCAGCTCCGCGATCCAGGTGCGGTCCCACCGCGGGTCGAACGCCTCGGCGTACTCCGCGACGATCCGGGCGACCAGCGCCTCGTAGCTCAGGTCGAAGCCGTACTCGGCGGCGTAGAGCGCGGCGTTCCGCTCGACCATCCAGCCGAGGTCACCGGGGCGGGCGGTGCGCAGGGTGACGGTGGGGGAGGAGGCCGCCGGTGCCTCGCCGGTGCCCGCGGGGTCGTCACCGAGCAGGACACGGATGGTCCGCATCGCGTCCGTCAGGCGGGCCCGGTCCGCCGCCGGAAGGTGCCGGAGCAGGGAGCCCGCCGCCTCCTGGGAGCGCTCCTCCAGCAGCCCCGCCGCCTCCCGGCCGTCCCCGGTGAGGGTGATCCGCTGGCGGCGCGGGTCCTGCTCGGACCTGCCGCGGCTGATCAGCTCCCGGTCCTCGAACTTGCCGAGCAGCCGGCTGAGATACCCGGCGTCCAGGGACAGCGAGGCCCGCAGATCCGCCGCGTCCACCCGCTCCTGGTGGGCGAGTTCGTAGAGCACCCGCGCCTCGGTGAGGGTGAACGGGGTGTAGAGGTGCCGCCCGTAGTCGAGCGCGCCGATCAGGTTGGTGTAGAAGCGGTTGAACCTGCGCAGCTCACGGACGTCGGCGGCGGGATCGGACGCCGCGGCGGAGTCGTCCGGCGCGCTGCCGGACCGGGCGTGGGAGGGTGCTTCGGTTGTCATCGTCGACCACCTCACCATTGACTGAGTCAAGGGTAACGAACGAGGCCGCTCCGCGCACCACCCCTTCCGCCCGCCGCCTCACCGGCCCGCCCGGCGGCCGGCCGGCGTCCGCCGCCCCGATGCCACCATGGGAAGCGCTTGCTCCACCTCCGTTCCCGCTGCACCACGCCGCTGCTCCACCCGCCACCGAGGAAGCCGCCCCCGCACGAGGGGGAGAGAGGCCGGGCCGTGACACGCAGGACCGTACGCATCGCCATGAACGGCGTGACCGGGCGCATGGGCTACCGCCAGCACCTGGTCCGCTCCCTCCTCGCCCTGCGTGCCCAGGGCGGACTCCCCCTGGACGACGGCACGGTCATCTGGCCGGAGCCGGTGCTGGTCGGCCGCTCCCCGCAGAAGCTGCGCGCCCTGGCCGAGCGGCACGGCCTGCCCGAGTGGTCCTGCGATCTCGACGCCGTACTGGCCGACGACACCGTCGAGATCTACTTCGACGCCCAGGTCACCGCCGCCCGCGAGGAGGCCGTGAAGAAAGCGGTCGCCGCCGGCAAGCACCTCTACGTCGAGAAGCCCACCGCGAGCAGCCTCGCCGGAGCCCTCGAACTCGCCCGGCTCGCCCAGGAGGCCGGCGTCAGGAACGGCGTCGTCCAGGACAAGCTCTTCCTCCCCGGCCTGCGCAAACTCCGCCGCCTCGTCGAGGGCGGCTTCTTCGGCCGGATCCTGTCCGTACGCGGCGAGTTCGGCTACTGGGTCTTCGAGGGCGACTGGCAGCAGGCCCAGCGCCCCTCCTGGAACTACCGGGCCGAGGACGGCGGCGGCATCGCGGCCGACATGTTCCCGCACTGGGAGTACGTCCTGCACGAACTCTTCGGCCCGGTCCGCACCGTCCAGGCGCAGCTGACCACCCACCTCCCGCGCCGCTGGGACGAGTCCGGCACGCCGTACGACGCCACCGCCGACGACGCCGCCTACGCCGTGTTCCAACTGGCCGGCGGCATCGTCGCGCAGATCAACTCCTCCTGGGCGGTCCGGGTGCACCGCGACGAACTCGTGGAGTTCCAGGTGGACGGCACCGAGGGCTCGGCCGTCGCCGGGCTGCGCGGCTGCCGGGTGCAGCACCGTTCCGTCACCCCCAGACCCGTCTGGAACCCCGACCTCCCGGTGGCCGAACCGTTCCGCGCGCAGTGGCAGGAGGTCCCCGACAACGCCGACTTCGGCAACGGCTTCAAGGCGCAGTGGGAGCTCTTCCTGCGCCATGTCGTCCGCGACGAGCCCTGGCGCTGGGACCTGGCGGCCGGCGCCCGCGGCGTCCAACTCGCCGAACTGGGCGCCCGGTCGTCCGCGGAGGGCCGCCGCCTGGACGTCCCGGAGCCGGGCCGGTGACCGCCCGGACACCCGGCAGCGCCGCAGCCGGCCCCGCGGCCGCCCCGGCGCCCGGAGCCCGCTCCCCGTTGCGGTCCCGCACCGTCTTCGCCGCCGCCCACGTCGTCGCCGATCCGTACGCCGACACCACCCCGGACGGACCGGCCGCCCTCGACTGGGACGCCACCCTCGCCTTCCGCCACCACCTGTGGTCGCACGGCCTGGGCGTGGCCGAGGCGATGGACACCGCTCAGCGCGGGACGGGCCTGGACTGGCCCGCCGCCGCCGAACTGATCCGCCGCTCCGGCGCCGAGGCCCGCGCGGCCGGCGGCCGGCTGGTCTGCGGCGCCGGCACCGACCAGATCACCGGCGGGTCGCTCGCCGCGATCCGGGCCGCCTACGAGGAGCAGCTCGCGGTCGTCGAGGCGGCCGGCGCCCAGGCCGTCCTGATGGCCTCCCGCGCGCTCGCCGCCGCGGCCCGCGGCCCCGAGGAGTACCTCGACCTCTACGGCCACCTCCTCCGCCAGGCCGCCCAACCGGTCGTACTGCACTGGCTGGGCCCGATGTTCGACCCGGCACTCGCGGGCTACTGGGGATCCGCCGACCCGGACGCGGCCACCGACACCCTCCTCGCGGTCATCGCCGCCCACCCCGGCAAGGTCGACGGCGTCAAGATCTCCCTGCTGGACGCCCCACGGGAGCGCGCACTGCGCCGCCGCCTGCCGCCGGGCGTGCGCTGCTACACCGGCGACGACTTCCACTACCCCGAGCTGATCGCGGGCGACGAACGGGGCTTCAGCCACGCCCTGCTCGGCATCTTCGACCCGCTGGCCCCCGTGGCGGCACAGGCCGTCCGCCACATCGACACCGGTGACCCGGCCGGCTTCCGCGAACTCCTCGACCCCACCGTCACGTTGGCCCGCCACCTCTTCCAAGAACCCACCCGCCACTACAAGACCGGTGTCGTCCTGCTGGCCTGGCTGGCGGGCCACCAGTCGCACTTCACCATGGTCGGTGGCCTCCAGTCGGCCCGCTCACTGCCCCATCTGCACCGCGCCCACGAACTCGCCGCCGCGCTCGGCCTGTTCCCGGACCCGGACCTCGCCGCCCACCGGATGCGCCGGCTGCTGTCCGTATACGGGGCCGAGGACGCCTTCCCGGCCCCGGGTGCGGGCCCGTCCCGGGGCGCGGGCGCAGCGAAGCACCCGGGAGGCCCCGCATGACCGACGACCTGACCGGTTCCACCAACCTCACCGATCCCACCGACCTCACCGCCCCCACCGACCTCTCCCGGCTGAGCCTCAATCAGGAGACCCTCCGCCAGTGGTCGCTGCCCGAACTCGCCGACGGCTGCGTACGGGCCGGCGTCCCGGCCGTCGGGCTGTGGCGCGCGCCCGTGCAGGCGTACGGCGTGGCCGCGGCCGCCCGGCTCGTCCAGGCGGCCGGACTGCGGGTCAGCAGCCTGTGCCGGGGCGGGTTCCTCACCGCGCTCGACCCCGGTGAGCGGGCCGCGGCCCTGGACGACAACCGGGCAGCGGTCGACGAGGCCGCCACCCTGGGGACGGACACCCTGGTGCTGGTCTCGGGCGGGCTGCCGGCCGGCAGCCGGGACCTGTCCGGCGCCCGGGAGCGGATCGCGGACGCCCTCGGGGAGTTGGCGCCGTACGCCGCGGAACGGGGCGTACGGCTGGCGATCGAACCGCTGCACCCGATGTACGCGGCGGACCGGTGCGTGGTCTCCACGCTCGCCCAGGCGCTGGACCTCGCCGAGCGGTTTCCCGCGGACCGGGTCGGGGTGGTCGTGGACACCTACCACCTGTGGTGGGACGACACGGCCGGGGCGCAGATCGACCGCGCCGGGGCCGTTGACCGCATCGCCGCCTTCCAACTGGCCGACTGGGTCACCCCGCTCCCGGAGGGCGTCCTGCTGGGCCGCGGGCAGTTGGGGGACGGCGTGGTGGACCTGCGCTGGTTCCGGGAGCGCGTCGAGGCGGCCGGCTACCGGGGCCCGATCGAGGTGGAGATCTTCAACCCGGCGCTGTGGGCCCGCGACGGCACCGAGGCGCTGGCCGAGATCGTGGACCGTTTCCGCCGGCACGTCGCCGCCCGCCCGGAGCCCGCACCGGCGGCGCCAGGTGAACGGAATTCGTACAAGGGGTGACCGGTAAATAACTCTGCGGATGCGCGCAACCGTTCGCAGCCGGCAGAAGTCATAGCTGTCGCTGGCCCAGGAGGGGGAGGGATCCGGGGGGATCCGGGGCCGGCACGTGAGGGGGGATCGAGGGGCCCGACCTGGGGGGACGGGCCCCTCGACGATGCGTACGACGGTCCGGTGGACACTCCCGCCCCGCGCGCTGTCGGACCCCGGCGGTACCGTCGGGGCATGGTCAACACAGCCGTGGTGGAAGGGGTCCTGGAGCGGATCACGTACGCCAACGAGGAGAACGGCTACACGGTCGCCCGGGTCGACACCGGCCGCGGCTCGGGCGATCTGCTGACCGTCGTCGGGGCGCTGCTCGGTGCGCAGGTGGGGGAGTCCCTCCGGATGGAGGGCCGCTGGGGCTCGCACCCCCAGTACGGCAAGCAGTTCACGTGCGAGAACTACACCACGGTCCTGCCCGCCACGATCCAGGGCATCCGCCGCTACCTCGGCTCCGGTCTGGTCAAGGGCATCGGCCCGGTCTTCGCCGACCGCATCACCCAGCACTTCGGCGTGGACACCCTCGACATCATCGAGCGCGAGCCGCAGCGCCTCATCGAGGTGCCGGGCCTCGGCCCCAAGCGCACCAAGAAGATCGCCGACGCCTGGGAGGAGCAGAAGGCCATCAAGGAGGTCATGGTCTTCCTCCAGGGCGTCGGGGTCTCCACGTCCATCGCCGTGCGGATCTACAAGAAGTACGGCGACGCCTCGATCTCCGTCGTCCGCAACCAGCCCTACCGGCTCGCCGCCGACGTCTGGGGCATCGGCTTCCTGACCGCCGACCGCATCGCCCAGTCCGTCGGGATCCCGCACGACAGCCCGGACCGGGTCAAGGCCGGCCTGCAGTACGCCCTGTCGCAGTCCACGGACCAGGGCCACTGCTTCCTGCCCGAGGAGCAACTGATCGCCGACGCGGTGAAGTTGCTCCAGGTGGACACCGGCCTGGTGATCGACTGCCTGGGCGAGCTGGCCGCGGAGCCGGAAGGCGTGGTGCGCGAGAAGGTGCCCGCCGGGGAGGACGGCGCGGAGGTCACCGCCGTCTATCTGGTGCCGTTCCACCGCGCGGAGATCTCGCTCGCCGGGCGGCTGACCCGGCTGCTGCGCACGGACGAGGACCGGATGCCGGCGTTCCGGGACGTCGCCTGGGACAAGGCACTGGCCTGGCTGGCCCGCCGTACGGGCGCCGAGCTGGCCCCCGAGCAACAGGAGGCGGTGCGGCTGGCGCTGACCCGGAAGGTCGCGGTGCTCACCGGCGGCCCGGGCTGCGGCAAGTCCTTCACGGTCCGCTCCATCGTCGAGCTGGCCCGCGCCAAGAAGGCCACGGTCGTGCTGGCCGCGCCCACGGGCCGGGCCGCCAAGCGGCTGTCGGAGCTGACCGGCGCGGAGGCATCCACCGTCCACCGTCTCCTGGAGCTCAAACCCGGCGGGGACGCCGCCTACGACGCGGACCGGCCGCTGGACGCCGATCTGGTGGTCGTCGACGAGGCGTCCATGCTGGACCTGCTGCTGGCCAACAAGCTCGTCAAGGCGGTCCCGCCGGGCGCCCACCTGCTGCTGGTGGGCGACGTCGACCAGCTGCCGTCGGTCGGGGCCGGGGAGGTGCTGCGGGACCTGCTGGCCCCCGCCGGCCCGGTGCCGGCCGTGCGGCTGACCCGGATCTTCCGGCAGGCCCAGCAGTCCGGCGTGGTCACCAACGCCCACCGCATCAATTCCGGCGTCCCGCCGCTGACCACCGGGCTGAGCGATTTCTTCCTGTTCGCGGAGGAGGACAATGAGGAGGCCGGGCGGCTCGCCGTGGACGTCGCGGCCCGCCGCATCCCGGCGAAGTTCGGTCTCGACCCGCGCCGGGACGTCCAGGTGCTGACCCCGATGCACCGCGGCCCGGCCGGAGCGGGCACCCTGAACGGCCTGCTCCAGCAGGCCATCACCCCCGCCCGCCCCGACCTGCCCGAGCGGCGCTTCGGCGGCCGGGTGTTCCGGGTGGGCGACAAGGTCACCCAGATCAGGAACAACTACGAAAAGGGCCGCAACGGCGTCTTCAACGGCACGGTGGGCGTGGTCACCGCCCTGGACGAGGTCGAGCAGCGGCTGACCGTCCGCACGGACGAGGACGAGGAGGTTCCGTACGACTTCGACGAACTCGACGAACTCGCCCACGCCTATGCCGTGACGATCCATCGCTCGCAGGGTAGTGAGTATCCAGCGGTGGTGATTCCGGTCACCACCAGCGCCTGGATGATGCTGCAGCGCAATCTGCTGTATACCGCCGTCACCCGGGCAAAGCGCTTGGTGGTGCTGGTCGGCTCCCGCAAGGCCCTGGGGCAGGCCGTCCGCACGGTTTCCGCCGGTCGGCGGGGTACGGCGCTGGCTCACCGGCTCGCCGGGGCGATGTGATGTCACTCCTCTTTCCCAATCGGGGCGAACGGGAGCAGGATGGGACACTGGCGCGGCACTGAGTGCCGTAATGAGGCCCTATGGCCGACCCCGAGTGCACAACCAAGGTCCAAATGGGGGAAGGTATAGGCAGTCAGGGCACCTCGAAGAAGAGGCACAACGTCGGTGAGGGATGACGTGAGCGACAACTCTGTAGTACTGCGTTACGGGGACGGCGAATACAGCTACCCGGTCGTCGACAGCACTGTCGGCGACAAGGGCTTCGATATCTCGAAGCTGCGCGCCGAGACCGGTCTGGTGACCCTGGATTCCGGTTACGGCAACACCGCGGCGTACAAATCCGCGATCACCTATCTCGATGGTGAGCAGGGAATTCTTCGTTACCGCGGGTACCCGATCGAGCAGCTCGCAGAGCGCAGCACGTTCGTCGAGACCGCGTACCTCCTCATCAACGGTGAGCTGCCCACCGTCGACCAGCTGTCGGCGTTCAAGCAGGACATCACCTACCACACCCTGCTCCACGAGGACGTCAAGCGCTTCTACGACGGCTTCCCCCGGGACGCCCACCCGATGGCGATGCTGTCCTCGGTGGTCAGCGCGCTGTCGACCTTCTACCAGGACAGCCACAACCCGTTCGACGAGCAGCAGCGCCACATCTCCACGATCCGGCTGCTGGCCAAGCTCCCGACGATCGCGGCCTACGCCTACAAGAAGTCGGTCGGCCACCCGGTCGTCTACCCGAGCAACGACCTCGGGTACGTCGAGAACTTCCTGCGGATGACCTTCTCGGTGCCCGCCGCCGACTACGAGCTGGACCCGGTCGTCGTCAGCGCCCTGGACAAGCTGCTGATCCTGCACGCCGACCACGAGCAGAACTGCTCGACCTCCACGGTCCGCCTGGTCGGCTCCTCGCAGGCGAACCTCTTCGCCTCGATCTCCGCCGGCATCAACGCCCTGTGGGGCCCCCTGCACGGCGGCGCCAACCAGTCCGTGCTGGAGATGCTGGAGCGCATCCAGCGCGACGGCGGCGACGTCGACGCCTTCATCCGCAAGGTGAAGAACAAGGAAGACGGCGTGAAGCTCATGGGCTTCGGGCACCGCGTCTACAAGAACTTCGACCCCCGGGCGAAGATCATCAAGGCGGCGGCGCACGACGTCCTCTCCGCGCTCGGCAAGTCCGACGAGCTGCTGGACATCGCCCTGAAGCTGGAGGAGCACGCGCTCTCCGACGACTACTTCGTCTCGCGCAAGCTCTACCCCAACGTCGACTTCTACACCGGCCTGATCTACCGGGCCATGGGCTTCCCGACCGAGATGTTCACGGTGCTCTTCGCGCTCGGCCGGCTCCCCGGCTGGATCGCCCAGTGGCACGAGATGATCAAGGAGCCGGGCTCCCGCATCGGCCGCCCGCGCCAGATCTACACCGGCGTCATCGAGCGCGACTTCGTCCCGGTCGAGCAGCGCTGACGCCTGGCCTGCCCTAGGGCGGCCCCCGGGCGAGTGAGCCGAAGGGGCGCGCCTGTGTCGAGCGGTTGAGCGCGCGCAGGCCCCGACGAAGGAGGGGCTGAGCACGGTCGACCGCTCGACACAGGCTTCTGCGCCCCGGAGGCGAACCGAGCCCCGAAAAATGCAGAACCGAGCCCGAAAAGCAGGAAGCGCCCCGCCTCCGGATCCCCCCACGGGTCCCGAGTGCGGGGCGCCTCCCTTGTCCCGGTTGGATTCCCCCCACGGGATCCGTCCGGGCGTTCCGGGTTGCACCGCGCTCTGCCGGGACGCGCACATCGGGAGGGCCGCTCAAAGCTCCCCGGGCACGTCGCCCCGGCCACGCGTAGCCGTGGCACGGTCCCCCAAGACCGACACGGCTGGTGCAGTGCAAGACCCGCCGGGGTGCTTGCACTGCCCGGTTAGACTCGCGACCCCCCTCAATGGTTACGTTCGGATGAGTGTGATCTGGGTCTCTTGCCATATGGGGGCGAATACGGTCAAGGCCCTCGATCTGGAGATCGGGGCCCTGAGGTATGGGTGTTGCGTCCCGGAGTGTGGACGTTGTGGCAACTGTAGGGATTATGTGAAGGTTTGAATGGTTACGCGCGACGGCGCGGGCCGCACCCCGAAGGGCGGCGACCCACACTCGTACGCACGGACCGGCGAACCGGAATCAGGCCGCCCGGCCCACCAGCTCGTAACCCGCCTCGTCGACGGCCGCCCGCACGGCCTCCTCGTCCAGCGGCGCCTTCGAGGTGACCGTCACCAGCCCGGTCGCCGCGACCGCCTGCACCGCGCTCACGCCCGGGATCTCCGAGATCTCCGACGACACCGCGCCCTCGCAGTGGCCACAGGTCATGCCGGTGACCTGGTACGTCGTGGTCACCGCGGCGCCCTCGACGTCGGCGGCGCCGGAGTGGCAGGAGCCTTCCGGGGTGCAGCAGGAGCTGTTCTCAGTCATGGGTTCTCCTCGCGGGGCAGATGATCCGAGCTTTTGTCCGAGCTTCGACCGACCTCGGTCACCATATACCCCTAGGGGGTATGGATCCAAGCGCGGGCACACCGATTCCCGGCGGCGCACGCCCGTCACGTTGCCGCGCGCCCCGCCACGCGTCAGCCTTGGGATACGGACTCGGAGCCGATCCGAGGAGGCGGCGCATGGCCGTACTCGCCTTCTACGCCCTGCTGGCGCTCACCACCCTGCCGCCCCTCGTCCCCAACTCCGCCCTGCTCGTCTCCGCCGGCGTCCTCGCCTCCCGGGGCACGCTCTTCCTCCCCTTCGTCCTCCTCACCGTGGCGGGCAGCGCCCTGACCGGGGACCTGCTGATGTTCCTCGCCGCCCGCCGCTTCGGCGGACCCGTCCGGGACTGGATGCGACGCAACCCGCGCCGCCGCGCACTCCTGGACCGCACCTCCCGGAGCATCGAGCGCCACGGCGTCCCGTTCGTGATCGCCGTACGGTTCCTCCCCAGCGGCCGGATCGCCGGCGCGCTGGCCTCCGGCATCCTGCGCTATCCGCTGCACAAGTACCTCCTCGGCGCCGGCATCGCCGAGGCGACCTGGGCGGCGTACTCCGTCGGCCTCGGCTACCTCGGCACCGCCACCGCCGACCGCCCCCTGTACGCCGCCGCCATCGGTCTGGGTGTCTCCTTGGTGGTCGCCGCCATCGCCACCGCCCTCCAGTGGGCCGGCCACCGCCGCGCGGCCCGCCGCGCGGCTACCGCTCCCCGCCCGCCGTGCCCGCGTCCGCCCGACCGCTCGGGCCTGCCGGACCGGCCGTAGCGCGGACCTCGGCCAGCGCCACCGGCGCACCGGACCGCCGGGACCGCTCGCACGCCTCGGCCACGTACAGCGCTTCCAGCGCCTCCGCGGGCGGACACGGGTTCGCCGCCCGCCCCGCGGCCACCTCGGTGAAGACACCCAGCTCGGTGACGTACGCCTCCTGGAAGCGCTCCATGAACGTCGCGTACGGGGCGGCCGCCCGCCGCCACGACAGCCGCGGCTCCGCGGACGGCAGCGGCGCCCGGTCGTCGAGACCCACGATCCGGGCGCCCAGCGACCCGCACACCTCCAGGCGGACGTCGTGCCCCGCGCCGTTGTAGCGGGTCGCCGTGACGGTCGCCAGGGTGTCGTCGTCGAACCGCAGCAGCGCCGCACAGGTGTCGACGTCGTCGCCGTCGGCGAAGAAGGACGCACCGCGGTTGGACCCTTGCGCGTAGACCGAGACCACCTCGCGGCCGGTGAGCCAGCGCAGCACGTCGAAGTCATGGATGGAACAGTCCCGGAACAGCCCACCCGAGGTGGGGATGTACGCGGCCGGCGGCGGGCTCTGGTCGCTGGTGCAGGCGCGCAGCGTGTGCAGCCAGCCCAGCTCGCCCGAGCGCAGGGCCGCACGGGCGGCCCGGTAGCCCGCGTCGAAGCGCCGCTGGAAGCCGATCTGGACCGGCACCGAGCCCGCCCGTGCCCGCTCCACGACGCCGATCGTGCCCGCCACGTCCAGGGCCACCGGCTTCTCGCAGAAGACCGGCACACCGGCGTCCAGCGCCTGATGGATCAGGGCCGCGTGCGCACTGGTCGCGGCGGTGATCACCACCCCGTCCAGGCCGTCCGCGTACAGCTCCGGGATGCCCGCGGCCGCCCGCACGCCCAGCCTCCTCGCCAGCGACGCGGCCCGTGCCGGGTCGGCATCCGCGACCACCAGGTCGGTGACGCCGGGAACCTGCTGAAGGGTCTGGGCGTGGAACGCGCCGATGCGCCCGGTGCCGATGAGGCCGATCTTCACTTCTCGGTCCTTCCAGGAGGTGGCGGTGACGGCCGCTGCCGGAACGTCCGGTAGTGCCTATTGGAACGGTCCAATGGCGGCCGTTCCGCGCACCCTGCATGTCCGGATGTCCGCATGTCAACCCTTTCCGCAGGCCGGACGGCGGCCCGCGGGGAGACCGAAGGGCGGCCCACCGGCCGGGCGTTGACGGCCACCTGCGGCGATGGCAGGATCCCGGCACATGGAACGGTCCAACGAGCACGCCGGCGACCCGCGGGCAGCCGCCGGCCGGCCCCGGCCCCCGACGATCCGCGGCGTCGCCGAACGCGCCGGCGTCTCCAAATCGCTGGTCTCGCTCGTCCTCCAGGGCTCACCGCGGGTCAGCGACACCAAGCGGCGGGCCGTCCTGGACGCCATCGACGAGCTCGGCTACCGGCCCAACGCCGCCGCCCGCAGCCTCGTCGCACGCCGCACCCACACCGTCGGCGTCCTGCTCAACGACCTGCGCAACCCCTGGTTCGTCGACCTCCTCGACGGCCTGAACTCGGTCCTCCACGCCCACGGCCTGCGCATACTGATGGCCGACGGCCGGCTCGACCGGCGCACCGGCCAGGACGTCGCCCGCACCTTCCAGGAACTACGGGTCGACGGCCTCGTCGTCGTCGGCACCCTCCCCGACACCGACGGCCTCGCCGAGGTCGCCGAGCGGCTGCCCACCGTCATCGCGGGCAACCACGAACCCCGGCTCCCGCACGTCGACATCGTCGCCAACGACGACGAACGCGGCGCCCGGCTCGCCACCGAGCACCTGATCTCCCTCGGCCACCGGCGGATCGCCCACATCGCCGGCCGCGGCGTGGTCGGCGCACTGCGCCGCCGCGGATTCGAGGCCGCCGTCCGCGCCCACGGCCTCCACACCGCCGCCGTCGTCGAGAACGCCGACGGCACGGAGGAGGGCGGCTACCGCGCCGCCGTACGCCTCCTCAACCCCGCACGCCGCACCGAACGCCCCACCGCCGTCTTCGCGTTCAACGACATCTCCTGCGTCGGCGCCCTCTCCGCCGCCCAGGAACTCGGGCTGACCGTCCCCGTCGACCTCTCCCTCGTCGGCTACGACAACACCTACCTCGCCCGCATCCGCCACCTCTGGCTGACCTCGGTCAACAACGCCAGCCACGACGTCGGCCGGCGGGCCGCCCGCTGCCTCCTGGACCGCATGGCGAACCAGGACACACCGGCCGGCGGCACGCACCCGCCGGCGGACCACCAACTCGTCGCCCCGGAACTGGAGATCAGAGGGTCCACCGCGCCGCCCGGAGCCGCCTAGCACCCGGACACGTCACCGCTGCTCACGGCACGCCACGAACGCTCACGGCACGCCGCCGGCGCCCCCCTACGCCTGCTGCCCGGCCCGCAGCTCGCGGTCCACCGCCCGCAGCAGCACCAGCAGCATCCGGTTCAACGGCGTCGCGATGCCGTGCCGTTCAGCCGCCCGCACCACCGCGCCGGTGAGGTACTCGTGCTCCAGCGGACGGCCCGCCAGCCGGTCGTACAGCATCGACGAACCACCGTCCGGCGGCGCGTGCGCGTACAGCTCCAGCGTCCGCGCGATGTCCGCCTCGCCGATGTCCGCCCCCTCCGCGCGGGCCACGGCCGCCGCCTCCCACAGCAGATCGCGGCTGAGCTCCGCCATCTCCGGATCCGCGAAGACGCCGATCCGCTGCTGGAGCAGCGCCGTGAGCGGATTCGCCGCGAGGTTCGTGAACAGCTTGCGCCAGACCGCCGTGGTGAAGTCCGGCACCGGATGCACCCGCAGCCCCGTACCGGCCAGCAGTGCGGCGAACCGGTCCGCCAACGGGCCCTCGGGAACGTGCAATTCACTGGCGACGTGGTGCCGGACCCGCCCGGGCGCGATGCGCTCCGCGGAGATGTAGACCACGGTCGGCAGGATCGCGGTCCCCGGAGGAACCAGCGGCACCACCCGCGCCTCCTGGTCGAGGCCGTTCTGCAGCACGGCGACGGCGGTGTCCGGGCCGCACAGCCGCCGCAGCCAGCCCTCGGCGCTCGCGGTGTCCTGCGCCTTGGTGGTCAGCAGCACCCAGTCGACCGGCGCCACCCGCGCCGGATCGGTGATGATCCGCACCGGCGCGGTCCGGACCTCGCCGCCGCTCTCGACGGCGAGGTCGCGCAACGGACTGCGGACGCACAGCGTGACGTCCAGACCCGCCCACCGGGCGAGGGCGGCGACGTACCCGCCGATCGCACCGGCCCCGATCACCGCGACCCGCGCGGGCGCGGCGGCGGCCCGGTCCGGCGCGGCGGCGGCCTGGGGTGTCTGGGCCATACCTCGATCGTAGCCACGCGGCCGGGTGTCGCGGGGGACCTCTGCCGGTAGCCGGCCGACGCGCCCGTACCGCTTCGGGTGGCTCCACTACCGGCCGCGTCGGCCCGGCCGCTGCGCCACCCACGTTCTGACCGTGTCCGCGAACCAGTACGGTTTCCCGCCCTCCACCAGATCCGGTTCGGGCAGCAACCCGTGCTTGCGGTACGAGCGCACGGTGTCCGGCTGCACCTGGATGTGTGCCGCGATCTCCTTGTACGACCAGAGCCTGCGGTCGGTCATCTCTGCCACCTCCTGAGCGCCGCACGCAGGGCCGGCCCGGGGCGAGCCGGCCGGAGCCGCGCACGGCCTGGTGATCACTGAGCCTGTGCCTGGACAACGACACTCGGTGACCACCGGCGAGGGCCTGTCGAACGGTTGTGACCGAAGGACCGGGGAACTGTGACAGCCGTGACGCACGCCGTACTTCTGTGTGCACATGTGACGGGAGGGAGATACCGGAGATACGCCGTAGTGCACATGTGACGGGAGGGAGATACCGGAGATACGCCGTAGTGCACATGTGACGGGAGGGAGATACCGGAGATCCGTCGTACTTCTGGGTGCGTCCCATGGGGGCTGCACCCATGGTTCTCCGCTCGCCCCCTACTCGCCCGCCGCCCTCCGCAGCTCGTGCTCAAGGTCCTCCAGGGCCAGCCCCTTCGTCTCCGGTGCGTAACGCCGGCAGAAGACCCACGACAGCACGCACATCGCCCCGAAGAACCAGAACGTGCTGCTCGCCCCGACCGCGTCCAGCAGTACCGGGAAGACCAGCGCCACCGCGAAGTTGACCATCCACATCACGAACACCGCGGCGCCCATGGCCAGTCCGCGCACCCTCAGCGGGAACATCTCGGCGAGCAGCAACCACACCCCGGTGTTCAGGGTCGCCTGCATGAACGCCATGTACAGCACCATCAGCCCCAGAACCAGCACGCTGACGGCCGGCGAGTGCGGGAGGTGGAAGGACGCTCCCAGCAGCGCGAGCGCCACCGTCATCCCCGCCAGCCCGCACAGCAGCAGGGGGCGCCGGCCGACCCGGTCGATCAGGGACATCCCGATCGCCGTGGCCACTACGGAGACGACCCCGACAGCGATCGTGGCCGTAATGGCGGCGCCGGTGCCCAGACCGGTCGAGGCCAGGATCTTCGGCGCGAAGTACACCACCGCGTTGACGCCGGTGATCTGCTGCACCGCCGCCAGCCCGATGCCGACCAGCAGCAGCCGCCGCACCCACGGCGTACGCAGCTCCTGCCAGGCGCCGCGCCGGGCGTCCGCCTCCAGACTGCGGGCGTGGTCGATCCGGGCCAGCTCGGCGGGTACGTCCGCGGCCGGCAGCGTACGGCCCAGCACCCGCGCCGCGTCCGCCTGCCGCCCCCTGCTGATGTACCAGCGCGGCGTGTCGGGCAGGAAGAACAACCCGGCGAACAGCGCCACCGCGGGCAGCGCGGCGAGCCCCAGCATCCAACGCCAGGCCGCCCACTGCGCCAGCACCGCGTTCAGGAGATAGGCGAGCAACTGCCCGCTGACGATCATGAGGGAGTTGAACGAGACCAGCCGACCCCGGATGCGTGGAGGCGCGATCTCGGACAGATACAGCGGGGTGATCACGGAGGCACTGCCGACGGCCAGCCCCAGCACGAACCGCGCCACCGTCATGAACGGCACCGTGGGCGAGAGCGCGACGGCCACCGCACCCCCGATGAACACCGCACCGGCCCACAGCAGCGCATCGCGCCGACCCAGCGCATCGGACATCCGCCCGCCGATCAGCGAACCGAACGCGGCACCGATCAACAGGGCGCTGGTGATGACCCCCTCACCCAGCGACGTCAGACCGAAATGCGCCTCCATGAAGGGCAGCGCGCCGGAGATCACCCCGGTGTCGTAGCCGAACAGGGCGCCCCCGAGGGCGGCGATGGCGGCGATGCCCACGATGAAGCGCCGGGCGTTCCCGTCCCGCGCGGCAGGACGCTGACCGGCGGACGCCACCTGGCTGGTCGGAACACCCATCGTCATCCCCGCCACGCCGCGGAGGCCGCCCGCACCGCGGAGGCCGCCCGTCCGGCGGCCCCGGCGACGGGAACCGGCTCCCCCTGATCCGCCGCCCGTATGAGCCGAAACGGAACGGGCACGACACGCGCGACGGACACGGGCGCGACAGACATGAGAAGGGGGCCTTTCGGTACGGGTCCGGATGACGGGCACCGGGACGGGTGCGGCGGGTATGGGGGCGCAGGGGCGGGCCGGGCGGTACGAGTACGACTGCGGCTGACGGCTGTACGTCTGCGGCCGACGGCTGTACGTCTGCGGCCGACGGCTCAGCGATACATCGCCGGCCGCTCGACCAGCTCCACCGTGACGCGCTCACCGGTGGCCTGGGCGCGTACCCCGGCCTCGCAGACCGCGGCCGCGGCATAGCCGTCCCAGCAACTGGGGCCCTCGACCTCGCCGCGCCGGGTCGCGTTCACCCAGAGCTGCACCTGCCGGTCGTACGCGTCCTCGAAGCGCTCCACGAAACCGGGCGGAATGGCGCCGCCCCAGCGGCCCGCGGTGTTGCTGAAGACGCCGCGGTCGTCACCGATCCGGGCGGTGCCGCCCTCGCAGACCGCTTCGCAGCTGACCTGGTAGCCGAAACCGCAGTTGACGAAGATCTCGGTGTCCACGACCTGGCCGCCCGCGGTCTCGAAGAGGACCAGCTGCGGGTCGCTGAGCCCCTCGGGCGCGTTCCCGGTGGGGGCAGGGCGCAGCACGCGTACGGCGGTGATCTCGTCGTCCAGCAGCCAGCGCGTCACATCGATCTCGTGCACCACCGAGTCATTGATCATCATCGCGTTGGTGAAGCCGGGCGGCGTGTCCGCATTCCGATGCCGGTTGTGCAACATCAACGGGCGCCCGTAAGTCTCTTGCCCGAGAAGGGACTTGAGGCTCCGATAGTCCGCATCGTAACGACGCATGAAGCCCACCTGTACGCGGCGGTGCCCCAGCGCCTGCTCGGCCTCCAGCACGCGCAGCGCGGACGCGGCGTCCGGCGTCAGCGGCTTCTCGCACAGCACGGGCAGATCGCGCGCGAACGCCTCCAGCAGCGCCGCCTCGTGCGCGGGGCCGGGCGAGGCGATCAGCACGGCATCGACGGCCGGGTCGTCCATGGCGGCGGCGGGATCGGTGTACGCGGTGCAGCCCTCGATGCCGTCCGCCAGATGCTTCACCCGCGCCGCGTCGATGTCCGCCACCGCCGCCACCCGGGCCCCACTGATCACCTCATTGATCCGCCGCACATGGTCCGCCCCCATCCGCCCGGTACCGATGACCGCCACCCCGAGCGTCCCACGGGACCCCACGCCACTTCGCTCACTCATCCTGTCCTCCATACCGCCCTCCATGCCGCCGCCCATGCCGCCATCCATGTCGTCCTCAACTCCTCAATCCCGCAATTTCCGCAGTCTCTTCTGTCTGCTGCTGGTTGCCGCCGATCGCCGCTGGTTACCGCCGTTTTCTGCACTGCCTGCCCGAGGCGCCGCCCCGGCGCGCGAGAACCCCCTGGCGCCCGCACCCTGACATCCGCTGACATCCACTGGCGCCTGGTGCACTACAGATTGTGAATGTAGCCTGGGAACTGATTACTCTCCGTGTTCGTTGCCGGAAAAGAAGGAGGCACGCAAGGCCAAGGCAGCAAGGCCGCCAAGGCAGCAAGGTCGAGGAGGCGGGCTGGCCCGCCCCCCGCCACGCCGGCCGTCGGCCCGGTGTCGGCGGCTCGCACCGTCAGGCGCCGCAGGAGCGCAGGAAGCGGCGGGTGCGTTCGGCGATGGGGAACGGGCGGTCGGGCGGGCAGGGGTACATGTCCTGCTCGACGATGGCGAAGAGGTCGACGTTGAGCGCCTGCGCGGCTTCCAGGACGGGCGGCAGCGCGGGCACGCCGAGCGGCGGTTCGCACATCACGCCCTGCTGGACGGCCGGGCCGAAGGGTGTGCCCTTGGCGACGACGTCGCTGAGGATGTCCGGGTCGACCTGCTTGAGGTGCAAGTATCCGATCCGTTCGCCGTAGGTGCGGATCAGCTTGACGCTGTCGCCGCCGCAGTAGGCGTAGTGGCCGGTGTCCAGGCACAGGTTGACCAGGTCGGAGTCGGTGACGTGGAGGAAGCGCTCGACGTGCTCCTCGGTGTCGATGTGGGTGTCGGCGTGCGGGTGGACGACGATGTCGAGCCCGAACTCGTCACGCACCCGCTTGCCCAGGCGCTCCATGCCCGTCGTCAGGTGCTTCCACTGCTCGACGGTGAGCTCGCGCGGTTCGAGTTCCTCGGCGGTCTTGTCGTCCCGCCAGAAGGACGGGATGACGACGAGGTGCCGGGCGCCCATGGCCTGGGTGAGGGTGGCGACCTCGGAGACGTGGGCCCAGGTCTTGTCCCATACGGACGGGCCGTGGTGCAGGGAAGTGAAGATCGTGCCGGCTGAGACCTTGAGGTTGCGGCGGGCGACCTCGTCGCGGAGGACGGCGGGGTCGGTGGGCAGGTAGCCGTACGGGCCGAGTTCGATCCACTCGTAGCCGGCCTCGGCGACCTCGTCGAGGAAGCGTTGCCAGGGCACTTGTTGGTCGTCGTCGGGGAACCAGACTCCCCACGAGTCGGGGGCCGAACCGATGCGGAGGCGGTCCAGGACGGGCGGGGCGGCATGGCGTGCGGGCATGCTGCGGCTCTCCTCTCGCCGGTCGGCGGTGACCGGGAAGGCGCGGGGTGGGGTTGTGGGGCACAGCCTCTCTGCCGCCCCGGGGAGTGTCAAGAGTTCGTCCTGACATAAGGACGTAAGGACTTGGGGAGGGGGTGGGATGGGTGGGGTGCCGCGAGGTTCGGGGGTTCGGGGTGGCTGGGTGGGGGGCTTGGTCGGGGTTGAGGGTTCGCTTTGACGTCAGAATGTAAGGACAAACTGTTGACATGGTCTGAGGGTCACCGTTAGACCTTTCCTCGGACGGGAGGGCAGAACCCGGTCCTGCTGAGTGGAAACCGCTGAGTGGAAACCCATGAGGGGCAACTGCTGAGCGGGGGCCGTTGAGCGAAGTCCGTCGGGCGAAAGTCCGTTGGGCGGAAACCGTTGGGCGGAAACCGCTGGTTGGGACCCGTTGAGTGAGGTGCCGGATGTGGCGCGCTGACCTGGAGGGGCGTGTATGACCGAGTCGTACGACCTGATCACGATGGGCCGGATCGGGGTGGACATCTATCCGCTGCAGGCCGGTGTGTCGTTGGCGCAGGTGGAGACGTTCGGGAAGTTCCTGGGGGGCTCGGCCGCGAACGTCGCGGTGGCGGCCGCCCGGCTCGGGCGGCGCAGCGCGGTCATCAGCCGGACCGGCAAGGACCCGTTCGGGGAGTTCCTGCACCAGGCGCTGCGGGAGTTCGGGGTGGACGACCGGTGGGTGACGCCGGTCGCGGCCTATCCGACGCCGGTGACCTTCTGCGAGATCTTCCCGCCGGACGACTTCCCCCTGTACTTCTACCGCCGTCCCAAGGCCCCGGACCTCGTCATCCACCCGGAGGAGCTGGACCGGGAGGCGATCGCCGCCGCGCGGATCTTCTGGGTCACCGGTACGGGACTGTGTGAGGAGCCGAGCCGCAGCGCCACCCTCGCCGCGCTGGAGGCCCGCGCCAAGTACGGGCCGACCGTCTTCGACCTCGACTGGCGGCCGATGTTCTGGGGCGGTGAGGGGGGCGCCTCCGGGGACGGCGGGGCGACCGGCGCCGCGGCGAGGGCCGCCGCCCGGCCGTATTACGAGGCCGCGCTGCGGTACGCCACCGTGGCGGTCGGGAATGTGGACGAGGCCGAGGTCGCCACCGGGCTGCGTGATCCCAAGGCGTGTGCGCAGGCGCTGCTGGACATGGGCGTCGAGCTGGCCGTCGTCAAGCAGGGGCCCAAGGGGGTGCTGGCCGTGCACCGGGACGGCCGGGTCGCCGAGGTGCCGCCCACCCCCGTCGAGGTCGTCAACGGGCTCGGTGCCGGGGACTCGTTCGGCGGGGCGCTGTGCCACGGCCTGCTCTCCGGCTGGGAGCTGGAGCCGATGATGCGGTACGCGAACGCGGCCGGGGCGATCGTTGCCTCCCGGCTCGCCTGTTCCTCCGCGATGCCCACGCGGGAGGAGGTCGAGGAGTTCCTCGCCGGCCGGTGAGGTGGGCGCCGCCCGGTGAGCTGGCGGGCCCCCGCCTGTTCCCCCCGCCTGTTCCCTCCGCCTGTCCCCCCGCCCGTTCTCGTCGCTCCTTGCCCCTTTCTCGCTCCACGCCCCGCCGCCCCCGCTGCCTTTCCCCACCCCACCCCTCCCCACCCTGCTCCACCCCCGCCCCCAGAAGGTGAGTTGACCCTTGTCCCCTCGGATCAGTGATCTCGCGACGTTGCGGGCGCGGCAGCCCGGAGCGGTGGCGGAGGCCGCCGCCCGCCGTACCCGTCGGCCGCTCATCGGTGACAGCGGGCGGCTGATGATCGTGGCCGCGGACCACCCGGCCCGCGGCGCGCTCGCCGTGGGTGACCGGCGGCTCGCCATGGCCAACCGCCTGGACCTGCTCGAACGTCTGGTGCTCGCGCTGTCGCGGCCGGGGGTGGACGGGGTGCTGGCCACCGCGGACATCCTGGAGGACCTGCTGCTGCTCGGTGCCCTGGAGGGCAAGGTGGTGATGGGCTCGATGAACCGCGGCGGGATCGCCGGCGCATCGTTCGAGATGGACGACCGGTTCACCGGGCACCGGCCGCAGGATCTGGCCCGGCTCCGGTTCGACGCGGGGAAGCTGCTGCTCCGCATCGACTACGACGATCCCGGGTCGCTGACCACGATGGAGGCCACCGCCCGCGCCATCGACGCGATGGCCGAGCGGGAACTGCCCGTGTTCGTCGAGCCGTTCCTGTCGTCCCGAATAGACGGCAGGGTCCGCAACGACCTCGGCCCCGAGGCGGTCATCCGCTCCGTCGCCATCGCCTCCGGCCTCGGCGGCACCTCCGCGTACACCTGGCTGAAGCTGCCGGTCACCGACGACCCGGAGGCGATGGCGCGGGTCTGTGAGGCCACCACGTTGCCGACGGTGCTGCTCGGCGGCGACATCGGCTCGACCGTCCGGGAGCAGGAGGCCGCGTACGAGAAGTGGGCCAAGGCGCTGCGGCTGCCGACGGTGCAGGGCCTGGTCGTCGGGCGGTCGCTGCTCTATCCGGCCGACGGTGATGTCGCGGCCGCCGTGGACACCGCCGTCGGCCTGCTGTAAACGCCGCGATTTCCGCAGGAGACTTGAGACATGAGTGCTGAATTCCCCCCGACCGCGCGGGGCAGGACCCGTCCCGAGGCCGGGACCGGCCACGAGGCCGGCCCCCGTCCCGAGGCGGACCCACAGCCTGAAGCCGGCCCCCATCCCGAGGCCGGACCCCGTACCGCCTCCGGGGGCCGCCCCAAGGCAGCGCCCCACCCCGAGGCAGCGCCCCACCCCCTTCCCGGTCTCCACCTCAAAGCCGGCGAAGCCGCGCGGGGGCCCTACGCCGTGGACATCGACCCGGAGCGGGCCGGCTGGGGATATTCCTCGTTGCGGGTCCTGGAGCTGGCGCCCGGGGGGCACCACGCGTTCGACACCGGGGACAGCGAGTGGATCGTGCTGCCGTTGTCCGGTGGCTGCACGGTCGTGGTGGACGGCGGTGAGGAGTTCGAACTGCTCGGCCGGGACGACGTGTTCAGCGGGGTCACGGACTTCGCGTACGTGCCCAGGGACGCGTATGTGGGTATCACGAGCGACGCCGGTGGGCGGTTCGCGCTGACCGGGGCCCGGTGCGAGCTGACGCTGCCGGCCCGTTACGGTGCCGCCTCCGAGGTGCCGGTGGAGCTGCGCGGCCGCGGGAACTGCTCGCGGCAGGTGAACAACTTCGCCGCGGCCGGCACGTTCGAGTGCGACCGGCTGATCGCGGTGGAGGTGCTCACCCCGGGCGGCAACTGGTCGTCGTACCCGCCGCACAAGCACGACGAGTGCCGCCCGGGCGTGGAGTCCGAGCTGGAGGAGATCTACTACTTCGAGATCGCGTCCGCGCGCGGCACGGAGGGCGTCGGCTACCAGCGCGTCAGCCCGTCGGGGCACGGCCGCGGTACGGACGTGCTCGCCGAGGTGCGGGGCGGCGACGCGGTGCTGATCCCGGACGGCTGGCACGGGCCGTCGATCGCGACGCCCGGCCACGCCATGTACTACCTCAACGTCATGGCCGGCCCGGGAGAGGAGCGGGAGTGGCTGATCTGTGACCACCCCGAGCACGGCTGGATCCGTGACACCTGGCCCGACCAGCCCGTCGACCCCCGCCTTCCGCTCTATGACGCGCCCGTAGGAGACGTCTGATGAACGCCGCCCCGACGACCCGCCGCCTGACCGTCGCGCAGGCCCTGGTCGAGTTCCTCGCCCACCAGTACACCGAGCGGGACGGCCGGCGGCAGCGGCTGATCGGTGCCTGCTGGGGCATCTTCGGCCACGGCAACGTCGCCGGTATCGGCCAGGCGCTGCTGGAGTCCGGTACGGCGCTGCCGTATCTGCAGGGCCGTAACGAGCAGGCGATGGTGCATGCCGCGGTCGGTTACGCCCGGCAGTGCGACCGGCTGTCCGCGCACGCCGTGACCACGTCCATCGGGCCGGGCGCGACGAACCTGGTCACGGGCGCGGCGCTGGCCACCGTGAACCGTCTGCCGGTGCTGCTGCTGCCGGGGGACACCTTCGCCACCCGGCCCGCGGAGCCGGTGCTGCAGCAGCTGGAGGTGCCGTACGCCGGTGATGTGTCGGTCAATGACGTGCTGCGTCCGGTGTCGCGGTATTTCGACCGGGTGACCCGGCCGGAGGCGCTGATTCCGGCGGCGATGCAGGCGATGCGGGTGCTGGCCGATCCGGTGGACACCGGGGCGGTCACGCTGGCGCTGCCGCAGGACGTGCAGGCGGAGGCGTACGACTGGCCCGAGGAGTTCTTCGCCGACCGGGTGTGGCGGGTGCCGCGGCCGGCGCCGGACGCCGCGGCGCTGGCGGAGGCGGTGCGGGCGGTGCGCGGGGCCCGCCGGCCGTTGGTGATCGCGGGTGGCGGGGTGCACCACTCGGAGGCGGAGGAGGCGCTGCGGGCGTTCGCCGAGGCGACCGGGATCCCGGTGGCGTCGACCCAGGCCGGGAAGGGGTCGCTGTGCCATGACCACCCGTGTGACGTGGGCGGGATCGGGCACACCGGTACGGCGACGGCGGATGCGCTGGCCCGTGAGGCGGATCTGGTGATCGGCGTGGGCACCCGCTACACGGACTTCACGACCGCGTCGGCGACGCTGTTCGCGGAGCCGGGCGTGCGGTTCGTCAACCTCAACATCGCCGCGTTCGACTCCCACAAGCTGGGCGCGCTGTCGCTGGTGGCCGATGCGCGGGCGGGCCTCGCGGCGCTGACGGATGCGCTGGCCGGGCACCGGGTGGAGAAGGAGTACGAGGCGGCGTACGGGGCGGCGAAGGAGGAGTGGGAGCGGCGGGTGGACGCGGCGTACGGTGCCGCGGACGCGTCGGCGCGGCCGTCCCAGACGCAGGTGCTGGGGGCGCTGGACGCGCTGGTGGACGAGTCCGACATCGTGATCAACGCGGCCGGGTCGCTGCCCGGTGATCTGCACAAGCTGTGGCGGGCCCGGTCCCGCCGGCAGTACCACCTGGAGTACGGGTACTCCTGCATGGGCTACGAGATCCCGGCGGCGATCGGGGTGCGGCTGGCCGCGCCGGACCGTCCGGTGTGGGCGCTGGTCGGCGACGGTACGTATCTGATGAATCCGACGGAGATCGTCACCGCGGTGCAGGAGGGCATCACCTTCACGATCGTGCTGATCCAGAACCACGGGTACGCGTCGATCGGCGGGCTGTCCGAGGCGACCGGCGGGGAGCGGTTCGGGACGGCGTACCGCTTCCGGGCCGGGGACGGTACGTACACGGGGGCGCCGCTGCCGGTGGATCTGGCCGCGAACGCCGCCTCGCTCGGGATGCGGGTGATCCGGGCCGCGACGGTCGGTGAGCTGCGGGTGGCGCTGGCCGAGGCGCGTGGCGCGAACCGGCCCACATGTGTCTATGTCGAGACCGAAACGGCTGACACTGTGCCGGGCGCGCCGGAGGCGCAGGCCTGGTGGGATGTTCCTGTTGCCGAGACCGCGACGCGTCCGGCGGCGGTCGCCGCGCGTGCGGCGTACGACCGGCAGGCCGCCGGGCGCCGCCGTCACCTCTGACCCATGTTTTCCCTTGTCACAGCCCGCTTGTCACAGCCCCATCGTCACAGCGAAGTCGTCACAGAGAAGTCGTCACCCCAGAAAGGCCCCTCGCATGAAGACCATCAGCCACTGGATCGGCGGTAAGCCCGTCGAGGGCGTCTCCGGCAACTTCGGTCCGGTCTACAACCCGGCCACCGGCGCCCAGGAGAAGCAGGTCGCCTTCGCCTCGGCCGGTGAGGTGGACGCGGCGGTGCGTGCCGCGAAGGAGGCGTTCGCGACGTGGGGCAGCAGCTCCCTGGCGAAGCGCACCTCGGTGCTGTTCAAGTACCGGGAGCTGGTCGACGCGCACCGTGCGGAGCTGGCCCGGCTGATCACGGCCGAGCACGGCAAGGTGCATTCGGACGCGCTCGGTGAGGTCGCCCGCGGTCTGGAGATCATCGAGCTGGCCTGTGGCATTCCGGAGAAGCTGAAGGGCGAGCTGTCCACGCAGGTGTCCACGCGGGTGGACGTGGCGTCCATCCGCCAGTCGCTGGGTGTGGTGGCGGGTATCACGCCGTTCAACTTCCCGGCGATGGTGCCGATGTGGATGTTCCCGATCGCGATCGCCTGCGGGAACACCTTCGTGCTGAAGCCGAGCGAGAAGGTGCCGAGCGCGGCGTTCAAGCTGGCGGAGCTGGCGGCCGAGGCGGGTCTGCCGGACGGTGTGCTGAACGTCGTCAACGGCGACAAGGTGGCGGTGGACGCGCTGCTCGCGCACCCGGACGTCGCGGCGGTCTCGTTCGTCGGTTCCACGCCGATCGCCCGGTACATCCACACCACCGGTACGGCGAACGGCAAGCGGGTCCAGGCGCTGGGCGGCGCGAAGAACCACATGCTGGTGCTGCCGGACGCCGATCTGGACCTGGCCGCGGACTCGGCGATCAACGCCGCCTACGGTTCGGCCGGTGAGCGCTGCATGGCGATCTCCGTGGTCGTGGCGGTGGGGGACACCGCGGACCCGCTGATCGGCAAGATCAAGGAGCGGGCCGACCGGCTGCGGATCGGCCCGGGCGAGGACCCGGCGTCCGAGATGGGCCCGCTGATCACGAAGGCGCACCGCGACAAGGTCGCCTCCTACGTCTCGGGTGCCGCGGCGCAGGGCGCGGACGTGGTCATCGACGGCACGGGCTACACCGTCGAGGGCTATGAGGACGGCCACTGGATCGGCGTCTCGCTGCTGGACAACGTCACGCCGGAGATGGACGCCTACCGTGACGAGATCTTCGGCCCGGTGCTGTCGGTCGTGCGGGTGGAGACGTACGACGAGGCGATCGCGCTGATGAACAACTCGCCGTGGGGCAACGGCACCGCGATCTTCACGCGGGACGGCGGCGCGGCCCGCCGCTTCCAGCTGGAGGTGGAGGCCGGCATGGTCGGCGTGAACGTGCCGATCCCGGTGCCGGTGGGCTACCACTCGTTCGGTGGCTGGAAGGACTCGCTCTTCGGCGACCACCACATCTACGGCAACGACGGCGTGCACTTCTACACCCGCGGCAAGGTCGTCACGACCCGCTGGCCGGACCCGTCGGACGGCGGGATCAACCTGGGCTTCCCCAGCAACCACTGACAAAAACCGCATCTGCCGACCCCCTGCCGGCCCGTTCCCGGCGGGGGGTCCGGTTGCGTCCGGGCCGGGGGAGACCGCGGCGCGGCGCATTGCTACGGTGCTCCCTCGCACCAGATAGGACGAGCGGCGCGCCGGGTTGGCGGGGCACCGGGGACAACGGGGGACGAATGCAGTCATCCATGGCGCTCGCCAAGGGCGCCCGCATCACGGGCGGGGCGTTCTGCCTGCTCTTCTTCCTGTTCACGGCGTACTGGCTGGCCGTCGATCTGGGCGAGTTCGGCATCGACGGGATGTGGGAGTACTGGACCTTCCAGCGTCCCGCCGGCCTGAACCAGGTCACCGGGCCGTTCCATCTGGGGCTGGCGCTGCTGCAGTTGGCGGCGGTGGTCACGGCGTTCGCCGGGCAGCGGGTGGCCGGCGGGCTGCTCGCGGTGGCGACGACGCTGACCTTCGCGACGACGCTGCAGGCGATCGTCAGCGTCGGCAACCACACCAGTGACGACAAGTGGTTCCAGCACGCGGAGACCAGCACCTCGACCTTCGACGGGGTGTTCATCAGCAGCGGCCTGCTGTTCCTGCTGACCCTCGTCGCCGGTGTGGTGCTGCTCGCCGGGATGCGGGCGTGGCCCCGCCCGAAGCCCAGTGAGCCGCCGCTGCGGCCCGCCGGGCAGGCCGGTGTGGTGGCGGGGCTGCTGCTCGGCGCGATGGCGCTGTGCCTGGTGGTCTGGCACCTCTACATGCTGGTGCAGAACGGCACCGGGTCCTTCGAGATGCTCTACCTCGGCCGGGGCGCGCTGCCGTCGCTGCTGAGTCTGGCGCCGGGCTGGTCGGGTCTGGTGTTCCTGGTCCTGACCGCGCTGGCCGGGCTCAACAGCCTGATGCGGGGCGGTGCGGCCCGCGGCCTGGCGATCGGGTTGTCGGTGGTGTCGCTGCCGGGCGCCGTGCTGACGCTGATCGGGCTGGCCGGCAACGGCTCGCTGTTCACCCTGAACGAGTCGATGCCGGGCCTGAGCGTCCTGGGCGACGTGCAGCTGCTGCTGGACCTGTTGGGTTCGGCGGCGCTGCTGGCGCTGATGGCGCGCGGTGAGCCGGTGGCCCCCGCCTGGTATCCGCCGGTTCCGGCGCCGCAGTTCGGGGTGCCCGGCTACGTCCCGCCGGCCGGCCCGCCGCAGCCGCCGGCGCCGGGCTGGCAGCCGCCGGTGCCGCCGGTGCCGCCCGGTCCTCCGGCCGGCGGCCCGCAGATGCCGCCGCCGGGCAACCCGCCGCAGCCGCCGGGTGGTTTCGGCCCCGCCCCGTACTGAGGCCCGGGACCGACCGACGGTCCGTGGCGGCGCGAGCCTCGGTCCGCGTCCGCATACCGCATCCGTGGTAGCCGGCGGCGGATCGTACTCCCCCTGGAGGCCCCGGGGTTCGCCCCGGGGTACCGGCCGCCCGCACTGCCCGGTACCTAGGATCGCGGTATGGATCTGCGAGGTTTCGGGCGGCGGGCACGGTCGCGTGCGGCGCTGCGCGGGCGGCGGCTGTACGCGGCCGTCGGCGCGCTGGCCGTGCTGGCGGGGGGCGGCACCTGGGCGGCGGCCTCCTCGGACCCGGCGCCCGCGGTGCACCGCGAGGACCGGGTGCTGTCCCTGCCGGAACGGCCCGGCGGCACGAAGGAGGTGCGGATCGACACCTCCTTCTTCACGTCCGGCCCGGCGTCCGGCCGGCGGCCCGCGGTGCTGCTCGGCCACGGCTTCGGCGGCAGCAAGGCCGATGTCCGTCCGGAGGCGGAGCGGCTGGCCAGGGACGGATACGCGGTGCTGACCTGGTCGGCGCGCGGCTTCGGGAGGTCCACCGGGAAGATCGGGCTGAACGACCCGGACGGCGAGGTCGCCGACGCCCGCCGGCTGATCGACTGGCTGGCCCGGCGGCCCGAGGTGCGGCTCGACCGGCCCGGCGACCCCCGGGTGGGCGTGGCCGGCGCCTCGTACGGCGGGGCGGTGTCGATGCTGGCCGCCGGGTACGACCGGCGGGTGGACGCGATCGCCCCGCAGATCACGTACTGGAACCTCGCCGACGCGCTCTTCCCCCACGGGGTGTTCAAGAAGCTGTGGGCCGGGATCTTCTTCACCACCGGCCAGTCCGGCGCCCCCACCGGCGCGCCGCGCACCCCGCCCGCCTCCTCAGGCGGCTGCGGACGGTTCGAGCCGGCGCTGTGCCGGATGTACGAGCGGACCGCGGTCTCCGGCCGGCCGGATGCGGAGGCGCGCAGGCTGCTGGCGGCCCGCAGTCCGTCCGCCGTCGGGGACCGCATCAAGGTCCCCACGCTGATCATGCAGGGCCAGACCGATTCGCTGTTCACCCTGGACCAGGCCGATGCCGTGCAGCGGGCGGTCCGCCGCAACGGGGCGCCGGTCGCGGTCGACTGGATCGCCGGCGGCCACGACGGCGGCGACCGGGAGACCGCCCGCCTGACGGGCCGTACGGCGGCGTGGTTCGACCGCTATCTGAAGGGCGACAAGGGCGCCGATACCGGGCCCGGCTTCAGGATCAGCCGGACCGGGGGCGTGGACTCCACCGACGGCGCGGTGCGGCTGCGCGGGGCGAGCGCGGACCGGTACGCCGGGCTGGCGCACGACCCGCGGCGGATCCGGCTCACCGGCCGCACCCAGACCTTCCGCAATCCGGCCGGCGCCGGGCCGCCGGCGATCTCCGCGGTGCCCGGGGTCGGGGCGCTCGGTGATCTGTCCCAGCTCGGTTCCGGCGGGCTGTCGCTGGACTTCCCCGGCCAGTACGCCCGGTTCGAGTCGGCGCCGCTGTCCTCGGCGGTCCGGTTGACCGGCCGCCCCGAGGTGACCGTGCGCGTACGGTCCGGCTCCCGGGACGCGGTGCTCTTCGCCAAGCTCTACGACGTCGCCCCGGACGGCCGCCGCCAGGTGCTGCCCGCGCAGCTCGTCGCCCCGTACCGCATCACGGACGCCCGCGCGGGCCGGACCGTGCGGCTGCAACTGCCCGCCGCGGACCACGAGTTCGCGGCCGGGCACCGGATGCGGCTGATCCTGGCCGCCACCGACCTCGGTTACGCCTCGCCGGCCGAACCCACCGCGTACACCGTCTCGTTGAAGGGCGGCGGGGTGCTGGACGTGCCGGCCGTGCCGCAGGTGCGCAGCGCGGCCGCGCCGCTGCCGGCCCGGACCTGGGCGCTGCCCGCCGCGGCCGCCGTGCTGGCCGGGCTGCTGTTGCTCACCGCGCGCTGCCGGACCGCGGCGCCCCCGCCCGATCCGGCGCTCACCGGGGTGCCGCTGGAGATCCGCGGCCTGAGCAAGCGGTACGCGGGGTCCGAGGACCGGTACGCCGTGCGGGAGTTGTCGTTCCGGGTGGAGCGGGGGCAGGTGCTGGGGCTGCTGGGGCCCAACGGTGCCGGGAAGACGACGACGCTGCGGATGCTGATGGGCCTGATCGCGCCGGACGAGGGCGAGGTCAGGATCTTCGGGCAGGCGGTGCGGCCGGGTGCGCCGGTGCTGTCGCGGGTCGGCGCGTTCGTCGAGGGCGCCGGGTTCCTGCCGCATCTGTCCGGCCGGGCCAATCTGGAGCTGTACTGGCAGGCGACCGGCCGGCCCGCCGAGGACGCGCACCTGGACGAGGCGCTGTCGATCGCCGGCCTGGGGGAGGCGCTGCAGCGCGCGGTCCGCACGTACTCGCAGGGCATGCGGCAGCGGCTGGCGATCGCCCAGGCCATGCTCGGCCTGCCCGAGCTGCTGATCCTCGACGAGCCGACCAACGGGCTGGACCCGCCGCAAATCCGCGAGATGCGGGAGGTGATGGTCCGTTACGCCGCGGCCGGGCGGACCGTGATCGTCTCCAGCCATCTGCTGTCCGAGGTCGAGCAGAGCTGTACGCATCTGGTCGTCATGGACCGCGGGCGGCTGGTGCAGGCCGGGCCGGTCGCCGAGATCACCGGCTCCGGCGACACCCTGCTGGTCGGGGTCGCCGGGGAGGTCACCGACGCCGTGGTGGAGAAGGTGGCCGCGCTGCCGGGTGTCGCCTCTGCGGTCCGCGCCGACGGCGGGCTGCTGGTGCGGCTGGCGGACGCCGCCGGTACGCCGCGGCTGGTGGCCGAACTCGTCCGGCTGGACGTCCCGGTGGACCGCGTGGCCCCGTACCACCGGCTGGAGGACGCCTTCCTCACCCTGATCGGAGGCGACGCACGATGACCGCTGACCGGAGGGGACGCACGATGGCCGCTGATGCCGGGGGACGCGCCACGACCACGACCGCGAACGGGAGCGGGACCGCGACGGCGGCCGGGCCGGGACCGGTGCCCGGGGACGGGCGGGCGGCGGGCTACCGGCCGCGCCGCACCCTGCCGCTGCGCGTGGAGGCCCGCCGGCAACTGCTGCGCCGCCGCACCCTGGTCGTCGCCGCGGTGCTGGTGCTGCTGCCGTTCGTGCTGGTGGCGGCGTTCGCGATCGGCGGCGACCCGGCCACCCGCGGCGGCCGGGTCTCGCTGATGGCCGCCGCCACCGCCTCCGGCGGGAACTTCGCCGCGACCGTGCTCTTCGTGTCCGCGGGCTTCCTGCTGGTGGTGCCGGTGGCGCTGTTCTGCGGTGACACGGTCGCCTCGGAGGCGAGCTGGTCGTCGCTGCGGTATCTGCTCGCCGCGCCGGTGCCGCGGGCCCGGCTGCTGCTGGCCAAGCTGACCGTGGCGCTGCTGTTCAGCGCCGCCGCGATGGTGCTGCTGCCGCTGGTCGCGCTGGGCGTGGGCACCGCCGCGTACGGCTGGGGGCCGCTGCAACTGCCCACCGGCGGGGCGCTGTCCGCGGGGGACGCGGTGGGGCGGCTGGCGGTCGTGGTCGGCTATGTCTTCGTCAGCCAGCTGGTCACCGCGGCGCTGGCGTTCTGGCTGTCGACGGTCACCGACGCGCCGCTGGGCGCGGTCGGCGGCGCGGTCGGACTGACCATCGTCGGCAACGTCCTCGACCAGGTCACCGCCCTCGGTGGCTGGCGGGACGCGCTGCCCGCCCACTGGCAGTACGCCTGGGCGGACGCCCTCCAGCCGACGGTGGAGTGGTCCGGGATGGTCCAGGGCGCGTCGGTGTCGGTGGCGTACGCGCTGGTGCTGGTCGCGCTGGCGTTCCGGGGGTTCGCGCGCAAGGACGTGGTGTCGTGACGGCGCGACGACGATGCGGCCGGGGGCCGGGCCCCGGCCCCCGGACCGTTACGACCCGGCCGCCGTGATCAGGCGGTCGGTCCCTGCATGTGCGCGCTGACCCAGCGCATGGTGCCCTCGCCCATGCCCTGCACGTAGGTGGCCGCACTGTGCGTGCCGCCCGGCACTATCTGGAGCCGGGTGTGCACCGGGCCGCGCCCGTACCGGGCGATGAAGTTCCGGACCTTCGGCAGCACGGTGTACTCCTTCGAGCCGTCCTGGAAGGCCAGGTAGACGTCCGGTCCGCCGCGCGCCGTCAGGCGGCGGGCCAGCTCCTCGGGGTTGTTGTCCCGCTCCTCCTTGGCGTGGCCGTTCCACAGCGGGGAATCGGGCACGATGTCCGGCCCGTTGGGGATGGCCACCTTGAAGGTGCCCGGGTTCTGCAGGACGTTCTTCAGGGCCGCGAAGCCGCCCGAGGAGGAGCCCATGATGGCCCAGGCGTCACGGGTCTTGAGGGTGCGGAAGTTCTGCCGCACGAGGTCGGGCACGTCCTGGCTGAGCCAGGTGCCGATCTTCGGCTGGCCGGGTATGTCGCTGCCGTCGTAGTACTGCTTGTCGTTGGGGTTGAGGACCGGCATGACGACGATGAAGGGAAGGCTGGTGCCGTTCTTCGACCACCGGGCGAGGTTCTCCTCCAGCTTGAGGTCGGAGCCGATCCAGTAGTTGACGGGGTAGCCGTACGCGCCGGGCAGCGCCTCCATCACCGGGAAGCCCTTGTCGGCGTTGCGCTTCTCGTAGTACTCCGGCGGCGCCCAGACCCACACCTTGCCGGTGAAGCCGGACTTCGGGCCGTGCAGGGTGGTCACGCCGATCGGGGTGTTGCCGCCGGCGCCGCCGACCCGGCTCTCCTCCTGGAAGGTGATCGGCTTGGTGGGCCACTGCACCAGGGAGCGCTTCCCGTGGGGCGTGGTGTGCAGCGCGGCACCCGTCTTGGGGCCGCCGCCGAAACGTACGGGGGACGGCGGGGAGGTGCTGGTGCCGCAGCCGGCCGTGGTGACGAGCACGGTCAGGGCGATCAACGCGACCGCCGGACGGAACAGGGCTTTGCGCACGGGCCTTCTCCTTGCCGAACCTGCCGGGATGCGTCCCGGCCGACCAGCAAGAGGGCGCGGGGGCGCGCCCGGGTTTCCCCCGACGGGTGTCGGGTTGCTCGCATCCTCGCCCGGAATCCGACCTTCCCCTTCCTGACCTGCGATGTTTTACGCCCGCCGGAAGGGCGGTTTACCAGGATTTTCCCGGCGGGCGGGGCGCTTGGCGCGGGTCTGCGCGCCGGGGCGGACCCGCCGGGCCGCGGCGGGGCGCCGGTCCGCCCGCCGCCCCGGTGCGCCCCGCTTGGCCCCGTATCCTCTCGTTATGACCTGGTCGCGTGCCCTGAAGGACGCCGCCCGCTCCGGGCTGACCATCGAGCGGACCAAGCTCACCCCGCTGATCGCGGTCCGCGGTACGGCCGGTGTCGCCCTCGTCATCGGCCTGTGCCTGTGGCGCGGCAACCCCGCCCTCGCGGTGTCCTCCGCCTTCGGCGCGTTCTCCTCCGGCATCGTCACCTTCCAGCGCAGCATGCGGCCGCGCCCGGTGCTCGCGCTCGCCGTCGCCGGGGCGCTGGCGGTCTCCACCTTCCTCGGCTATCTGGCCGCCGCCCATGTCGCCGCGTTCGTCCTGCTGCTCGCCGGCTGGACGCTGCTGGCCGGGATGGCCTGGGCGATCGGCCCGGTCTCCGGGCTGGCCGGCACCCAGACCGTGGCGATCATGCTGGTCACCGTCACCCTGCCGACGTCCGTCCTCGGCGCCCTGGAACACGCCGCCCTGATCTTCTTCGGCGGGCTCGTCCAGGCCACCCTGATCGTCGTCTTCCCGGTCCGCCCCTGGGGCACCCAGCGCGATGCGCTCGCCGACGCGCTGGCCGCCGAGGCCGACTACGCCCGCCGGCTGCGGCACGACCCCGTCGCACCCTTCGACCCGGCGCCCCTGATGGACGCCCGGCTCGCCGCCACCGTGACCCCCCGTCAGGCCCGGCGCCGCCCCGTCCAGCTGCACGGCCCGCGCGGCCTCGCCGAACGCGTCCGGCCGGTCCTCGCCTCTCTGGCCGACCCGGTCGTCGGCGCCCCCCTGGAGGGGCCCGAACGCGACCGCGCCCGCGACCTGCTGGCCGCCGCGGCCACCGTCCTGGACGCCGTCGCCCACGCCGTACGGCACGCCCGGCCCGTACGGCTGCCACCGGAGGCGATGGCCACCCTGGAGGTCCCGGCGACCGGCCCGATGCTGAACGGCCCCGCCCGGCGCGCCGCCTACCGCCTGATCTCCCTGCTCGCCGACGCCGTCGAGCTCACCGACGAGCCGGTACGCGCCACCCGCCCCACCACCGAGGCGGAACGTGGGCAGGGCGGGGGGGAACAAGGCAGCCACCTGCTGCGCCCCAGCGTCCCCCGGCTCGTACCGGTCGCGCTGCGCTCCCTGCACCGCGAGGCCCGCTGGTCCTCGCACATCTTCCGGCACGCCCTGCGGGTGGCCGCGGTCGCCGCCGTCGGCTATCTGCTGGGCACCGCGCTGCCGTTCGGCCACGGCTACTGGGCGCCGCTGGCCTCCGTCATGGTGATGCGCCCGGACTTCGCGCAGACCTACTCCCGGGGCGTGGCCCGCTTCTGCGGCACCCTCGTCGGCGTCGCCGTCGCGGGCACGGTGATGGCCCTGGTGCACCCCGGCGCCTACGTCAGCGCCGCGCTCGCCGTGGTCTGCGTCTGGCTGATGTACCTGCTGATGCGCACCGGCTTCTCGGTGACCTCGGCCTGCGTGGCCGCCTACGTGGTCTTCCTGCTGGGCATCGCCGGCGCCGGCTGGGAACAGACCGTCCAGGAACGCGTCGTGCTCACCCTCGTCGGCGGGCTGCTGGCGATGCTCTCCTACGCGCTGTTCCCCGCCTGGGAGACGCCCCGGCTGCGCGACCGGCTCGCCGACTGGCTGGACGCCAACGGGCGTTACGCGCTCGCCGTATGGGAGGCCTGCGCCCGGCCCGCGGCACGCCGGCCCCGGCAGGTCCGCGAGGCCCTGCTGGACGCCCGGGCCGCCCGCGTCGCCTGGGAGAAGAGCGAGGACCGCGCCGAGAAGGAGCCGGTGCGGCACCGCGGACTGTCGCCGGGTGCGGCGAAGGCGGCCGGCGCCGCGCTCGCCACCATGGGCCGGGTCACCATGATCCTGGAGGCCCATCTGCCCGCCAAGGACGCCGAACCCTCCGCCGGCGCCGCCGCGTTCGCCGCCGAACTGCGCCCCAGCCTGGAGCGCGCCACCAAGGCCGTACGGGAACGCGGCCCGCTGAACTGGAGCGCCCTGCGCACCGTATGGGAGTGGTGGGACGCCGAAACGGGAAGCGAGGGGGTCGCGCCGCGCACCGCAGGGCTGCTGCTCGACGCCCTCGACGAGCTGGCCGAGGCACTGTCCGGCGACCCGGAAGCACGCGAGGAGGGGGCGCCGGGAACCATCCCACGTCCCCAGTAGTCTTATTAATTGCCCGCAATGAACCCCATTGGTGCCCAATGAGGCCATCTGCGGCCCGCCGCCCCCCAGTCCCCGTCAGTTCAGTTGCGCCCCCTAGCAGTTCCGTCCCCTCAGTTCCGCCCCCTCGATTTCGTCCCCGTCAGTTCCGCCCCGTCGCGAGAGAGCAACCCCACTCCCCATGGCGTCCAGCACTTCCTCCGGTACGTACGACATAGGCATCGACCTCGGCACCGCCAACACCCTGGTGTACGCGCGCGGCAAGGGCGTGGTCCTGAACGAGCCGTCGGTGGTCGCCGTCAACGCCTCCGGCGAGGTCATCGCCGTGGGCGAGGAGGCCAAGCGGACCATCGGCCGCACGCCCTCCGGCATCACCGCGATGCGCCCCCTCAAGGAGGGCGTCATCGCCGACTTCGAGGCCGCCGAGCAGATGCTCCGCGCCCTGATGAAGAAGGCCCTGCCCAGCCGCCGCTTCTCCCGGCCACGGGTGGTCATCTGCGTCCCCTCCGGCATCACGGGCGTCGAACGGCGTGCGGTCATCGACTCCGCCCGCGGCGCCGGGGCCCGCGAGGTGCACCTGATAGAGGAGCCGATGGCCGCCGCGATCGGCGCCGGCCTCCCGGTGGACGAACCGGTCGGCTGCATGGTGGTGGACATCGGCGGCGGCACCACCGAGGTCGCCGTGGTCTCCATGGGCGGCCTGGTCACCGCCCAGTCCCTGCGGGTCGCCGGTGACGCACTGGACGCCGCGATCACCGCGTACGTCAAGAAGAAGCACTCCCTGGCCATCGGCGAGCGCACCGCCGAGGACATCAAGATCGCCATCGGGTCGGCGGTGTGGACCCCCGTCGACGCCGACGAGGACGGCGAGCCGGACCGCCGCTCCTCCTACACGGTCCGCGGCCGCGACCACGTCAGCGGCCTGCCCCGCCTTCAGGAGATCGGGGAGGAGGAGATCCGCCGGGCGCTGGCCGAACCGGTCGACGCGATCGTCCGCGCCGTCCACCAGACCCTCGACGCCTGCCCGCCGGAGCTCTCCGGCGACATCATCGAGCGCGGCATCGCCCTCACCGGCGGCGGCGCCCTGCTGCGCGGCCTGGACCGCCGGCTGCACCAGGAAATGGGCGTGCCCGTACGCGTCGCCGACCAGCCCCTGGACTGCGTCGTCAACGGCACCGCCAAATGCGTCGACGAATTCGCCAGCCTGCACGGCCTGTTGACGGGCGCGAAGGAACAACCCCGGAAGACCGTGCGTTTGTAGGGTGAGGGCTGCAGGGCTGAACGCGTAGGAATACCGGTTCAGCGCTGAACGCTGCAGAGGAACGCTCCAGGACTGACCGCTGCAGGGTGGAACGTTGCAGGACCGACCGCGTACGGCTGACGCCGCAGCCCTGACCGCTGTAGGGGCGGCGTTGCAGAGGAGACCGCCCCACCAGGAGACCGCCCCACCAGGAGGACGCATGCCGCAGACCACCGAACCGGCCGACCGCCCCGCCGGCCCGGTCCACCGCTTCGCCGAGATCCCCGAAGGCCGCATCCACTTCGTCGAACAGGGCACCGGCCCGGTGGTCCTCCTGGTCCACGGCTTCCCCGAGTCCTGGTACTCCTGGCGCCACCAACTCGCCGCGCTGGCCGCCGCCGGCTATCGGGCGGTCGCCATCGACGTCCGCGGCTACGGACGGTCGTCCAAGCCGAGCGAGGTGTCGGCCTACCGCATGCTGGCCCATGTGGCCGACAACATTGCCGTGCTGCGCGCCCTGGGGGAGGAGACCGCGATCATCGCGGGCCACGACTGGGGCGCGCCCATCGCCGCCCACACCGCGCTGCTCCGGCCCGACCTCTTCACCGCAGTCGCCCTGCTGAGCGTGCCGTACGTGCCCCGGGGCGCCACCCGTCCCACCGAGGCGTTCGCGCGGGCCGGCGGCGACGAGGAGTTCTACGTCAGCTACTTCCAGGAGCCGGGCCGCGCCGAGGCGGAGATCGAACCGGACGTCCGCGGCTGGCTGGCCGGCATCTACGCCGGCCTCTCGGGTGACGCCAAGCCCTCCGCCGACGACCAGGACGGCAGCGGCCTGATGCGGCTCACGGTCCCTGCGGGCGGCAAGCTCTCCGACCGCTTCCCGGCCGACACCACCCTGCCGCCCTGGCTCACCGAAGCCGATCTCGATCACTACGCCGGCGAATTCGAGCGCTCCGGACTGACCGGCGCCCTCAACCGCTACCGCAACGTCGACCGGGACTGGGCGGACCTCGCCGCCTGGCAGGGCGCCCCGATCACCCGGCCCGCCCTCTACATCGGCGGCGACCGCGACGCCCCCACCCAGTGGCTGGCCGACGCCATCAAGGCGTTCCCGGTGACCCTCCCGGCCCTCTCCGGCTCCCACATCCTCGAAGGCTGCGGCCACTGGGTCCAACAGGAACGCCCCGATGAGGTCAACCGGCTCCTGGTCGACTGGCTGCGCGACCTGCCTGCTTGAGGAGACCGCCCCACCAAGGGCCTGAGGGGCTGAGGGCCTGAGGACCCGCGCGGCGGTCCCGACGGCCTGAGGACCCAATGGTCGAACCCTCTACCGGCTGCCGCCCATATAGGCCTCCAGCCCGTCGAGGATGCGCTCCAGGCCGAACTCGTTCGCCCGGTCGCGCGCGGCCGCATCGGCCTCCGTGGAGGCGAGGGCCGCGGCGACCGCCGGATAGCGGTCGGCGCGGCCCACCAGCAGCTCGTTCAGCGCCGCGCTCATCACCTGCTCGGGCTCCGTCGCCCGCGCACTGCCCAGCCCCATCGAGGCCGACACCTGCGCGAGGGCCCGTACGTGGCCGCTCACCACGACCACGGCATCGAGCTGCTCCCCGCCGCTCAGCCCGGTGTCCGCCAGCGCGGCCACGGCCGTCTCCGTCCAGCCGAGTTCGTTCGGCCCCATGACGCGCGGACCGGTGGCCGCACCCAGCAGCCAGGGGTGCCGGTGGTAGACGGTCGTCAGCGCGCCCGCCCAGGCCCGCAGCCCGTTCCGCCACCCCTCGGGCAGCTGTGGCGGCTCGCCCATCGCGCTGTCGATCATCAACGCGACCAGCTCGTTCTTGCCCGGCACATAGCGGTACAGGGACATCTTCGTGAAGTCCAGCTCGCCCGCGACCCGTTGCATCGAGACCGCCCCCAGCCCGCCGGCATCGGCGAGCGCGATGGCGGTCCGGGTGATCCGCTCCAGGCTCAGCGCGGGCCGTGGCCCGCGGCTGGGCCGCTCACGCCCACCCCAAAGGAGCTCGACACTGCCCGTCTGATCCCCGAACACACTGCGCTTCTCGCCCTCGCCCACCATCCCCGCATCCTAAAACTGCGTCCGGGGTACACAGAATAGTGTCCATCAGATACAGTTTCTTTGTCGGTCCGGCCCGATCCCATCGGCCCGGCCCGGCCCGAGCGATCCGAGGGCCGGATCGGTCTTCATGCTTGATGACGATGTGTGACGACGGGGGAATGAACGATGACTCGACGTACGGCGACGCCCCACGGCAGGGGACGCGAGACGCACGAAACGTCCCGCGCGCAGACGGCGGGCGCGAGCCCGGGCGCGGACCCGGATGCCCGCCTCGCCGAGGCCGACGGCGGCCCTGGCGACCGGTCCGAGAGCCGCTCCCACGGCGAAAGTGACGGCGGTCGGAAGCGCACGGTCCTCATCTCCGGCGCCAGCGTGGCCGGACCGGCCCTTGCGTACTGGCTCTGCCGCCACGGCTACCGCTCCACCGTGGTCGAGGTGGCCCCTGCCCTGCGCGACGGTGGCTTCGCGGTCGACTTCCGGGGCGCGGCACATCTGACCGTCCTGGAGTGTATGGGAATCCTGGACGAGATCAGACGCCACAGCACCGGCGGCGGCTCCGCCATGAGCTTCATCGACGAACGAGGCCGCCAACTGGCCTCCCTGCCGCCCGAATTCGCCGGCGGCGACCTCGAAATCCTCCGCTCCGACCTGGCCCGGATCCTCTACCACCACAGCCTGGCCGCGGCGGCCGATGGGCACCCGGCGCCCGAGTACCTCTTCGACGACACCATCACCTCCCTCACGCCCGCCCCGGACGGAGTCCACGCCACCTTCGCGCGCACCCCGTCCCGCACCTTCGACCTGGTGATCGGCGCGGACGGTCTGCATTCCACCGTGCGCAGGCTGGCGTTCGGCCCCGAGCGGGACTTCGTCAGCCACCTCGGCTACTACGTCGCCGCCTGGGACCTCCCGGAGTCCGCCGGTCACCTGGCCGCCCAAGCCGTCGGCTACTCCGAACCGGGCCGCATAGCGACCGTCGGCCGCACTCCGCGCCGCAGCGCCGACCCGGGCTATGCGGGCGAGGCGTTCTGCGTCTTCGCCTCCGATGAGGAGCTGACCCACGACCGGCGCGATCTGCCCGCCCACAAAGAGGCAATAGCCCGGGCCTACGCAGGGGCCGGCTGGCGCACCCCGGAGCTGATCGACACCCTCCGGGCCGCCGACGAGCTCTACTTCGACTCCATCAGCCGCGTCGACGTCCCGTGCTGGTCCACGGGCCGCATCGCCCTCCTCGGCGACGCCGCGTACGGCGCCACCCTCGGCGGGATGGGCACCGGCTCGGCGATCATCGGCGCCTACGTCCTGGCCGCCGAACTTGCGGCGTCCCCCGACGACCACTCAGCGGCCTTCACCCGCTACGAACGCAGACTCCGTCCATATGTGACCCAGTGCCAGGAAGGCGGCCGCGGCGCCGGCGCCTTCTTCGCCCCCACGACCCAGGAGGCCATTGATGCCCGCAACGCCGCCCTCAACGACCCGGCAGCCCGCGCCGCCATGCTGCAACAGGGCCACGACCTCTCCACGGCCATCACCCTCGACGACCACCTCCCGGCCGAACGAACCCTTCACCCGACCGGGACGGCAATAGACCTCACGTAGCGCGCTCATAGGTTCCGCGTGACGCGTTGAAGGGCCCGCGTGACACGTGTGGCGTGTGGCGTGTGGCGTGTTGAGGGGCCCGCGTGACGCTTCCAGGGACCCGCGTGGCGTGGCGCGTTCATAGGCCCGGGTGATGTGTTCCGAGAGAAGCACGCGGAGCCCGACCACGCCCCCTACAGCGCCCGCCGCTTGGCTCGGTGTCGGCGTACGGCATCCCGGTTGGCGCAGGCGTGTGAGCAGTAGCGCTGCCGCCCGGCCCGGCTGAAGTCGGCATACGCATTGCCGCACTCGGTCAGCGCACAGCGCCCCAGTCGGTGCATGCCCAGTCCGGTCAGGTGCAGCGCGGTCCCCACCGCACCCACGGCCCGCAGCACACCGCCCAGCCCGATCCCGTCCTCACGGTAGTGAATGTGCCAGCCGCCGTCCGCATGGTCGGTCAGCCGCGGAGGGGTGGACGCCTCGGCGAGCAGCCCGTTGAGCAGCGCCGCCCGCCGCTCGTCCGTACCTGCGTCGACCACCTCCGCCCACCGCCGGAGAAAGCCCAATACCTTGGTCAAGTCGCCCTGTTCGACGGGCCGGTCGATCACCATCCCCGCCGCAACGCACCGTTCCTCCAGCTCCCGAACGCTGCACGGAGGCACGTTGGTGAGCTCGACCACAAAGCGGACGGGATCCTCCCCGTAAGGGTTCAGCTGCACAAGACCATTACACCAGGCTGACTGCATGGCTTCCCACCCACCCACGAACCCCCACACCGCCGACAGCCACCCAACAACCGCCCAGCAAAGTCCAGTTGCCCCACCACCGCCGACACCAAAATCCGCGCCCTCGGCACCCCGGGCTTCCTCGGCACCCCGGACGCCACGAACACTCCAGGCACCCCAAACACCTCAGGCGTCCCAAATACCTCGGGCACTCCGGACGCCCCGGGCACCCCCAACACCCCGGCCACCACCGGCAAATGGCTCCCCCTCCTGGTCACCTGCCTCGGCACGTTCCTCCTCCTCGTCTACGCGACGATCGTGACCGTGGCGCTGCCGAGCATCGCCGCCGATCTGCATGCCGGCTTCGGGTCGCTCCAGTGGGTCGTCGACGTCTACACCCTCGCCCTCGCCGGACTGCTCCTCGGTATGGGCTCCCTCGGCGACAGCCTGGGCCGCAAACGCCTCTACGTCCGCGGTCTGGCCGCCTTCACCGCCGCCACCCTCGCCTGCGGTCTGGCCCCCAACCGGGCGCGACCGAGCCAAGGCGTTGTCGGCCCCGTCCACCCTGCTCGGCTTCCTGGCCGGGGCGGCCCTCCTGGTCGCCTTCGTCCTGGTCGAACGCTCCGCGGCGCGCCACCTCACGCACCGGCCCATGCTGCCCCTGGCCCTCTTCCGCAACCCCGCCTTCAACGGCATGCTCCTCGCCGCCTGCGTCTACTACCTGTCCGGCTTCGGCTTCCTGCCCGTCCTCTCCCTCTGGCTCCAGGACGGCGCCGGCCTCTCCTCCCTGGGCACCGCCTTCGTCACCACGGCCCAGCCCGCGGCCTTCTTCGCCACCTCCGCCCTCATCGGCAGTGCCCTGCACCGCCTCCCCGCCCGCTGGACCCTCGGCGGCGGCTCGCTGATCGTCGGCCTCGGCAACCTGGCTTTCCTCATGACCGCCCCCGGTTCCTCCTGGCCGGCCCTGGGCATCGCCCTCCTGGGTACCGTCTTCCACCAGTCCGCTCCGCCCCCGGCCCCGGCCCCCACCGCCTAGGCCCACGCCCTCCACGCCGTCTTCCTCCTCGCCGCCACCCTGGCCCTCACCGGCGGCCTCCTATCGACCCACCTCCTGAGCCGCCCCGACCACCCCGAAACCCGGCCCCCCGCCATCTGACCCGCACCGAACCGGCCCCAGCACGGGCGGCGGAGCAGGCGTGCAGCGGACAGAGCAACCAAGCCGACCAAGCCCCCACGCCACCCCACCCCACCCCCACCAACCCGCCACCCCACACCACCCCACCCCCACGCCCGCCCACATCAGGTGCCCCCTCCCACCCAGGCGCTTAGCCTGACCCCAGGGGCCCCGACCCCAGGAGCCCAACCGCAGGAACGGGACCACAGGCACCTGACCACAGGAACGGGACCACAGCAGCAACAGCCAGAGCCGGGCCGGCGACGACCCACGAGAACCCACGAGAATCCAAGACGACCCACGAGGACGCACGACAGCTGACGACGCCTGACGACGACCGACGACCGGCCTCGCGCAACGGAAGCGACACCACATGGGCAGACGCACTCATCGACGAGACGAACGTCGCCGCGCCCTGCCGGACCCCTGGCCGCCCGACGCCCGGCCACCCGACGCCCAGCCGCCCGATTCACGGCCATCCGACGCCCAGCCACCCGAGTCACCGCCGCCTGGCGACGCACGGCAGCCCGGCGGGCACGACTACTCACCCGAAGCGGATCGCCCCCTACGCGGTTACCTCACGACCCTCGCCGCCTTCGGCGCGTACAACGCCGGGTGGGCGCTCGCGATCCGCCGCCGCGGCCGGTCACTGCCGGAACGGCCCGACCCCCGGGACCTGGCCCTGACCGCAGTGGCCACCTTCCGCCTCAGCAGGCTCCTCACCAAGGGCTCGGTCACCAGCCCCCTCCGCGCCCCGTTCACGGTCTACGAAGGCCCCGAGGGTCCCGCCGAAGTCAGCGAACACCCCCGCAAGGGCGGTCCCACCGAAACCCTCGGCGAACTGCTGACCTGCCCCTTCTGCCTCAGCGTCTGGCTGGCCTCCACCCTCACCGCGGCCCAACTCCTCTGGCCCCGCCTCACCCGCACCACCACGGGCGCCCTCACCGCCCTGGCCGCCGCCGACACCCTCCAGTTGGCCTACACCGCCTTGGAATCCCGCGCCGCCCACCCCGAACCCCCACCCAGCTGACCTCCCCCAGCCGCGCGCCCCAAACGAAAAAGACCCTCCCCAAGGGAGGGTCTCGCCTGGCGCCCCCGGCAGGACTCGAACCTGCGGCCAAGTGCTTAGAAGGCACCTGCTCTATCCACTGAGCTACGGGGGCCGGTGTGGGCGTGGATCACGGACCGCGGACCAGGATAGAGGCCCGGGTACCTCGTCCCGGTTGCTTCACCTCCGTGGCACGTTGTGGAGGTTCGGTGAAGCGGTCCCGATAATCGCAGGCAGGTACGAATCCTGCACCGCTTTTGACGCGCGGCGTGGCGGGTGTTGTGCACTCGTTATGCCTGCGTCTCAGTTGTCGCGATCGTCTCATGCGTCACTCATCCCATTCTGTGGGGGTTCTTGCGGCGCGCACGAGGGGTTATACGCTTCAAAAAGCCAACGAAATTGGGCATTCTGCACATGTGGCGACCTTGGACGTACGAACCCGGCTGATCGACGCACTGTCCGTACTGCGCGACCGCGTCGAAGCCGCACGCTTTCCGCTGCCACTACGGGGCGCCGCCCGTGCCCGGTGCAATCGGGCCGAACTGCTCGCCCAACTCGACGACTATGTGATTCCCCGCCTCCGGTCGCCTCAGGCGCCGCTGCTGGCGGTGATCGGCGGCTCCACCGGGGCCGGCAAGTCCACCCTGGTGAATTCGCTGGTGGGGCGGCGGGTCTCGGAGGCCGGGGTGCTGCGTCCGACGACGCGTACGCCGGTGCTGGTGTGCCATCCCGACGACGTTCACTGGTTCTCCGGGCGGCGGGTGCTGCCGCAGCTCCTCCGGGTCTGGGGGCCCGAGGAGGACGAGGGCGCGGAGGGGGCTCATCCGGACCACGGGGACCACGGGGACCATGAGGAATATGGGGGACATGGGGGGAATGGGGAGCATGGAGGATGCAGGGGATACGGCGACGGGAGTGGCTCGGGTAAGGGGGGAGCATCCGGGGGCGGGGAGCCGTTCGCGGTGCGGATCGAGGTGGAGGCGGCCCTGCCCAGTGGGCTGGCGTTGCTGGATGCGCCGGACATCGATTCGCTCGTCGCCCGGAACCGCGAGCTGGCCGCGGAGCTGATCTGTGCCGCGGACGTATGGGTGCTGGTCACGACGGCCGCCCGGTACGCCGACGCGGTGCCCTGGCATCTGCTGCGCGCGGCGAAGGAGTACGACGTCACGCTGGTGACCGTGCTGGACCGGGTGCCGCACCAGATCGCCACCGACATCTCCGGGCGGTACGCGGAGCTGCTGCAGCGCGCCGGCCTCGGCCATGTACCGCGGTTCACCATCCCCGAGCTTCCCGAGTCGGCAGGCGGGGGCAGCGGGCTGTTGCCCGCCACGGCGGTCGCCGGGCTGCGCGAGTGGCTGGAACAGCACGCCCAGGACCCGGCCGCCCGTAGGGCCGCCGCGGACCGTACCGCCACCGGAGTGATTGCTTCGCTGCGCAGCCGGCTGCCCGCGCTGGCCGGTGCCGCCGCCGCTCAGCACGCCGCGGGGCTCCGGCTCGCCGGCCGGGTCGAGGAGGCGTACGAACGGGCCGCCGAACGCGTGCGGAGCGAAGTGGCCGCCGGTGAGGTGCTGGCCGGTGACGCCCGCGCCTACTGGCGCGACCACGGGACCGGCGGCCGGTCGGACGAGCTGCTCGACGCCCTGACGGACGGGCTGACCTCGTTGCTGACCTGCGCCGTGGAGGAGGCCGACGAGCGGGTCGCGGAAGCCTGGCGGCGCGATCCCGCGGCCTTCGAACTGTCGTTGGCGGCCGCCCCGGGAGCGTCCCCGGGAGCCTCCGAGGCGCCGGGTGCCTCGGGTGGTTCGGAAGCCGCGGGGCCGGCCGGACGGCTGGGCGTGCTCGTCCGGCGCTGGCGGCGCTGTCTGGAGGAACTGGCCGAGGAGGAGGCCCGTGAGGCGCGTGATGCCCGTGACGCGCGTGGTGGACCGGCCGGTGAACGCGTCACCCAGGTGGAGCCGGAGGAAGCGGCCGCCCTCCTGGCCGCCACGCTGCTCGGCGGCCGGCGCGCCCGTACGGCGGGCGAGAACCTCGCCGACCTCCTGGGCGCCCAGACCGCACTGCGGCTCCGCGACCGGGGTGGCCGGCTGTTGGCCACCTATCTGGCACGGGCGCTCGACGGGGAGCGCGAGCGGCGGCTGGCGCCGCTGGACCGGCTGACCGTACCGCCGGACCAGCAGGCCGAGCTGATCGCCGCGTTGTCCGTATTGCAGCGCGAGCGGCAGCAGGGGCAGGAGCAGGAGCTTCGGCATCAGCAGGAGAGGGCGGCAGCAGGTGGCGTACGGGTCGAGGGCGTAGTGCCGGGAGCAGCGGCGGCGGACGCAGTAGTGGTCGAGCGGGAGCGAGAGCGGGAGAAGGCGGAGGTGTCGGGGTGAGCGGTTCCGGAACGGCGGATTCGGGTGTGGGGGAGGGGGCGCCCGCGAGTACGGGTTCAGGCGGGGGCAGCGGGGCGGGGGAGGGCGGTGCGGCGAGAGAGGGTGCCGTGGCGAGAGCCGGTGACGCCGGGAGGGCCGGTGGCGTGGAGAGAGCCGGTGACGTGCCGCGAGCGGGTGACGCGGAGAGCGGCGCCGTCGGATGCGGCGAGTCCTGGAGCGGGCAGCCGGGGAGCGCGCGTACGGCGGGGGAACCGGGGCCGGGCAAGGCGTGGGATGACGGGTTGATCGCGCGGAGGGTACCGGAAGGCGGTGTTCCGCGGCCGGGCGTGCGGCGGGGGACGGGCGGGGCGCGGATCGAGCCACGGGTCGAGTCACGGGGCGAGCCGCAGTCCGGTGCGGCGGAGGGCACTTCGGGCGCCGGTGCCGAGGAAGCGGGTGGTGGGTCATGCGTGGGGGCATATCCCGGGGCCTACGCCGAGGTCTACGCCGAAGCGCACGCCGGGACATACGGAGGGCCGTACGGCGGGCCGGGTGGCGCGCCGCGCGCCGTATCGGCTGGCGAGTCGGGTACCGCGTCTTCTGGCGCTGCCCCTACCGCGTCCTGTGGCACTACCCCTACCGGGGCATACGGAGCCGGCCGTGCCGCTTCGTCCGGCGACGGACGGTCCGGTTCGTACGGCGCCGGGCCTTCCGGCTCGTTCGGAGAGGCGCGGGGCGGGTCGTCCGGCGAGGGGCGGGACGGATCGTTCGGTGAGGGGCGCGTGGGGTCGTTTGCCACGGCGTCCATCGGCGCCTCGTATGAAAGGCCGTACGAGGGGCAGCGCCGCGCCGCGCAGCCGTATGACGGGCCGATCGAGGAGCTGGGTAACGGGCCGTACGACGAACCTTGTGGTGGGTCGCCGCAGGAGTCGCCCGCGGAGGCCATGGTGCAGCCGCGTCCACCGGTGGAGGGCTATCGGTGGGTCGCGGACGGAGGCCGGCGGGCGCCGGGGGGCGGGTTGCGGGCGCGGCTGGAGGCGTTGCGGGAGCTGATCGCGCTGTCGCGGTCACGGCTGGACGGGCGGACGCTGGCGGCGGCCGGGCGGGTGCTGGAGGCCGCGGACGAGCGGTACCGGCTGTCCGGCGAGCACACCGTGGTTGCCATCGCCGGAGCCACCGGCAGCGGGAAGTCGTCGCTGTTCAACGCCCTGGCCGGGGCGAACCGTTCACAGGTCGGGCCGCGGCGGCCGACCACCGCCGAGCCGGTGGCGTGCGTCTGGCCCGGCGGCAGACCAGGCGCCGAGGGGCTGCTGCGGCGCCTCGGGGTGCCCGCGCACCGTCGGCACATCGCCGCGGACAGCAGCCCCGAACTCCGCGGACTCATCCTGATCGACCTGCCCGACCACGACTCCTCGGCCACCGAGCACCGCGCCCAGGTGGACCGGATGCTGGAGCTGGTGGACGCGGTGATCTGGGTGGTCGACCCGGAGAAGTACGCGGACGCGGTGCTGCACGAGCGCTATCTGCGGCCGTTGGCGGGCTATGCCGAGGTGATGTTCGTCGTCCTCAACCAGGTGGACCGGCTGCCCGGCGAGGCCGCCGACCAGGTGGTGGACGATCTGCGCCGGCTGCTCGACGAGGACGGGCTGGCGCTCGGCGAGCACGGGGAGCCGGGCGCGGCGGTGCTCGCCCTCTCGGCGGCCACCGGCAAGGGCGTGCCGGAACTACGGGAGTCACTCGGCCAGTTCGTCGCCGAACGGGGCGCGGCGGACCGGCGGCTGGTGGCGGACGTGGACGCGGCGGCCGAGCGGCTGCGGTCGGTGTACGTGGCCCGGAGCCAGGTCGGACTGACCGAAGGGGCCCGTGAGGAGTTCGCGGACCGGTTGGCCGAGGCGGTCGGTGCGGTCGCCACCGGGCGGGCGGCGGAACGCGACTGGCTCCGGTACGCGGAGCGGGCCTGCGGGTCCCCCTGGGCACGGATGCGGGGCCGCCGGGCCCGCGGCGCGCGGCAGGCCCACGGGCCGGGAGGCGCAACGACCGGGGTGGGGCAGGCCACGACCGGTGTGGGGCGCGCAACGACCGGGGCGGGGCAGGCCACGACCGGCGTGGGAAGCGGGGCGACCGGGGTGCGTCCGCCGGGGCCGACGGGCACTCAGCAGGACACGGTCGCCGGAGGTTCGAGCCGCAAGGGCCCGGCCGGGCCCTCTCTCGTGGGGCGGCAGGTGACGGCGGGTCACCGGCGGACGTCCGGGGCCTGGGGCGGCGACGCGACGGGGGAGTCGGTGGTGGTCCGGGCGGCGGCCCGGCCGGTGGTGGAGCAGGCCGTACGGAGCGTGGCCGCGGAGGCGGCGCACGGGCTGCCGGCGCCCTGGGCGCAGGCGGTGCGGGAGGCCGCGGACCGGGGTGCGTGTGGGCTGCCGGAGGCGCTGGACAAGGTGGCGGCCGATGCCGAGGAGGCGCTACGGGGCGGGCCGGCCGTCAAGCCGCGGTGGTGCACGGTGGCGGCCGCGCTGCAGGGGATGCTGTCCGCCCTGCAGCTCGTCGGCGTGCTCTGGCTGGTGGCGGCGCTGACCGGTCTGGTCGACGCCTCGACCTGGGCCTCCGGGCTGCTGCCCGCGGTCGTCGGATCGGTGGGCGGCCCGGCACTGGCGTGGCTGTGCCGGGTGGTGGCGCGCGGTCCGGCCCGGCGGTACGGGCAGGACGCCGAGCGGCGACTGCGGAGCGCGGCGGCGGCCTGCGGCCGGGGCCGGGTGCTGGAGCCGGTCGCCGCCGAGCTGCTGCGCTACCGCGAGGTGCGGGAGCAGTACGCGGTGGCCTCGGGGGCCTGAAGGGCGGACGACGAGGGGCTGGGGCGGTGCGCCCCAGCCCCTCTTGTGGGTGGCCGAGTTGTCCACAGTCGGCAGGTTGTCCACAGGCCCCGGCGGGGCTTGCCGGATCCGTGCAACATGAGGTCGACGCAGCGCGAGCGACCCGGCGAGCGCGCGGAGACGGGGGAGTGGATTTCCGTGCACGAGACGATGGTGACGCTGGTGGGCAACGCCGCGACGGCGGTGGAGCACCGGCAGACGACGGCGGGCGTGACGGTGGCGCGGTTCCGGCTCGCGGCGACGTCCCGGCGGTGGGACAAGGCGCAGGAGCGGTGGGCCGACGGGGAGACGAGTTTCTACACGGTCCGGTCGTGGCGCGGGCTGGCCGACAACGTCGCAGCCTCGGTGGCGGTGGGCGAACCCTTGGTGGTGCAGGGGCGGTTGCGGCTGCGGGAGGGGGAGCAGCCACCGGAGAAGGGCGGACAGCGCTGGTTCTCCGCCGAGGTCGACGCCGTCGCGATCGGGCATGACCTGTCGCGCGGTACGGCGGCCTTCCGCAGAGTCACCCGCGTGAGCCGTATGAGTACAACGGAGCCGGAGCCGGAGCCGTTCCAGGCCCCGCGCCCGGACCCGGAACCGACCACGGGCGCGCGCCCCGGACTCGCCCCTCAACCGCAGGAGGCCGCAGGGCGGTTGGGGATGCGGCCCGGCGGGAGGCCGGAGGGCGGGGCCGACAGGGAAGCCACAGGCGCAGTTGCCAAGAGAGTCACCGGGCCCGTCACCGAGGCAGCCGGCCAGAAAAATACAGTCACCGAGCCAGTCACCGGGCCAGTCGCGGTGGGGAATTCGCCCCAGAAGGCCGCAGTGCCCTGAAACGTTCCGGGGATTTGTCGATAATGCCAGGTCAGGGTGCCTGTGTTCGGTAACGATTGCGATTCGGATCGCTTATGGGATGCCATTACTGGGGACCCTGATGCGCCTGCTCCATAAGATCCGACGAGTACTCACGGGGGCTCACGGGGGCTGACGTTCGGCTTTTGAGTTCTTTGGATCTTTCCGGCGAGGCAACTTCCCCACCCGACCGCCTCGCCCAGAGGGGAAATTCATGCTTTCGATGAAGAGGCGGGGCGCAGCCCGCCTTGCCGCCGCGGTCGTGGCCTCCGGCCTGGTCGCGGCGGGTGCGATAGCCACCGCGGGGACCGCAGTGGCGGACGAGACGACCCCGGCTCACGGGGGTGCAACCGCCACGCTCGGCGGCCTGAAGATTTTCGACCAGGCGGTCGTGCACAACGACGGCGGGGACCAGCGCGTCGGCGCGGGCCTCTTCGAGATGGCCGTGGACAACGGCGGCACGCTCCAGACGTACTGCATCGACATCCACAACCCGACGCAGCAGCAGGCGAAGTACCAGGAAGTGCCCTGGAGCGCCTCGTCGCTGCACAACAACGCGGACGCCGGCAAGATCCGCTGGATCCTGCAGAACTCCTACCCGCAGGTGAACGACCTCGCCGCCCTCGCCTCCAAGGCCGGTGCCGGGAACCTCACCGAGAAGACCGCGGCGGCCGGCACCCAGGTCGCGATCTGGCGCTTCTCCGACCACGCGAAGGTGGACGCGGTCGACCCGGCGGCGGAGAAGCTCGCCGCCTACCTGGAGAAGAGCGCGCAGAGCGTCGAGGAGCCCAAGGCGTCGCTGACGCTGGACCCGCCGGCCGTCTCCGGCAAGTCGGGCAGCAAGCTCGGCCCGGTCACCGTGCACACCAACGCCGACAGCGTGACGATCTCCCCGGCCGCCGGTGCGCCGGCCGGCGTCAAGATCGTCGGCAAGGACGGCAAGCCGGTCACCAGCGCCACCGACGGCACCCAGCTGTTCTTCGACGTGCCGAAGGGCGCCGCGGACGGCAGCACCTCGCTGACCGCGCAGGCCGCCACCAAGGTGCCGGTCGGCCGGGCCTTCACCGGCATCGGCGAGCACGCCAAGAGCCAGACCCAGATCCTGGCCGGCTCCAGCGAGTCCACGGTCTCCGCGGCCGCCACGGTCTCCTGGAAGAAGCAGGGCGCCATCCCGGCGATCACCGCCGAGAAGAACTGCGCCAAGGGTGGCGTGGACGTCACGGCCAGCAACAAGGGCGATGAGGCGTTCCGCTTCCAGCTGGCGGGCAAGGACTACGAGATCGCCCCGGGCAAGTCGCAGACCGTGACCGTTCCGGTGGCCGAGGATCAGCCCTACGAGATCACGATCAAGGGTGCGGGCGGCTTCAAGAAGACCTTCTCCGGGGTCCTCGACTGCAAGACCGCCGGCAGCGGCGGCGGTAAGCCCTCGCCCAAGCCCAGCCCGGCGTCGGTCGGCGGCAACACCGGTGGCGGCCACGGCACCGACCTCGCCGAGACCGGTTCCAGCAGCGCCACCCCGATGATCGCGGGCGTCGCGGTCGTCCTGGTCGTGGTCGGCGGCGCCGCGGTGTTCTTCCTCCGCAAGAAGAAGGCCGGCACCCCCGCCCAGTAAGGGCATCGGCAGCAGGCGCCCCGTAGCGGGCGTGCAGTAACGGCGGGCGCCCGGCCGGTCACCGAGAGGTGACCGGCCGGGCGCCCGTGTTTTCGTCAGCAGCCCCAAGCCCCGCGACCAGCGGCAACGACGCAATCGACGGGGCAATGACGAGGCGGTCTGCGCGTAGCGGGAACCACGATCTGCGCGTGGCGGGAACAAAACGTGGCCCCGGACGGTTAACGGTTCGGGGCCACGGACATGCGGTCCCGGGGCGCGCCCTCATGAGTGCCCCGACGCCGCCGTCGGCCCCCGACCCCCCGCACCCCGCCCGCCGTGCCCGCACCGCCTCGCGGGCGTCCGCCCCTCGGCACCCGTTTCCTTCCGGGGACGGACGTACGGCAAGATGGGTGTATCTGCCCTCCCACGGTCGCGACGGACGTCACGACGCCACGCCGGCGCACGCATGACGGACGTACGACGGACGGTGGCCCCGGGGCGGTGCCGCACAGACCCTGATCGATCCAATCTGCCGGACGGTTTCTCTTGGCTGAGTACATCTACACGATGCGCAAGACGCGCAAGGCGCACGGCGACAAGGTCATCCTTGATGACGTGACGCTGAGCTTCCTGCCGGGCGCGAAGATCGGTGTCGTGGGTCCCAACGGCGCCGGTAAGTCCACGGTGCTGAAGATCATGGCCGGTCTCGAGCAGCCGTCGAACGGCGATGCCTTCCTCTCTCCGGGCTACACCGTCGGCATGCTCCTGCAGGAGCCGCCGCTGGACGAGTCCAAGACGGTGCTGCAGAACGTCCAGGACGGCGCCGCCGAGATCATGGGCAAGCTGCACCGCTTCAACGAGGTCGCCGAGCTGATGGCCACCGATTACTCCGACGAGCTCATGGAGGAGATGGGCAAGCTCCAGGAGGACCTCGACCACGCCAATGCGTGGGACCTGGACACCCAGCTGGAGCAGGCCATGGACGCGCTGGGCTGCCCGCCCGGTGACTGGGCGGTCACCAACCTCTCCGGTGGTGAGCGCCGCCGCGTCGCGCTGTGCAAGCTGCTGCTGGAGGCCCCCGACCTGCTGCTGCTCGACGAGCCCACCAACCACCTGGACGCCGAGTCCGTGCAGTGGCTGGAGCAGCACCTCGCCAAGTACCCCGGCACCGTCGTCGCCGTCACCCACGACCGGTACTTCCTCGACAACGTCGCCGGCTGGATCCTGGAGCTCGACCGCGGCCGCGCCCACGGCTACGAGGGCAACTACTCCAAGTACCTGGAGACCAAGCAGGCCCGCCTGAAGGTCGAGGGCCAGAAGGACGCCAAGCGCGCCAAGCGCCTCAAGGACGAGCTGGAGTGGGTGCGCTCCAACGCCAAGGGGCGGCAGGCCAAGTCCAAGGCCCGTCTGGCGCGTTACGAGGAGATGGCCGCCGAGGCCGACAAGATGCGGAAGCTGGACTTCGAGGAGATCCAGATCCCGCCGGGCCCGCGCCTGGGCAACGTCGTCGTCGAGGTCGACAAGCTCAACAAGGCCTTCGGCGAGAAGGTCCTCATCGAGGACCTCAGCTTCACCCTGCCGCGCAACGGCATCGTCGGCGTCATCGGCCCGAACGGCGCCGGCAAGACCACGCTGTTCAAGATGATCCAGGGCCTGGAGACCCCGGACTCCGGCGACATCAAGGTCGGCGAGACCGTCAAGATCTCCTACGTCGACCAGGGCCGTTCCAACATCGACCCCAAGAAGACGCTGTGGGCCGTGGTCTCCGACGAGCTGGACTACATCAACGTCGGCCAGGTCGAGATGCCCTCGCGGGCGTACGTCAGCGCCTTCGGCTTCAAGGGCCCGGACCAGCAGAAGCCGGCCGGCGTGCTCTCCGGTGGTGAGCGCAACCGCCTCAACCTGGCGCTCACCCTCAAGCAGGGCGGCAACCTCCTGCTCCTCGACGAGCCGACCAACGACCTGGACGTCGAGACGCTCTCCTCGCTGGAGAACGCGCTGCTGGAGTTCCCGGGCTGCGCCGTGGTCGTCTCCCACGACCGCTGGTTCCTCGACCGCGTCGCCACCCACATCCTGGCGTACGAGGGCGACTCCAGGTGGTTCTGGTTCGAGGGCAACTTCGAGTCCTACGAGAAGAACAAGGTCGAGCGCCTCGGTGCGGACGCGGCCCGTCCGCACCGCGCCACGTACAAGAAGCTGACCCGGGGCTGACCTCGTGCGACACCTCTACTCGTGCCCCCTGCGCTGGTCGGACATGGACGCCTTCGGCCATGTCAACAACGCGGTGTTCGTCCGCTACCTCGAAGAGGCGCGGATCGACTTCATGCGCCGGCTGGCGCCGGGGGGCGGCAGCCCGTCGTTCACGGGGGGCTCGGTCGTCGCCCGGCACGAGATCGACTACGTACGGCCGCTGGTGCACCGGCCCGCGCCGGTCACCGTCGAGTTGTGGGTGACGAGGATCAGCGCCGCGTCGATGACGGTCGGCTACGAGGTCAAGGACGAGGACACCCTCTACCTGCGGGCCTCGACCGTCGTCGTGCCGTACAACTTCGCCGAGGAGCGTCCGCGCCGCCTCACCGCGGAGGAGAAGGCGATCCTCAAGGAGTACCTGGCCGACGCGTCGCACCAGGAGGGGGCCGTCGCGGTATGACGGTGCTCGCCCTCGCCGACGCCGGGGAGGCGGCGGACCTCGCCGCCTTCCTCGCCCGGCTGATCCACTACGACCGGGCCGCCGCGGTCCGGCTGCAGACCGGCGGCGGGGTGCTCGCCGTCTTCGGCCGGCCGCCGTCCTTCGAGGTGCTGGCGATCCGTACGGCCCGGCTCGCCGCGCCCGCGGGCCCCGGCGACACGTCCGGGGGCCTCGACATCACCGTCTCCGCCGGTGACCTCCTCGAAGGCATCGACGAGGAGCACGGCACGCTGACCGTGCCCGCCGCCGTCACCGGCCCGCCGTGGGCCGGACTGCTGCCGCCGCGCGGCGGCTGGCAGCGGGTGCCGGGACTGCCGGCGCCGGAAGCGCTGCTGCGCGCGGTGGCCGCCGCGGTCGCCGAGTTCCGGGCCCGGGACGAGGCACTGCCGCCCGAGCGCCGCACCCGCGCCGAACGCGACCGTATCGGCCGGGAGATCTGGTCGCGCACCCTCGGGGACACCCACCTCCCGCTGCGCGCCGCGCACGCCGCCCAGTCGCTGGGCTTCCTCCGCCCGGTCCGCACGGCCGTGCTCGCGGCCGGCGGCGGCCCGCATCCCACCGAGCCGCCGGCGCTGACCCTGCTGTCCGCGGGCGGCTGGCTGCGGCTGCGCACCCCGTACGGATCGGTCGCGGTGCGCACCGGCGGGCCCTCCGGGCTCACCGGCCTGTCGGGCCTGACGGTCACCCCCGTCTGAGCCGCCCTCACGGCGTCCCGTCGGCGGACTTCGGGCCGTCACCGGACGCCGTCCCGTCACCGGCCCCGCGGCCGGCGGCCCCGCCCGCCGTCGGGTCCGGCCACACCCCGATGTGGTCGCTCTCCAGCTCCAGCAGCACCCGGTGCGCCATGCCCAGGCTGCTGGTGTAGTCGGCCGGCAGCTGGAGCCGGCCGGCCCGGTCGAGCATCGCGTACTCCCGCGCCACCAGCGCCTCCCGGCCGGTCGCGGCGTCCCGTTCGGTGCGCCGCAGCACCTCCGACGACGTCCGCCCGTCGCGGATCGCGACCGTGCGCCGCACCTCGTCCGCGACCGCCTGGTCATGGGTGACGATCACGATCGTGGTGCCCAGTTCCTCGTTGGCGGTGCGGAACGCGGCGAAGACCTGCTCGGCGGTGTGCGAGTCCAGTTCGCCGGTGGGCTCGTCGGCCAGCAGCACCGCCGGGGTGTTGGCCAGCGCCACCGCGATGGCGGTGCGCTGCTGTTCGCCGCCGCTCAGCTGGTGCGGCCGGCGGTCCCGGCAGTGGTCCAGCGACAGCATCGTCAGCAGCTCCCCGGCCGCCTTCGTGCGGGCCTCCCGGCGCCGTCCGCCGCGCAGCTGCATCGGCAGGGTGACGTTCTGCAGCACCGTCAGATACGGCAGCAGGTTCCGGGCGGTCTGCTGCCAGACGAAGCCGACGACCTCCCGGCGGTAGGTGAGCCGGGCCCGGGCGTCCATGGTCAGCAGATCGCGGCCGGCGACCGTGGCGGCGCCCGCGGTCGGCACGTCCAGGCCGGCGAGGATGTTCATCAGCGTCGACTTGCCGCTGCCGGACGCCCCCACCAGAGCCATCAACTCGCCCTCGGAGACCAGCAGATCGAGGCCCTGCAGGGCCTGCACCTCGACGCCGTCCGCGGAGAAGACCCGCACCAGACGGTCGCAGGCGATCAGCGCGTCGTGCCCGTAGGCGGGCCGCTCGCGCCGGGCCGCCGCCCGCGCCTCCAGCTCCGCCAGGCTCACCGGGGCGCCCGTGGCGTCCTCGGACCGTGTGCTCATGAGGGGTCCCCCGCTCTCAACTCGGTGCTCTCCCGCCGCCGTTCGCCCAGCCACGCCTGGACCAGGGCGACCGCCAGGGCCAGCACGACCACGCCCGCAGACGGCAGCAGCAGGGAGACGGGATCGGTCTGCAGTCGTACGGTGCCCGGGCCGTCGCCGGCCGCGCCGGGCAGGGCGAGCGGGGTGAGGTCCGTGCCGGGGCCCAGCAGCCGGATCGCGGCGGCCCCGGCCAGCACCCCGCCGACCGCCGCGAGCAGCGCCTGCGGCAGCGCCTCCAGCACCATCAGCCGCCGCCCCCGCCCCGGGGGCAGCCCCATCGTGCGGAGCCCGGCCAGCAGGCGGGTGCGTTCCGGGGCGGTCCGCAGCAGGGAGAGGAGCAGGGCGAGCAGCGCGAAGCCGGCACCGGCCACCACCGCGGCGGTGTAGAGGCGTTCGGCGCCCTGCTGGAGCGGCGAGTCGGCCAGCTCGGCGCGTTCGGCGGAGCGCAGCGACACCTGGACGGTGAGGGACGCCGGGGTGTGGGCGCGGACCGCGGCCCGCAGCGCCCCGGCATCCAGCCCGCGGCCGGACAGCAGCATCGTGGTGGGGCCGTTGTCCGCCTCGGCATAGGTGTCGGGGTGCACACGGGCCACGCTCCGGGCGTTGATCAGCACGAAGTCGCCGCCGGGCTGGGCCGGGGTGTCGGCGCGCACCGCCCGGGGGCGGACGACGAGTTGGCCGTACTCCGGTTGCAGCGCCATCGGGGCGTCGCCGAACCGGGTGCGCACGCGCGGGGAGACGATCGCGGGCAGCGGCCGGTCACCGCCCGGGTCGGCGAGGTCCGCGGCGGGGAAGGCGCCCAGGCCCGTGGCGCGGGCGAGCCGCGCGTACGCCTCGGGTTCAGCGATCACCAGGTACAGGGGCGGGCCGCCGTCGTCCGCGGTCTGCACGCTGATCCGCAGCGGTACGGCGTCCTCGACGCCCGGGACCCGGGCCACGGCCCGCTGCAGCGCGGCGGGCAGCGGCCGTTCGGCGGAGATCCGGGCCTCGGCACCGACCGCGGTCAGCGCCGCGCGGTCCCGGGCCGTGGCGACCCCGGCGAGCACCGAGCCGCCGAACGAGGCCGTGGTCAGTGCGACCAGGAGGGCCAGCAGCGGCAGGCCCGCGGTGGCCGGGGCGCGGCCCGCGCGGGCCAGGGCGAGGAAGCCGGTCAGCCCGGAGGTGCGGGCGGCCGGGCGGGCCGCCAGCCGCAGCGGCAGCGGCCAGAGCCGCAGCAGCACCAGCGCGGCGATCACGGCGACGAGCACCGGGGCGGCGCTGACCAGGGCGTCCACGCCCCCGCCGGCCGTGGTGCGGCGGCGCAGCGCGACCACCGCGCCCACCGCCAGGACCAGCACGGTCAGTTCGGCGACCGTCCGGCGCCGGGACGGGCGGGCGCCGGCCAGATCGGCGCGGGCGGCCGGGCGGGGACGGCGGTGTGCGGCGGCGGCCCGCAGCGGCAGCGCGAGCGTGCCCAGCAGCCCGGCCCCGGCCGCCGCCAGCAGCGCCGGCACCACCCGCTCACCGGCCACCGCCAGCAGCGCCAGCCCGCCGCCGGCCGCCGCGGCGGGCAGCGCCACCACCGCGGTCTCCGCCGCCAGCCGCCCGGCCAGGCCCACCAGCGACGCGCCGCGCGCCCGCAGCAGCGCCAGCTCCGGGCGCCGGCGGTCCGCGGTCAGCGCGCCGGCCATCAGCAGCACGATCCCCGCGACGGTGCCGAGGCCGAACGCGGCCACCGCGATCACCGGGGCGATCGCCGCCCGGGTCCGTGCGTAGCCGTCCAGCAGGCCGTCCACCGCGCTGTCGGCCACGGCGCCGGTGCCGGCCACCGCGCGCAACCGGGCCAGCGTCGCGCCGTGTTCGACGGACAGCACCCGCTCCCGCAACAACGGTGCGTCCCCTGCGGTCAGCGCACCGGCGTCGACCGGACAGTGCCAGAACTTCTCCGGCTCCCCGTCGGTGGACAGCAGCGCCGGCCCGTCCCCGGGTGCCAGCAGCAGCCCGGCGCGCCAGAACCTCTGCGCCGGCACGCCCTCGGTCACGGCCCGGCGCGGCGCCGCCCGCAGCGGATCCGCGGCCCAGTAGTCGCCCTGCGGCTCCCGCGGCGCGAGCAGCCCGGAGATCCGTACGGTCAGGCCGTTCAGATGCAGGGTGCGGCCGGTGCGCAGGTGCAGGGTGCGGGCGGTGGCCGTGGTCACCGCGGCCTCCAGCGTGCCGGACCCCGGGGCCGCGGCGCGCGGCAGCCGGCCCTCGGCGACGGTCGCGTGCCGGCCGAGGCCGGAGGCCGCGTACAGCGACAGCTCCGGAGCGACGCCGTCCGGCCGCGGCAGCCAGGAGTTCCCGGCCGTGAGCGGTTTCGTGGTGCGGACGCCGTGCACCGCGTCCGCCGCCGGGGTCCGCAGCGGGGCGCGGAACAGGGCCCTGATCGCCCGGTCCTGACGGTCCAGCGCGGCCGCGGAGTAGCCGGCCGCCGGGTCCGCGCCGGTGACGTCCGCCCGGCCGACGGAGATCTCCACCGCCCGCTGTTCGGGCGGTGCCGAGGTGAGCGCATCGCGCAGCCCGGCCGTCTCGTACGCCGTCACACCGCGCGGGAACGCCGCCGCCAGGAACGCCGTGACCAGCACCAGCGCGCCCAGCGCCAGCGCCGCACCGCGCGCGGTCCGCAGCTGGACGCCCAGCCAGCCCGGCCGGGTGAGCGCGTTCACCGGCCCTCACCCGCCCCCGGCGCCGTCGGTGCGGTCGTCATCACCGCACCCCCTGCCCGCGCAGCGCCGCCACCGGGTCGCCGCGGCGCAGCCCGAGGGCCGCGACGACCAGCAGCGGCCCGGCCGCGACCGCCGCCAGCAGCCCGGCCACCTGGCCGGCCGGCAGCTCCACCAGCACCGGCGGCACCGGGCGGGTGGCCTGCCCGGTCAGCACGACCAGCGGCACCACCGCCCGGGTCAGCACCGCCCCCAGCACCCCGCCGACGGCCAGCGCCAGCACGATCAGCACCCCCTGTTCGGCGGCGAGCATCCGGGCCAGCTGCCGGCGCGGCGCTCCCAGCGCCCGCAACACCGCGAACTCGCGGTCGCGTTCGCGGACCGACCCGGCGGCCCCGACCGCGAAACCGACCGCCGCCAGCGCCACGGCGACCACCGCGGCCGCGGTCAGCGCGGTCTGCGGACCCAGCCCCAGCGGATCGTCGTGCAGCTCCCGGGCGATCTCCGCGCGCACCAGGACCTGGCCGGGGTCGATGTCCGGGCGGGTGCGCAGCGCCTCGACGACCCGGCCCACCGCGCCCGGCCGGGGCCGCAGCCACCACTCGGTGGCGGTCAGCGGCGCGGCATCGAGGTCGGCCAGCGCCGCGTTGACGGCCCCGAAGTCCACCAGCAGCCCGCCACCGGCCGGCGGGCCGTCCGCCGGGCCGGGCAGCGCCCGCACCGCCCGCACGATCCGCGCCTTCACCTGCTGCCCGCCGACCGGCAGATCGACCACCGACCCCACCCGGGAGCCGCTGTCGCGCAGATATGCGTAGGTGGCCACGGCGGCGAGCGGCGGCCGCGGCGGATGCGCGGCGGTGATCCGCACGGTCGTCACCGCCGCGCTCCACTCGTCGCGCCGGGCACCGGTGTCGTACGTCTGCGACAGCAGCCCGCCCGCGGGCACCTCGGCCCGGCCCGCGCGCGGCCCGTACGGCTCGCCCACGTCACTGCTCTTCTCGGTGATGTGGGCCCGCCAGAACGGCCCGGCCGGCGCGGTGAGCGGCCGGACGGCCCCGCGGGCGGTGACGGCCTGCGCGGCGGACACGGTCAGCCGCTGGCGGTACGACACCGGCGACTGGTCCATGTCGGCCAGCAGGCCGGTCACCCGCAGCGGCCCGGCCGGCGGACCGGCCGCGGCGGCCAGGTCCGCGCGCAGGGTGTGCGGCCGGCCGTCGGCCGCGAGCCGGCCCAGCGGCAGCGAGTACGGCATCCCGAACCGGTCGGTGACCTGGACGGAGAGGACCGCGGGCACCGGCCCGGTGTCCTGCCCCGGGTCGCCGAGCTGCGGGCCGTCGTCCACCGGCGGCAGCGCCTTGACGGACCGCAACTCCGCCGTCACCCGCAACACGCCGGTGCCGGGCGGCAGTTGAAGGCCCACCGGCCGGTCATCCTGCGGCGCCACCGCGCGCAGCACCCGGTCCGCCGCACCCGCCGAGTCCGCGACGCCGCCCGCCAGGTCGCCGCGCAGCAGCAGCGCGCCCGCCGACCTCCGGGCGTCCAGCGCAAGCAGCGAGGAGGACCGATCGCCCGACAGTTCCATGGTCACCAGCCCCACCGGCAGCGCCGCGGCCACCCCCGGCACCGCCGCGTAGCCGCCGCCCTGCCCCATCTCCGGTGTCCGGCCGGCCAGTACGCGCACCGCCGCGCCCGCCCGGAAGTCGGCCTGGTCGTCCTGCGAGCGCTGCCAGGACGCGCGCTGGCCGATCGCCAGCATGCCCAGCGCGGTGGCCAGCACCAGCAGCAGCACCGGCCCGGCACCCCGCCCCGCGTACCCGCCGCCCGTACGGAGCCCGGTGCCGGGGGAGGTGCGCCGGCTGATCTGCCAGCCGGCCAGCGCCGCGGCCAGCCCCCGGCCGCGGGCCGCGCCCCGCTCGGCGATCCGGGCGGCGAGCGGCAGCAGCCGCAGCGTCAGCACCGTACCGGCGAGCAGCGCCAGTGCCGGGGCGGCCACCAGCACCGGATCGACGCCCAGCGCGCCGGTCCCGTCGCCGGTCAGCACCCCGCCGCCCGCCCCGCCGGCCCCGCCGTCCGCGGTTCGCTGCCGCAACTGCCAGTACGCGACCCCGGCGATCACCAGCAGCCCCAGGTCCGCGCCGGCCCGGGCGGCACCGGGCAGCGCACCGGCCCGCCGCCGGCGCGGCGCGTCGGACCCGGTCCCGAGCAGCGCCGGGGCGGCGACCGTGAGGGCACAGCCCAGGGCCACGGCCGCACCGGTCAGCCAGGTCGCGCCGGTGAGCCGGGTGTCAAGCGGCAGCCCGATCCGGGCCAGGGCACCGTGTGCGGCCAGCAGCCGGATCAGCGGCCCGGACAGCAGCGGCCCGGCGACCGCGGCCGGGACGGCCAGCAGCAGCGACTCGGCGAGGGCCAGCCCGGCCAGCTGCCGCCGGGAGGCGCCGCGGGCCCGCAACAGGGCCGTCTCGCCCGCCCGTTCACCGCTCAGCATCCGGGCGACCAGCAACAGCGCGTACCCGGCGAGCAGGACCAGCTGGAGCGCGACGATCAGGATCGTGGCGCGGTTCACCAGCAGCGCCCGCCGCAACTGCCCCAGCGCCGCGGGCAGATCGGTGCTCGCCGTAGCATGGCCGGCGAACGCCGGATCGGCCATCAGCGCCTTGGGGGCCCGGCCGGCCGCGGCGCCGAGCGCCGGCAGCCGGTCCGCGGTCAGCGTACGGAAGTCGGCGGTGGCCAGCCAGCCCACCGAGTCCTGCACCAGCCGCCCGCCGCGGAACGCCGCCGGGTCGGCCAGCAGCGGCCCGTAGGTCGTGAAGCCGACCGTGCGCACCCCTCGGCCGCCGAGGTCGTCGAGGTTCCAGTACGGGTCGGTGCGGTCCGCGGGCCGGTAGACGCCGGTGACCACGACGGTCAGCCGGGGCGGCCCGGACAGCCGGTTGTCCAGGGTGAACCGCCGTCCGGGCCCGGCCCCGAGCCGGGCGGCCGCGGCCTCGGGCAGCGCGACCGGCAGCGGACCGTGGCGTTCCGCGGTGGGCCAGCGGCCCTTGACGAGGGTGAGCCGGGAGCGGTCGAGGGCGGCGAGCTGGGTGAGGTCGGGTTCACCGGTGCGGGCGCCGGACGGCTGCGAGGTCCGGGGCAGCGCGTACGGCCCGGACCGGGTCAGCGTCCGCACCGTGTACGGCAGCCCGTCGAACGCCCGCCGGGCCGCCGCGGCGACCGCCCGGTCCGCGGACTTCCGTGCCTCGGGCGGGAGTTGGGCCTTCACCTGGAGCGCGGTGGAGGCCGCCGCCGGGGTCTCCCCTGCTCGAACGGAGTTCAGGGCTGTGGGCTTGCGCAGCGCCTGCCGGAGCCCGGCGTCACCGACCGACTCCGAGAACGCCGCAAGCGTCGCCAGCACCGTCCCGGTCAGCAGCACCGACAGCAGGGCGGCGACCAGCAGCAGGCGGTGCGCCCGCACGCGCAGTACGGCATAGCCGGCCACGGTCCCCCCTGCCGTGTTCAGCGTCGAACGACCTCGGTCGCACGCAGTCGGCCGACAGCACTCGGCCGAGCGGAGTCAGCCGCCCGGATTCACACGAATGATCGACGCAACGGATGAACCGGATGCTGTCAGAGTGCGGGGCGTCCGGTAAGCGGTTTGCGGGGTCCCTTGACCGGATCGTGACGGGAGGTGACCGGGACCGCATGCCGGGGGCGGGGCGGGACGCGGGAGGTGTGACGCATCTCTCGCGCCGGTGTCAGTCCGGGGTGTTGATCATCGACGCGGCGGCGTACGTGAGGTAGTCCCACAACTGCGTCTCGTGTTCCCCGGCCAGGCCGAGCGATTCCACCGCGTCCCGCATGTGCCGCAGCCAGGCGTCGTGCGCGGCCCGGTCGACGGTGAACGGGGCGTGCCGCATCCGCAGCCGTGGGTGCCCGCGGCCGTCGCTGTACGTGCGGGGGCCGCCCCAGTACTGCATGAGGAAGAGCGCCAGCCGCTCCTCGGCCGGGCCCAGGTCCTCCTCCGGGTACATCGGCCGCAGCAGCGGATCCTCGGCGACTCCCTGGTAGAAGCGGTGCACCAGGCGCCGGAAGGTCTCCTCGCCCCCGACCTGTTCGTAGAAGGTCTGCTCCTGCAGCGTGCCGCGTGGAATCTCGTTCACGGGTCCATGGTGGCATGCCGCTGCGCTTGGCTTTCCGCCCACGTACCTGGCCGCTGCGCTTTGCGGCGCCTCCCACGTACCTGTCTTTCCCGCCGCGGGTCGGCTCGCCGTTGCGCTTTGCGGCGCGCCGCACGTAGCTGTCTGCTGCGCCGCGGGGCGTCTCGCCGTTGCGCGCTTTGCGGCGCCCCGCATGTACTTGGCCGTCCCGCCGTGGTGGTTTCTCGCCGTTGCGCCTGCGGCGGGCTGGGTTTGTGTTGGGTGCGGTGACGGGCCGGAGGGGCCGGTGTTTGGGACTGCTGGCGCTTTACGTCCCAAACACCGGCCCCTCCGGCCCGTCACCTCCCGTTGGGGGAGGGGGAAGAGGGCGGTGGGGGTGGGCGTTGGGGGTATAAGGGGGTCTGCGGACCCGTAGGGGTGAGTCGAACAGATCCCGTAAGGGTCGCGAGGGCCCCCTGCGGGGCCACAACCGAACACGCCGGAGAAGCTATTCCCGCTGACCAGCGACGTCAGGTGTACGCGGTACGACGCGCGCCCCCACACACCCGCACACTCCCCCAACGGGAGGGGACGGGCCGGAGGGGCCTTGTTCGTGGACGTAAAGCGACAGCAGTCCACGAACACGGCGGGACAGACGGGTACGTGGGGAGGAGCCCAGAGGGACACGGGTACGTGGGGAGGAGCCCAGAGGGACTCAGCCGCGGCGGACCGTGAGGGTTGTCCAGGCGCCCACGTGTACCCGGTCGCCCTCGTGGAGCGGTACCGGTACGTACGGCTGGATCGGGTCCTCGGCGAGGTTGATCGTGGTGCCGTTGGTGGAGTTCTGGTCCACCACCGCCCAGCTGCCGTCCTGCTGCTGCACCAGCAGCGCGTGCTGGTGCGAGACGCCCGGGTCCTCCGGCGGGCTGCCCAGATCGATGTCCGGGGACTCGCCGGTGCTGTTGCGGCGGCGGCCCACCGCGAGCTGGCCGTTGGCGAGCGGCAGCACCTGCTCCGGGGAGTAGGAGGGCAGGTTGAGCCCCGCCGCCTCCGGGCCGCTGCGGCCCATCATCGCCATGAAGTACTCGCGGTCCGGGGCGATCGCCACCACCCAGCCGTCTCCGACGACCGGCGGCGGGCCCTGCGGCGGCGCGGCGGGACCCTGAGCGGGACCGCCGTTCCACTGCTGGTCCGGCCCGTTCCACTGCTGGTCCGGCCCGGGCCCCTGCTGCGGCGGCATCTGCTGCTCGAACGGGGGCGGCGGCTGCTGGTCGTACGGTCCCGGCTGCTGGTCGTACGGACCGGGCTGCTGGTCGTAGGGGCCGGGCTGCTGCGGCGGGAACGGCGCGGGCGGCTGCTGCTCGAACGGTGCCTGCGGGCCGGGGCCGGGAGGCGCGGGCGCCATCGGCGGCGGGCCCTGGGCGGCGGGCGGGGTCAGGGGCCAGTCGTCGACCTGCTGCTGCTGCGGCGGCGGGCCGGGCTGGCCGGCCGGGCCGGGGCCGGGCATACCGGGCGGCGGCCCGGGCTGGCCGGGGAAGCCACCGGGGCCGGGCTGGCCGGGACCGGGCGGCATGCCCTGCGGCTGCTGGGGCTGCGGCGGCGGGAAGCCGTAACCGCCCTGTCCGTCCTGGCCACCGTGACCGGGCATCGGCTGACCGGGGCCGGGACCGCCGGGGCCCGGGCCGAGGCCGCCGGGGCCGGGTGCGGGCGGCGGGAAGCCGTAGCCGCCCTGGCCACCCTGGGTGCCGGGACCGCCGGGGCCGGGCATGCCGGGCGGCGGGCCGGGCTGCTGGCCCATGGGCTGGCCGGGCGGGGCGTAGGACATCGGGGAGTTGGTGAGGAAGTTGTAGCGGCACTCGGCGCAGAACGGTGCCATCCCGTCCCGCGGCGTACGGCACTGCGGGCACGGCTCGCCCGGTGCGCCGGGACCGGACTGGTCGGGTCCGGGGCCGGGCATCGGCTGGCCGAGACCGGGACCGCCGTGGCCCGGGCCGGGTGCGCCGGGGCCGGGTGCGGGCGGCGGGAAGCCGTAGCCGCCCTGGCCACCCTGGGTGCCGGGACCGCCGGGACCGGGGCCACCAGGACCGGGCGCAGGCGGCGGGAAGCCGTAGCCGCCGGGGGCGCCCTGCGGATCAGGGGCGCCCGGGCCGGGACCGGGACCGCCGGGGCCGGGACCGCCGGGCGGCGGGCCCGGCTGGCCCTGCGGCGGACCGGGCTGGCCGGTCGGCTGACCGGGCGGCGGTGGTGTGTTCAGGAAGCCGGCAGGCAGGGAGGGCGGCGGGGGGACAGCACCCGGCATCCGCTGGCCGCACACCTCGCACCAGTCTTCGGCCACCGACTGGTGGCCGTTCGGGCAGGTCGGCATGTCGGTTCTTCCCCCTCCGTACCGTTTCGTGTTGCTGGTACTGCTCGGTACTGATCGTGGTTCTCTGTCGCTTATTCCTCGCGCGAACGGTGCGCGCGGCGCGTGCGGCGGGAGTCATCCCGCCTGCCCCGGCACCCTTCGCCTTCGTCGCACAGTACCGGGCGCGGCATTGACGACGCCCACCACCTTCGCAAGGAGTTTCGCACTCTCCTTCTTCCGCGGGACGTCGGACGGCCGGTCAACACCGCCCGAAGTCCCCGTTCCGCGGCTGGAATCGGGCCGAACCTCCGGTAAGCCGTCATCCCTCCCCTGATGACCGGCTTGTGGTGGTTCAGTCCGTCCGGCCGGGGGCCGGCGCCGGGAACGGCACCACCGCCACGGTGACGTTGTCGTGCCCGCCGCCGGCGAGCGCGTGGGCGACCAGCGCCCGGGCCGCCGGCAGCGGCCGGGCCGGCGCGTCGTACGGCAGCACCGCAGCCATCTGCTCCGCGGTGTCGGCGTAGTTCCACAGCCCGTCCGTGCACACCACCACGACGCCCGGGCCGTCCGGCTTGAACGACGCGGTGTGCGGCTCGACCTCGTAGGCGTCGGCGCCCAGCCAGCCGGTGATGGCGTGCGCCCGCTGGTCGGCGTTGGCCTCTTCCTCGGACATCAGGTTGTTGGCGACCATCTGCGCGGCCCAGGAGTCGTCCTCGGTGAGCCGGACGGGCGGCGCCGTACGGTCGTTGGGGATCCAGTACGCGCGGCTGTCGCCGACCCAGCCGACGGTCAGCAGTTCCCCGCCGACCAGCACGCCGACGATGGTGCATGCCGGGGCGTTCTGCTGGCGGTGCTCGTCGTGCACGACCGAGGGGTCGGCGGCGAGTGCGTCCACCGCCGCGGAGGCGGTCAGGACGGCCTCGTGCATGGCCTGCTGGGGGTGGGTGCCGCGCGGCAGCGCCGCCGCCAGCGCCTCGCCGGCCGCCTCGGAGGCCGCCAGGGATGCGTCGTCCGGGCGGGTCGCCGAGGAGACGCCGTCACAGACCACGGCCATCACGGCGGGTGCGCCGTCCGGCAGCGCGGCGGCCCGCAGCGCGAAGAAGTCCTCGTTGCGGTGGTGGCGGTGGCCCCGGTCGCTGACCGCCGCGATGCCCGCCAGTTCCCGTTCCATGTGGTCCCGTTCCGGTCCCGTCGCGGCGGGCCCCGGGGCGGGCGCGGCGGCGGGCGGTGCCGGCGCCGGCGGGGGATCGAAGGGTGACCCGCCCGACGGCGGGTCGAACGGCGACCGTTCCGACGGGGCATCGAAGGGCGTCTCCTCCGGGGCGGCGGCGCCGGCCCCGTCGGCGGTCGCCCCGGCCGCGGCGTCGGCGACCGCCTCGTACCCGGCGACCCGCGGATCGGCCGGTGGATCGGCCGGCGGATCGGCCGGCGGACCGGCCGACGGACCGGCTGGCGGACCGGCCGGGGGGCCGGCCGACGGAGCGGCCGGGGGGCCGGTCGGCGGGCCGGCCGGGGGGCCCGCGTCCGCACCCGGCAGACGGGTGCCGGGGTCGGGCGGCGGCGGCCCGGCCGGGGAGCCGCCGGCGGGCGGTACGGGCGGTACGGGCGGCACCGGGGGCCGCGGCGGCACCGGAGGCGCGGGCGGCGCCAGTTCGTACGCCGACGGCTCCGAAGTCTCCGACGGCTCCGAAGTCTCCGGCACATCCGGCGACCCCGCGGTCTCCGACGGCTTCGAAGACGTCTGTGTCGTCGACGCCGCCTGCGCCGCCGACGCCCCGGCGGCCGCCGGCAGGGCGGCGCCGCAGCGTCCGCAGAACCTGTCCGCCGCCTCGTACGGCTCGTTGCAGCCCGCACACCGGAACGGCCCAGTCACACCCATGTCACACCCATGTCCTGGGGCGGAAGCGGTTGGCCCGTTCCACCAGTTCGATCCTTCTCTCACCACGTTCCGCCAGCCGCGCCAGCAGGCGGTACGACCGTTCCAGGCCGAACCGCAGCCCGCGCTCGTCGAGCGGGCTGCCGAGCAGCACCGGAGGTCCGGCGCCGGCCGCCGTACCGTCCGGTCGGGCACCGTGGCTCCCGGAGAGTACCCAGTCCAGGGCCGCGCCGAGTACCTCCGTGGCGAGTTGTTCCCGCCGTCCGGCGTCCAGGCCGAAGTCCGCGAGCGCCTCGACCTGTTGGGCGGCCGCCCGCAGGTCCGGCAACAGCGGATCGTCCGGCGGGCGCTGCCGCAGCCGCGCGCGGACCGCCACGATGCGCGCCGCGGTGTAGTGGATGGACGACGCGGGGACGGACTCCAGGGCCTCGACCGCGCCCGCCCGGTCGCCCGCCGCCAGCCGCACCCGCGCCAGCCCGAACGCCGCACTGACGTAACTGCGGTCGGTCGCCCACACCAGGCGGTAGTACTCCACCGCGTTGTCCCACTGCTCCAGCAGCTCGGCGCACAGGCCCAGCGCCAGCTTGGGTGCCGGCTCGCCCGGGAACGCGTCGTAGACCGCGTCGAAGGCCAGCGCCGCGGTCTCCCGGTCGCCGGTCGCCAGCGCCAGCAGGCCCCGGTGCCACACCACCCGCCAGTCGGCGCTCCGGTCGCCCGGCCCGTCACCGGACGCGTCCGCGGACCGTACGGCGGTGTCCCACGGCCCGGCGGGCGGGTCCGCCACCTCGTCGAGTACGGCCCGCGCGGCCGCGCCGTCGCCGTTCTCCAGATGGGCGCGCAGCTCCCGCAGCCGTATCTCCAGGGAGGCGACGGGCGCGGCGCGCAGCGCGGCGAGGAGTTCGGCCGGGGCGGCGGCCGGCAGCCCGGCCAGCAGCCCCGCCCCGGGGTCGTCCGGGTCCACCCGCGGCACCGGCAGCGCGAGCGCCGCACCGGCCACCTCCAGCGGCCGCAGCACCGGCCCGCCGGCCGCCGCCTCCGAGGCCCGGCCGGGGTCCGCGCCGCGTGCCCCCAGCAGCGAGCTGTCACCCTCCTGCGGCGCCAGCAGCTCGGTGTCCGCCGCCCGCAGCTCCGGACCGAACAGCTGCGACAGCGCCGGCCGCGGCTCGCCCGACCGGACCGCCACCACCTCCCGCAGCACGCCCGTCAGCTGCTCGGCCATCTCCTGCGCCGAGCCGAACCGGCGGTCGCGGTCCGGGTCCGTGGCGCGCACCAGCAGCCGGTAGAACGACTCATAGGTGCGGAACACCTCGATGTGGTCCGGATCGGGCAGCGAATCGGCGAAGACGTTGGTGTAGCCCTGGAAGTCGAAGGTGAGGACGGCGAGGGTGCGCGCGACGGTGTACAGGTCGGAGGCGACCGACGGGCCCAGCGCGGCCATCTCCGGCGCCTGGTAGCCGATCGTCCCGTAGATCGGGCTCTCGTGGTCGTCCATCCGGCGCACCGCGCCCATGTCGATCAGCTTGAGCTGGTCGTGCTGCTGGATGGCGTTGTCGACCTTGAAGTCGCAGTACAGGTAGCCGCGGCTGTGCAGATGGCCGAGCGCCTCCAGCGCCTCGATGCCGTACGCGCAGGCCTGCGCGACCGGCAGCGGATCGCGCCTCCCCTCGGGCGTCCGCCGGTCGTTGGCGATGTCCTTGAGCGACTTGCCGCCGACGTACTCCATGACGATGTAGCCGTCGAGACTGCCCGTCTCCCGGTCGAGGTGCTGCACGAAGTTGTAGATCCGCACGATGTTGGCGTGCTCGATCTCCGCCAGGAAGCGCCGCTCGGACATCGCGACCGCCAGCGCCTCCTCGTCGCCGGTGTCCAGCAGCCCCTTGAGCACCACCCAGCGGTCCGACACCGCCCGGTCGATCGCCAGATAGATCCAGCCCAGCCCGCCGTGCGCCAGACAGCCGACGACCTCGTACTGGCCGTGCACCCTCTCCCCGGGCCGCAACTTCGGGACGAAGCTGTACGGATGGCCGCACTTGCCGCAGAACCCCTCCGAGCGGCCCGGCCGGCCCTCGCGCGCACGGCCCACCGGCGCACCGCAGTCCGCCCGGCTGCAGAACCGCTTGCGCTCGGGCACCTCCGGATGCGCCAGCACCGCCGTCCGCGGATCGGGCCGCGGCACCTGCGGCACCGTCACCAGACCCGCGCCCAGCCGCCCCCGCGCCGACCCGGACGAGGCCGCGCTGCCGGACCCGCGCACCGACACCGCCGCCATCCCGCGCGCCGCCCCACCGGACCCCTCGCGCGGCAGCCGCCCGGACACCGAACGCCGCGACACCGGCCGCCGGGACCCGGGGACCCGCCCGGACGCCCCCGCACCGGAACCCGGGCCGGGGGAGGGGACGGTCAGCAGCGCCCCGGCCGCCTCCCGCTCCTGCGGACCGGCCGGGAACGCCCGGCCGGTGATGCCCGTCGGCGGCGCAGCCAGCAGCCCGTCCGGCGACACCACCGGCGGCAGCCCGCACACGTCGCAGTACCGCTCACCGCCGCCGACGTCCTCGTAGCCGCCCGCACAGTCCCGCCGCTGGCAGCGCTCACCGGCCCGCTCCGTCACGAATCCCCCCTGCCCTCCGGCGCCTGCGGGGCCAGCACCTCCGCCGTCGCCTGCTGATAGCGCCACACCGCCTGCTCCGCCGCCCGCAGATCGCACGGCGCGCTCCACAGCATCCGCCGCGCGATGTCGTACCGCTCCACCAGCAGCGGATCCTCCGCCAGGCCGTGCCGCGCCACCCGCGCCCGGCACGCGTCCAGCCGGCCGCGCAGCTCCGCCCGCACGGCCAGCGGCGCGGTCACCGCCGTCAACGATTCGCGGGCCCGCTGCAGTTCGTCCTCCGCCCGCTCCTCCAGGCTGTCCAGCAGCGGCGACAGCCGGTGCCACTGCGCCCGCCGGCGGTACTCGGCGGCCGCCGCCAGCTGCTCGTGCAGCGCCGTCGACGGGCCGCTGACCGCCGGCACCTCCGACGCGGCGATCTTCGCCAGCACCTCGCCGCGCGCCTGCCGCGCCTCGGTCAGCGTCCGGTCCGCCCGCGACAGCACGTCCCGCAGCTGCATCAGCCGCTGCTCGGCGTCCTGCCGGACGTCCAGCACCGCCGCCACCTCCCGCCGGATGTCCTCCAGCGCCCGCGCCGCACGGTCGTAGCGCGCGGTGTCCGGACGGCCGCCGCCCGGCGCCGAACTCCCCGTCGACGACGACACCCAGAACGCCAGCGGATCGGCGATCACCTGCGCCCGCAGCCGCGCCAGCTCGCCCGTGATCCGCTCCAGGTCGTCGCCGGCCGGATGCTCACCGGGCCGCACGCCCACCGAATGCGCCAGCGACCGGGTCCGCTGCAACTCGGCCGACAGCAGGTCTATCCGGGCCGGCAGCGCCGACCACACCGCGTCGGCCGCCACGATCACGTCCAGCGAGCGCGCGTACAGCCCGTTCATCCGCGCCACGAGCTCCTCCAGGCAGTACCGCTCACCCGGCCCGCTCACCCCCGGCACCGTCACGCCCGCGCCGTGCAGCAGCTCCGTCAGCGCCGCCAGGTCCTCCGGGGACGGCCAGCGCCGCCGCGCCCGCAGCTCACGCGCCGCCGCCAACGCCCCCGTATACGCGTCGAACAGCGCCCACAGCACCGTGATGGACCGCTCCGTGGCGGCCCAGCGCTCCTTCGTGGTGCCCGACAGATCGGCGCCCTCCAGCAGCCGGCGCCCCGCATGGTCCTGCAGCGCCAGCAGTGAGGTCTCGATCGCCTCGTACTCGGCGCCGAGCCGCGCCAGGGCGCGGTCCACCTCCTCCAGGCCCAGCACCGGGGCGTCGGAACTCCCCGCGGAACCGGGGACAGGTCCAGGGACCCCCATCGATCACCTCTCCAATACGCGTACGCTGCACGGCGATTGCTGCGACCGAGTCCGCACGGCTGCTGCGGTCCGGCTCCCTCCGCCTCCTGTTCTGTCCGCTTTCCATAGTGACGGCATCGGGCACTTCGTGGGGCGATCGGCCGGGTGACACCGCTCCCGGGTGGCCTCTTGACTTTCGCCGGGCCGTTGTCGACGTTCCGGGCGTCCGGCAGGCCCCGGGCTGTGGTTGACGCCCCGGGCCGGCTTCGGCGCTTCGGAATGGCTTCGGCGCTTCGGAGGAGCGCGCAGGGCGTCAGTCGCTGTACTCCGGTGACGGCGGCCCCGATATGTCCGGCAGATCGGCCTTCAGCCACTTGCGGTACGCCCGCATCCACGGACCGTCGGGCGCCCCGCCGGCCCGGTAGTCGTCCAGGACCTTGTTGACCCGGCGCACCAGATCCGTGTCGGCCTCGTTCATCGCCACCCCGTACGGCTCGTCCGTGAACGGCCGGCCCTTCAGCTCCACCGCCGGATCCTGCGCCGCCTGCGCCGCGGCCAGCGCGTTGTCGGTGACCACCGCGTCCGCCTGGCCCAACTGGAGCCGCACCAGGCAGTCGAGCTGGTTCGGCACCCTCAGCACCTTCGCGCCGTGCGGCCGCGCCGCCAGCTCCGCCTCACCCGTCGAACCGGCCGCCGTACACACCCGCTTGCCGCGCAGTGAATCGTCGAACGCCTTCACGGCCGACGACTTCGGCGCCAGCACCTGCTGCCCGCCCTGGAAGTACGACGTCGAGAACGCCACCAGCTTCTTGCGCGCGCAGTTGATCGTCATCGTCCGCACCACCATGTCGACCCGGCGCTTCCGCAACGCCGGAATCCGCTGGTCGGTCGGTACCGCCTTGAACACCACCTTCGCGTCCGGTCCCAATATGTCCGCGGCGATCGCCCGCGCCAGATCGATGTCGAAGCCCGCCAGCTTGCCGGTCGCCGGATCGCGGTAACCCCACCGGTAGGTGTTCTGGTCGACGCCGACGACCAGCTGGCCCCGCTCCTTGATCCGCGCTACCGCCGGCCCGTCGTCCGACGACGGCCGCAGGCTCTCCGCGGCGTTCCGCGGCGTGCATCCCGCCGCGGGGGACGTGTCCGACGCCGTCCCCGGCCCGTACGCCGGGTGCGTCACCACGGGCGTCGAGGCCCGGCCCGCGCCGCCGCCCACGGCACCGTGCCCGGCCCCGCCGGCCAGCGTCGGCACCAGCACCGCCGCCGCGGCCGCCATCACCCCCATGCCCGCCGCGACCGGCGCCAGGACGGCCCGCAGATTGCCCAGCACCCGCCGGCGCACGCTCATGCCCCCCTCACCACGCCTTCTCCCCGCCGCCCCGCCACCTACTGGCATTTCACCGCCCACCGGCACTTCGCTCTCCACCGGTACTCCGCCCACCGGTCGTGTGCCGCCGGCCGGCCTTTCGCCGCTCTCCGGCACTCTGCCGCCAGCCGGTCCTTCGCCGACCACCGGCCCCCTGCCGCCAGCCCGTCGTTCGCCGCTCATCGGTACTCCGCCAGCCTGCGGCCGATCCCGAGCACCGCGCCCAGCGCCCCCACCAGCGTCAACGCCCCGGCACCCACCGGCAGTCCGCCCAGCGACCCCCGCCCGGCGTCCGCCGCCGTACGGAACTCCGCCTGCTCGTGCACCAGCGCCCGGGAAAGCCCCGCCGCCACCCGGTCGAAGGCCTCGCCCGTCGAACCCGCCCCGCCGACCACCTTCGCCAGCGCCCGCTCGTAATCCCCCTTCTCGTCCGCCGCCCGCGCCTCGGCATGCCGCACCTGCCACTGGCGTACGGACGCCAGCGCGGCGCGCACCGGCGCCCGCCCCGCCTCGTCGTCCGCCAGCGCCAGCGCCGCGCCCAACCGGCTCCGGGCCGCCGCCGGACCCCGCTCACCCGGCCCCGCGAGATCCGTCATTCCGGTGCGGAAGCCGGCCTCGTAGAAGTCCTGTTGATCATCCGTGAGCACCGCCCCGCGCGCCACCAGCGTCAGATTCTCGTCCCCGCGCGCCTGCAACGCATCGATCCGCGCCTCATTGAGCACCCGCAACGACCGTGCGCCGTGCTCGTACGACTCCGTCAGTCCCGCGCGCGCCACCGCATGCCCCGCCACCAGCCACAACAACACCGCCACGGAAGCGGCCGTGGCGGCGAGCAGCCCGCGGTTGAACACGCGGTTCGTCCGTCGGTAATGCCGCCGCTGCGCCCATCCCAGCGTGGCCACCGCCAGCACCCCCGCCACCAGCGCCGCCCACGGCCAGGCCTTGGCATCGGCGTAGTCCGCCGCCAGCCGGTCGGATTCCGCCTCGTACAACGCCCGGGCGGCCGGGAGGAGTTCCGTCCGCATCCGCTCGTTCGCATACCGCAGATACGCCCCGCCCAGCGGCAGCCCCTGCCGGTTGTTCGCCCGCGCCGTCTCCACCAGCCCCGTGTACTGCGGCAACTGGCGGTTGAGCCGGGCGATCTGCTCGCCCGCGGCATCCGAACTTCGGGCACTCTGCGCCGCCTTCGTGAGCAGCTCCGCCGCGGTGGCGATGTCCTTGCCGTACCGCTGCCGGGTCGCCGCATCGCCCTTCCCGCCGGCCAGGAACCCGCCGGCGGCCGTGGTGTCGGCGTCCGCCAGCGACCGGTAGATGCTCGCCGCGTCCGCCGTCAGCGGCTGACTGTGCTCCACCACGTCGTCCGCGGCCGCCGCCCGGTCCGCGACCTGCCACGCCGCGGCCGCCCCGAAGACCAGCACCAGCAGCGCCAGCACCGCCCCGATCACCCGCAGCCGCCCCGGCTCGGTCGTCGCCGCGGCGCGCAGCTCGTCGAGCCCCTCGGCCCAGGCCGGACGGCGCGCCGGAGCGGGCGGCGCCACGCTGCTGGTCGGCACGGACGACACAGATCCTCCCCCTGGGTCGCTGACACGCCACCGGCCCGCCCGTACGCGGCGCCCGAACGCGCTCACGACAAGGACCGGTGCATGGGCAGCAGTATGTCCGCCACCACCGACACGCACACCGCGATTGGCTCGATCTTGCCCGAACGCCCTCGCCACCGGCGCACAGCGGTCCCACGAGCCGGCGGCGCAGCTGAACCGGCGCACGACCCCGGTCCGCGGCCACCGCACTAAAGTGACGGCCGGAGCCCGCGGTGACGGCCGGAGCCCGCGCAGCCCACGCAGCCCCGTGACCGGTACGGATGCCGGACAGTTCCGTCGCCGCCACCGCCCACCGGGGCAATGGCCCACCACGCGGGTCACTGGCCCACCACCCGGGCCGATGATCCACCACCCGGGTCACTGGCCCACCACCCGGGGTGATCGCCCTCGCACCGGGGCGATCGCCCACCGCACCGGGCCGACCGCCCACCACCCGAAGGGAAGTGATCTCATGCAGCCCGTCCGCAAGGGCAGGGTGTCGCTCGTGGAGACCGCGACCGACGAGATCCGCTCCCAGATCGTGAACGGCACCTGGCCGGTGGGCACCCGCATCCCGCCCGAGAACGCCCTGTCCGAATCCCTCGGTGTCAGCCGCGCCTCGGTCCGCGAGGCCGTCCGCTCGCTGGTCCATTCCGGCCTCCTCGAACCCCGGCAGGGCGACGGCACCTTCGTGATCTCCGACGACGACAGCGCGGTCGCCCTCCGCAGACGCCTCGAACGCGCCGAGCTCAGCCACGTCACCCAGGTCCGCCAGGGCCTCGACGTGGTCGCCGCCCGCCAGGCCGCCAAACACCGCACAGACGCCCAACTCGCCGGCATCGAGGCCGCCCTGGTCCGCCGAAACGCCGCGCTCGCCGCCCAGGACGCCGAGACCTTCACCGCGGCCGACGCGGAGTTCCACGTCCTGGTCGCGGAGGCCAGCGACAACCCGGTGCTCGCCGACATCTACCGCTCCCTCAGCGCCGCCCTGCGCGAGGAACTCCGCCGCGCCGCCTGCCTGGACACCGCCACCGCGGCCCCCACCGACCCGCACTCCCGGCTCGCCGACGCCATCCGCGCCCAGGACCCCCAGGCCGCCGTCGACGCCGCCGTCCTCCTCCTCGCCGGCCACGTACGCGACCTGGCCCTTCCCCTCGACGACTAGCACTCGACGACTGGTACTCGGTCACTGGCACTCGAGACTGTCAGTCGACGACTGAGCCCATTCCGACGGTCGAGTCGTCACTCAAGGGGGCGCGTACGCCTCCGTCCGCGCCTCCTCCTCGCCCCGCGCGCTGCTACCGCCCCCACTCTCCTTCGACTACTCTCAGTAACGAAAGTAAGAGCAGTCGAGCGCGGAATGAGTCGACCTGACCACCGCACGCCAAGAGCCGGAGATCATCATGAACCGCATCCGCACACTCCTCGCCCCACTCGCCACCCGCCTCCACGCCGACGCGTCACATCCCCTAACTGGCCCGCTGGCCAGCGGTTTCCTGACCATCGGCACCACGACGTACATCGACCCGCACGGCACCTACCCCCTCGACCACCGCCCGGACGGCACCCCGACCGTCGTCATCAACAACACCACCCACCCCATCACCATTCTCACGGAGAGCAACCACCCCCACCCCGCCACCGCACCCCCGAACGACCTGCCACCACCCCTCGTCCTGACCCCAGGCGAACGCACGGAGACCCACCGCGGGGACGGGGTGCGGGTGGGCTGAGTGAGATCTGGAGAGCCGGGGACCCGGAGGGTCGGAGGGTTCGGGGAGAAGCCCCTACCCAAGCCCCCACCCGCGCCCCACCCAGCCGCTCAACCCTCCAGTCCAGGCGCTGCTCGCTCATAAGCCGCGCGCAGGCGTGCGTAAGCGTCCGGGTGGGCCGTGGTCTGGTCGAGGGTGGCGAGGGCGGCGCCGAGGACGGGTGGGGTGGTGAGGACGTGGGGGACGGCCTTGGGGGCGCGTTCGGAGAGGAGGTGGGTGAGGCGCTCGTGGAGGAGGGGGTGGCGGGCGGCCAGGACGCTGCCGCCCAGGATGACGGGGGTGGGGTCGGCGAGGAGGTCCAGGCGGCGCAGGGCGACGGTGGCCATGGCGGCGATCTCCTCGGCCTGGCGGGCGACGAGGGTGCGGGCGATCGGGTCGCCGTCGGCCGCCACGGTGAACAGCAGCGGGGTGAGTTCGTGCCGGCGGTGCGGGGGGATGCGGCCCAGGTGGAGGGCCTCGATCAGCTCGGCCATGGTGGACAGGCCGAAGTGGGCGGGCAGGGCGCGGGCGAGTTCGGTGCGGGCGCCGCGGCCGTCCTCGGCGCGGGCCGCCGACCACAGTGCCTCGTCGGCGAGGTGCGCACCGCCGCCCCAGTCGCCGGAGATCCGCCCGACGGAGGGGAAGCGGGCGGTGGCCCCGCCGCGGCCCAGGCCCGCGCAGTTGATGCCGGCCCCGCACACCACCGCCACCCCCACCGGCTCCCCGTCGTCCGGCAGCCCGGCCCGCAGCAGCGCGAAGGTGTCGTTGCGGACGGACACCGTACGGGCCCAGCCGCGGGCGGTGATCTCCGCGGCCAGTGCCTCCTCCTCCGCGGGGAAGTCGGCGTTGGCGAGGAAGGCGGAGAGGTGGCCGACGGGAGGGGACAGTTCCGCCTCCGCGAGGGCGGCCGTCACCAGGGGCGCGAGGGTGGCGACGGCGCGCGCGGTACCGACCACCGGTGGCTGGAAGCCACCGCCGCGGGCCGAGCCGAGCAGGTGGCCGTCGGTGGACACCAGCGCCACGTCGGTCTTGCTGTTGCCCGCGTCGATGGCGAGTGCCGTGCCGGTCAGGCCCACGTGAGGTGCTCCCGGTTGTGCGCGATCAGCAGGTCGGTGAGCCGGTCGGCGCGGTCGATCTGGCCGATGAGGGGGTGGGAGAGCAGCGCGGCGAAGACTCGGTCGCGGCCGCCGTGCAGCGCGGCGTCCAGGGCCAGTTGCTCGTAGGCGGTGACGTGGGCGATCAGGCCGGCGTAGAGGGGCTCCAGGGGGCGGACGGGGAGGGGCGTGGCGCCGGTCGCGTCCACGGTGGCGGGGACCTCGATGACCGCGTCATCGGGGAGGAAGGGCAGTGTGCCGTTGTTGAGGGCGTTGACGACCTGGGTGTCGCCGGTGTCCGCCAGCAGGGACGAGGTCAGCGCCACCGCCGCCTCGGAGTAGTAGGCGCCGCCGCGCCGGGACAGCAGTTCCGGCTTCTCGTCGAGCGTGGGGTCGGCGTAGTGGGCGAGCAGTTGCTGTTCGATGGCGGCGACCTCGGCGGCCCGGGACGGTTTGCCGCGCGACTCCTCGACGACGGCGTCGTGTTGGTAGTAGTAGCGCAGATAGTAGGAGGGGACGGTGCCGAGGCGCTCCAGGACGTGCCGGGGGAGGCGCAGATCGGCGGCGAGGGCGTCGGCGTGCTCGGTGAGGAGCTTGGGGAGGACGTCCTCGCCGGCGACGCGGACCGACCGCTCCCAGGTGAGGTGGTTGAGCCCGACGTGCTCCAGGACGACCTGGTCGGGGGCGACGCCCAGCAGCGCGGCGAACTTCCGCTGGAAGCCGATCGCCACGTTGCACAGGCCGACGGCCTTGTGGCCGGCCTGCAGCAGTGCGCGGGTGACGATGCCGACCGGGTTGGTGAAGTCGACGATCCAGGCGTCCGGGTTGGTGCGGCGGACCCGTTCGGCGATGTCGAGGACGACGGGCACGGTCCGCAGCGCCTTGGCGAGGCCGCCGGCGCCGGTGGTCTCCTGGCCGACACAGCCGCACTCCAGCGGCCAGGTCTCGTCCTGGTTGCGGGCGGCCTGCCCGCCGATGCGCAGCTGGAGCAGGACGGCGTCGGCACCGTCGATACCGGCCTCCAGGTCGTCGGTCCAGGTGATCCGGCCCGGGTGGCCCTGTCTGGCGAAGATCCGCCGGGCCAGGCCGCCCACCCTTTCCAGCCGGTCCTGTGCCGGGTCGACGAGGACGAGTTCGGTCAGCGGCAGCACGTCCCGCAGCCGGGCGAAGCCGTCGATGAGTTCGGGGGTGTAGGTCGAGCCGCCGCCGACCACTGCGAGCTTCATATCCGTTCTCAGCCCTTTACTCCGGTGAGGGTGACGCCTTCGACGAAGGCCTTCTGCGCGAAGAAGAAAACGAGGATCACGGGTGCCATGACCAGCAGCGTCGCGGCCATGGTGAGGTTCCAGTTGACGCTGTGGGCGCTCTTGAAGGACTCCAGTCCGTAGGAGAGCGTCCAGGCGGCGGGGTTCTGCGCGGCGTAGATCTGCGGGCCGAAGTAGTCGTTCCAGCAGAAGAAGAACTGGAAGAGGGCGATGGCGGCGATGCCCGGTCTGGCCATCGGTACGACGATCTTCAGCAGGGTGCGCAGTTCCCCGCAGCCGTCGACCTTCGCCGATTCCAGGTACTCCTGCGGGATGGTCAGCAGGAACTGCCGCAGCAGGAAGATGGAGTACGCGTCGCCGAACGCCATCGGGATGATCAGCGGCCACAGCGAGCCGGCCAGGTGGAACTGCTGGGCCCACACCAGGTACATCGGGATCACGACGACCTGTGGCGGCAGCATCATGGTGGCGAGGACGAGGACGAGTGCGGTGCGTCGGCCGCGGAAGCGGAACTTGGCGAGTGCATAGGCGACGGGGACGGCCGAGCAGACCGTGAAGAGGGTGCCCAGGCCCGCGTACATCAGGGAGTTCTTCCACCAGTCCAGGAATCCGGGGGTCCGGAAGACCGTCAGGTAGTTGGACCAGTGCCAGCTGTCCGGCCACAGCTCGCCGCTCATGGCCTGGCCGTCGCTCATCACGGACGTCAGGAAGACGAAGACGAAGGGGAGCACGAAGAAGAGGGCGGCGGCGACGGCGACGGTGTGCACCGCGATCCAGTGCAGCAGCCGGGTGCGGCGGGCACGGGCGGTGCCGTCGCCGGTGTGGCCGGTGCGGACGGGGGTGGGGCGGGCGCGAAGGGTGGTGGTGGTCATCGGTCAGTCCTCCGCCGGGAGCAGGCCGGCGCGCTTGCGCATCAGCAGGGTGGTGACGGCCATGGCGATGACGAACAGCACGAGGGAGAGCACGCACGCCGCGCCGGTGTTGAAGTTCTGGAAGCCGAGGGAGTAGACGAGCTGCGGGACGGTGAGGGTGGCGTGGTCGGGGTAGCCGGGCTGGATGACGGTGCCGGGCCCGATGGAGACACCGGAGGCGAGCTTTCCGGCCACCAGCGCCTGGGTGTAGTACTGCATGGTCTGGACGACGCCGGTGATCACCGCGAACAGCACGATCGGGGTGATCGACGGCCAGGTGACGTACCGGAACTTCCCCCAGGCGCCCGCGCCGTCCAGTTCGGCGGCCTCGTACTGCTCCTTCGGCACGTCCAGCAGCGCCGCCATGAAGATCACCATCAGGTCGCCGATGCCCCACAGCGACAGCATCACCAGCGAGGGTTTGGCCCAGTCGGGATCGTTGAACCAGGACGGTGCGGAGATGCCGAGCGTGCCGAGGATCTCGTTGACGGGTCCGGTGCCGGGATTGAGGAGGAAGACGAAAGCGACGGTGGCGGCCACCGGCGGCGCCAGATAGGGCAGGTAGAAGGCGGTGCGGAAGAATCCGACGCCGGTTTTGATTTTGGTGACGAGCAGGCCGATGCCCAGGCCGAACACCACCCGCAGGGTGACCATCACGACGACCAGCCACAGCGTGTTCCACAGGGCTGGGCCGAGCAGCGGCATCTGTGTGAGGACGTAGGTCCAGTTCCGCAGGCCCACGAATTCTGGCGGTTCGATCTGGTTGTAGTGCATGACGGAGAAATAGCCGGTGGCGAGCAGCGGATAGCCGAAGAACACCGAGAATCCGACCAGCCACGGGGAGAGGAAGCCGAGAATGCGCAGCCGTTCGCGGGCGCGTTTGCGCCGGAGGGTGGGCGCCGGTGCGGGGGCGGTGGTGGTGGGTGCCATGGCGGTTCTCCGTCGGTTCACCGGCCGTCGTTCCCGGCCGTCATTGCGCGGACCGGAGGTGCCGGCCGTCAGTTCTCGGACTGGAGCGTGTCGGCGTCGATCTGGGCGTCGAGTGCGCGCAGGCCTTTGCCGAGATCGGGGACCCTTCCGGCCTCGACGTCGTAACTGAAGTCCTGCAGGGCGGTGACGTACTGCCCGCCGTTGGTGGACGGCGGAAGGGCGACGCTGCGCGGGTTCCGCGCGATGCGGAGGAAGGTGCGGAACGTCGGGTCGGCGTCCAGTTCCGGGGATTTCAGGGCCGCTTTCGTGGACGGCACGTTGTGGATGGCGTTGGCGAACCGGACCACCTGACCGGTGTCGGTGGTCAGGAATTTCACCAGTTCCCAGGCGGCGTTCTGGTGGGTGCTGCTGTGGGCGATGCCGATCACGGTGCCGGTCAGATATCCCTTGCCGTAGGTGTGGGCCTGATCGTCGGGCACCGGCATCGGCGCGGTGTCCCAGCCGAACGGGACCTTTGCCTGCCGCAGCATCAGTCCGCGCCATTCACCGTCCATGTGCATGGCCACCTTCTGCGTGTGGAAGGCGTTCTGCGAGGACATCTCGTCGCCGAAAGTGGTGCGGAATTTCTCCAGCGGCCCGTAGCCGCCCTGGGCCTCGATCAGTTCCCGCTGGAAGGTGAGGAACTGCCGGGTGGCGGGGTCCTTCGCCAGCCGGGACTTCCCGTGGGCGTCGAAATAGCGGGGTTCCCACTGGGCGAACAGCCGGTCCGGACTGTTCTGGTAGAGGCGGAAGTTGGGCATGAATCCCACCCGCCGGTAGGAGCCGTCCTTGGTGCGCCGGGTGAGTGCGACGGCGTCCCGTCTCAGTTCGGACAAGGTCCGCGGGGGCCGGGTGATGCCTGCTTCCTTGAAGGCGTCCTTGTTGTAGTAGAGCCCGAAGGAATCGGCGAGCAGCGGCAGCGCGCACTGCTCGCCCCGGTAACTCGTGTAATCCAGCAGGGTTTTCGGGAAGACCTTCTCCTTCACCACTCCCGTTTTCTTGAGGAACGGGTCGAGGTCCGCCCACATCCCCGACGAGCAGTACTGCCCGACGTTGTTGGTGGTGAAGGACGAGACCACGTCCGGTCCGTCGTCCCCGCCGGCCCGCAGGGCCTGGTTCATCGTTTCGTCGGTGACGTTCGGGACGACCTTCACCGTGATGTTGCGGTGCCGTTTCTCGAACCGGGCGACCGAATCGTCGATGGCCTTCATTTCGCCCGGCGTCGACCAGCCGTGCCAGAAGGTGAGGGTGACCGGCTCGGTCGGGTCGTCGCGGTCACTGCCGACGCTCGGGTGCGCGCAGCCGGCGAGGAGCAGCCCGGCACCGGCCAGCACCGCGGAAAGCCGGTGGCGCAGACGGGAAAGCGGCATGGCGGACTTCCTTTACGGCGAGAAGGACTTCCTGCGGAATGGTCCGGCCGGTTCAGCCCGTCGTGTCGAACACCGCATCGCGGGCCTCCGCGAGTGCCGTGCGCAGCGCGCCGATGAGAATCGGATTGCCGTCGATGTCGCTGAGCCGCAATTCCGGGCGGGGCAGCGCGAGTCCGTCGAATTCGCCCTCGACCAGGGCACGCAGCGCCTCCCCGCCGGCCTGCGGGACCTCCCCGGAGAGCACCACCAGCCGCGGGTCGACCACCGCCACCACGGCCGCCAGACCGGTGGCCAGCCGCCGCGCCACCTCCTGCCGTACGTCGTCCCGGGCCAGCGCCTCGGCGACGGTGCGGACTTCGGGCGCCCCGTAGGCATGGGCCAGCTCGATGACGCTCGGGGAGCCGACCAGCCGCTGGAAGCCGCCGCCGGCGTCCGGTCGTGCGGCGCTGCGGTCGCCGCCCCGGGACAGCGGCGCGCCCGGCAGCGGCATGTAGCCGATCTCGCCCGCGCCTCCGGTGGCCCCCCGCAGCAGCCGGCCGCCGAGCACGATGGCGGCGCCCACGCCCTCGTCGGCCCACACCAGCACGAAGTCGTCGAAGTCCTGTGCCACGCCGTCGTGTTGCTCGGCGACCGCGGCCAGGTTCACATCGTTCTCGATGGTGATCGGCGTGCCCAGCACCTCGGCGAGCTCTTCCTTCAGCGCGCGCGAGTGCCAGTCCGGCAGGTGCGGGGCGTAGCGCAGCCGGCCGGTCTGCGGGTCCAGGGCGCCGGGCGTGCCGATCACCGTCCCGTGCAGTTGCTCGCGGCCCAGTCCGGCCTTGGCCAGCGCCCCGTCGACGGCCTTGGCGACGAGCAGTGCGGTGCGGTGGGGTGCGTCCGCGTCGACGGCGTCGGTGCCGACCCGCTCCTCGCCGAGCACCTGCCCGGTGATGTCGGCGACCGCGGCGGTGATCCCCAGTTGGTCCACGGCCAGCGCGGCCACCTGCGCGGCCGCCGGATCGACCTCGTACAGCTGGGCGCTGGGTCCCGGCCTGCCGGTCACATTGCCGGTCGTGCGCACCAGTCCGGCCGTCTCCAGCCGGGCCAGCAACTGCGAGGCGGTGGGCTTCGACAGCCCGGTCAGCTCGCCGATCTGCGTACGGGTCAGCGGCCCCTGCGACACCAGCAGGTCGAGCGCCGCCCGGTCGTTCATGGCGCGCAACACCCGTGGCGTTCCGGGCGTTCCCTGCGTCTGCTGCCCACCGGCCAAGACCGTCACCCCGTTCACCGGTGGCCGACCCGGCCACCCATCTGTTAGGAAACCTTCCAATCGATGAACAGGAAGGTAGGCGGCGCGCCGGGCGGCGTCAATGGGTGCGGCGGGGCGAGTTGGCCGAACGCAGCCGGCGCAGAGGTCGTCACACGGAGGGCGCGCGGGCAGCGGACGGCGTACGCGGAAGGGAGCCGGCGTACACGGAAGGGAGGGGCGCACCGCGCTACGGCGGCACGCCCCTCCCTTCCTGTGCTGCGAGTGGCGGCCTAGTTCACCGACTTCGGCGCCGCCGCCAGCGGCTCCACGGCCTGGGCCTGGGGCGACGTGGGGTTGCTGAGCGCCGAGGGGGCGGCGATGGTGGCGGTGGCGTCGGCGGCGGGGGGCTCTTCCTCCTCGTCGGGGGCCGGGCGCGGGGCGAGGTGGACGCCGGCGGCGTCCAGGGCCCGCTTGATGCGCCAGCGCAGTTCGCGCTCCACGCCCGCGGCCTTGCCCGGCATGGTCTTGGCGGCGACCGAGAGGGTGACCGTGTCGAGGTGCACCTCGCTGAGGCCGAGCACCTCCACCGGCTCCCACAGCTGCTCGTTCCACGGCTCGGACTTCGACATCTCCGCACCGGCCGCGGTGATCGTGTCGCGGGCCCGCTGGAGGTCCTGGTCGGCGGCGAGGACGACGTCCACGGCGGCCGTGGACCAGCCCTGGCTGAGGTTGCCGATCCGCTTCACCTCGCCGTTGCGGATGTACCAGATCGCGCCGTTCGGGCCGCGCAGCTTGGTGACCCGCAGGCCGACCTCGATGACCGTACCGGTGGCCACCCCCGCGTCGATCTCGTCGCCGACGCCGTACTGGTCCTCCAGGATCATGAAGACGCCGGAGAGGAAGTCCGTGACGAGGTTGCGGGCGCCGAAACCGATCGCGACGCCCGCCACGCCCGCGCTCGCGAGCAGCGGCGCCAGGTTGATCTTCAGGACCGACAGGACCGTCAGCGCGGCCGTGCCCATGATCACGAAGGAGGCGACGCTGCGCAGGACCGAGCCGATCGCCTCGGACCGCTGCCGGCGGCGCTCGGCGTTGACCAGCAGCCCGCCCAGCGCGGTGCCCACGGCGGCGGCCGCGGTGCGGTTCATCCGCTCGATGAGCTTGGTGATCGTGCGGCGTATCACATGCCGCAGCACGACCGCGATCACGAGGATGAGCAGGATCTGCAGGCCGGACGTGAGCCACGTCCCCCAGTTCTCCTGCACCCAGCCGGCGGCGTTGGTGGCCTTCTCCGTGGCGTCGTCGAGCGAGGACGAGCCGGTGGAGCCGGCGGGGGCGGCGCGCAGGTGCGCGGCGGCAACCGTCGAAGCGGACCAGAACACAGTCGAACCTTCCGTGTGGGACAGCAGACCCGGGCCGGTGTGGGGGCCGGCGACCGGGCTGACCAACCACACTAACGGGGCAACCTGGGTGGCCCGCGCCCGTGTTCGACCGGTCACGTCCGCGGAAGGCCGTAATGAGCCGTATCCGACGGGACCGGTGGGGGTGTGGTGGAAAACACCTCAGGGCCGTTACCCGGTCATGGTGGCGCTCCGACCAGGCACCGGGGGACACTGTGGAGAGATCGTCCCGGCGCGAGCCACGCGCCGCCGGCGTACAAGGAGGCACCCGTGCCGCATGTCCTGGTCCTCAATGCGTCGTACGAGCCGCTCGGCGTCGTACCGCTCCGCCGCGCGCTCATCCTCGTCCTCAATGAGAAGGCTGTCAGCCTCGAGGAGTCCGGCGCCCTGATGCACAGCGCGACCCGTGTTGTTCCGGCTCCCAGTGTGGTCCGCCTGAAGCGGTTCGTGCGGGTGCCCTTTCGTGGCCCCGTGCCACTGACCCGCCGGGCGCTCTTCGCGCGTGACGGCGGTCGTTGTATGTACTGCGGTGGCGTCGCAACCAGCGTCGACCACGTCATCCCGCGCAGCCGCGGAGGTCAGCACACCTGGGAGAACGTCGTCGCCGCCTGCCGGCGCTGCAACCACGTCAAGGCGGACCGCCACGTCGCCGAGATCGGCTGGCGGCTGCGCCATCAGCCCGCCCCGCCGTCAGGACTGGCGTGGCGGATCATCGGCACGGGGCATCGTGATCCGCGCTGGCTGCCGTATTTGCAGCCGTACGGCGCGGACGACGCCTTGGCCCGGATCGATGCCGTGTCGGCATAGACCGGGCCTTCGTCGTGTCCGGGCGGAACTCGGTTCCCGCCGCCCGGACACGACAAGCAGCCGGCTGCGGTCTTCGGCAGTCACCCACGGTCTTCGGCGGTCACCCACGGTCTTCGGCAGTCACTCGCGGTCCTCGGTAGTCACTTGCGGTCTTCGGCAGTCACCCGCGGTCTTCGACCGCGTAAGCCTCCACCGACCACAGCGAGTACCCGAACCGGGTCGCCCGCTTGTCGCCCTGGATGCGGACGAAGCGGGCGTCCTTCGCGTCCATCCTGATCGACTCCCGCCCGCCCTTGCCGTCCCGCACGGTCGCGGCCGTACGCCAGCTGCGCCCGTCCGGTGAGACCTGGATGCGGTAGCGGGCGGCGTAGGCGTCCTGCCAGTGGAGGACGAGCCGGCCCAGGCGGGTCGGGTGGGCCAGCGCGAACTGCAGCCAGGCGCCGTCCTCGGCGGGGGAGGACCAGCGGGTCCCGGGATTGCCGTCGGTGGCCGCGGACGCCGGGAAGTCGGGGGTCTCGTCGCCGGAGGACGTGGCGACCGTGCCGCGCGCCAGGTCCTTGCCGCCGGTGCGCGGATACGCCCGTACGGTCAGGGTCTGCTCGGCGCCGTCGAACTCCACCGGGATCCGGTACGTGCCGGACGGCGTGCCCTCGGGGACGTCCACGGTGAGCGGGACCGTCGTGGTGCCGCCGCGCGGCGCGGTGACCTCCTCGGGCGCGTGCACGGTGAAGCCCTTGGGGGCCTTGACCGTCAGCCTGCCGCGGACGTCGCCGGGGCGCCGGGAGAAGATCCGCGCGTCCACCCGGGCGCTGCCGCCGGTCTGCGCGTCCGACTCCGTACGGGAGAGTTCCAGACCGGCCGCCGGAGTGTCCGCGAACCACGGGGTCAGGGCGTGCACGGACGGTGCCTCGGCGCCGTTCGCCCAGGTCAGCCGGACCCCGTCGGCCCGCAGCCGGGGCGTGGCGGACTCCGTCCAGCCGGTTGCGGAGAGCCGGCCGAGGCGGCGCCAGCCCTCGCCGGGGACGTGCGCCTCCAGGGAGACGGCGCCCGCGGACGGACCGGGGTCGGTCAGCGCGGTGACCGCGGCCAGTGGGCGGACCCGGCCGAACGGCACGGTCAGCGCGGTCGGGTCGGCGCCCTCGCTGGGGCGCGGGGTGTCGCGCCGGGCGCCGGTCCAGGCGTCGGCCTCGGTCATCGCCCGGTCCAGGAACGGGGCGAGCACCCCCTTGCCGACGGTCGCCGGGCTGTGCGCGATCTCCTTGCGCAGCCGCTGCACCTCCCGCTGCGCCGACCAGGCGGCGTCCCCGTCGTCCCGGGCCTGCGCCAGGAGCGTGTCCACGGCCTGCTCGCCGGCCCGGCCGTAGCGGGCCAACTGCGCGGCCCACGGCCGGACTTCGGCGGCCAGGTCGGAACGGAGGTCGTCGGGCGCGGTGCTCATCGTGTGGAAGGCGGCCCGCAGCGCCTTGGCCGCCTTGGCGTAGTCCGCGTCCTCGCCCGGCCGGCCGGTGTTGACCGCGGCCTCGCGGGTCTCCCAGAAGCGGTCGATCAGCGGCCGCAGATAGCCGGACTCGCGCGTGTTCAGCAGCGAGGACGCGGCGTTGCCGGCCAGCGCGCGCAGCGCCGCCCGGCCCCGCGGGGCGCCGCCCGCCAGGTCGTTGATGGCCGCGTCCCAGGATTCCGCCGGCCGGTAGGCGCGCGGGTTCCAGGCGTAGTCGGCGGCGGTGAACAGCGGGATGCGGGACGCCAGCGGCTGCTCCATCGCGTTGGCGAGCAGCGCCGCCGACCCGGTGGCCACGGCCGGTTCGCGGCCCCGGTACGGGCCGAGGAAGATCCGGTCCTGGGCGTAGTCGTTGACCGGGTAGTTGTCCATGGTCACCAGGGGGTGGCCGAACGCCTGGCGGGCCGTCACCAGCTCTCCGCCGGTGATGGTCCGCGGGACCACGCCGACGCCGGTCCAGGCCACCTCGACCCGGCCGCCGAGCGCCTCGGCGAGCGCGTCGCGGTACGCCGTCGAGCCGTTCTGGTAGTACTCCGTCGGCATCAGCGACAGCGGCGCGGCGTCCGGGTGCCGTTCGTGGAGGTGGTCGGCGAGCGCGTTCGCGACCTTCGCCTGGGCCCGGGCGGCGGCCCCCGGCCCGGTGCCGAAGGCGTCCTCGTCGGCGCCGCAGTGCCATTCGTCGTAGGCGACGTCCTGGAACTGGAGCTGGAAGGAGCGCACGCCCAGCGCCCACATCGCGTCCACCTTGCGGCGCAGCGCGCGCAGGTCCTCCTGTGAGGAGAAGCACAGCGCCTGGCCGGGGGCGAGGGCCCAGCCGAGCGTGACGTGGTTGGCGCGGGCCCGCTCGGCCAGGGTCCGGAACGCGGCGCGCTCCTCCGCCGGGTACGGGTCGCGCCAGCGAGCCTGGCGGTACGGGTCGTCGCCGGGCGCGTACAGATAGCGGTTCTGCTTGGTGCGGCCCATGAAGTCCAGCTGGGCCAGGCGCTGCGCCTGGCTCCACGGCTGCCCGTAGAAGCCCTCGGTGGTGCCGCGCACGGCCGTGCCGGGCCAGTCCCGCACGACCACGGATGCCAGCTGCCGGTGGCCGTCCGGACCGTCCGTGACGAGCTGCCGGAGGGTCTGCGCGGCGTGGAAGAGGCCGTCCGGGGCGACGCCGTCCAGCGCCACCGTGTCGCGGCCGTCGACCTGTCCCACGGCGAGGCGGTAGCCGCCGGCGGGGAGGTCGCCGCGGGCCGGTGCGCGCAGGGCCCGCAGGGCGTCCGCGGCCTGGGCGCCGCCGATGCGGATCACCGGCCCGGCCGCGGGCAGCCGCTCGCCGGGCGCCACCTGGTGCACCGTGCGCACCCCGGCGTCCCGCAGCAGACCGAGCACCACGTCCAGTGCGTAGGGGTCGGTGTCGGGGGCGGCGACCACGACGGCCGCGGCGCCGAGCGGGACCGCGTCGCCGAGCTCGCGCAGCGACTGCGGCCGTGGCCAGACGGCGGGCACCTGCCCCGCCCCGGCCGGCCGGTCCGGCTGGTCGGGACTGCCGACGGCCGGGTCGGCCGGTGCCGCCTGGGCGCTGGGCACCCCGCCGAGCAGCCCCCCGATGACCGCGGCGGCCAGTGCGGTGGTCCCCGCCACCCGTGCCCTGGTGCCCGCGCCGCTCCCCCTGCCGTTCCTACCGATTCTTCCGACGCCCCACACGCCCCGGCCTCGCACGGCTGCTCCTCGTCCGCGTCCGCTGCTCGCCGGCTCGCGCCGGCACCCCGTATTTCCCCTGAACAATCCGCTGGTCTCACCCGCCGAGGTCCGTTCGGACAGACCTTCGGCCGTGAGCCCACCATTGTGGCGGTGAGGGTGTCAACCGGGTGATGGCGGGGGTCCCGGACGGGCGGCTCCGCGCCGGTCGCGGCCACCGTCGCGGGACGGATCCGCCGGGTCCGCCGGTCCGCAGAACTTCCTGTTCCGGGCCCGCTCGCACCGCGTTCTTCGCGCACCGCGGCGGCGCGCGCGGGGAAATCGCCTGCGTACGGCATACTGTGACGTGAGTCACGTTTCGTGGAAGATTGCGTCTGCGATCGTGCCGACTGGGTAGGGCCAACGTGTCCCACTACCGATGAACGGGAGGCCCTCGTGGCCGCATCCGCTCAGTTGCTCCTCGACGCCCTGTCCTCCAAACCGGGAGGTGCGACCGTGGAGCGCGATCTGTTCGCCGGGGTCTCCGACCCCGATTCCGGCCTGGACGGCTCCGGCTCCTACAGCTTCGCCGAGCCGCCCCTCACCAGCGAGCCGCCGCTCGCCGACGCCGCGCCCCTGACCAGCGAGGTCCCGATCGCCGCCGAGCTGCCGCTGACCAGCGAGCCGACAGCCGCCGGCCTGGGAACGGAGTCCATGGAGGTCTGACGACCCATGGGCCGCGCGCGGCACGCCCGGTTGCACGGCGTCGCCACGTCGTACGAACCGGCACCGGGCAGAAGCGTCCAGATCGCCGACGACACCGTCGTCGCCGTGCTCGCCGCACTGGGGGTCGACGCCTCGACCCCGCACGCCGTACGCGCCGCACTCGCCGCGTACGAGGACGCCGCGGGCCGCGCCCTGCTCCCTCCTTCCGTCGTCGCCCGCCCGGGCCGGCCGCCCGACCTCACCGGCCTCCCCGAAGGCACCGCCCTGCGGGTGGAGGCCGAGGACGGGCAGTTCCACGACGTACCGCGGCAGCCCCGCGGCAGGCCGCACGAGGGCGCCGGACCGGCGCTCGCCCGGCTGCCGCTGGGCCTGCACACGCTGCACGCCGAGGCGCCCGACGGCCGCACGGCACGCGCCCGGCTGATCGTCGCTCCTGATCGGGTGCCCGCACCACCCGCCCGTAGTCACGGTTTCCTGGTGCAGCTCTACTCCCTGCTGTCCCGGCACTCCTGGGGCATGGGCGACCTCGGTGACCTCGCCGACCTCGCCGCCTGGTCCGGGCGTGCCCTGGGCAGCGGATTCGTCCAGCTCAACCCGCTGCACGCGGCCGTCCCCGGACCGCCCACCGACCCCTCGCCCTACCGCCCCTCGTCGCGCCGCTTCCCCGACCCGGTCCACCTGCGGATCGAGCAGATCCCGGAGTACGCCCAGCTGACCGGGGCCGCCCGGTTACGTGCCGACGAACTCGCCGCGCGGGCCCACGCACTGCGCGACGGCGTACTGGAACGGGGCGCACTGATCGACCGGGACGCGGTCTGGGAGCTCAAGCGCGAGGCCCTGGAGCTGCTCTGCGCGGTCCCGCTCTCACCGGGCCGGCGGGCCGCGTACTGCGACTTCCTCGCCGAACAGGGGCGGGCGCTGGAGGACCACGCCACCTGGTACGCGCTCGCCGAGCGGCACGGCCCCGACTGGCGGACCTGGCCGGCCGGGCTGCGCGACCCCCGGTCCGCCGACACCGCCCGGCTGCGGCCGCGGCTGATGGACCGGATCGACTTCCACTGCCGGCTCGCCTGGTTCACCGACCAGCAGCTCGCCGCCGCCCAACGGGCCGCCGAGGAGGCCGGGATGGCCGTCGGGCTGGTGCACGACCTCGCCGTCGGGGTGCACCCCTCCGGCGCCGACACCTGGGCGCAGCAGGATGCGTTCGCCGCCGGCATGTCCATCGGGGCGCCGCCGGACGCGTTCAACGCCCGCGGCCAGGACTGGGGCCTGCCGCCGTGGCGCCCGGACGCACTGGCCGCCACCGGCTACGCCCCCTACCGCGAGCTGCTGCGCGGTCTGCTGCGGCACGCCGGGGCCCTGCGCATCGACCACGTGATGGGACTGTTCCGGCTGTGGTGGGTCCCCGAGGGCCGGCCGCCGACCGAGGGCGCCTACGTACGCTACGACGGGGAGGCGATGCTCTCGGTGCTGGCCCTGGAGGCGCACAGGGCCGGCGCCGCGGTGATCGGCGAGGACCTGGGCACCGTCGAACCGGGCGTGCGCGAGGCGCTCGCCGAGCGGGGCGTCCTCGGCACCTCGGTGCTGTGGTTCGAGCGGGACTACGCCGGTGTGGACCCGGCGACCGGCGGCGAGGCGCGCATCCTGGCCCCCGACGAGTGGCGCGGCGGCTGCCTCGCCACCGTCACCACCCACGACCTGCCCAGCACCGCGGCCCGGCTGACCGGCGACGACCTCGCCCTGCGCGAACGGCTCGGGTTGCTCGCCGGGCCCCCGGAGCGCGAACGGTCCCGCGGGAAGTGCGAGCTCGCCGCCTGGTTCGGGGAGCTGATCCGCCGCGGCCTGCTGCCCGAGGGCACCGGCGACGAGGAGGCGGTCGTCAAGGCCGTGCACCGCTTCCTGCTGCGCACCCCGGCGCAGCTGGTCGGGGTCTGGCTGCCGGACGCGGTGGGGGACCGGCGTCCGCAGAACCTCCCGGGGACCTGGGACGAATACCCGAACTGGCGGCTGCCGGTGGCCGGTCCGGACGGGCGGCCGCAGACCCTGGAGGAGCTGGCCGCCTCTCCGCGGCTGCACGCCTTGATGCGCGAACTGGCCGACGGCCGGCGATAGCCGGTTTCCGCCGGGCCGCCGCTGCCCTCACCCTCCACCGCGGCCCGGGCCCGGTGGCGCGGGTGCGTGCCGATGCCCACCCCGGGCGCGCGGGGCGGCGGGGCATCCGATACGTTGATGTTCGTGAGCAACAAGGTCAAGAAGAATGCCCTGCGCGCCGGAACCGTCACTGCCGGCACCGCGCTGATGCTGCTGATGTCGTCCCCCGCGTTTGCGCTCACCCGCGACGATGGTGACGACCCGGGTCCCGGTCTGAACGTCGCCCAGACGCTCGGCCTTTATGTCGCCGCCCCCATCGTGATCTTCCTCATCATCGCGGGGCTGGTCATCCTGACCGACAAGTCCCGCAAGACGAATTCCCAGGGCTGAGCCCCGGCCGTACCCCGGGCCCGCACGGGCCCCGGCGACCTTCCAGGGCGCCGCTCGGTGACAACAACCGAGCGGCGCCCTTTGGCGTACCCGGCTATTTCCGCAGGTGAAAAACGGGTTGCGAGGCGGCTATCGCGTGATTTTCGGCCGATTTGCGCGAACGGGTCACTTAACCGGAGCTCACCTACGATGACGTAACCTACGCAGCCGTAGGTTCAACCTACGGTCCCGTAGCTCATCGTCCCCAGGAGTTCCCCTTGACCATCGCCCCCTCCCACAACGGAGAGCTCGGCCAGGCCGCGTGGAGCGACGCCAAGCTGCTCTACGCGCTCGAAGAGGTCGTCGAGAAGGAACTGAACCGGCATCTGACGGTCGCCAAGGAGTGGATGCCTCACCAGTACGTCCCCTGGAGCGACGGCCGGAACTTCCCCGGTGTGCTGGAGGACGGCGAGGAATGGGCGCCCGAGCAGTCCAAGGTCAGTGACATCGGCCGGACCGCCCTGGTGGTCAACCTCCTCACCGAGGACAACCTCCCCAGCTACCACCACGAGATCGCCACCCTCTTCGGACGCGACGGCGCCTGGGGCACCTGGGTGCACCGCTGGACCGCCGAGGAGGGCCGGCACGGCATCGTGATGCGCGACTACCTGCTCACCAGCCGGGCCGTCGACCCGGACGAGCTGGAGCGGTTCCGCATGGCCCACATGTCGGAGGGCTTCGAGGCCGACAACTCGCACAGCATGCTGCACTCGGTGGCCTACGTCGCCTTCCAGGAGCTGGCCACCCGGATCTCGCACCGCAACACCGGCCACCACTCCGGTGACCCGGTCTGCGACCGGATGCTGGCCCGGATCGCCGCCGACGAGAACCTGCACATGCTCTTCTACCGCAACCTGCTCGGGGCGGCCTTCGAGCTGGCCGCCGACCAGACCATGGTCGCGGTGCGGGACGTGGTCACCGGCTTCCGGATGCCCGGGCACGGCATCCCCGGCTTCGAGCGGGCCGCCGCCCGGATGGCCCTCGGCGGGATCTACAACCTCCGGATCCACCACGACGACGTGCTGCAGCCCGTCCTGCGCTTCCTGAAGGTGCTGGAGATCGGCGGCCTGGGACCGGCCGGTCTGGCGGCCCAGGAGGAGCTGGGGCTCTTCATGGACGGCCTCGACGACCAGGCCCGCAAGTTCGAGGAGCGGCAGGCGGCCATCCGCGCCCGCCGCGAGGCCCGCCGCTGAGGGGAGCCCGGTCGAGGGCCGGTGCTGGAGAGGCTGGAGGGCTGGCTGACCTTTCAGATTTCCTGCAAGGAATGATGGAAAATATTCGATGGACCTGATGGTTCTGGGGCTGTCACGGTGGAGATCCACCACCCCCGAGAAGAGGAAACCGTGGCAGTTCTGGAACGGGTCCGCGACCGTCGTACGCCGCTGTCCGCGCAGGGAGCCGGGCTGACGCTCGCCCTGACGGCGACCGTCGTCTGGTCCGGCAACTTCGTCATCGCCCGCGCCCTGCACGACACCGTCCCGCCCGTCCAGACCGCCTTCTGGCGGTGGGTCATCGCGCTGCTCGCGGTCGCGCCGTTCGCCGCCGGGCGGGTCCGCCGCGAGTGGCCGGTCATCCGCCGCCACCTCGGCTTCCTCACGCTGGCCGCGCTGCTCGGCGTCACCCTCTTCAACACCCTCATCTACCAAGCGGGACGCTCCACCTCGGCCACCAACATGGCCATGATCGCGGCCGCCTCGCCGGTGCTGATCGCCCTGTTCGCGCGCGGCGGGGAACGGCTCGGCGGGCGACGGGCCGCCGGGATGGCCCTCGCGCTGGCCGGCGTGGTGACGCTGGTCGGCAAGGGCTCGCCGGCCGCCGTCCTCGGGCTCGACTTCGCCGGCGGCGACCTGTGGATGCTCGCCGCGACGGCCACCTTCGCCGGCTACAGCGTCCTGCTGCGCCGCCGCCCCGAGGGGATCGGCGGGGTGTCGTTCCTCTTCATGACCTTCGCGCTCGGCGCGGCGATGCTGCTGCCCGCGTACGGCGTCAGCCTCGCGGCGGAGGGCGGCTTCGCGCCCACCGCGCGGACGGTCGGACCGCTCCTCTACATAGGCGTCTCCTCGTCCGCCGTCGCCTACTTCACCTGGAACAAGGCGATCGCCCTGATAGGCGCCGCGCGGGCCGGTGTCGTCTACTACCTCCAGCCGGTCTGCGTCGCGCTGCTGTCGTTCGCCGTTCTGGACGAGGCCGTGACGCCCGTGCAGCTGCTCTGCATGGTCCTGATCGTCGCGGGCGTCGCGCTCGGTGCCGGCGGCCGCCGCTGACTGCGTACGCTGCCGGCATGGCCGACTGGGACATCAAGAAGCTGCGGATCCTGCGCACCCTCCAGGAGCAGGGCACGGTCACCGCGACCGCCGAGGCGCTGCACATGACGCCCTCGGCGGTCTCCCAGCAGCTGACCGGGCTGGCCAAGGCGCTCGGGGTGACGCTCCTGGAGGCGCACGGCCGGCGGGTGCGGCTGACCGGCGCGGCCCAGCTGGTGCTGCGGCACGCCGAAGCGGTCTTCGCCCAACTGGAGCGCGCCGACGCGGAGTTGCTCGGCTACCTCCAGGGCGACGCCGGCCAGGTGCGGGTCGGGGCGTTCTCCACCGCCATCCCCGCGCTGGTGGTCCCCGCCGTCCAGGAGCTGCGCCGTACACATCCGGGACTGTCGGTCGTCGTACGGGAGGCGGAGGCGGAGGCCGCGTACGAGCTGCTGGCGGAGGGCAGCGTCGATCTGGCGCTCTCGCTGGCGGCACACGCGCCCACCCCGCGCGATCCCAAGTTCAGCCGGGTCGCGCTGCTCGCCGATCCGCTGGACGTGGCGCTGCCGGCCGGGCATCCGCTGGCCGGCGAGCCCGGGCTGCGGCTCGCCGACCTGGCGGGCGAGCCGTGGATCTTCGGCAGCAGCGGGCCCTGGTCCCAGATCACCACCACCGCCTGCGAGAACGCCGGGTTCGTGCCCGAGCGGGCGCATGCCGCGGCCGACTGGAACGCGATCTGGGCGATGGTCGCGGCCGGGATGGGGGTCGCGCTGGTGCCCCGGATGGCGATGGCGGGCGGCATCGGCGCCCTGGAACGGGGCGGCCCCGGTGAACGGGGAGGGAGCGGGCCCGGCTCCGGGGTCGCGCTGCGGGTGCTCTCCGGCGACCAGCCGCGCCGCCATGTCGTCGCCGCCGTCCGGCGCGGCTCCGAAGGGGCACCGGGACTGGCCCGGGTGCTGGCCGCGCTGCGCCAGGCGGCGGTCGACCAGGCGCCGGGCGAGGCCGGTGCCAACGGTCCCGGCTGGCACACCCAGACCATTCAGCCGAGCTGAATATATTCCTCAAAAACTTTCGATGGACCTGTGGGGTGGTGGCTGCGACCGTGGAGTGGTTCGCACCTTAACGACCACGAAGGGCAACGATGACCACCACCCCGGCCGCCCACTCCACTGATCCGCACGCCAACGACGCGCAGCCCTACGCCGGCGGCGACCCGTACGCCGACTACCGTGGCGGGGACTTCGCGTTCACCTCGCTCGTCGACCTCGCCGACCGCCGCTTCGGCGCCGGCGTGATCGCCGCGAACGACGAGTTCTTCGCCGAGCGCGAGAACCTGCTGAAGCCCACCCCGGCGGTCTTCGACCCCGAGCACTTCGGCCACAAGGGCAAGATCATGGACGGCTGGGAGACCCGGCGCCGGCGTGGAGCCGACGGCGACCACCCCTTCCCGACCGACGACGAGCACGACTGGGCGCTGATCCGCCTCGCCGCCCCCGGGGTGATCCGCGGCATCATCGTCGACACCGCCCACTTCCGCGGCAACTACCCCCAGCAGGTCACCGTCGAGGCCACCTCGCTCGCCGGCAGTCCCGGCCCCGAGGACCTGCTCGCCCCCGACGTGAAGTGGGAGGAGCTCGTCCCGCGCACCCCCGTCCGCGGGCACGCCGCCAACGGCTTCGAGGTCGGCGTCGAGCGCCGCTTCACCCACCTCCGCCTCAAGCAGCACCCCGACGGCGGCATAGCCCGCCTCCGGGTCCACGGCGAGGTCGTACCGGACCCGGAGTGGCTGGACGTGCTGGGCACGCTCGACCTGGCCTCCGTGATGCACGGCGGCACCGTCGAGGACGCCTCGGACCGCTTCTACTCCTCGCCCACCCAGATCATCCAGCCCGACCTGTCCCGCAAGATGGACGACGGCTGGGAGAACCGCCGCCGCCGGGTCAAGGGCACCAACGACTGGGTGCGCTTCCGCCTCGCCGCACAGGGCGAGATACGCGCGGTGGAGATCGACACCGCCTACCTCAAGGGCAACTCCGCGGGCTGGGCGGCCCTGTCGGGCTGCGACGGCGACCCGGCCGACGAGTCCTCCTGGTTCGAGATCCTGCCGAAGACCAAGCTCCAGCCGGACACCCCGCACCGCTTCAGGCTGCCGCAGACCGTCACGGCCACCCACATCCGCCTGGACGTCTTCCCCGACGGCGGCCTCGCCCGCATGCGCGTGCACGGCACCCTCACCGAGGCCGGCCGCGCCGAGCTCGGCCGCCGCTTCGACGCGCTCAACGGCTGAGCCGCACCCTCATCGCCCACCGGTCCCGCAGGAGGGGAACGGGCCCGGTGGTTACGGCCCGCCCGGCGGACGGCAGCGCAAACGGGCGCCGTCCGTCGGGCGTTCCCAACGGTGTGCCGCCAACTCCGGCTCCAATAGCCGGAGTTGACGGCACCGGTTGGTGGCTCCGACCGGTTAGGCCGCGCCGGCCGCCGCGTCCGCCGCCTGCGCCTTCAGTGCCCGCTCGATCCCGGCCCGGGACTCGGTGACCAGCCGGCGCAGCGCCGGGCTCGGCCCGGCCGCGTCCAGCCAGGCGTCCGTGGCGTCCAGCGTCTCCTGCGAGACGTGCAGCGACGGGTAGAGACCGACCGCGATCTGCTGGGCCATCTCGTGGCTGCGGGCCTCCCAGATCTCCTTCACCGCGGCGAAGTACTTCATGGTGTACGGCGCCAGCAGCTCCCGCTGGTCGGTCTGCACGAAGCCGCCGATGACGGCCTCCTGCACGGCGTTGGGCAGCTTGTCCGACTCCACGACCGACGCCCAGGCCTCGGCCTTCGCCTCCGCCGTCGGACGCGCCGCGCGCGCCGAGGCGGCGTACCGCTCGCCCGCCGACGTCCGGTCCCGCTCCAGCTCCGCCGCGATGGCCTTCTCGTCCGCCCGGCCGGTCGCCGCCAGCCGGTGCAGCAGCGACCAGCGCAGCTCGGTGTCCACGGTCAGCCCGGGGATCTCCTCGGTGCCGTCCAGCAGCCCCTGCAGCAGGGCGAGCTGCCCGTCCGTGCGCGCCGCCGCGGCGAACGCCCGGGCCCACGCCAGCTGGTGGTCGCTGCCCGGCTCGGCCGCCCGCAGGTGATCGAGCGCCGCCTCGGTCCAGGCCGCCAGACCCGTCTCGCGCCACTCCGGCGCCGCGTACAGGTCCAGCGCCAGCTTCACCTGGCGGTGCAGCGACTGCACCACGCCGATGTCGGACTCCTTACCGACACCCGACAGGACCAGCGACAGATAGTCACGGGTGGCCAGTTCGCCGTCCCGCGTCATGTCCCACGCCGACGCCCACGACAGCGCCCGCGGCAGCGACTCGGTGAAGTCCCCGAGGTGCTCGGTGACCACCTTCAGCGACTCCTCGTCGAGCCGCACCTTCGCGTACGACAGGTCGTCGTCGTTGAGCAGGACCACGGCCGGGCGCCGCTTGCCCACCAGCTGCGGTACGGAGGTCAGTGCGCCGTCCACGTCCAGCTCGATCCGCTCGGTGCGGACCAGCTTGCCGGAGCCGTCCAGCTCGTACGCGCCGATCGCGATCCGGTGCGGCCGGAGGACCGGCTCGCCCTTGGCGCCGGTCGGCAGCGCCGGGGCCTCCTGCCGGACCGCGAACGAGGTGATCAAGCCGTCCGCGCCCACCTCGATCTCCGGCCGCAGGATGTTGATCCCCGCGGTCTCCAGCCACTTCTTCGACCAGGTCGCGAGGTCCCGGCCGGAGGTCTCCTCCAGCGCACCCAGCAGATCGCTCAGCCGGGTGTTGCCATAGGCGTGCCGCTTGAAGTAGGCCTGCACGCCCTTGAAGAACTCCTCCATCCCGACATAGGCGACCAGCTGCTTCAGGACCGAGGCGCCCTTCGCGTACGTGATCCCGTCGAAGTTCACCAGCACGTCGTCCAGATCACGGATCTCGGCCATGATCGGGTGGGTGGACGGCAGCTGGTCCTGCCGGTACGCCCAGGTCTTCATGGAGTTGGCGAACGTGGTCCACGAGTGCGGCCACTTCGAGCCGGGCGCGTACGCCTGGCAGGCGATCGACGTGTAGGTGGCGAACGACTCGTTCAGCCACAGGTCGTTCCACCACTCCATGGTGACCAGGTCGCCGAACCACATGTGCGCCAGCTCGTGCAGAATCGTCTCGGCGCGCACCTCGTAGGCCGCGTCGGTCACCTTCGAGCGGAAGACGTACTGGTCGCGGATGGTCACCGCGCCCGCGTTCTCCATCGCACCGGCGTTGAACTCCGGCACGAAGAGCTGGTCGTACTTCGCGAACGGGTACGCGTAGTCGAACTTCTCCTGGAACCAGTCGAAGCCCTGCCGGGTGACCTCGAAGATCGCGTCGGCGTCGAGGTGCTCGGCCAGCGACGGACGGCAGTAGATGCCCAGCGGGACGGTCCGCCCGTCCTTCTCGTACGTGCTGTGCACGCTGTGGTACGGGCCCACGATCAGGGCGGTGACGTACGTCGAGATCCGCGGCGTCGGCTCGAACCGCCAGATGTTGTCGGCCGGTTCCGGCGTCGGCGAGTTCGAGATCACCGTCCAGCCCTCCGGGGCCTTCACGGTGAACTGGAACGTGGCCTTCAGGTCCGGCTGCTCGAACGACGCGAACACCCGCCGGGCATCCGGCACCTCGAACTGCGTGTACAGGTACGCCTGCTGGTCCACCGGGTCGACGAACCGGTGCAGGCCCTCGCCCGTGTTGGTGTAGGCGCAGTCCGCGACCACGGTCAGCTCGTTGCGGCCGGCCCGCAGCCCCGGCAGCACGATCCGCGAGTCCTCGAACACCGAGGCCGGGTCCAGCAGCTCGCCGTTGAGCGCCACCTTGTGCACGGCCGGCGCCACCAGATCGATGAACGAGTCCGCGCCCGCCCGGGCCACGTCGAACCGCACCGTGGTCGTGGACCGGTACGTACCACCCTCCTGCGCGCCGGAGAGATCCAGATCGATCTCGTACCCGTCCACACTCAGCAGCTGCGCCCGCTGCTGCGCCTCGTCGCGGGTCAGATTCGTGCCAGGCACCCGTTCATCTCCTTCGCATTGATCAACGCATCGGACTCTTCGGCCATCCTTCCACGTGGGGCTGAGGTGCCGGATGGGTATGCATCGGGGTGGCGAGGGTGTGGCCACACTCAGTAGCGTCGAGGATTGTGAAGATCAGTGTGAGTCTTCCGCAGGAGGACGTGGCCTTCGTCGACGAGTACGCCGCCGAGACGGGGGCGGGGTCCCGGTCAGCCGCGCTACACGCCGCCATCGAGCTGCTTCGAGCCTCCCGGCATCTGGCGCTCCGACCGCGGCGGACCACGTCGTCCGATACCCGCCGGCACCCCGCGGGCCCGCGGGGGACCGTGGACGCATGACGACCTACACCCCGCTGCCCATCCCGCCCGCCGCGCTGAAGGAACTCCGCGTGACCGATGACGCCGGGCGGGCCGTCGAGCCGTACACCGCCCGGGAGGACGGCATCCCCGTGAATTGTGTCGGCAGCCCGCTGCGGTGCTGTCTGCGGGCGATCCGGGCCGGGGAGCGGGTGGCGCTGGTGTCGTACGCGCCGTTGCGGCGGTGGGCCGCGGAGACCGGGGCCCGGCCCGGGGCGTACGACGAGCGGGGGCCGGTGTTCCTCCACGCGGAGGAGTGCCGGGGCCCGGACCCCGGCGCGGACCGGTACCCCTTCGATCGTCCCGGCGCCCTGCGCACCCTGCGCCGCTACGACAAGGCCGGGCGGATCGTCGGCGGGCGGCTCTTCGAGATCCCCGAGGACGCCACGGCGGGCTTCGACGCCGCCCTGGACGAGGCGTTCGCCGACCCCGACGTGGCGCTGGTGCACGTCCGGGCCGTGGAGTACGGGTGCTTCCAGTTCGAGGTGCGGCGGGGCTGACCCGCCCCCGGGCGAAGAGACCTGGGCAACGCAAAGAGCCGGGGCCCGTACGGAGGGTGCGAACTCCGTACGGGCCCCGGCCCGCGAGCAGGCGGGTCAGCCGCGCAGCTCCGCGGCGACCAGCTCCGCGATCTGCACGGCGTTCAGCGCCGCGCCCTTGCGGAGGTTGTCGTTGGAGACGAACAGCGCCAGGCCGTTCTCGACGGTCTCGTCGGCCCGGATCCGGCCCACGAAGGACGCGTCCTGGCCGGCGGCCTGGAGCGGGGTGGGAACCTCGGAGAGGGTCACACCGGGGGCGCCGGCCAGCAGCTCCTGCGCCCGCGCCGGGCTGATCGGCCGCGCGAAACGGGCGTTGATCTGCAGCGAGTGGCCGGTGAAGACCGGGACGCGGACGCAGGTGCCGGACACCTTCAGGTCCGGGATCTCCAGGATCTTGCGGCTCTCGTTGCGGAGCTTCTGCTCCTCGTCGGTCTCGCCCAGACCGTCGTCGACGATCGAGCCGGCCATCGGCAGCACATTGAAGGCGATCGGACGGACGTACTTGTCCGGCTCGGGGAACTCCACCGCCGAGCCGTCGTGGGTGAGCTTGGTGGCGTCCTGGTCGATGACCTTGCGGACCTGCCCGTCCAGCTCCTCCACGCCCGCCAGGCCACTGCCCGACACCGCCTGGTACGTCGCGACGACCAGCGAGACCAGGCCGGCCTCGTCGTGCAGCGGGCGCAGCACGGGCATCGCGGCCATCGTCGTGCAGTTCGGGTTGGCGATGATGCCCTTGGGGCGGTCGGTGATCGCCTGCGGGTTGACCTCGGAGACGACCAGCGGGACCTCGGGGTCACGACGCCAGGCCGAGGAGTTGTCGATCACGACCGGACCGGCGGCGGCGACCTTCTCCGCCAGCGCCTTGGACGTCGCACCGCCGGCCGAGAAGAGGACGATGTCCAGTCCCGAGTAGTCGGCGGTCGCCGCGTCCTCGACGGTGATCTCGGTGTCCTGCCACGGCAGCGTCCGTCCGGCGGACCGGGCCGAAGCGAACAGCCGCAGCTGCTCGACCGGGAAGTTCCGCTCGGCGAGAATGCCCCGCATCACGCCGCCGACCTGTCCGGTGGCTCCGACGATTCCGACCCTCATGGGACTCCTTCTTTCTGACCTGACTTAGGTGTCTGTTCGGAACACCTGCTCAGTAGTGCCTCCATCATGTGTGTGACACCCGTCGCCTTGTCCAATCCATTCCATTCTGTGGCGGTCGAGTGGACGGCAGCGTGACGGAACGCATACCCACCGCGCGGTGTGTCGCGATTACGCAGCGTGCGGCCTCGCGGGCCGCGCCCGGCGCTCACGGACGGTGATACCCGCCTGCGCTGCGTTGCCGCGCCGGACGGCGATACCCCGTGCGGTGAACACGCGGTGGCCGGCGGTCGCACCCCGGGACAGGGGGCCGTGGCGGTCCCGTGACCGGCAGATCCCTGTGCGGTGATGGGTTCCCGGCGTTGCGGTGGCGTTCACGTGCAGGTCATTCCCGCTGCCAACCATCCCTGGTGACAGGGCAGTTGTGCCGCCGGAGGGCTGCGGGGAGTCCCACCCCGCCGGTCACCGGCCCCGGCTGCCTTCGCGTTCGCACTCGGGGAGCCCGCGCATGTCCCGCATCCGGTCCGCCACCGCCAGCATCGACCGCCGCACGTTCCTCGCCGCCACCGGAGCCGCCGGCGCCGCCACCGGGCTCGGCCTCACCCTCGGCATCGGCTCCGACCGGGCCGCCCAGGCCGCCACCACCGTCACCCCGGGCCCGGCCCCGGCCGCACCGATCTCCGTCGAGGCCCCGGCCGTCCCGCGCGTCCCGTACACCAAGGGCACCACCCTCGGCGGCGTGGCCACCCCGCGCGGGAGCCGCGGCTACCGGCGGCTGGCCGACGGGCCCGGCTGGAGCCGGGTGGTCCGCACCGAGCTGGCCGCCTCCCACGGCGGACGCGAGCGGCGCCGGACCGCCCTGGCGTCGTTCGTGCAGCTCACCGACCTCCACCTGGTCGACGTGCAGAACCCGCTGCGCTACGAGTACCTGCGCGCCCAGACGGCCAGCGCCTGGCGCCCGCAGGAGGCACTGTCCGTGGCCGGGGTCGTCTCACTGATCGAGCGGGTCAACGCCCTGCCGGGCGGGCCGGCCACCGGCGCGCCGCTGGCGTTCGTGATGACCACCGGCGACAACACCGACAACAACTCCAAGCTGGAACTGGAGTGGTTCCTCACCGCGATGAGCGGCGGCCGGATCACCCCCAACTCCGGCGACCCGCGCCGCTACGAAGGCGTCCAGGACAGCGGGCTCCCCCTCTACTGGCAGCCGGACAGCCCGCTGCGCGACGCCGACAAGAAGCTGGGCTTCCCGCATCTGCACGGCTTCCTGAACGCCGCGATCCGCACCGTCCACAGCCCCGGGCTTCGGCTGCCGTGGTACTCCACGGTCGGCAACCACGACTCGCTGCCCGGCGGCTGCTACGCCCCCGGTGACCCGTTCTGGACGGAGATCGCCACCGGGCACCGCAAGCTGGAGACGCTGCCCGCCGCCGAGGCCGCCAAGGTCTGGAAGGCCGTCAAGGACGGCCTCGACCCCAAGGGCGCGGACTTCAAGCGGCTGCTGAAGGTGCACGCGAAGCAGGCCAGGACGGTCACCCCCGACGAGCGGCGTGCCCCGTTCACCCGTGCCGAGTACCTCCGCGCCCACCTCGACCCGGCGCACACCGGCCACGGCCCGCACGGCCACGGCTACACCGCCGCGGCCCTGGAGGAGAACCGCCTCTACTACACCTTCCGGGTCTCCGACGACGTACTGGGCATCAGCCTGGACACCACCGATCCGGGCGGCCACTACACCGGCTCGATCGGCGAGACCCAACTGCGCTGGCTGGAAAGGACCCTGAAGGCGAACGAACGGGGCGAGAAGGCGCACGTGCTGGTCTTCAGCCATCACACCGGCAAGACCATGACCAACACCCGGCCCGACCCGGCCCGTCCGCACGAGAAGCGGCACGGCGGCGCCGAACTGGTCGAGCTGCTGGCCGCCCACCCCCGGGTCGTCGGCTGGATCAACGGCCACAGCCACAAGAACGAGATCGTCCCGCACGGCACCTTCTGGGAGGTCTCCACCGCCTCGCACATCGACTTTCCGCAGCTGGCCCGGGTCATCGAGCTGGTCGACAACCACGACGGCACGCTGTCGCTGATCGCCACCCTCGTCGAGTCGGCCGCCCCGCACCGCACGGACTTCACCGACCTCTCCCAGACCGGCCTGGCCGCCCTCTACCGCGAACTGTCCTTCAACGCCCCGGAAGCCCGCACGGACCTTGCAGGCACCGCCCGCGACCGCAATGTCGAGCTGCTGCTGAAGCGGAGGTGAGGGCGGGGCGGGGCGGGGACGGGTCCTGGGGAATGCACCTAGTACTGCAACCGCATGTGGGGGTTGTGGCCTCGGCGTTGGTAGTGGCAGTGGCGGGCTCGGGCTTGGCTGCGTCTGCGGAAGTGTGACCAGTGCA
>NZ_JOIX01000027.1 GCF_000720175.1 Streptomyces sp. NRRL S-337
ACTGGTCACACTTCCGCAGACGCAGCCAAGCCCGAGCCCGCCACTGCCACTACCAACGCCGAGGCCACAACCCCCACATGCGGTTGCAGTACTAGGGGGGAGTCGAACAGATCCCGTAGGGGTTGCGGGCGCCCCTGTGGGCCGACAACGGCGAGGTGGGCGGCGGTATTCCCCCGTGACGGCCGATATGGCCACGGCTCGCGATTCCCGCGTGAACGGCCGATATGGGCCACGGCTCGTGATTCCCGCGTGACGGCCGATATGGGCCACGGCTTGTGCGAGATCCGCAGTTACTTTCGGCCTCAAGTCTGCTGTCCGTTTCGTCTGCATATGCACGTAAACGTTGGCCGGATCTTGGTGTTGGAAAACTCACAGAGCCTCAACTGGGCGGGAGTTTTGGCCGAGAGCGGGAAGCCGATCTTCGGATTCGCTCTTACGATGGCGAAGTTTGTGCACGGCACGGGGGAAGACCAGGAGACCAGCACGTGAGCACGACGAAAAACCCGGGTGCGGAGCAGGGTTCGCACTCGCATTACCGTCGGTCCCTCGGGACCATCGCCCTGACCGCCACTGGTCTCGGGTCCATCATCGGCTCCGGCTGGCTCTTCGGGGCCGAGCGGGCCGCCGCCATCGCGGGACCGGCCGCGATCATCGCCTGGATCATCGGCGCGCTGGTCGCACTCACCATCGCCCTGACCTACTCCGAGCTCGGCGCGATGTTCCCGAAGGCCGGCGGCATGGTCCGTTACGGCCAGTACTCGCACGGCTCGCTCGCCGGCTACCTCGCCGCGTGGGCGAACTGGATCGCCATCGTTTCGGTCATCCCCGGCGAGGCCACCGCCTCGGTCCAGTACATGAGCTCGTGGGACTTCGGCTGGGCGCAGGCGCTCTACGACGGCAAGGAGCTGACCGGCACCGGCGTCGGGCTCGCCAGCATCCTGCTGATCTTCTACTTCTTCCTCAACTGGTTCGCGATCTCGCTGTTCGCGAAGACCAACACCGCGATCACGGTCTTCAAGGTCGTCGTCCCGGTGCTGACCGCCAGCGCCCTGATGCTGGCGCACTTCGACACCAGCAACATCGTGCACCACGGCGGCTTCACCCCCAACGGCTGGAGCTCGGTCTTCACCGCCGTCGCGGTCTCCGGCATCGTCTGGGCCTACAACGGCTTCCAGTCCCCGCTGAACCTCGCCGCCGAGGCCCGCAACCCCGGCAAGTCGCTGCCCAAGGCCGTGGTCTGGTCGATCATCATCGCGCTGGTCATCTACGTGGCGCTGCAGGTCGCGTTCCTGATGGCGGTCCCCGGCGACAAGCTGGGCGCCAACGGCGGCTGGGCCGGCCTCGGCTTCAACTCGCCGCTCGCCGACCTGGCCGTGGCCTGGGGCCTGAACTGGCTCGCGCTGCTGCTCTACGCGGACGCCTTCGTCTCGCCGTCCGGCACCGGCATGATCTACGCCGCCACCACCTCGCGCATGATCCAGGGCGTGCAGGAGAACGGCCACCTGCCCGGCGTCTTCGGCAAGGTGGACAAGAAGACCGGTGTGCCGCGCCCGGCGCTGCTGCTCAACCTCGTGATCGCGTTCCTCTTCCTCGCGGTCTTCCGCGGCTGGGGCTCGCTGGCCGAGATCGTCTCGGTCGCCACGGTCATCTCGTACATCACCGGCCCGGTCGCCGTGATGTCGCTGCGCCGGCTGTCGCCGGACCTCACGCGCCCGGTCAAGCTGCGCGCCATGCCGGTCATCGCACCGATCGCGATGATCTTCGGCTCGCTGGTCCTCTACTGGGGCCGCTGGCCGCTGACCGGCAAGGTCATCCTGATCATGGCCGTCGGCCTGCCCGTCTGGGCCTGGTACGAGATCGGCAAGCCGCTCACCCAGGGCCGCAAGCCGTGGGCCGGGCTGCTTCCGCACCTGAAGGCCGGCGCCTGGATGGTGGCGTACCTGCTGGTCATGGCGGCCGTGTCGTACCTGGGCGGCAAGGACTTCGGCGGCAAGGGCTACCTGCCCGAGGGCTGGGACATCCTCCTGGTCGCCGTGATCGCGCTCGCCTTCTACTACTGGGGCGTGCGCAGCTCCTGGCGCAACCCGTCCCTGGTGACGGTCGAGGACGAGCTCACCGCCGAGGCCCGGAGCCGCGCGGCGGACGAGACCGGAGAGGCCGATGGGACCGGAGCGGCCGAGGGGACCAAGGCGCCCGTCGGGGCGTAAGGGATCCCTCCCTCGGGGCGGCCCGCGCCGGGCCGCCCCTCCCTCCCGCCCGAACCCTTCGGGCCTCACCACGCCCGCCCGAGCCCTTCGGGCCCCACCGGCCACTCGCAGGCCGCCTCGGTACGCCGGGGCCCGCGGGTGGCCGGTTCGGTATCTCTTTGTGTAATTTCATATCCGGTGAGTAAAGGTCGGGCGTACGCTCGGGCATATGCGGATTGCGATTTCGGCATCAGCACATGAGGGGCGCGTCACGGCGCGCTGTCCGGCGGACGGAGGGGCGCAATGACCGACAACGGAGCCGTGCTGCCCTGGCTCGTCATCCGCCAGGACGAAGGCGGCAACCGGTATCGCGTGGGCCGTTATGCCACCCGAGCGGAGGCGGAGCGGGTGGCCGACCGGCTCGATACCCGGGGCAGCCGACGGCTCTACGTGGTCGAGAAGGCCGATCGCGCGACGACCTGAGGGACGCCGCGCAGAAGCGGGACGAGGACGGGGGACGTAGGCTGCCGCGCATGACGACGGTGCGCGTAGTGGTGGGCGGAGCGGTGTGCGAAGGCGGGCGGCTGCTGGCCGCCCGGCGCAGCGCACCGCCCGCGCTGGCCGGCCGCTGGGAGCTGCCGGGCGGCAAGGTCGAGGACGGCGAGACGCCCGAGCGGGCGCTGGAGCGCGAGCTGCGCGAGGAGCTCGGCGTCGAGACCGAGATCGGGGACCGCATCCCGGGGGAGTGGGTGCTGCGGCCCGGCTATGTCCTCCAGGTGTGGACGGCGCGGCTGGTGTCCGGGGCGCCGCGGCCGCTGCAGGACCACGACGAGCTGCGCTGGCTGCGGCCCGGGGAGGAAGAGCAGGTCGACTGGCTGGACCAGGACCGGCCGGCGGTCGCCGAGGCGATGCGACGGCTGGCCGCCACGGCCGCCGGGATACCGGGCGTACGCCGCTGAGCGGCCCGAGTCCGTGCCCGTACGCCGCTGAGCGGTCCGGGGTCGAGTCCGTGCCCGTACGTCGCTGAGCGGCCCGAGTCCGTGCCCGTGCGTCGCTGAGTGGTCCGGGGCCGTGCTGTTACGCCGTTGAGCGGCCCCCTGAGGGCGTGCGGTCGTCCGTGCGCCGGCCGCACGCCCGGCGCATCGTGGCCCCTCCGCCGCGCACGCACGACCGCCCACCAGGCATCCCCGCGTCACCGGAGTCATATGCGCTATTTGTGCCACAGTGCACGGTTGCGGGCGGTACTTCGCCGTCGATATCGGGTATGTCCTGATTGAGCCCTTGAATGCGGTGTGATCCGACGGGGATGCCTCGGCTGGGATGTGATCGGCGTGAGCGACAGCGCAGCGGAAGGCGACCCGGCACCCGGCACCGGCCCCGCCCGCAAGCGCGGCAGGGTCACCGGTTCACCGATCGCCGAATGGAGCTTCCCGGCCGATCCGGGCGCCGTACGCACCGCCCGCACCGCCGTCCGCCGGGTGCTCAACGACTGGGGCCTGAACGGCGCCGCCGACATGGCCGTACTCCTCGTCAGCGAGCTCGTCACCAACTCCCTGCGCCATGCCACCGGACCGATCGGGGTGCGCATGGTCCTGCTGAGCGCCGGCGAGCTGCTGGTCGAGGTCTCCGATCCGCTGCCCGACCCGCCGCAGGAGCGCACCGCCGCCCCCGACGACGAGGGGGGACGCGGATTGCAGCTGGTCGCCTGCAGTTCGCGGCGCTGGGGGACCCGGCGCGGAAAGAGTGGCAAGACAGTGTGGTTCGAGCTGTCGGTGGCTGGTTAGGAGACAGGTGGGGTCCTGATCGTTGCCATTTCATCGACATATTGTCGATGGCCTGCGATCGAGACTGTGCTGTGATCGTGAAGACCGTGTTCCGGATAGCCGAGGTACTGGATACTCAGGTTGGTCCGGTCCGGGCACGATGAGCTGGAGGGGACGGGGCTCGTGAGCGAGATGACATCTGGCGGGGCAGAACCCGCGCAGGCCGACGGTCAGGGCGGTGCGGACGGCCCCGGTGACCCAGGTGCCCGTTCGCACGCGCGCGAACCGCAGGGCCCGCCCGTCTGGCAGAGCAGCCGCCCCGGATCGATCTACGACTACATCCGGGTGGCCTCCTTCTCCCTCGGACCCGACGGCCGCATCGACCAGTGGAGCGAGCGCGCCGAGCAGATGCTGGGCATCCCCGCCCGCTACGCCCTCGGCAAGGACCCCGTAACGGCCTTCGTACCCAGCGAGTTGCGGGAAACCGGCCGCCGCAAGGTCTCCGAGATACTCGACGGCCGGGAGTGGACCGGCCTGGTGCCCTACCGCCGGAACGAGGACGGACCGGCCGACGGGCTCGCCGAGATCTACGTCATGCCCTCCCGCACCGAAGAGGGTGAACGCGCCGCGGTCTGCGTCGTGGTGGACGTCCGGGCCCTGCGCGGCATCGAGACCGACCTCGCCGCCTCGCAGGCCGTTTTCGGTCAATCTCCCATGGGCTTCACCCTGTTCGGCACGGACCTGAAGCTGCTGCGCGTCAACGAACGCTTCGCCACGGTCTTCGGCGGCCCGGCGAGCAAGTACCGCGGCTGCACCCCGCACGACTTCCTGCCCCGCCCCGAGGCCGAGCGGATGACCGTTGCACTGCGCCGCGTCCTGGACACCGGCGAACCGGTCACCGAGATGCAGCTGGTCGGCGCGGTGCCCGGCGAGGACGAGCGCCGCCGCTGGTCGATCTCGCTCTACCGGCTGCACGGCGCCAGCGGCCGCCCCATCGGCGTCGCCGCGCTCGCCGCCGACGTCACCGGCCGGCGCCGGGCCGAGCGCGAGGCCGCCAACGCCCGCCGCAACCTCGCCCTGCTGAACGAGGCCGGTGCCCGGATAGGCAACTCCCTCGACCTGGAGACCACCGCCCGCACCCTCCTCGACGTCGCCGTCCCGCAGTTCTGCGACCTGGCCTCCGTGGACCTCTACCAGGGCCTGCTGTCCGGCGACGAGGCCCCGCCCGGCACCAGCGACGGCAGCGCCGAGCTCCGCCGGGTCGCCTTCGCCAGCGCCGTCTCCGACGCCCCGCTCGCCGGGGCCCCCTGCTGCGAGCCGCCGGACGCACCCGGCCCGGTCGCGGTCGGCGCCGTCCACCGCTACCCGTTCAACTCCCCCTGCGCCGGCGCCCTGCGGACCGCCCAGGCGCAGATCATCCCCGGCCGGGAGAGCGACGACGGGCCGGAGCTGGGCGCCGTGGTGCACTCCACCCTCGCCGTCCCGATGGTCGCCCGGGACACCGTCGTGGGCCTGGTGCAGTTCTCCCGTACGAAGGGCAGCGAACCGTTCGGCGAACGCGACACCGCACTCGCCGTCGAACTCGCCGCGCGCGCCGCGGTCTGCATCGACAACGCCCGCCTCTACCGCCGCGAACACGAACGCGCCCTGATATTGCAGCGCAGTCTGCTCCCCCCGGGCGACCCGGAGGCGGCCGGCCTCGACATCGCCTGCCGCTACCTGCCCGGCACCACCGCCACCGAGGTCGGCGGCGACTGGTTCGACGTCATCGAACTCCCCGGGCACCGCACCGCGTTGGTCGTCGGCGACGTCATGGGCCGCGGACTGCGCGCCGCCGTGGCCATGGGCGAACTGCGCACCGCCGTACGCACCCTGGCGCTGCTGGACCTGGAACCGGCCGAGGTGCTCTCCGCACTCGACGAGATCGCCCGCGGGCTCGGCGGCAACGGCGACGGCCGGACCGAGGCCCGGGGCCCGCGCGGCCGTTCGGGCACCGCCGCCTCCGCCCCGGAGCCGAGGCGCTCCGCCCGCACCGCCGACCTCTCCGAGGTCTACCTCGCCACCTGCGTCTACGCCGTCTACGACCCGGTCACCCGGCGCGCCACGTTCGCCAACGCCGGGCACCTGCCGCCCGTGCTCGTCGAGGAGGGCGAGGACGCGCTGCTGCTCGACGTACCGCCGGGGATGCCGCTGGGGGTGGGCGGCGAACCGTTCGAGGAGATCGAGGTCGAGCTGCCGGACGGGGCGCTGCTCGCGCTGTACACCGACGGACTGGTCGAGTCCCGCGAACACCCCCTGGACGAGGGGCTGCAGGCGTTCCGCCGGGCGCTGTCGGGCGCCGACCGCCCGCTGGAGGACGCCTGCGACCACGTGCTCAGCGCCCTGGACACCTCGCACGGCGAGGACGACATCGCGCTGCTGATGGCGCGGGTGCACGGGCTGCCCAAGGACGCGGTGGGCGACTGGAGCCTCGCGCCGGAGGCCCGCTCGGTGGCCCGGGCCCGCGAACTGGCCCGCGACCAGCTGACGGACTGGGGCCTCGCGGGCCTGGTCGACACCACGGAACTGCTGGTCAGCGAGCTGGTCACCAATGCGCTCCGGCACGGCCACGGCGAGATCCGGCTGCGGCTGCTGCTGGACCGCACGCTGGTCTGTGAGGTCTGGGACGCCGACCTCGCCCAGCCGCGCCGCCGCCGTGCCCGTGACACCGACGAGGGCGGCCGCGGGCTGCAGCTCGTCGGTCTGCTGAGCGAGGGCTGGGGCAGCCGCCGTACGCCACGCGGCAAGACGGTCTGGTTCGAACTCGCCCTGCCCGACGGCGAGTCCACCGCACCCGACCCGACGGAGGCCTTGCTGAGCCTCTTCTGAGGCGGGTGTACACGGCCCCTCACGCCGTCCCCTCACACCGCCCCGTCAGGCCGCCCCCGTCGTACGCGTGCCGCCGCGCGTTCCGCCTCGTGGACGACGTGGGACGGGTCGACGTGGACCAGCCGGCCCCGGTGTTTGCGGAGGTGGCCGTCGACGAAGACCTCGCTGACGTTCGGCGGCTGGCCGTTGAGCACGATCTGGCTGGTCCAGTCGAAGCGCGGGGCGAAGTTGAGCGTGCCGGGGTCCAGGACGACGACGTCGGCGCGCTTGCCCGGTGTCAGCGACCCGACCCGGTCCGCCATGCCGAGGCACTCTGCGCCGCCCAGCGTCGCCATCCGCAGCACCGCCGGGATCGTCGGGTGGACCGACGCGTCCTCGTGCCGGGCCCGCTGGAGGCCGACCGCCGCCTTCATCACGTTGAACATGTCCGAGGTGTCGTTGGTGCCGCCGTCGTGCCCCAGCCCGGCCCGTACGCCGTGCCGGTGCAGGGCCGGCAGCGGCATGATGCCGGACGCCAGCCGCATGTTGCTGAGCGGGCAGTGGGCGACCCGGACGTCGTGTGCGCCGGTCAGCGCGATCTCCTCGTCGGTGAGGTGGATCGCGTGGTTCATCAGCAGGTCCGGGCCGAACGCACCGGCCTCGCGCAGCGAGCGGATCGGGTCGTGCTTGCGGTCGTCGCGGTGTTCCAGGACGTGCGAGTTGAGCATCACCCCGAGGTCCCGGGCGAGCTCGTGGAACTGCCGCAGCTCCTTGCGGGCGGACATCCCGGCGTGCACCGACACCTGCGCGGAGGCCAGCGGCAGCGGGTCCAGGGACGAGTTTCCCGCCGGCGTCCATGATCCGGGCGCCGCCGGGCGCGTCGAGCCTCCGGCCAACCGCGGCGATCGCGCCGTCCTGGAGCAGGACGTCGACGCCGTCCTCCAGTGTGCCCAGCGGGCCGTCGCCGAGTTCCGGGTCCATGGTCAGTACGAGGTCGGCGCCGCGCAGCAGGGTCGTCCGTCTGCCGCCCGGCGCCTCCGCCGGTCTTCCGGGACGCTCCCGGCCGCGCGCCGGTACCCCCGCCGCGGCCGCCAGCGGCACGCCGCCGATACCGGCGAGGACCCGCCGCCGGCTCGGTTTCGGAAGATTCATTCCGTTTTTATACCGCGTGGACGAGAGCGCGCCGGGAGGCGGGATCAAGCCATTTGATGCTCGTCAGTAAGCGGCTACGTAACGGCAGTTGGGTGGACATGTCGGGCCTGCGGGGCGGGCGGGTCCGGCCGTGCGGTGGTCATTCGGTGCGCCGCCGGATCTTGTTCCCGAGCCACACCAGCGGGTCGTACTTCCGGTCCGCTGCGCGTTCCTTGAGCGGGATCAGCGCATTGTCGGTGATCTTGATGTGCTCGGGGCAGACCTCGGTGCAGCACTTGGTGATGTTGCAGTAGCCCAGCCCGTGCTCGTCCTGCGCGGTGCGCTTGCGGTCGATGCCGGACTCCGGCGCCGCGTCCAGCGGATGCATGTCCAGCTCGGCGATCCGCATCAGGAACCGCGGACCGGCGAACGCCGCCTTGTTCTCCTCGTGGTCACGGACCACATGGCAGGTGTCCTGGCACAGGAAGCACTCGATGCACTTGCGGAACTCCTGCGAGCGGCCCACGTCCTCCTGCTGCATGCGGTACTCGCCCGGCCCCAGCTCCGGCGGCGGCACGAACGCCGGGATCTCCCGGGCCTTGGCGTAGTTGAAGGACACGTCGGTGACCAGGTCACGCACCACCGGGAACGCCCGCATCGGCGTCACCGTGATCGTCTCCGTACGCTCGAACACCGACATCCGGGTCATGCACATCAGCCGCGGCCGGCCGTTGATCTCCGCGCTGCACGAACCGCACTTGCCCGCCTTGCAGTTCCAGCGGACCGCGAGGTCCGGGGCCTGGGTGGCCTGCAGCCGGTGGATGATGTCGAGGACCACCTCGCCCTCGTGCACCTCGACCGTGAAGTCCGAAAGCGCCCCGCCGTCCGTGTCGCCCCGCCACACCCGGAAGTGCGCCTGGTAGGCGCCGGACGCTCCCGGCTGCTCCGCCACGTGCTGCGCTGTCTGCTGCTCGGTCACCGGGTCAGCTCCTCGTCGGTCAGGTACTTCGCCAGCTCGTCCTTCTCGAACAGCTCCAGCAGGTCGCGGCGGATCGGCGGGGTTTCCCGCCGGGCCAGCCGGATCTGGCCCAGCGACGGGTCCGCGGCCCGGGCGTCGCCCTGCGGATCGGCCAGTTCGCAGACGAGGTTGATGTTGCGCCAGCTCCGGTCCATCGCCGGGTGGTCGTCGCGGGTGTGCCCGCCGCGGCTCTCCTCGCGCTCCAGCGCCGCCCGCGCCACGCACTCGCTGACCAGCAGCATGTTCCGCAGGTCGATGGCCAGGTGCCAGCCCGGGTTGTACTGCCGGTGGCCCTCGACGCCGGCCCGCCGGGCCCGCACCCGCAGATCGGCCAGCCGCTTGAGCGCCTCGAACATCTCGCTCTCCTTGCGGATGATGCCGACCAGGTCGTTCATCGCCTGCTGGAGCTCCTGGTGCAGGGTGTACGGGTTCTCCGCCGGGCCGCGGTCGGCGGCGCCCTCCCGCTCCTCGCCCTCGGCGCTGAACGGACGGAGCGCCTCCGCCTCCGCCGCGTCGATCTGCAGCGGATCGGCCGCCGGCCGCGCGGTCAGCCCGGTCACGTACTCGGCCGCGTACAGACCCGCCCGGCGGCCGAAGACCAGCAGGTCGGAGAGGGAATTGCCGCCCAGGCGGTTGGAGCCGTGCATGCCGCCGGCCACCTCACCGGCGGCGAACAGCCCCGGTACGCCGGTCGCCGCCGCGGTGTCGGGGTCCACGTCCACCCCGCCCATCACGTAGTGGCAGGTCGGCCCGACCTCCATCGGCTCCGCCGTGATGTCGACGTCCGCCAGCTCCTTGAACTGGTGGTGCATCGACGGCAGCCGGCGCTTGATCACCTCGGCCGGCATCCGGGTCGAGACGTCCAGGAAGACGCCGCCGTGCGGGGAGCCGCGGCCCGCCTTGACCTCGGCGTTGATGGCCCGGGCGACCTCGTCGCGGGGCAGCAGCTCCGGCGGGCGGCGGTTGTGGTCCGGGTCCTCGTACCAGCGGTCGCCCTCGTCCTCGGTCTCGGCGTACTTCTCCTTGAAGACGTCCGGGATGTAGCCGAACATGAAGCGCTTGCCGTCGCTGTTGCGCAGCACGCCGCCGTCACCGCGCACCGATTCGGTGACCAGGATGCCCTTGACCGACGGCGGCCAGACCATGCCGGTCGGGTGGAACTGCACGAACTCCATGTTGATCAGGGGCGCCCCGGCCAGCAGCGCCAGCGCGTGCCCGTCGCCGGTGTACTCCCAGGAGTTCGACGTCACCTTGAAGGACTTGCCGATGCCTCCGGTGGCCAGCACCACCGCGGGCGCCTCCAGCACGAAGAACCGGCCGGACTCCCGCTCGTAGCAGAAGGTGCCGGACACCTTGCCGGAGCCCGTGGCGGAGCCGCTCTTCGACTCCGTGAGGACCCGGGTGACCGTGCACTCCTGGAAGACCTTCAGCCGGGCGTCGTACGCGCCGAACTCCTTCTCGTCCTCCTGCTGCAGCGAGACGATCTTCTGCTGGAGGGTGCGGATCAGCTCCAGGCCGGTGCGGTCGCCGACGTGCGCCAGGCGCGGGTACTCATGGCCGCCGAAGTTGCGCTGGGAGATCCGGCCGTCGGGCGTCCGGTCGAACAGCGCGCCCCAGGTCTCCAGTTCCCAGACCCGGTCCGGCGCCTCCCGGGCGTGCAGCTCGGCCATCCGCCAGTGGTTGAGGAACTTCCCGCCGCGCATGGTGTCGCGGAAGTGGACCTGCCAGTTGTCGTGCTCGTTGGCGTTGCCCATGCTGGCCGCGATACCGCCCTCGGCCATCACCGTATGGGCCTTGCCGAACAGGGACTTGCAGATCACGGCCGTCCGCATGCCTGCCTCGCGGGCCTCGATGGCGGCGCGCAGCCCGGCGCCGCCCGCGCCCACCACGACCACGTCCCATGTCTGCCGGTCCACATGCGCCATCGGGGGGCACAACCTTCCTTGGAGAACTGTCGTAGGAACAGGAGTTGTTGAGGGAGAGGGGAGGGGTACGGGTTCGAGGCGCGCCGCGTCAGAAGAAGCGCGGGTCCGCGAACGCCCCGCTGGCCAGCAGGAAGACGTAGAAGTCCGCCAGCGCCACGCTGATCAGCGACGACCAGGCGAGCAGCATGTGCCGCTCGTTGAGCTTGCCGATCCAGCCCCAGAGCCGGTAGCGCACCGGGTGCTTGGAGAAGTGCCGCAGCCGGCCGCCGACGATGTGCCGGCAGGAGTGGCAGGAGAGGGTGTACGCCCAGATCAGCACGATGTTGGCGAGGAACACCAGGCTGCCCAGGCCCATGTGGCCCCAGGCGTAGTGCTCGTCGCGGAAGGTGAGCACGGTGTCGTAGGTCAGCACGCCGGCCACCAGCACCGCGAAGTAGAAGAAGTAGCGGTGGATGTTCTGCAGGATCAGCGGGAACCGGGTCTCGCCGGTGTACTTCTTGTGCGGCTCGGCGACCGCACAGGCCGGCGGCGAGGCCCAGAAGCCCCGGTAGTAGGCCTTGCGGTAGTAGTAGCAGGTGAGCCGGAAGCCCAGCGGGAAGATCAGGATGAGCAGCGCGGGGGACAGGCCCCACCAGCTCCCGAAGATCTCCCAGTTGGGCCCGCCGCGCATGGTGTGGCAGTTCTCCGCCAGGCACGGCGAGTAGAACGGCGAGACGTAGGGCGCGCTGTAGTAGTCGGCGTTCGCGAACGCCCGCCAGGTCGAGTAGACGATGAACGCGAGCAGTCCCGCGGCGGTGGTGGCCGGTGCCAGCCACCAGCGGTCGGTCCGCAGATGGCGGGCCGGGATGGCGGCGCGCGACGGGGTGTGCACGCCGGTCGTGCCCGTTGGTGAGGTGGGTTCGGTGCCAGTGGCCAACGTCGGTCTCCGTGAAGGGCGCTCCGTCGGGGCGCGGCGGGGCGGGATGAGGGGCGGACGGGATGGTGCCCGGGGGGAGGTCTCCTCCTGCGGCTCGGTCCGTCAGGGGGCGTGCCCGTGTCTCGACCCGAGGCCCTCGTCGTCGGCGCCGGCCCACAGCGCGGAGTTGTAGGGCGCGTCGGAGATCGTGACCATCTCGGCCGCGACGGCCTGCCCGCGGGCGGCCGGTCCGCCGGCCGCGCTCTGCTTGAGCAGGGCGAGGCTCTGCCGCAGGTGGTCGGTGTCGCTCCGGACCCGGCGGATGTCCAGGCCGCCGCCGAGCCGCACCTCGAGTCTGCCCACCGACCGGACCAGGTCGTCCAGGTTGCGTTCAACCGCCGTCAATTCGTCCTGAAGGGACATAACGTGCCCTCACTTTTGAAGGTGTGCTGGGCGATCTCATGCGCCCGAGAGTGTCGCGCGTCACAGTAGGGCTTGGGAAGGGGTCCAACGCCACTACGACTCGAACCGGTGCGTTTCGGAACCCATGCGTCACGACGGGGGTCGAACGCCATTGCGGGAAACGGCGGAGGTCGCGCCCTGCGCGCCCCCCTTGAGCGCCGGCTCCCACTCCGCCGTACGGGCCTGATGTTGGCCCGGTCGGGTGGCCTTGGCGGGGCGGTCGCCGTGTCGGGATGCCGGTCCGTCTCCGGTCGCCTTCAGTAGGGATGCCATAGATGTGATGAGCCGCAAAGTCGGCCGAACGTGGTGCGCCGGTCAGCACCAGCGCGGTGCTCGGCGCGGCGCGGGCGAGCCCGGAGGTAACCGTCATGACCGACCACGACCACCCCTCAGGCCGCCGCACGGCGGGCCGCAGACGCCGCTGTGCCGCCCTCGTCGCGGCGGGGGTGCTGCTCCCCCTGCCAGCCCTGGCCGGATGCAGCAGCGACGACCGGGAGGCGTCCGCCGAGGCGTCCCAGGACATCGCCCCGGCGCCGCGCAGCGAGCTCAAGGACGGCGGCACCCTGCGCTGGGCCGTCGACGCGATGCCCGGCACCTTCAACGCCTTCCAGGCCGACGCCGACGCCACCACCGCCCGCATCACCGGCGCGGTGCTGCCCAGCATGTTCACCGTCGACGCCAACGGCACCCCGCAGCGCAACGCCGACTACCTCGACGCCGCCGACGTCAGCGCCCGCGACCCCAAGCAGGTCGTCACGTACAAGATCAATCCCAAGGCGCGGTGGAGCGACGGCAAGCCGATCACCGCCGCGGACTTCATCGCCCAGTGGACCGCGCTCCGCGGCAAGAACAACGCGTTCTGGACCGCCCGCAACGCCGGTTACGACCGGATCGGCAAGGTCGAACAGGGCGCCGGCGCCCACGAGGTCAAGGTCACCTTCGCCCGCCCCTACGCCGACTGGCGCTCACTGTTCACCCCGCTCTACCCGCGGAGCGTGATGGGCAACCCCAACGCCTTCAACGACGGGGTGCGCGAGCGGCTCGAGGTCGGCGCCGGCCCCTTCCTGGTGCAGAAGCGCGACGCCGACGAGGGGCGGGTCGTCCTGGTCCGCAACCCCTCGTGGTGGGGCGCCCGCGCCAAGCTGGCCAAGATCGTGCTGCAGGCGCTGCCGGCGGACAAGCGGGCCGCGGCACTGGCCGACGGCTCCATCGACGTCGCCGCGGTCGACCAGACCGCCGCCAAGCGGGTCGAGGCGGCCGGAAAGGCGGACGGCAACGCGGGCCCACAGCCCGGCCGGGCGGCCGGCTCCGGCACCAGGGCCGCCGCCGGGAGCAAGGCGCTGCGCCGCTACGTCATCCACAAGGCCCTGGAACCCGCCTACACCCAGCTCGCCCTCAACGGCAGCAGCGGCCCGCTGGCCGACGACCGGGTGCGCCGCGCGGTGGCCCGCGCCATCGACCGGCAGGCCCTCGCCGACACCGTACTGAAGCCGCTCGACCTGCCGTCCAAGCCGCTCGGCAGCCATCTGCTGATGGCCGGGCAGCCGGGCTACGAGGACCACAGCGACGCGCTCGGTGACCAGGATGCCGGCGCCGCCAAGGCGCTGCTCGCCGACGCCGGCTGGAAGCCCGACGGTGCCGGCCACCAGCAGGCCGGCGAGAAGGCCGGCGCCCCCGCGCCCGGCGGCTGGCTCGGCGCCCGCGACTACGGCGACGAGGACGAGGACGAGCGCTCCGACGACCGCGCGGACGACGGGGACGGCGACGAGGGGGGCTACGACCCGGACGCCGACGGTGCCGCCGACGGCCGCAACCCCGGCCGCCCGGTCCCCGCCCAGGCCGTCCGGCCCGCCAAGGGTGACCACGGGGAGGGCGCCCGGCCCGCCGCGGCAAAGGCCCCGCTGTCCTTCACCGGCGCGGTCGGCTCCGAGGTCCAGCAGGCCGCCCTGCTGCGGCAGAGCGCCGCCTTCTACAAGGACGCGGCCGCCGCCGAGAAGGAGGACTCCGACGGCGACACCGACTCCGACGCCTACGCCAAGTACAAGCGGTACAAGAAGAGCGCCGCACAGGCGCTGAGCGCCGCCGAGGTGATCGAGACCGGACAGGGCCACGACCTGCCCGGATCCGGCGGCCACCCCGGTGCCGAGCACGCCGCCGTCCCGCGCTCCTACGACGCCCCGCTCGCCGCCGCCCCGCCGGCCGGCGACAAGGCCGGCCGGCGAAACGGCGGCCTCGCCGTCAAGAAGGACGGCAAGCCGCTCACCCTGCGCTTCGTGCTCCCCGACGGCGCGGCCTCCGAGCAGCTGCGCACCGTGGGCAGCCGGATCGCCGCGATGCTTGCCAAGATCGGCGTGCAGACCTCCCTCCAGCGGGTCTCCGACGCCAGCTACTTCCAGGACCACGTGGCCTCCGGCGACTACGACCTGGCGCTGTACTCCTGGCCCGGCACCGCCTACCCGGCCACCGACGCCCGGCCGATCTACGCCAAGCCGCAGCCCGCGCCGGACGGCTCGCTGACCGTCGAGCAGAACTACACCCGGGTCGGCACCGACCACATCGACCAGCTCTTCGACCAGGCCGCCTCCGAGCTGGACGAGGACTCCGCGCGCACGCTCGTGGAGCAGGCCGACGCCCGGATCTGGGCCGCCGCCGGCTCGATCCCGCTCTACCAGCGGCCCGAGCTGGTGGCCACGAAGAAGTCGCTCGCCAACGTCGGCGCCTTCGGCTTCGCCACTCCGCGCTTCCAGGACATCGGCTACCGGAAATAAGACCCGGGAAGACCCCGGACAGACCCCGCGCAACCCCTCTTTTCGAAAGGGAAGCGCAGGTCAGCGGTGCTGTGTACGGGCTGGGGCGGCCTTTGTCGCCCCAGCCCCGTACCATGGGGTGAGGCCGTGGCGTCTTCATGCCCGGCGGGCGCGCGTACCGGTCCGTACGCGCTGCCATCCACGATTCCGGGAGAAGCACCGCTAGTGCCCACGCGCCACGACATTCGTAATGTAGCCATCGTCGCCCACGTCGACCACGGCAAGACGACCCTCGTCGACGCCATGCTGAAGCAGGCCGGCGCGTTCGCCGAGCACGCCGCCGAGAAGCTCGACGACCGGATGATGGACTCCAACGACCTGGAGCGTGAGAAGGGCATCACGATCCTCGCCAAGAACACGGCGGTGAAGTATCACCCCAAGGACGGCGGGGAGCCCATCACGATCAACATCATCGACACCCCCGGCCACGCCGACTTCGGCGGTGAGGTCGAGCGCGGCCTGTCGATGGTCGACGCGGTCGTCCTGCTGGTCGACGCCTCCGAGGGTCCGCTGCCGCAGACCCGCTTCGTGCTCCGCAAGGCCCTCGCGGCCCGGATGCCGGTCATCCTGTGCATCAACAAGACCGACCGCCCGGACTCCCGCATCGACGAGGTCGTCAACGAGACCTACGACCTCTTCCTCGACCTCGACGCGGACGAGGACCAGATCGAGTTCCCGATCGTCTACGCCTGCGCCCGGGACGGCGTCGCCTCGCTGACCAAGCCGGAGGACGGCACGGTCCCGGCCGACAGCACCAACCTGGAGCCGTTCTTCACCACGCTGCTGGAGCACGTCCCCGCGCCCGAGTACGACGAGACCGCCCCGCTGCAGGCGCACGTCACCAACCTCGACGCGGACAACTTCCTCGGCCGCATCGCGCTGCTCCGCGTCGAGCAGGGCGAGCTGCGCAAGGGCCAGAACGTCGCCTGGATCAAGCGCGACGGCTCGATCTCCAACGTCCGCATCACCGAGCTGATGATGACCGAGGCGCTCACCCGCAAGCCCGCCGAGAAGGCCGGCCCGGGCGACATCTGCGCGGTCGCCGGTATCCCCGACATCATGATCGGCGAGACGCTGGCCGACCCGGAGAACCCGATCGCGCTGCCGCTGATCACGGTCGACGAGCCCGCGATCTCCATGACCATCGGTACGAACACCTCGCCGCTGGTCGGCCGCGGCGGCACGGGCAAGGGCGCGGACGCCAAGGCCGCGGTCAAGGACCGCAAGGTCACCGCCCGCCAGGTCAAGGACCGTCTGGAGCGCGAGCTGATCGGTAACGTCTCGCTGCGCGTGCTGGACACCGAGCGCCCCGACGCCTGGGAGGTGCAGGGCCGCGGTGAGCTGGCGCTGGCCATCCTGGTCGAGCAGATGCGCCGCGAGGGCTTCGAGATGACCATCGGCAAGCCGCAGGTCGTCACCAAGCAGGTCGACGGCAAGACCTACGAGCCCGTCGAGCGCATGACCATCGACGTGCCCGAGGAGCACATGGGCGCCGTCACCCAGCTCATGGGTGTCCGCAAGGGCCGAATGGACAACATGTCCAACCACGGCTCGGGCTGGGTCCGGATGGAGTTCGTCGTCCCGTCCCGCGGTCTGATCGGCTTCCGTACGGAGTTCCTCACCAACACCCGCGGCACCGGTATCGCGCACTCCATCCACGAGGGTCACGAGCCGTGGTTCGGCACGCTGACCACCCGTAACAACGGCTCCCTGGTGGCCGACCGCGCCGGTTCCGTCACCGCCTTCGCGATGACGAACCTCCAGGAGCGCGGTGTGCTCTTCACCGACCCGGGCACCGAGGTGTACGAGGGCATGATCGTCGGCGAGAACTCCCGCGCCGACGACATGGACGTCAACATCACCAAGGAGAAGAAGCTCACCAACATGCGCTCCTCCTCCGCCGACTCCTTCGAGGCGATCGTGCCGCCGCGCAAGCTGTCGCTGGAGCAGTCCCTGGAGTTCTGCCGCGACGACGAGTGCGTCGAGGTGACCCCGGAGGCCGTGCGCATCCGCAAGGTCGTCCTGGACCAGAAGGAGCGCGGCCGCACCGCGTCGCGCGCGAAGCGCTGAGGTCCACTCCCCACGTACTCGGGCGCAGCGCCGCGGCCCCTCCCGTGAGTGGGTGAATTGAGGCCGGTGGGGGTGCACGTGATCATTCACGTGCACCCCCACCGGCCTTTTCGCTTTCCCACTACGGAAGAGGGTGGCCAATCGGAGTAGCGATGGCCGCCGCTGACGTGCGGTACGTCCCGGTTTGCGATCTCATGTGCCTAGGCTTGATCGCGGACCTGAGGAGGCGTCATGCGGGTGGTGCGTGCACGCGCCGGCGCCCTCCTCGCGGCCGTCGCGCTGGCGGCCACGGCCTGTGGCGGCGGAAGCGCCGGCCAGGCCGGTGTGGTCAGCGCTTCCTGGGGGGATCCGCAGAACCCGCTGGAGCCGGCGAACACCAATGAGGTCCAGGGCGGGAAGGTCCTGGAAATGCTGTTCCGGGGGCTCAAGCGCTACAACCCGACGACCGGCGCGGCGGAGAACGTGCTCGCGGAGCGGATCGAGACGGCGGATTCGCAGAACTTCACGGTGACCCTGAAACCGGGCTGGACCTTCAGCAACGGGGAGAAGGTCACCGCCAAGTCCTTTGTCGACGCCTGGAATTACGGCGCGTTCATCGGCAACAGGCAGAAGAACGCGCCGTTCTTCCAGTACATCGACGGCTTCGACCGGGTGCACCCGGAGAACGGGAAGCCCACCGCCCGGACGCTGTCCGGGCTGGTGGTCAAGGACGACAAGACCTTCACCGTCCGGCTGAACCAGAAATTCTCCAGCTGGCCGGACACCCTTGGCTATTCCGCGTTCATGCCGCTGCCCCGGGCGTTCTTCAGCGACCACGACGGCTGGCTGCAAAAACCGGTGGGGAACGGGCCGTATCTGGTGGACTCCTACGAGAAGGGGTCCGTGCTGCGGATGCGGAAATGGCAGAAGTACCCGGGCAGTGATCCGGCGCGCAACGGGGGGATCGATCTCCGGGTCTACACGGACAACAACACCGCCTATACGGATCTGCAGGCGGGGAATCTGGACCTGGTGGACGATGTGCCGGCCGCGCAGCTGCGGCATGTGAAATCGGACCTGGGTGGCCGCTATATCAACCAGCCGGCCGGGATCATTCAGACGCTCACCTTTCCGATGTACCGGAAGGAATGGTCGCGGCCGGGATCGGACAAGGTCCGGCGGGGATTGTCGATGGCCATCGACCGGAAGCAGATCACCAAGGAGATCTTCGAGAACACCCGCACCCCGGCGACCGACTGGACCTCGCCCGTGCTGGGCGCGGACGGCGGCTACCGGGCCGGGCTGTGCGGTGCGGCCTGCGAGTTCGACCCGGTGAAGGCGCGGCAGCTGATCAAGGAGGGCGGGGGGCTGCCGGGCGGCCGGATGACCCTCGCGTACAACGCGGACACCGGGTCGCACAAGGACTGGATCGACGCGATCTGCAACAGCATCAACCGTTCACTGGGCAACGACCGGGCCTGTGTGGGCGATCCGGTCGGGACGTTCGCCGACTTCCGGAACAAGATTTCGGCACAGGCGATGAACGGGCCGTTCCGGGCCGGCTGGCAGATGGACTACCCGCTGATCCAGAACTTCCTGCAGCCGCTGTACTACACCAACGGCTCCGCGAACGACGGAAAGTTCAGCGACAAGCGGTTCGACAAGCTGGTGAACGAGGCGAACGCCGCGACGGACCGGGCGAAGGCCGTGGCGACCTTCCAGGACGCGGAGAAGATCCTCGCGCAGCAGATGCCGGCGATCCCGCTGTGGTACCAGAACGGCAGCGGCGGCTATTCGGAACGGATCAGCCATGTCTCGCTGAATCCGTTCAGCGTGCCGGTCTACAACGCCATCACGGTCAACTGACAGGACGAGAGAGGCGGGGCGCGCATGGGACGTTATGTGGTCCGGCGGCTGCTGCAGATGATCCCGGTGTTCATCGGCAGCACCTTCCTCATCTTCTTCATGGTGTACGCCCTGGGCGACCCGGTCGCGGCGATGTTCGGCGACCGGGCGCCGGACCCCGCCACCGCCGCGCAGATCCGCCGCGACCTCTATCTCGACCAGCCACTGGGAAAGCAGTACCTGCACTACATGGGCCAGATCTTCCAGGGGAATTTCGGCACCGCGTTCAACGGGCAGTCGGTCACCGAACTCATGGCGTCCGCCTTTCCCGTGACGCTCCGGCTGACCCTGATCGCCATCGTGCTGGAAATGCTCGTGGGCATCACGCTGGGGGTGTTCAGCGGGCTGCGGCGCGGCCGGGGCATCGACACCAGCGTGCTGCTGCTGTCGCTGGTCGTGGTGTCCGTCCCGACGTTCGTCAGCGGCTATCTGCTGCAGTTCGTGTTCGGCGTGCGCTGGGCCTGGGCGGCGCCGTCCGTATCCCCGGAGGCACCGCTGAACGAACTGCTGCTGCCCGGACTGGTGCTGGCCCTGGTCTCGCTCGCCTACGTGACCCGGCTGACCCGTACCTCCATCGCCGAGAACGTCCGCGCCGACTACGTCCGCACCGCGCTCGCCAAGGGCCTGCCCCGGCACCGCGTCATCACCCGCCACCTGCTGCGCAATTCGCTGATCCCGGTCGTCACCTTCATCGGCACCGACATCGGCGCCCTGATGGGCGGCGCGATCGTCACCGAGCGGATCTTCAACATCCACGGCGTCGGATTCCAGCTCTACCAGGGCATCCTGCGGCAGAACTCGCCGACCGTGGTGGGCTTCGTGACGATCCTGGTCCTGGTCTTCCTGCTCGCCAACCTCCTCGTCGACCTGCTGTACGCCGTCCTCGACCCGAGGATCCGCTATGCCTGAGTCCTACGTCCCCAAGGAAGCCATCGGCCACGGCGACGGCGGTACCGCCGCGCTGGCCATCGGCGAGGCGGAGTCGCTGGAGCGCCGGCCGTCCGCCGCACCGCCGTCCGCCGGCCCGCCCGGCGCCCCCGTCGGTAAACCCCGCAGCCTGTGGAGCGACGCCTGGCACGATCTGCGCCGCAACCCGGTCTTCGTGCTCTCCGCGCTGGTCATCGTCTTCCTGGTGGTCATCGCGATCTGGCCGCAGCTGATCGCCACCGGCAACCCGTACCGCGCCGACCTCGCCAAGGCGCAGCAGGGCTCCCAGCCCGGCCACCCGTTCGGCTTCGACACCCAGGGCCGGGACGTCTACACCCGGGTGGTCTACGGCGCCCGGGCCTCCATCACCGTCGGCGTCTGCGCCACCACCGGCGCGGCGCTGCTCGGCAGCCTGCTCGGCGGGCTGGCCGGGTTCTTCGGCGGCTGGGGCGACACCCTGCTCTCCCGGCTCGCCGACATCTTCTTCGGCATCCCGGTGATCCTCGGCGGACTGGTCTTCCTCTCCGTCGTCACCAGCACCACCGTTTGGCCGGTGGTCGGCTTCATCGTGCTGCTCGGCTGGCCGCAGGTCTCCCGGATCGCCCGCGGCTCGGTCGTCACCGCGAAGCAGAACGATTACGTACAGGCCGCGCGGGCGCTGGGTGCCGGCAACGGGCGGCTGCTGCTGCGGCACATCGCGCCCAACGCGGTGGCGCCGGTCATCGTCGTCGCCACCATCGCGCTCGGTACGTACATCGCGCTGGAGGCGACGCTGTCCTACCTGGGCGCGGGCCTGAAGCCGCCGACCGTCTCCTGGGGCATCGACATCTCCACGGCCTCCACCTACATCCGCAGCGCCCCGCACATGCTGCTGTGGCCCGCCGGCGCGCTGAGCATCACCGTCCTGGCCTTCATCATGCTCGGCGACGCGGTCCGCGACGCCCTCGACCCCAAGCTGCGCTGAGGAGACGGCAGATGACGAACGACGGGCGGAACGGGGAGGGCGGCGGGACGGCCCTGCTGGACGTACGGGACCTGAAGGTGGAGTTCCGGACCCGGGACGGGGTGGCGCACGCGGTCAACGGCGTCAGCTACCGCGTGGCGCCGGGGGAGACCCTGGCGGTGCTCGGCGAGTCCGGCTCCGGCAAGTCCGTCACCGCCCAGGCCGTGATGGGCATCCTCGACTCCCCGCCCGGCCGGGTGACCGGCGGCCAGGTGCTCTTCCACGGCCGCGACCTGCTGACCCTGCGCAGGGAGGAGCGGCGCCGGATCCGCGGCGCCAAGATGGCGATGATCTTCCAGGACGCGCTGTCCGCGCTGAACCCGGTCCTCAGCGTCGGGGCCCAGCTCGCCGAGATGTTCAAGGTCCACGAGGGCACCTCCCGCAAGGAGGCCCGCGGCCGGGCCGTGGAGCTGATGGAGCGGGTCGGCATCCCCGCCGCCCGGCAGCGGGTGGGCGACTACCCGCACCAGTTCTCCGGCGGGATGCGCCAGCGCATCATGATCGCCATGGCGCTGGCCCTCGGCCCCGACCTGATCATCGCCGACGAGCCGACCACCGCACTCGACGTCACCGTCCAGGCCCAGGTGATGGACCTGCTCGCCGAGCTGCAGCGCGAGCTCACCATGGGACTGATCCTGATCACCCACGACCTCGGGGTGGTCGCGGACGTCGCCGACACCATCGCGGTGATGTACGCGGGCCGGATCGTCGAGACCGCGCCCGTCCACGCCCTCTACCGCGTGCCCGCCCACCCGTACACCCGCGGACTGCTGGAGTCCATCCCGCGGCTGGATCACAAGGGCCGCCGGCTGCACGCCATCAAGGGACTGCCGCCCAGCCTGACCGCCATCCCACCGGGCTGCCCCTTCCACCCGCGCTGCCCGCTGGCCCAGGACGTCTGCCGCACCGACCCGCCGCCGCTGTACGAGGCCGGCCCCGGCCGGGCCAGCGCCTGCCACTTCTGGAAGGAGACCCTCGATGGCGCCCGGTGAACCCCTCCTCGAAGTGCGCGACCTGGTCAAGCACTTCCCGCTCACCCAGGGCGTGCTCTTCCGGAAGCAGATCGGTGCGGTCAAGGCCGTCGACGGGGTCTCCTTCGAGCTCCGGAAGGGCGAAACGCTCGGCGTGGTCGGCGAATCGGGGTGCGGGAAGTCCACCCTCGCCCGGCTGCTGGTCGGCCTGGAACGCCCGACGTCCGGTCAGATCCGGTACCGGGGCGAGGACATCACCGCACTCTCGGGCCGCGCCCTCACCGCCGTGCGCCGCAACATCCAGATGGTCTTCCAGGACCCCTATACCTCCCTCAACCCCCGGATGACGGTCGGCGACATCATCGGCGAACCGTACGAGATCCACCCGGAGGCCGCCCCCAAGGGGGACCGCCGCCGCCGGGTCCAGGAACTCCTCGACGTCGTCGGCCTCAACCCGGAGTTCGTCAACCGGTACCCGCACCAGTTCTCCGGCGGCCAGCGCCAGCGCATCGGCATCGCCCGCGGTCTGGCGCTGCGCCCGGAGATCATCGTCGCCGACGAACCGGTCTCCGCGCTGGACGTCTCCGTGCAGGCCCAAGTAGTCAACCTGCTGGAGCAGTTGCAGGACGAGTTCGACCTCTCCTACGTCTTCATCGCGCACGACCTGTCCGTCGTCCGGCACATCTCCGACCGGATCGCGGTGATGTACCTGGGCCGGATCGCCGAGACCGGCACCGACGAGCAGATCTACGACCACCCCACCCACCCCTACACCCAGGCCCTGCTCTCCGCCGTCCCCGTCCCCGACCCGGAGGCCCGCGTCCACCGCGACCGCATCCTGCTCAGCGGGGACGTCCCCTCACCGGCCGACCCGCCGTCCGGCTGCCCCTTCCGCACCCGCTGCTGGAAGGCCCGCCCGCTGTGCGCCGAGGTCGTCCCGCCGCTCGACGTCCCGCCGGCATTCCGGGAGTCGACCGGACCCGCCCACCACGCGTCGGCCTGCCACTTCGCGGAGGAGCGGCACGTCGTGCCGAGCGAGTAGCCGGTGCCTCAGGCCCGGACGCCGCCGCGCACGACCGCGAGGTACGTGCCGATGGCGTCGCGGTTGCGGCGCAGGGTCTCGATGCGTTCGGTGATCCGGTCGCGCTCGTGCTCCAGGGTGGCGAGCATCTCCGGGGTGGCGTCCGGGAAGTGGATCGCCCGGGGCCCGTCCAGGCAGGGCAGGATCTGCCGGATGATCCGGGTCGGCAGCCCGGCGTCCAGCAGGCCCCGGATCTGCAGCACCCGGTCGACGGTCGGCTCGTCGTAGGCGCGGTAGCCGTTGGCGCAGCGGTCGGAGACGATCAGCCCCTGCTCCTCGTAATACCGCAACAGCCGCCGGGGCGTGCCCGTACGCTCCGCCAGCTCCCCGATCCGCATCGGCACCCACCTCCTGTGGAAACGACAGCGCCGCCGCGGCGGGGATCATTCCCGCCACGGCGGCGCCGGGCCGTCGCGTCCGCGTTACTCGGTGGACTCCGACTCCGCCGCGGCCTCCTCGATGGCCGCCAGCGCCGGGTCCAGGATGATGTCCTCCTCGCGGGCCGCGGTCGTCGGCTCCTCGGGGAAGTGGCAGGCCGTCAGGTGGCCCTCCGCGTTGCCGCCGAGCTGGATCAGCGGCGGCTCCTCGGTCGCGCACTTCTCCTGCGCCTTCCAGCAGCGGGTGCGGAAGCGGCAGCCCGAGGGCGGGTTGACCGGCGAGGGCACGTCACCGGCGAGGCGGATGCGCTCGCGCTCCTCCTCCTCGCTCTCCACGAACTTGGCCTCGGGCACGGCCGAGAGCAGCGCGTGGGTGTACGGGTGGCGCGGCCGGTGGTAGATCTCGTCGCGGCTGCCCACCTCGACGATCTTGCCGAGGTACATCACCGCGACCCGCTCGCTGAAGTGCCGCACGATCGCCAGGTCGTGAGCGATGAACAGGAACGCGATGCCCAGCTCGCGCTGGAGGTCCTGGAGCAGGTTGACGACCTGCGCCTGGATGGACACGTCGAGCGCGGAGACCGGCTCGTCGGCGACGATCAGCTTCGGCTGCAGGGCGAGCGCCCGGGCGACGCCGATGCGCTGCCGCTGGCCGCCGGAGAACTCGTGCGGGAAGCGGTTGTAGTGCTCGGGGTTCAGGCCCACGGTCTCCAGGAGTTCGCGGATCCGCTTCTCCCGGCCACCGGGCGGGTTGATCCCGTTGATCTCCATCGGGCCGCCGATGATCGTGCCGACCGTCTGCCGCGGGTTGAGCGAGGCGTACGGGTCCTGGAAGATCATCTGGATCTCGGAGCGGATCGGCGCCAGGTCCTTGCGGCCGGCATGGGTGATGTCCTGGCCCTGGTACGTGATCTTGCCGGAGGTCGGCTCCATCAGCCGGGTGAGCAGCCGTCCGGTGGTGGACTTGCCGCAGCCGGACTCGCCGACCAGGCCGAAGCTCTCCCCGGCGTGCACGGTCAGGTCGACGCCGTCGACGGCCTGCACCGCGCCGACCCGCCGCTTGAACGGAAAGCCGCCGTAGATCGGGAAGTGCTTGGTCAGGCCCTCGGCGGTGAGCAGCGGCTCGCCCTGCACGGGCGCGGCGCCACGGGGCGCCGGGAGGGTGGCGTTGTCGGTCATGGTGGTCGCTCCCTAGCCCAGCCGGGGCTTGATCTGCTCGATGAAGACGGTCTGCTTCTGCTCGGCGGTCAGATGGCACGCGGCGGCGCGGCCCGGTGCCAGCGGCGGCCGCTCGTCGGTGCAACGGCTGCCGCCGACCTCGCCGGTGAAGCCGCAGCGCGGGTGGAACCGGCAGCCGGACGGCGGGTTCAGCAGGCTCGGCGGGGAGCCCGGGATCGGGTGCAGCGCCTCGGTGACGTCCGAGGAGAGCCGCGGCATCGAGCTGAGCAGGCCCCAGGTGTACGGGTGCCGCGGCTGGGTGAGGATCTCCTTGACGGAACCCCGCTCGACCGCCCGGCCCGCGTACATCACCAGCAGCTTGTCCGCCGTGTTGGCGACCACGCCGAGGTCGTGGGTGATCAGGATGATCGCGGAGCCGAACTCCTGCTGGAGGTCCTTGAGCAGGTCGAGGATCTGCGCCTGGACGGTGACGTCGAGGGCGGTGGTCGGCTCGTCGGCGATCAGCAGCTGCGGGTTGCAGACCAGCGCCATGGCGATCATGGCGCGCTGGCGCATACCGCCGGAGAACTGGTGCGGGTAGTCGTCCACCCGCAGGTTGGGCTGCGGGATGCCGACCTTGGTCAGCATCTCGATGGCGCGCTGCCGGCCCTCGCGCTTGCTGGCGCCGGTGTGCTTCATGAACGGCTCGGCGATCTGCCGGCCGACCGTGTAGTACGGCGACAGCGCGGTCAGCGCGTCCTGGAAGATCATCGCCATCTTGTTGCCGCGGAGCTTCTCCAGGGTCTTCTCCTTGGCCCCGGTGAGCTCCTGGCCGTCCAGGTGGATCTCGCCGCCGATCTCGGTGGCCTTGGGGTTGTGCAGACCCAGGATCGCCAGGTTGGTCACCGACTTGCCGGAGCCCGATTCGCCGACGATGCCGAGCGTTTCGCCGCGTTCCAGATCGAAGGAGAGACCGTCGACCGCCTTGACGATGCCGTCCTCGGTGGAGAACCGCACGTGCAGGTCACGAACGGACAGGAAGGGGTCGGACCCGGCCGGCACGGTGGTGCCTTCGGTCTTGGTGAGTGTGGTCACTTCAGGCTCTCCTAGGACAGGCGCACGCGCGGGTCGATGAAGGCGTACGTCGCATCCACGATGATGTTGAACACCAGGATCAGGGCGGCGCTGAAGACCAGCACGCCCAGGACCATGGGCAGATCAAGGGTGATGACGGAGTCGATCGCGAGCCGTCCGACACCGGCCAGCTGGAAGGTGAACTCGGTGATCATCGCGCCGCCGAACAGCGAGCTGAGGTCCATGCCGAGGATGGTCACGATCGGGATCAGCGAACCGCGCCAGGCGTAGCGCAGGAAGACGTAACTGCTGGACATGCCCTTGGCCTTGGCCGTCCGGACGTGTTCCTCCTGCAGCTGCTCGATCATCGTCGAGCGGGACATACGGGTGTACTGCGCCGTGAAGATCGTCGCCATCACGATCCAGGGGATCAGCAGGCCCATGAACCAGCCGGCCGGGTCCGAGGTGAAGTCCACGTACTTGGGCGAGTCCATCAGGCCGCTGTAGACGAACAGACCGAGCGCGATCGGGCCGAGGATGTAGATCTGCGCCGAGCTCAGCACCATCGAGATGGAGGTGAGCACCTTGTCGAGCATCGAACCGCGCTTGTAGGCGGCGAGCAGGCCGGTGGCCAGACCGACGGTCAGGAACACCGCGGCGCCGCCGATGGCCAGCGAGGCGGTCGTGGGGAGCCGGTCGATCAGCGTGGACCAGACGTCCTGCTTGGTGGCGAAGGAGTAGCCGAAGCAGGGGGCGCTGCAGTGGCCGATGGAGTAGTCCCGGCCGGCGAAGATGCCGACCAGCCAGTCCCAGTACTGGGTGGTCAGCGGCTTGTCGAGGCCGAGGTTCTGGTGGATCAGCGCGATGTTGTCCGCGGTGCAGTTCTTGCCGCAGGACATCGCCGCCGGGTCACCGGCACCGAAGAACACGAAGAAGGTGAAGGCACTGAGCAGGAGAAGGATGACAACAGCGCCGAACGTCCGGCGAAATAGGAATTGAAGCATGGCAGTTCGCTGCTCTCAGGACGGCGGCGGCAGTGGGCGTGAGGGGTGGCGGACGAAGGCCCCGGAGAGCGCGCGTTCCGCCGTGTGCGCGCTCTCCGGAGTGCCTTCGTCAGGCGATTGCCTTACGGGGCAACCGCTCGGGTCACTTCTTCAGGTACAGCGTGTTCGGGTCGAGGTAGCTGACGTCCAGGTTGTAGCGGACGCCACCGACGTTCGAGCCGTACAGCTGGAGCACCTTGGTGTAGAAGGCCGGCGCGGCCGGGTTGACCTTCTCCACGATGTACTGGTGCAGCTTCTGCCACTCCTCGGTCGCCTTCTTGACGTCGGTGATCTCGGAGATCCGGGCGATCTCGGAGTTCACGTGCTTGTCGTTGACGTGGGAGTAGTTCGAGGCGCCGTCCTGGATCGTGGTGCCGTCGTACGACGGCGGGATCACGGTCGAGGCGTCCGGCCAGTCCTGGCCCCAGCCGGTCATGTAGATGTCGAAGCCGTTGTCGACCTTGCCCATCTGCTCGTACCAGGAGGCCGCGTCGACCTCCTTCTTCTGCACGTTGAAGCCGGCCTTGGTCAGCGCGTCCTCGATGGCGACGGCTTCCTTCTGGCGGGACTCGGTGTTGGAGTACGCGTAGACGAGCTTCATGCCCGTCTTGCCGGCCTCCTTGAGGAGCTTCTTGGCCTTCTCCGGCTCACCGTTGGGGTGCGAGAGCTTGCCGTAGGGGTCGTAGCCCTTCTTGTAGCCCGCGACGGTCGGGGCGAGCAGACCGCCGGCGATCTCACCGCCGTAGCTGCCGCCGTTGAGGCGGACCAGCTGCTGGTCCGGCAGCGCGTAGGTGATCGCGTCACGGATCCGCTTGTCCTTGAGGCGGTCCATGTTGAAGTTCATCTGCCAGACGTAGGGCTGGTAGCCCTGCACCATGCGCTTGCTGGCGCTGGCGTTGTTCAGCACGTCCTTGGTCAGCGTGGGGTCCACCGCGTTGGTGAAGCTCACCGCGTTCTTGGCCTCACCCTGGTCGGCCATCAGGCGCTTGGTGGAGTCCGACGCCTGGTGGTTGAAGGTGATGTTGAAGCCGTCCGGGTACTGGTGGTGGACCGGGTCGGTCTTCGCGTCCCAGTTCTTGTTGCGCACCAGCTGCATGGACTTGCCGGACTTGAACGACGCGATCTTGTACGGACCGGAGCACACCGGCGCCACGTCGTAGGCGTCCTTGGTGTCCTTCGCGCTGTCCGGGACCACGCTGTAGCCGGGCATCGTCAGCGCGTACGGCAGCTGCGACTGCGGCTTCTTGAAGTGGAAGATGACGGTCTTGTCGTCCGGCGTGTCCAGGACGCTCTTGGGCAGGTGGTCGCCCTTGTACGGACCGTCCGGCAGCGCCTTGCGGTAGGTGGTGCCGGCGCCCGACAGCCAGGTCTGGACGTAGGTCGGACCGTCGGTGATGAACTTGGCGTACAGACGCTCTATGGAGTGGCGGATGTCCTTCGAGGTGATCGGCTTGCCGTCCTCGAACTTGATGCCGTCCTTGAGCGTGTACTTCCAGGTCTTGCCGCCGTCGGACATCTGGCCGGCGTCGGTGGCCAGGTCACCGACGACCTTGGCGTTGCCCTGGTCGTCCTGCTTGAAGGCGGTCAGCCCGCGGAAGATCAGCTGCGACAGCGCCTTCATGTCGCTGACGTACATCTGACCTGGGTCCAGGTGGTTGTAGCTGTCACGCTGGTACACGCGGATGGTGCCGCCGTTGTGGGCACCCTTGACGGCGACGGCCGGGCCGGTGGAGTCGGCGGCGGTACCCATCGGGATCGTCTTGGCCTGGGCCGCGGCGTCCGCGTCGGTCTGCGCCTTGTCCTTGTTGTTGTTGCTGCCGCCGCTGCAGCCGGTGAGCGCGAGCGATCCGGCCGCGAGGGCCACGATCACCGCGCGTGCTCTGCGCGTAGAAAGTGCGTTCATGGGGTTCCAAGCACCTGCCTGTCAGTTGGTGGGTCCAGATGTGCTGTCTGACGCATCCCGGGACAGGCCCGGACGGGTGGGGTGACAGCAAGCCCCCTCAAGTGGACGATCAGCGCCCGGACTTGGGATCGAAGGCGTCGCGTACCGAGTCTCCGAGCAGGTTGAAGCAGAGCACGAAGACCACCATGGCAACGGCGGGGATGAGCAGGAACGTCGGGTCGTTCTCGTAGAAGCGCGCGCCCGCCTGGAACAGCGCGCCCCAGTCCGGGGTCGGCTCGACGATGCCGACGCCCAGGAAGGACAGACCCGCCTCCGCGGTCACGAAGAGGGGCAGCATGTAGGTGCCCTGCACCAGCACCGGGGTGACGACGTTCGGCAGCAGCTCCTTGCGGATGATCCGCCAGGGCGAGGCGCCGGTGATCTTCGCGGCCTCGACGAACTCCCGCTCGCGCAGGGAGAGCACCTGGCCGCGGAGCAGTCGGGCCAGACCCATCCAGCCCAGGGACCACTGCACGATGATCAGCGCGCAGACCCGCACGTAGGTCGGGGTCTCGTCGCCCGGCGGCACGAAGAGCGCCACCACGACCGGCATGAAGGCCACGAAGGTCAGCTGGCTCGGGAACGCCAGCAGGAAGTCGATCACCCGGCTGAGGAAGTAGTCGGTCTTGCCGCCGATGTAGCCGGCGGTGATACCGATGATGATGCCGGTGAGCACGGTCAGCAGGGTCACCGCGACGGAGATGCCGAGCGACATCCGCATGCCGTAGACCAGCCGCATGAACACATCGCGGCCCAGCTGCGGTTCGATGCCGAACCAATGTTCCGGGGAGATCCCGCCGTTGGGACCGGCCGGATAACCGAATTCGTCGAGCAGATTCGGGTCATCGCTGCCGTAGAGGGTGTACGGGTCCTTGCCGTACAGCGCACTGATCACCGGGGCCAGCGCCGCGATGACGAAGAAGGCGAGTACGACGATCGCGCAGATCATGCCGGTGCGGTCGCGCTTGAAGCGCGTCCACATCAATTGGCCGGGGGAACGGCCGACGAGCTCACCGCCCTTGCCCTTCTTTTCCTTCTTCAGGCCGCCGGATCCAAGTCCTGGGGTATCGGACCTGTCAGCGGCGGTCTGGGATGGACTAGTCATCGCGAAGTGCCCCCGCGCCGAGTTCTCTTGGAACGTGAAGCGGTGTCGATTCGCACCGCTGGATGTGCGGACTTTCGCAAGTGATTTATGGCGGAGTCAAGGGGATCGGGTGTGCTCGCGAACAGGTCGTCTACTTCTTGAGCGAACATTGCGCAGATCGACGCCAGTGCGTGCTTGACAGGTGGGCGGGATATCCGGCATGGGGGACATATCGCCACCAACCGCTTTAACGTGAAGGCAACTTCACTGTCGCAACACCGATATACGGACGCGCCATGATGAACAACGTACGGCCGTGCGGGTGCCGTGGACCGGCCGGGACGCCAGAGGGCGGCCCGGCCGGTTGCCTTTTCGGGGGGTTTTGTCCCTGCGGTGCGACGGCCCGCCCACCCCGTACCCCGTCCCGGTCTGTTGTGCCCGCGCCGGTACTGGAGTAGATCTGCGGTGGACGCCGCGTCCCCGCGGCGCCCCAGGCCACCCGGCACACCGACACGGACGGGGGACGGGCCGTGTCCACAGAGCGGGACAGCTTTCTCACCAACGGCATGCGCCGCACCACCACTTGGCTCAGCGTGCTGCTGGCGCTCTCCGGCGCGGGCTGGATCGCCCGGGACCTGGCCGTCGCCGGGCAGGGCGCGGACCTGTGGCGGCACTGGTGCGGCGCGGCCCTCCGCCCGGGCGGGGACACCGTCTGGGCCACCTCGGCCCTGGACCCGCTGCTGGTGCTCGGCGCACCGGCCGCCGCGGCGGCCGTACGGCGCCGGGCCCCCGCCCCGGCCGTGGCCGCCGGTGCCTTGTGCTCCCTCGCGGCCGGCCTCGTCCTGCTGCGGCTGCCGGTGCTGTGGACGACGGCCGCGGCCCCGCTGCCCGGCCCGGACGGCGGGCTGCCGACGTGGGCCCGGGCGACCGCCGCGGCCCAGCTCGTGGCGGCGGCGGTGCTGTGCGGGGTGGCGGCCGGCGCGGTCCGGCGGCGCGGGCGGCCGGGCCGGTCCGGCGGACGCCGTGCCGACGCCCTGCCCGAGGTGGCGTCCTCGGCGTACGGGGTCGTGCACGCGGTGCCGTACGGGGCGGGCCCCGGCCCGGCCGGCCGCCCGTACAAGGGGCCGGCGGTCCTTGCGGGCCTCCTCCTGGGCGCCGCCGGAGTGGCCTTGACGGCCCGTGAGGTCCACCACTGGGTACGGCTCGGGGGCGAGGCGTACGGCAGGCGGCTGACCGGCGGGGCGGGCGCCGTACGGGCCCTGCTGGAGCCCCCGGCCGACTGGGAGACGGCCGTGCTGGCGGTGCTGGCGCTGGCCGCCGCGGCGGCCGCGTTCCGCCGGGCCGCCTGGACCCGGCCCGCGGCGGCCGCCGCCGGGTCACTGCTGGCGGTGCACGGCGCGGTGACGCTCGCCCTCGCCGCGCGCGCCGGGCAGTTCGGGCGGCTGGCGGTACTGCCGGGCGGGGTCCAGCTCGGGCTCGCCGCGGCGGCCCTGTCGGCGGCCGCGGGCCCGGTCGTGCTGATCGCCGCGGCCCGGCCCGGCCTGCCACCGCCCGCCGCGGACCCCGACGAGCTGCGCGCCTACGGCTCCGCCCCGGGCGAGGCCCGCCCACCGCACGCCCCACCCCCGCCGACCACTCTGCCGCCGGGGTGGTGAGCACGGGACGGCACGCTCAACGCCGCATTCCCAGCGACCGCTTGAGGAAGTCCACCTGGAGCAGCAGTAGGTTTTCGGTCACCTGTTCCTGGGGCGTCATATGGGTCACCCCGGACAGTGGCAGGACCTCGTGCGGGCGGCCGGCCGCCAGCAGGGCCGAGGACAGCCGCAGGGAGTGGGCCACGACCACGTTGTCGTCCGCCAGGCCGTGCACGATCAGCATGGGACGGTGCGGCTCCCGCGCCCCGGCCAGCCCCTCGTCCGTGACCAGCGAGTTCTCCGCGTAGACCGCCGGTTCCTCGTCCGGATGGCCGAGGTACCGCTCCTGATAGTGGGTGTCGTACAGCCGGAGGTCGGTCACCGGGGCGCCGACCACCGCGGCATGGAAGACATCGGGCCGGCGCAGCGCGGCCAGCCCCGCCAGGTAGCCGCCGAAGGACCAGCCGCGGATCGCCACCCGGTCGAGGTCCAGGGGAAAGGATCCGGCCAGTGCCTGCAGGGCGTGGACCTGGTCGTCCAGGGTGATCTCGGCGAGCCGCCGGGAGACCGCCTTCTCCCAGGCGGGGGAGCGGCCCGGGGTGCCCCGGCCGTCCGCGACGATCACCGCGAACCCCTGGTCGGCGAACCACTGCGAGGTCAGATGCGCGTTGTGCGCGGCGACCACCCGCTGGCCGTGCGGACCGCCGTACGGGTCCAGCAGCACCGGCAGCGGACCGTCGCCCTCCGCATAACCGTCGGGCAGCAGCACCGCGCACGGGATCTGCCGCTCACCGGCCAGGACCAGGCGGGGCCGGGCGGTGAGCGCCGGCTCCTCGGCGTACGAGCCGATCGTGGCGAGGGTCTTCTCCCCGCCGTCCGGGTCCAGCCGGACCACGTCCACCTGGGTGCCGGGGCGCTCCAGCGACGTCTGGGAGAGCACGGTCAGCGCGCCGCCGCGCACCGCGGAGGACACCGTCGGGTACGGCCGGTCGCCCACCCGCTCCCAGCCGCCCTGGTCGCCGCTGCCGCGGAACCAGGCGCGGTAGACGCCGATGTCGTGCATGTCGGCGCCGCTCGCGGAGAACAGCACGTCCTCCTCGCCGATGTCCAGCACCGCCCGTACGTGCAGCGGCGCCCCGGTCAGCGGCCGGTCGCCGACGAACAGTTTGCGCGCGCCGCCCTCGTCGGCGATCCGCACCAGCCGGCCGTCCGGCGTCCAGGCCGGCACCCCGGGGAACGGCTCGACCCACGCCTCGTCCTCGTCCTCGTGCACCGTCCGGGTCGCACCGGTCGCGGTGTCGACCGTCAGATAGCGCTGGTCGCGCTGGTCCCGGGCCTGGACGAGGAGCAGCGGCGGGCCGGCCGCGGACCAGTGCACGCGGGCGAGATAGGGGTAGCGGCCGCGGTCCCAGTCGATGTCGGTGCGCGAGCCGTCCAGACCGAACAGGGACAGCGAGACCTCGGCGTTGGCGGTGCCGGCGGCCGGGTACGCGATCCGGGCGGGCTCGCGGTCCGGGTGCGCCGGGTCGGAGATCCACCAGCGCCGCACCGGCGCCTCGTCCACCCGTGCGGCCAGCACCGCGTCGCTGTCCGGGGACCACCAGAAGCCCCGGTACCGCCCCATCTCCTCGGCCGCGATGAACTCCGCGAGGCCCCAGGTCACCTCGGGCCCGTCCGGCTCGGCCAGCACCCGGTCGGCCGTCCCGCCGCCGTCCGACGTCGTCGCGCCGTCGACCGCGACCACCCGCAGCCGGCCCTCCGCCACGAAGGCCACATGCCGGCCGTCCGGGGCGGGGCGGGGGTCCACCACCGGGCCCGGCACCGGAAGTTCGCGCGTGGTGCCGGCCCGCAGCTCGGAGACGAACAGCCGGCCGGAGAGCGGGAACGCCGCCAACTCCACGGCGGCGTCGGTGGCATAGCCCACGATGCCCGCCGAACTCTCCCGGCTGCGCTCGCGGCGGGCCCGCTCCTCGGGGGAGAGGTCCTCCTCCGCGCCGGCCAGCAGCGCCTGCGGATCGGCTGCGGTGAACTCCCGCCCCTCGTTCAGGTCCAGCACCCACAGCTGCTGGCTGCGCTCGGTACCCGAAGGCGAACGGAGGAAGACGATCCGGGCGGCGTCGGGGGAGACGGTGTAGCTGCGCGGGGCGCCCAGGGTGAAGCGCTGCGTACGGGCGTACTGCCGCGGGAACGAAGGCTGTCCGGTCATGGGCCGAGCCTAGGCGAGGTGTCTCCGGATCGGGCCGGTTCGGCAGCGGGGGATTGCCCGGCTCACCGTGTCGCGCTCGTGAAGATCGTGTGCGCCCCCGCTCTGCTTCCGTGCTCCGACTTATGCGCTTGGACGGAAAGTTATGATCCCTTGCGCGTAGTGGGTACGGGGTAAAGAGCCCTTGGCATACCCCGGTGCACGGGTCCGCGACGGCGGTCCGTGCGCCATCAACTCTGTTCGGGCCGTGGATACTTGGAGGTGAGCCGCCGTGGCACTCTCGATTTCGGCGGTGGTGCTGCTGGCGATCATCGTCTTCTTGCTCGTCAAGAAGTCCGGGCTGAAGGCCGTGCATGCCTTCGTCTGTATGTTGCTGGGCTTCTATCTGGCCAGCTCGTCCATCGCACCGTCGGTCAAGCAGCTGACGACCAACGTCGCCAGCATGATCGGCGGCATCAAGTTCTGAGCAGCGGGTTCCGGGCAACGTACGGAGCGGTGCGTGCTGAGCGGCACGTGCCGGGCGGTACGTCCTGAGCGGTCCGCCGGCCGGTCCCCGGCCGGCGGACCGAGCGCGGGGTGAGGGTGCCGGCGGCGGCTCGTAGGCTTGTCCGCATGACCGCGCACCCTCCCTCCGCCCGTCGTCTCCTGCTGGTCCACGCCCATCCGGACGACGAGTCGATCAACAACGGCGTGACCATGGCCAAGTACGCGGCCGAGGGCGCGCTGGTCACCCTCGTCACCTGCACGCGCGGCGAGGAGGGCGAGGTGATCCCGTCCGAGCTCGCGCACCTCGCGCCGGACCGGGACGACACCCTCGGCCCGCACCGCGTCGGTGAGCTGGCCGCCGCCATGGCCGAGCTGGGCGTCACCGACCACCGCTTCCTCGGCGCGCCGGGCCGGTACCGCGACTCCGGCATGATGGGCGCCCCGCAGAACGACCGGCCCGACTCCTTCTGGCAGGCCCCGCTCGACGCGGCGGCCGCCGATCTGGTGGCCGTCATCCGTGAGGTCCGCCCGCAGGTCCTGGTCACCTATGACCCGAACGGCGGATACGGCCACCCCGATCACATCAAGGCGCACCGCGTGGCCATGCGCGGCGCCGAGCTGGCCGCGCGGGCGGATTTCCGGCCGGAGCTGGGCGGCGCGTACGCGATCGGGAAGATTTACTGGAACTGCAACCCCCGTTCCGTGGTCGAGGAGGGCTTCGCACGGCTGCAGGTGGCCGGGCACAGCTTCCCCGGCGTGGCCACCGTCGACGACGTACCGGGGGTGGTGCCGGACTCCGAGGTCACCGCCACGATTTCCGGCGGCCCGGCGTACGCCGCCGCCAAGGCGGCGGCGATGCGCGCCCACTACACCCAGATCGCGGTCGACGGGCCGTTCTTCGCGCTCTCCAACGACTTGGGGCAGCCGCTGTTCGGCACGGAGCACTATCGGCTGGTGCACGGAGTTCCGGGGGCGGCGGCCGGGGACCGTGAGGACGACCTCTTCGCGGGTATCGGCGAAATGGTGGGTATGGAGGAGAGTGCCCGGATTGAGGAGGCGGCGGAATGAGCACGGCGAAGGGCGGCAACGGCGGCGCGGCCGCTGACGACGGCAAGGGCGGCGCGGCCAAGGGGCAGCGCTCCCGCGCGACGTCCGGCGGCGGGTCCGGGCCCGGCAAGCGGTCCGGCGCGCCCGCCGCGCCCGCGGCCGGGCCGGCACCGCTCACCCCCGGCCGGATCGGCATATACGTGCTGCTCCTGGTCGCGGGCGTGCTGGTGGCGCTGGCCGGGACGCTGGTGCAAGCCGCCTGGTTCCCGGGCGGATTGGTGCTGGCACTGGCGGCCGTCGGCGGCCTCTTCTACGGCGGCACCCGGGCGAGTGGCACCACCGCCGGCGCGCTGGTGCCCGGCGCGGCCTGGCTGGTGACGGTGTTCCTGCTGCTGAGCGACGTCCGGCCGGAAGGGGACTTCCTCTTCGGCCCCGGCGTCGGCTCCTACGTCTTCCTGCTGGGCGGCATCGTGGTGGCTGTGATCTGTGCCACCGCGGCCCAGATGCGCACGATGGGCGCCCGGCCCGGCCGAGTTGGCGGATGACGTGGTGCATACCAGGATGAATGCCGCGCGAGGCCGGGCGAACGGCCCCGGTGCGGGGGGTTCGCCCATGGCGGCGGTGTTCGTAAGCTCCCCGGGTGTCCGCCTGCGGCGGACAGTATGGTGGTGCGCGCCGTCGCGCCGCCCTGGGGGCACCCTCCGGTCCTGAGGCCGGGGATCATCTCTGACGAGCGGCGGAGCGCCAACCGGGAGAACCTGCTTTGAGTCGTGAATCTGACAGTTCGTCCTCCGGCCCGCGGGGCCGTGGCGGAGCCGCGTACCCGTCGGGGACGCCGCCGTACGGCTCGCCCAGGGGAGACGCCGACGAGGTGCTGGCGCCCGGTGCCGCGGCGCAGCCGGAGGAGCCCAAGACCGAGACCACGCTGACGACGCGGATCAAGATCAACATTCCGGGCTCCCGCCCGATCCCGCCGGTCGTCGTGCGCAAGCCCGTCGGTGAGGAGTCCGGTATGAACGCATCGGCCGCTTCCGGCGGTTCCCGCGGCGCCCCGCGCCCGGCGCGCGGTGCCGAGCGCGGTGCCGAGCGCACCGGCAGCACCCCCCGCCCGGAGGCCGCCGCGGACGACGCCACCACGGGCGGCCGCGGCGACAAGACCAGCGACTGGTTCGCGCCGCGCAAGCCGCAGGCCGGGACGCCCGGAGCGGCCGGCTCGTCGTCGAGCACCGGATCGCACCCCACGCCGCCCGCCCCGGGCGGCCCGACCCCGCCGCGCGGCCCGTCGGGCACCGGCGCGCCCCAGCGCCCCGACCTGCCGTACTTCTCCGACGCCCCCATGGCGCAGGGCGGCGGCTCGCCGTTCGACGAGGGCGGCAGGGCCGGTGGCGGCTCGCCGTTCGACGGCGGGCAGCCGGACGCCGGTTCGCCCTTCGACGGCGGACCGCGGGACGCCGGTTCGCCGTTCGACGGCGCGGGGCACGGCAGCGCCTCGCCGTTCGACGCGCCCACCGGCGTGGCCCCGGACCACAGCCCCTTCGACGCCCCGGTGGGCGGCCCGGGCGGACCCGCCGGCCCCACGACGGGTCCGGCCAAGGGCGACTCGGCGCTCAACCTCCCGCCCGGCTTCAGCGGCCCGGGACCGAAGATCGACGACACCGCCGAACTCACCCCGCAGGCCCCCGGACCGCTGACCGGCCCGGGCAGCGGCCTCGGCGCCGGCGGCATCTCGGGAGGTCTGCCCGGCTCGCAGGCCGGCCCGGTCTCCGGCGGCCCGAAGGGCGGCACCCGGGGCCAGGGGCCCGGCCGTCGCGACCGGGTGTCCGGCGACACCCTGGTCAGCGGCATTCCCGCGGTGCCCGGATCCGACGGCCCGTCGGCCCCGTCGCCGTTCGCCTCCGCACCGGGTGACGGCGACAGCGCGGCCCCCAAGCCGCGGCCCAAGATCCCCGAGCCGATCAACCCGCCCAAGAAGGGCCGCAACAAGCTGGTCCTGGCGGCCGTCGCGGTCGTCGTCCTGGCCGGCGTCGCCTACGGCGCGGGCCTGCTGCTCGACCACGCCGACGTGCCCAACGGCACCACCGCGCTCGGTGTGAACATCGGCGGCACCTCCAAGGAAGAGGCCGTCAAGAAGCTGGAGTCGGCGCTCAAGGACCGCCGCACCGCGCCGCTCAAGCTCACCGTCGACGGCAAGGCCGAGACCCTGCTGCCGGCCAAGGCGGGCCTGGACATCGACCCGCAGGCGACGGTCCGCAACGCGGCCGGCCGGGACTACAACCCGGTCTCCGTCATCGGCTCGCTGTTCGGCGTCGACCGGACGGCCAAGCCCGCCATGGTCGTCGACGACGAGAAGCTGACGGTCGCGCTGGAGAACATCGCCGGCCCCGGCGGCGCCGCCGAGGACGGCGGGATCACCTTCGAGAACGGCAAGGCCGTGCCCCACTACGGCGTCCCGCACAAGGCGATCGACGTCAAGGCGTCCCGCCAGAAGGTCGCCGACGCCTACCGCGAGCGGGTCACCAACGGCACCGACACCCCCGTGGTGCTCGCCGCCGGCACCCAGCAGCCGCGGGTGAGCAAGGCCGCGGTGGACCGGGCGATGAAGCAGTACGCCGAGCCCGCCATGTCCGGCCTGGTGACGGTCCGTTCGGGCGCCCACGCGGTCTCCTTCAGCCCGCAGAAGTCCATCCCGAAGTTCCTGTCGTTCAAGATCGGCAGCAACGGCGAGCTGGTGCCGTACTACGACCGGGCCGCCCTGCAGCAGCTCTACGGCGACACCTTCAACGGCGTCCTGCTCACCAAGGGCGACGGCTCGAAGAAGCCGATCACCGTCGAGGAGGTGGCCAGCGCGGTCGCCAAGGCACTGCTCGGCCGTACCCCCGCCGAGCGGGTCCAGACCGTCGGCGCGGACGGCTGACGGCGGACCGTACGCACCCGGCCGGGCGACCGGCCGGCCACGGGCCCGAGGCCCCCTGGAGGCACTCCCGGCGCACCGCCCCGGGAGAACCCCTAGGGGGCCTCCCCCATGACAGATGTCATGCCGCAGTGCGTACATCCGACACTGCCGGGCACCGGGCCGCGACCGGGAAGCTGGCACCATGACGACGACAGCGACCAGCACAGTCACCGCCGCCCAGGAGGCGGACCGGGCACCGGTGGTCAGCTTCCGTCAGGTCAGCAAGAGCTACGGCGCGGTGCGCGCGGTCGCCGACCTGAACATGGAGCTGCACCCCGGCGAGACCGTCGCCCTCCTCGGCCCGAACGGCGCCGGCAAGTCCTCCACCCTCGACCTGCTGCTCGGCCTGCGCGGCGCGGACGCCGGCACGGTGACCCTCTTCGGCACCACCCCGCAGCGCGCCATCGAACAGGGCAGGGTCGGCGCGATGCTGCAGAGCGGCGGCCTGATGGAGGGCGTCAAGGTCCGGGAGCTGGTGAAGCTGGCCCGCGATCTGCACCCGCGCGGCTACCCGCTCGACGAGGTCCTGGCCACCGCCGGCATCACCGAGATCGCCGACCGCATGGTCGACAAGCTCTCCGGCGGCCAGGAACAGCGGGTCCGCTTCGCGCTCGCCACCGCCGGCGCCAACGACCTGATCGTGCTGGACGAGCCGACCACCGGCATGGACGTGACGGCCCGGCAGACCTTCTGGGGCGCGATGCGCAAGCAGGCCCAGCAGGGCCGCACGGTGCTGTTCGCCACCCACTACCTCGAAGAGGCCGACGCGATCGCCGACCGGGTGATCGTGCTGCACCGCGGCCGGGTGCTGGCGGACGGCACCGCCGCCGAGATCAAGGCCCGGGCCGGTGCCCGCCGGGTCACCTTCGACCTCGACGAGCCGGTCGACCACGCCGCGCTGCAGGGCCTGCCGCACCTGACCTCGCTGACCGTGTCCCACAGCGGCTCCGCCGCGGGCTCCGGGCGCACCGTCCGGATCCAGTCCCAGGACGCCGACGCCACCGTGCACGCCGTCTACCGCCTCGGTCTCTACCCGCACAACCTGGAGGTCTCCGGCCTCGGCCTGGAGCAGGCCTTCATCGCCCTGACCACCGCGTCCGACCAGAGCTCCGCCACCGCCGAGGAGGCGGCCCGATGACCACCCTGATCAAGCTGGAGATCGTCCGCGCGCTGCGCAACAAGAAGTTCATGTTCTTCTCGGTGATCTACCCGCCGGCGCTGTACCTGATCATCGCCGGCGGCGCGGACAGCACCCCGATCCCCGGCATGAAACTGAACATGGGGCTGTACTTCATGGTGTCCATGGCAGCATTCGGTGCCATGACCGCCGTGCTGCTGGGCAACAGCGAGCGCATCGCCAAGGAGCGCGAGAAGGGGTGGGTGCGGCAGCTGCGGCTGACCGCCCTGCCGGGCCGCGGCTACGTCGCCGCCAAGATGGCCGCCGCCGCGACCGTCAGCCTGCCGTCGATCGTGCTGGTCATGCTCGCCGCCGCGGTCGTCAAGGGCGTCCGGCTGGAAGCCTGGCAGTGGCTGGCGATCGCCGCCGGCACCTGGCTCGGCAGCTTCGTCTTCGCCGCCCTGGGCGTCGCCATCGGCTACCTGGCCACCGGTGACGCGGTCCGCCCGATCGCCATGCTGATCTACTTCGGCCTGGCGTTCCTCGGCGGCCTGTGGATGCCGCTGACGATCCTGCCGCAGTGGGTGCAGAACATCGCCGAATGGCTGCCCACCCACGCGTACACGGCGCTCGGCACCGCCGTCGAGGCCGGTGGCGCGCCGCACGTGAAGGACATCGCCATCCTCGCCGGCTACCTGGTGCTGTTCGCCGGCGGCGCGGCCTGGCTCTACCGGAAGGACACCCGCCGGGCATGAACGGACCGGAGACCGACGACAACCCGGTGATGATCGGCACCCCGCCGCGCACCCGCCGCCAGGCGCTGGTGAAGTCCGTCTGGATCGTCATCTGGTTCGGGTACCTCGCGGGCCCCATCGGCAGCCTGGCCGAGGGCGGGATGTCCTTGGCCCGCGAGGTGCTGGGCTGGAGCGGTCTCCTGACGTTCGTCGGCGTCTACTTCGTCCTGGTCTTCCGGCACATGGCCCACCGGCCGATGCCCTCGGGCGCGATCCGGGCGGCCGTGGTCCTCATCGCGGCGCTGGCCGTGCTGCTGGCCTCGACGCTCGGCCCGAACTGGCTGGTGCTCTTCACGTTCGTGTGCGTCGCGGTCGCGGTCACCCAGCCCTTTAGGACGTCCCGGTGGGCCATCCCCGCACTGACCGCCACCCTCATCCTGGTCGGCACGCGCTACCCGGACGCCCGGATCTACCTCTTCGCGTACGCCCTGCCCTGCCTGCTCAGCGGCTTCGCGATGGTCGGCGTGCAGCACCTGATCCGTACGACCCAGGAGCTGCGCGCCGCCCGCCAGGAGGTCGCCCGGCTCGCCGCCAACGACGAGCGGCTGCGGCTCGCCCGCGACCTGCACGACCTCCTCGGCCACTCGCTCTCCCTGATCACGCTCAAGAGCGAGCTGGCCGGCCGGATGCTGCCGGACCGCCCGGACGACGCCGCCCGCCAGGTGGCCGACATCGAACGGGTCAGCCGGCAGGCGCTGGTCGACGTGCGGGAGGCGGTCACCGGCTACCGCCGCCCCCGGATCGCCGTCGAGCTGGCCGGGGTCCGGGCCGCGCTGCGCACCGCCGGCATCACCGCCGCCGTCGACCCGGCGCTGGACGACGAGCACCGGGGCCTCGCGGCCGATGAGGAGAGCGCGCTGGCCTGGGCGCTGCGCGAGGCGGTGACCAACGTCGTCCGGCACAGCGGCGCCCGCCGCTGCGAGCTGCTGCTGACCGAGGAGTGGGAGGCCGACGAGCGGCGCTACCTGTGCCTGGCGGTCATCGACGACGGCATCGGGCCGCCGCGCGGCGGCGGACACGACGGCAACGGCCTGACCGGCCTGCGCGAGCGCCTGGCCCTGGCCGACGGCCGGCTGGAGACCGGCCCGGCCCCGCGCGGCCACGGCTTCGCCCTGCGCGCCTACGTGCCGCTGGCCGCCCCGGCCCCCTCGCCGTCCGCCGCCGAGACCCTCCCGGAGCCGCTGCCGGACCAGGCGTAGCCACCGGCCGTACGCCCGCCCGGCGGATCCCGTACACCCTCTAAGCTGACCGGCATGATCAGGGTGCTGCTGGCTGAGGACCAGTCGATGGTCCGGGAGGCGCTGGCCGCGCTGCTGTCGCTGGAGGCGGACCTGGAGGTCGTCGCACAGGCGGCGCGCGGCGACGAAGTCGTGGCCACCGCGCGGGCGCACGACGTGGACGTCGCCCTGCTGGACATCGAGATGCCGGGCCTCACCGGCCTGGACGCGGCGGCCGCGCTGCGCCGCGAGCTGCCCGGCGTGAAGATCGTCATCCTCACCACCTTCGGCCGCCCCGGCTATCTGCGCCGCGCCATGGAGGCCGGCGCGGACGCCTTCCTGGTCAAGGACGCCCCGGCGGCCCGGCTCGCGGACGCGGTGCGCCGGGTGCTGCGCGGCGAGCGGGTCATCGACCCGGCGCTGGCGGCGGCCGCGCTGGCCGACGGCGCCAGCCCGCTCACCGAGCGCGAACGGGAGGTGCTGCGGACCGCCGCGGACGGCTCCACCAACGCCGAGATCGCCGCCGCCCTCCACCTCTCCCAGGGCACGGTCCGCAACTACCTGTCCACCGCCATCCAGAAGACCGGCGCCCGCAACCGCGCCGAGGCGGTCCGCACGGCCCGCGACAAGGGCTGGCTCTGAGCACCCCTCGGCGCACCGGCCCCGTGCGCCCGGGCCGCCGGCCCCGGGACCTCCTCCCCTGTGCGCCGTCGGGTGCCGTCCCGCAGGCTTGAAGTGTTATGCCCCTCAACCGCGCCCCGGAGGGCGGCCGCGGCACCACCGTGGTGCTGATCCTCGTGATCGTCGGCGTCACGGTCCTGGACGCGGTCGACATCGGCCCCGAACTGCACCAGTCCGCCTTCCTGGGCATCGCCCCGCTGTACGCCGCGCTGCGCTGCTCCCTCCGGCGGACCGTCCTGGTCGCGGCCGTCTACCTGCTGTGCCTGATGTACGTCGACACCTTCACCGTTGTCGACTGGGCCCCGGTCAGCCGGATCACCGCCGTCTTCGGCGCCTGCCTGGCGGCGGCCTTCTCCGTGATGCTGTGCCGCGTCCGGCTCCAGCGGGAGGCGCTGCACGCCCGGACCAGCCTGGTGGCCGACACCGTGCAGCGGGCCATGCTGCGCGAGCTGCCGCTGCGCGCCGGGCCGGTCGAGGCGTACGGCTTCTACGTCTCCGCCCAGGAAGGCGCCCGGGTCGGCGGCGACATCTACGAGGCCGTCGACACCCCGCACGGGCTGCGGCTGATGATCGGCGACGTCCAGGGCAAGGGCATGCCGGCGATCGGCGCCGGGCTGGAGGTGCTGGCGGCGTTCCGGGAGGCCGCGCACTACCACGACGCCCTGGAGACGGTGGCCGACCGGATGGAGCAGGCGCTGGCCCGCTACAACACGCGCTCGGCCGAGCAGGGCACCGACGAGCGGTTCGTCACCGCGCTGCTGATGGAGGTGCGGGACGGCGGGGCCGGGCCGCCGCGGGGCCGGGTGCTGTCCTGCGGCCACATCCCGTACTACCTGATCCGCGACGGCGCGGTGTACGAGCGTCAGGACGGCGGCGGGCTGCCGCTGGGCCTGGGCACGCTCGGCGGCGAACCACGGCGCGGCGTGCCGGTCCGCCCGGAGCCCGGCGACCGGATCGTGCTGTGCACGGACGGCGTGACCGAGGCGCGCGGCCCGGACGGCACCTTCTACCCCCTCGGCGAGCGGCTGGCCGGCTGGACCCGGCTGGAACCGCCCGAGCTGGCCCGCACGCTGCGGGCCGACCTGGAGGGCTTCACCGCCGGCGACCTCAAGGACGACGCCACGGTCCTGGTCGTCGGCCGCCTGGCGGAGACGGCTCAGTTGAGCATCGCGCGGGCCGCCGCGGCCTGACGGCGGATCGCCTCCGCACCGGCCGGGTCGACCGCCGCCACCACCTCGGCGTACTCCGTCAGCTCCGCCGCCCCTTCGAGGAACTCCCCGCGCCGGACCAGGAGTTGGGCCCGCTCCAGGCGCAGCCGCGCGGGACGGCTGGGCAGCAGCAGCGACAGGTCCAGCGCCCACAGCTGCACCGCGCTGTGCTCGGGCCGGGCCTCGGCCCAGGCCCGGATGTTGTTGAGCACCCGCAGCACGATCTCCAGCGGATCGGCCGGGGACGTCATCGGCCGGGTCAGCTGCCCGCCGGTCGCCCCCGCGACCAGCAGCGCCGCGTCCTCGTCGGTGAGCAGCCGCCCGCCGGCGAACGGATCGGCGAGCACATGCGCCCCGGCCGGATCACCGAAGCCGACGACGAAATGCCCCGGCAGCGCCACCCCGTACACCGGTGCGCCGGCCCGCCGGGCGACCTCCATCCACACCACCGACAGCAGGATCGGCAGACCGCGGCGGCGCCGCAGCACCTCGTGCAGCAGCGAGGACGACAGCCGCCGGTAGTCGGCGGGCGAGCCGCCGAAGCCGCAGCGGGTGCCGAGCAGCTCGGCCAGATTGCGGGCCCAGGCCCCCGGGCCGCCCGCCGGCTGGTACGGCAGCAGCCCGGCCAGCCGGTCCAGCTCGATCTGGGCCGCGTCCAGGCCCGCCTCGTCCAGCCCGGGGTCGGCCTCGGCCGCCACCAGCAGGCAGAGCAGGGACAGATCGGGCCGCTCCTCGCGGGCGGCCGTGGCGAACCGGCGCCGCCGCGCGGCCCGCGCGTCCGGCTCCGGCCCGGGTTCCTCAGGCGTACGGGATGCCATACCCGACCGATACCCGTTCAGCGCCCGCCGGGCAGGGCCCGCCGGTAGTGGTAGCCGTGGTGGTCGGTGAAGCCGAGCCGCTCGTAGAGCGCCAGCGCGCCCGCGTTGTCCGCCTCGACCTGGAGGTACGCCGCGGAGGCGCCCTCGTCCAGCGCCCGTTCGGCGAGCGCCGCCATGACCAGCGAGGCCAGCCCCTGCCGCCGCTCGTCCGGGGCCACCTCGATCGCCGCGAAGCCGGCCCACCGGCCGTCGACGACCAGCCGCCCGATGGCCGCCGTGCCGCCGTCCTCGCCCCGCACCGTCGCGAACCACACCGACGGGCCGCCGGTCAGCACCTTCCACGCGGTCGGGGTGAGGCCGCCGGCGCCGCCGGTCCGGTTGTAGAGGGCCGACCAGGCGTCGCCCGGCTCCCGGGACAGCGTGACGCGGGCCGTGTCCGCGTCGGTGTCGGCCAGCGGGGCCAGCGCCGAGATCAGGACCCGGGTGTGCGCCTCGGCGGCCCAGCCGCGCCGCTCCAGCTCCGCGGCCAGCGCGTCGTCGGCGTCCGGGCGGCCGGTGGCGACCGTGATCAGCGGCGGCAGCCCGCGTGCCGCGTACCACTGCGCGATGCGCTCCAGCGCGGAGTCCAGCGGCATCCCCGGATCGCCGAGCGGCAGCACCGAATTGCCCCGCCGGGTGAATCCCTCGCTCGCGCGCAGCGTCCACTCCCCGAGACGCTCGGTCTCGGTGGCCGGCCAGCCGCGCGCCGCGACCTCCTGGAGCTCACGCGCGCCGGCGGAAGGGACCTTCCTGCGGGGCCGGGCCGCGGGCACGACCTTGGCGGCGACCAGCGAGGACTCCTCGATCCGTACGCACTCGCCGGAGCGGCGTGTGATGCTCAGCACACCCTCGTCCCACGATGTGAGCACCCCGACCGCGTCCGTGAACGCCGCTCCCCCCTCCCGGTCCCCGGTGAGGCGCCGGACGGATACCCTTTTGCCCACGTCAGCACGGGTGATGCGGACCTCCGCGCGACCGCCGGCCAGGAATTCCATCGCTCAAACCGCCCCTCTTGTTCGTCTCGTGCCCGGGAACGGAGATACTAGGTGGCGGGCATCGACGACGCCGCGCTCCCGCGCGCCCTGCGGCGGTACCGCCAATCGGTTCCGCCGGCCCTAACGAGGAGGAACGACAGCGTGACCTACGTCATCGCGCAGCCTTGTGTCGACGTCAAGGACAAGGCGTGCATCGAGGAGTGCCCGGTCGACTGCATCTACGAGGGCTCCCGGTCCTTGTACATCCACCCGGACGAATGCGTCGACTGTGGCGCCTGTGAGCCGGTCTGCCCGGTTGAGGCCATCTTCTACGAGGACGACACCCCGGAGGAGTGGAAGGACTACTACAAGGCGAACGTCGAGTTCTTCGACGAGCTGGGCTCGCCCGGTGGCGCCAGCAAGCTCGGCCTGATCGAGCGCGACCACCCCTTCATCGCAGCGCTGCCGCCGCAGAACCAGTAACCGCCCGGGCGGAGGGAGCCGGCCGGCTCCCCCTCCCCGGCGTCATCAGCGGCCGCACGGCGCCGCCACGGTCCCGTACGGCCCGATCGCCTTGATCGCCGCCGTACGGGACCGAGGCGTTTGCCGCACCGAGGAAAGTGAGCCACCCCGTGTCCGCAGTCTCCGCACGCCTTCCGGTCTTCCCCTGGGACAAGCTGGAGCCGTACAAGAAGACGGCCGCCGCGCACCCGGACGGGATCGTCGACCTCTCCGTCGGCACCCCGGTCGACCCGGTCCCCGAGCTGGTCCAGAAGGCGCTGATCGACGCTGCGGACTCCCCGGGCTATCCGACGGTCTGGGGCACCCCGGCACTGCGGGACGCGATCACCGGCTGGCTGGAGCGCCGTCTGGGCGCCCGCGGGGTCACCCACCACCACGTCCTGCCCATCGTCGGCTCCAAGGAGCTCGTCGCCTGGCTGCCGACCCAGCTGGGCCTCGGCCCCGGCGACAAGGTCGCCCACCCGCGCCTGGCCTACCCCACCTACGAGGTGGGCGCCCGTCTGGCCCGCGCCGACCACGAGGTCTACGACGACCCGCGCGACCTGGACCCGGCGCACCTGAAGCTGCTCTGGCTGAACTCGCCGTCCAACCCGACCGGCAAGGTCCTGTCCAAGGACGAGCTGACCGGCATCGTCGCCTGGGCCCGCGAGCACGGCGTGCTCCTCGTCTCCGACGAGTGCTACCTCGAACTGGGCTGGGAGGCCGACCCGGTCTCGGTCCTGCACCCGGACGTCAACGGCGGCTCGTACGAGGGCCTGGTCGCGGTCCACTCGCTCTCCAAGCGCTCCAACCTGGCGGGCTACCGCGCGGCCTTCCTGGCCGGCGACCCGGCCGTCCTCGGCCCGCTGCTGGAGATCCGCAAGCACGGCGGCATGATGACCTCGGCGCCCACCCAGGCCGCGGTGGTGGCGGCGCTCGGCGACGACACGCACGTCCAGGAACAGCGCGAGCGCTACGCGGCCCGCCGTACGGCGCTGCGCGAGGCGCTCCTTGCCGCCGGCTTCCGCATCGAGCACAGCGAGGCGTCGCTGTACCTGTGGGCGACCCGCGACGAGCCCTGCTGGGACACCGTCGCCGCCCTCGCCGAGCGCGGCATCCTGGTCGCCCCCGGCGAGTTCTACGGCGCCGCGGGCGAGCGGTTCGTCCGGATCGCGTTCACGGCCACCGACGAGCGGGTGGCCGCCGCGGTGGGCCGCCTGGCGGGGTGACCGCCGGCTGACGCCACACATACAGGGGCCCGGGGAAACACTCCCCGGGCCCCTGCGCGTCGTTCGCGCGTCGTTACGCCTTGCCGCCCACCGGCAGCCCGCCGAGCAGCCCGCCCGGCGCCTGCCCGCGGACCCCCTGCTGGCCGAGCAGCCCGGTGGCCTTCCCGGCCAGCGCCTCGGGCGCGCCCAGCAGCCCGGTGGCCTTCCCGGCCAGCGCGTCCGGCGCGCCGAGCAGACCGCTGGCCGCCTTGAGCGGCAGCGAGTCGGTCGAGAGCCCGTCCTTGGCGACCGGGCGCACCACCTTCTCGGCCTTGTCCGTCGCGCCCCGGGTGACCGGCATGGCCTTCTTGACGACCGGGCCGGCGGTCTCGACCAGCGCCGGGGCGAGCTTGGTCGCCGCCTTGTTGCCGGCCTCGTTCAGCACGCCGACGCCCTGGTGCGCGGCGCGGTCGAGGGTGTCGCCCGTCTTGTGGGAGTCCAGGGGCGCCGTGAGTCCGCCGACCAGGTCGGGTGCCTTGACAGGCAGGTTCGCTGCGCTCGCGGTACCGGCCGCAGCGACCACGGGAGCCGCGCCTGCTGCGACGAGCAGGGCGGCTCGGGCGATCCGACGCGTAACGGGGAGGGACATGGTGCTCCTTTTACGGAGAAGGACTCGGACTTCTGACAGATGTGCTGTGCCATGTCCGCCGGGCGGACGCATTGACTACCGCGTCAGGTCCCCGAAGGTTGCGGTGAACTCCGGTAAAGAGTTGGTAACGCATCGCATAATCGGGCGTGCCGAAAGAAGGGCGATATGGACACGCCTCCGCGGGTGCGGAAACGTCACAGCCCTTGTCCTGCAAGGGAATTGACGGGAAAGGTATTTCCCCGGACGCCAACTCCCGCCATTTCCGAGGGAATTGCCATCACCGGCGCTCCCGGGGAACCCTTACGGGCGATGCCGCAAACTATTGCGCGGTGATGATACGAACGTCGCGCCCGTCCGCCGCGGAACCACCCGGCCGGTTCTGCCAGCCCTTCCCCGAATCGGCCGCCGTCCACGTCCGGCCGGCGTAGGAGATCTGTTCGATGCGCAGCTCCGCGGAGTGGGCCATCGCCCAGGTCGCCAGCTCCCAGCCGCGCCGCGCGCCCTCGGACCCCGGGCCGCCGCCCTGCCCCACCGGCACCGTCACCCCGCGGTTGCTGCCCGCGCCGCGGCCCCCGGCGGCGTCCGTCCGCGGCAGCACCCCGGCCCCGAACTCCCGCACCAGCTTCTCCCGCACCGTCGCGGCGCCGCCCGCCCGGCTGTCCTCCGGCCGGCTCTCCGTGCAGGTCATCGCGCCCGGGTCGCGCCCGGTCAGCGCGCCGGTCAGCCGCGCGGCGTTCGCCTCGTGCTTCGCGTACGCCTGCGGATAGCCGCTGCGCTGCACCTTCTGCGCGGCGACGGTCAGCGGCAGCCGGGAGTAGCCGGGCACCTTCGCCAGATGCCGGTAGAACTCCTCGGCCGAATAGACCGGGTCCATGATCTGCCGCACCGTGCCCCAGTCCTGGGACGGCCGTTGCTGGAAGAGCCCGACCGAGTCCCGGTCGCCGAATTCGATGTTGCGCAGCCCGGACTCCTGCATCGCGGTCGCCAGCGCGATGGTCACCGCACGCTCCGGCAGGCCCCGCGAGGACGCCACCGCCGAGATCGTCGCGGCGTTGGCGGCCTGCTCCGGCGACAGCTCGTACGCCTCCTCGTCCCCCTCGGCGCGCACCGTGCAGTGCGGCGCCCCGGGGCCACCGGTGATGTACTGCACCAGGAGGTAGCCGGCCAGCCCGAGCAGTACGGCGAAGGCTGCGGCGAAACGCCACAGACGCGTGCGGCGGACGGCAAAGGCGGGGCGGGCGGACACGAGCCCACCGTACTGGAGTGCTGCCGATAGGGTCGGAACCATGGAGCGCACCACACACACCCCGGCCCTCGACCTGTCGCTCGACGCCGCCGCGCTCACCGCGCAGCTGGTCGACATCCCCTCCGAGAGCGGCAACGAGAAGGACCTCGCCGACGCGGTCGAGAACGCCCTGCGCGCCCTGCCGCACCTGACCGTCGACCGGTACGGCAACAACGTCGTGGCCCGTACGCAGCTGGGCCGCGACGAGCGGGTGGTGCTCGCCGGACACCTCGATACCGTGCCGATCGCGGACAACCCCCCCAATGTCCCGTCCCGGCTCGACGAGGACGGCGTCCTGTGGGGCTGCGGCACCAGCGACATGAAGTCCGGCGTCGCCCTCCAGCTGCGGATGGCCGCCACGGTCCCCGCGCCCAACCGGGACCTCACCTTCGTCTTCTACGACAACGAAGAGGTCGCCGCGCACCTCAACGGCCTCGGCCATGTCGCCGACGCCCACCCCGAGTGGCTCGCCGGTGACTTCGCCGTCCTCCTGGAGCCCTCCTACGGCCAGGTGGAGGGCGGCTGCCAGGGCACCCTCCGGGTCCTGCTGCGCACCACCGGGGAGCGCGCGCACTCCGCCCGCAGCTGGATGGGCGCCAACGCCGTCCACGCCGCCGCCCCGATCCTGGCGAAGCTCGCCGCCTACGAGCCGCGCCGGCCGGTGATCGACGGCCTCGAATACCGAGAGGGCCTCAACGCCGTCCGCATCGAGGGCGGCGTCGCCGGCAACGTCATCCCCGACGCCTGCACGGTCACCGTCAACTTCCGCTACGCCCCCGACCGGACCCCGGAAGAGGCGATCGCCCACGTCCGCGAGGTCTTCGCGGACTGCCCGGTCGACGAGTTCGTCGTCGACGACCACTCCCCGGGCGCGCTGCCCGGGCTGTCGCACCCCGCGGCCAAGGCGTTCATGGCGGCCGTCGGCGGCACCGCGATGCCCAAGTTCGGCTGGACCGACGTCTCCCGTTTCAGCGCCCTGGGCGTCCCGGCCGTCAACTACGGCCCGGGGGATGCGCTGCTCGCGCACAAGAAGGACGAACGGGTCGAGACCGGGCGCATCGCGCACTGCGAGGAGCGGCTGCGCGCCTGGCTCACCGCCTGAGAAGCCGGCAAACGCCCCCGGGACCGGTCGCCGATCCCGGGCGGACCAGCGGAATTCCCCTGCGCTTCAGGCCGTCGGATCTACGCTGAAACGGCAAACGATCGTCAGCGGAGGGAGCATGTCATGGCCAGTCCCGAGGGAGCACCGGCCCCCGGTGAGCAGCGGCTGGGTCGCGTTCTGCGCCGCCACGACCAGGTGCAGGCCGGCACCACCGACCAGCGGCTGCTGGACTCCGCAGGCCCCTCCGAGTGGGTGCACACCGACCCCTGGCGTGTGATGCGCATCCAGTCGGAGTTCGTCGAGGGCTTCGGCGCGCTGGCCGAGCTGGGCCCGGCCGTCAGCGTCTTCGGCTCGGCCCGTACGCCGCGCGACTCCAAGGAGTACGAGATCGGCGTGCGGATCGGACGGGCCCTGGTGGAGGCGGGCTTCGCGGTGATCACCGGCGGCGGCCCGGGCGCCATGGAGGCCGCCAACAAGGGCGCCCACGAGGCCGGTGGCACCTCCGTCGGACTGGGCATCGAGCTGCCCTTCGAGCAGGGCATGAACCCGTATGTGAACCTCGGTGTCGACTTCCGGTACTTCTTCGTCCGCAAGACGTGTTTCGTGAAGTACGCCCGGGGATTCGTGGTGTTGCCCGGCGGGCTGGGCACCCTCGACGAACTCTTCGAGGCGCTCACCCTCGTCCAGACCCGCAAGGTCACCCGCTTCCCGATCGTGCTGTTCGGCACCGCCTACTGGTCCGGGCTGGTCGACTGGCTGCGCGACACCCTCATCGCCCAGGGCAAGGCGTCGATGCACGACCTGGAGCTGTTCCACCTCAGCGACGACGTGGACGAGGCGATCGCGCTGGTGACCAAGGAGGTCGGCCTCCAGCCCTGAGCGGGCCGGGGAGCCCGCTACGCCAGGCCCCGGCGGGCGACCGCCGGGGGCCGGTGGCCGGCGATCGAGGAGACCATGTCGAGGATCTGGCGGGTCTCGGCGACCTCGTGGACGCGGTAGACCTGGGCGCCCAGCCAGGCCGACACCGCCGTGGTCGCGAGGGTGCCCAGCAGCCGCTCCTTGACCGGCCGGTCGAGCGTCTCGCCGACGAAGTCCTTGTTGGACAGCGAGACCAGCACCGGCCACCGGGTCGCGGTCATCTCGTCCAGCCGGCGGGTCGCCTCCAGGCTGTGCCGGGTGTTCTTGCCGAAGTCGTGCCCCGGGTCGATCAGGATCGCGTCCCGCCGCACGCCCAACTCCACGGCCCGCTCCGCCAGTCCGAGGGTGACCCGCAGGATGTCGGCCATCACGTCGTCGTAGCCGACCCGGTGCGGGCGGGTGCGCGGCTCGACCCCGCCGGCGTGGGTGCACACCAGGCCGACGCCGTACCGCGCGGCCACCTCGGCCAGCAGCGGATCGACCCCGCCCCAGGCGTCGTTGAGCAGGTCCGCGCCGACCTCGCAGACCGCCTCGCCGACCTCGTGCCGCCAGGTGTCGACGCTGATCACCACATCGGGGAACCGCTTGCGCACCTCGGCCACGAAACCGACCGTGCGGCGGGCCTCCTCCTCGGCGCTGACCTCCTCGCCGGGCCCCGCCTTGACGCCGCCGATGTCGATGATCGCCGCGCCCTCGGCCACCGCCTGCTCCACCCGGGCCAGCGCGGGCTCGTCACGGAAGGTGGCGCCCCGGTCGTAGAACGAGTCCGGAGTCCGGTTGACGATCGCCATGATCACCCGCTCGTCCGGTCCGAACTCGCGATTACCCAGCCGCAGCATTCCCTGACTTCCTCTCCGTGGTCCGGGAGCGACCCTAACTGTCACACCCGCATGGCACGATCGGAGCAGGCACAAGTCCGGGGAGTTGGTCGTGTTCTGGTTCTTGCTGATCGCGATGGTCGTGGTGGTCGCCGCGGTCACGCTGGTGGTCGTCGGCGGTGACGGCGGTGGCCTGCGGGACGCGGAGCCGGACCGGCTGTCCGACCCGCTGCCCGTGGACCGCCCGCTGGGCCGTGCCGACGTGGACGCCGTCCGGCTGCCGGTGACCGTGCGGGGCTACCGCATGGACGACGTCGACGGGGTCCTGGACCGGCTGGGTGCCGAGCTGGCCGAGCGGGACTCCAGGATCGCCGAGCTGGAGGCCGCGCTGGCCGGGGCGCACGCCGCGGCGATGGGCGGCCCGGGGCTCATACAGGACGGCCCGGCCGCGCCCGGACCGGTGCCGGATACGCGAACGGGGGCCGGCGGCGGCCGCTCGGGGGACGCGGACGGGGCCGGGGCCCAGCGCGGCCCGGAAGAGGGGGAGGGCCGATGAGCGGTGTGGTGACGGAGCCGGACGGGATCCCGCGCTGCCCGTGGGGCATGGAGTCCGCGCAGATGGCGGACTACCGCGCCTACCACGACACGGAATGGGGCCTGCCGGTCCACGGCGACGACGCGCTCTTCGAGCGGATGAGCCTGGAGGCGTTCCAGTCCGGCCTGTCGTGGATCACGATCCTGCGGCGCCGCCCCGGGTTCCGCGCCGCGTTCGCCGGGTTCCGGATCGCGGCGGTGGCGCGGTTCACCGAGGCGGACGCCGAGCGGCTGCTCGCCGACCCCGGCATCATCCGCAACCGAGCCAAGATCGCCGCGACGATCAACAACGCCAAGGTCGCCGCCGCGCTGGCCCCCGGCGAGCTCGACGAGCTGATCTGGTCCTTTGCCCCCGCCCGGGCCGGCCGCCCGGTGCCCCGCACGGTGGGCGAGGTGCAGCCGGTGACCCCGGAGTCCACGGCGCTCGCCAAGGACCTCAAGAAGCGCGGCTTCCGCTTCGTCGGCCCGACCACGGCGTACGCGATGATGCAGGCCTGCGGCCTGGTCAACGACCATCTGGCGGACTGCCATGTCCGGGCGGCGGTGGAGGCGGCGGCCGGCTGACCCGGTCCGGCCGGTGGGCGGCCCCGGCCCGCGGGGCGGCCCGTCCGGCCCGTCCGGCCCGGCCGGCCGGCTGAGGATCAGCGGCCGAGGAAGACCGGCTTCTCCTTCTTCACGAACGCCTCGACCGCGATGTGGTGGTCCTCCGAGGCCCCGGCCCGGCCCTGCAGCTCGTCCTCCTTGCCGAGGGTCTCGGTGAGCGAGTGCCCCGCCCCGTAGGCCAGCGACTCCTTGATCGCGGCGTACGCGGCGGTCGGTCCCTGAGCCAGTCGGCGGGCGACCGCCGCGGCCTCCTCGGCCAGCTCGGCGGCGGGTACGACCTTGTTGGCGATGCCCAGCTCGTACGCCTCCTGGGCACTGATCGACCGCGGGAAGAGCAGCAGGTCGGCGGCGCGGCTGTGGCCGATCAGCCGGGGCAGGGTCCAGGACACCCCGGAGTCGGCGGTCAGCGCGACGCCGGCGAACGAGGTGTTGAAGGAGGCGGTGTCGGCGACGACGCGGTAGTCCGCGGCCAGCGCGAACCCCGCACCGGCGCCCGCCGCGACCCCGTTGACCCCGGCGACCACCGGCTTGGCCATCCCGGCCAGCGCGGTCACGATCGGGTTGTAGTGCTCCCGCACGGTGTTCATCGTGCCGCCGGAGCCGGTGGCCCGGTCCTCGGCCAGCAGGCCGATGTGTTCCTTGAGGTCCTGGCCGACGCAGAACGCCCGCCCGGTGGCGGTCAGCAGCACCGCGCGGACGGCGGGATCGGCCGCGGCCTCCTGGAGCGTGTCCCGCAGGAGCACCTTCGTCTCGACGTTCAGCGCGTTCATCGCGTCGGGGCGGTTGAGCGTGATCGTCGCGAGTCCGTCGGTCACGTCGTAGGGCACGGTGTCGGCCATAGTTGGGAATCCCCTCCGTCGCGGCTCGGCACTGCCCGGTGGCGGGCAGTCAGCGCTCAGGATGCCGGAGATCATCGGCGGTTCGCATGTGACGTACATCAAAGATTGCGGGCGCGTCGGGAGTCGGCAGGCGGAGAAGTATCGCAGCCCGCTCCCCGAATTGGGTGGGTTTGCGGGTGCGAGTTGCCGAAGGGATGCTGCCTGATGTTGGTCATCGGGTCGTTCGATGCGGGATAATGGCCTGGAAGCAATGTGTTCGATGCCGGTGACACGTGCCTATCCGGGCCGTCGGCTGAGATGAGCTGGTTTCAGGAAGGGGAACGAGCATGGCGGCCATGAAGCCGCGGACGGGTGACGGCCCGCTCGAGGTGACCAAGGAGGGGCGGGGCATCGTCATGCGCGTTCCGCTCGAAGGCGGCGGGCGGCTCGTCGTCGAGCTGACCCCCGACGAAGCCAAGGCCCTCGGAGAGGCGCTGGAGAAGGTCACCGTCTGACAAGGGTGAGACACCGGCGGATGCCCGGGCCCGCGTGAGCCCGGAACCCCAGCCGAGACCCCGGCCCCGGCAGGCGGCGCGCAGTGACGGCGCGCCGCGTGCCGGGGCCGTTCGCATGTCCGAACACCGCGTGCCCTGGACCGCATGCCCGAAGATCCCGTGCCTCACACCGCATGCCCGAAGATTGCGTGCCCAAGGGTCGTGGCCCGGGGTCACGTGGTGCGGACGGGGGCGCTCAGCCGCGCTTGACCGCGCAGAGCAGGCCGTCGCCGACCGGCAGCAGGGACGGCACCAGCGTGGTGCTCTCCCGCACCGCCCGCAGCAGCTCGCGCAGCCGCAGCACCTCCGCGGGCTGCATCGCCGAGTCCACCGTCCGGCCGTCGGCGAAGACGCCCTCGAAGCAGACCAGACCGCCGGGGCGCAGCAGCCGCAACGATTCGGCGAGGTATTCCAGGCACTCCATCAGGTCGCCGTCGCAGAAGACGAGGTCGTACCCGCCGTCCGCCAGCCGCGGCAGGACGTCCAGTGCGCGGCCCGGGATGAAGCGGGCGCGGTTGCCGGCGAAACCCGCGGCGCGGAACGCCTGCTTGGCGAAGGCCTGCCGCTCGGGCTCGCAGTCGACGGTGGTCAGCACGCCGTCCGGCCGCATGCCGTGCAGGAGGTAGATGCCCGACACGCCCGTGCCGGTGCCGATCTCGGCGACGGCCTTGGCGTCGACGGTGGCGGCGAGCAGCCGCAGGGCCGCGCCGGTGCCGGTGGTCACCGTGCGGATGCCGGCCTCGCGTGCGCGGTCACGGGACCAGCGCAGGGCGGCCTCGGTGGTGCCGTCGATGGTCCCGGCGCCGTACGCCTCGGCGAATGCCAAGCTCGTCTGCCGGTTGCCGGTAATGGCCCTCTCCTGTCCCCGTAGTTGACGCAACCGTGACTGTATCCGCTGTGTGCGGGAACCCGCAGATGGGACCGGGCGTTAAAGAGGGGGAGGAGGAAGACGGGGGGACGCAGTGGTGAAGACCGCGCGAGACACGAATCAAGGCCAGAAGCAGGACCAAATGCAGGTCAAATCTGCTTATCCGGAGCTAACGGGCGAGGTGGATATGGTAGGGGCCCTACTGGACACCACCAGAGCCACCAGGGGAGGTGCGGCCACGACGGGTGACCGAGGGGTGCTGAGGCGCTTCAAGAGGTCGTCCGCCGAGCCGAAATCCGTGACAAACACTGCTGACCGTTTCCGCACTGACTCCGCACGTACCGCGACCTTCGCCGCCGACGCGGATGTGGAGGCGTGGACTCCGCCCACCTGGGAGGAGATCGTCAGCACCCACAGCGCACGGGTCTACCGCCTCGCCTACCGCCTCTCCGGCAACCAGCACGACGCCGAGGACCTCACCCAGGAGGTGTTCGTCCGCGTCTTCCGCTCGCTGTCGACGTACACCCCGGGCACCTTCGAGGGCTGGCTGCACCGCATCACGACCAACCTCTTCCTGGACATGGTCCGGCGCCGGCAGCGTATCCGCTTCGACGCGCTCGGTGACGACGCGGCCGAGAAGCTCCCCAGCAAGGAGCCCGCGCCGCAGGAGCACTTCGACGACACCCACTTCGACGCCGACGTCCAGCAGGCGCTGGACACCCTCGCGCCCGAGTTCCGCGCCGCCGTCGTGCTGTGCGACATCGAGGGGCTGTCCTACGAGGAGATCGCCGCGACCCTCGGGGTCAAGCTCGGCACGGTCCGCAGCCGGATCCACCGCGGTCGCTCGCACCTGCGCAAGGCCCTCAAGCACCGCGCGCCCGTGTCGCGCGGCGCGGAGCGCGAGCAGCGGCGGGCGCTGGCCGTGGTTCCCACGGGGGAGGTCGGGATCGCGTGAGCCTCCGTGGCGGTCCGTCCCCCGCCGAGCAGCATCTCGGCGACCGCCTCGCGGCCCTGGTCGACGGCGAGTTGGGGCATGACGCGCGCGAGCGGGTGCTCGCGCATCTCGCGACCTGCGCGAAGTGCAAGGCGGAAGCCGACGCCCAGCGTCGGCTGAAAAGCGTGTTCGCCGAGGCGGCGCCGCCCGGTCCCTCCGAGGGACTGCTGGCCCGGCTCGTGCAGCTGCCCGGCGGCGACCCCGGCGGTCCCGGCAGCCGGCTGGGCAACGGCGCTCTCGGACGCGCCGAATTCGCCCGCGACGGCGGCGCGTTCCGTTACCTCCCCGGTGACGACCACTCCCGCCGTGCCATGGCCGCGGTCCCCCCGCAGCCCCGGACGCGCGGCTTCCGCGTCCAGGACGACGGGCGGCCCGCGCAGCGCCGCCGGTTCGCCTTCGCGGCGGCCGGTGCGGTGTCGCTCGCGGCGTTCGCGCTCGGCGGTGCCCTCCCGCTGGAGGCGGCCGTCGACCCGACCGGTGGACGGACCGACGGCGGCGGTACGGCCGTCACCCCGCTCACCGGCAGCCCCGCGGCGGACGGCGCCCCCCTGCTGCGCGGCGCGGAGTTCGTGCCCACCGCCCGGTCCCGGCCGGCCACCTGGCCGCCGTCCGGTGCGCCGACCCTGGCCCCGGCGCCCAGCGCGATGAGCCTGGACGGTGCCGGGGGCGCGCCCACCTCCCCGTCGGTGTCCTGGACGCCGGACCAGCCCGCCGGCCACTTCGGCCTGTCGCCGCTGATCGCCGCGACCGGCCCGGCCCCGGCGTACCGCCTCTCGCCGCTGACCGCCGCGGCCGGCAGCGGCCCGGTGCGTAAGAACCCGCCGCCGCTTCCCCCGCTGGAGCCGATGCGGCCGCTGCACGGCTCCGCCGCGAACGGCCCCGCCGCCGACCGCCGCTGACCGCCCGCTGCACGGCCCCGGGGGGAACTGGTTGAATCCCCCTGGGGCGGCGCACCCCTGACCGGGCGCGTGCCGCGAGGTGGTGGTGGCCCGCGGGGTCGCGGGCGAAGTAGGGGAGAGCATGGACGACGGTAAGGCCGCCGGGCCGAAGCTGAAGTGGTGGAGCCGCCCGGGAAACCCCCCGAGCCCGGAGCGATCCGCCGAGGCCGGCCTGCCGGCGGGCCCGCCCGCCGGCCACCCGGCGGGTCCGTCGGGCGCCGGGGAGCAGTCCGGGGTGCCCGGAATGTCCGGTGGCCCCGGTGAAACCACGGTGCAGGAGCCGGAGGACTGGATCGTGCGGCCCCCGGAGCGCCCCGCTGGCGCGGAGGCGCCGGGTGCGGGCGCGGGAGAGACCCTTGCGGGCCCGTCGGCCGAACTCCCCGACGGCGCCGACGAGTTGACCACGGCCGCTTCGGCCGCTTCGGCCGCTTCGGCCGCTTCGGCGGCGACCGGCCAGGCCCAGGACCGTACCGGCGCCGAAGCCCCCCAGCCCACCGGGCCCACTGAGGCCACCGGGCCCGCTGTGCCCGCCGAGGCCACCGCACCCGCACCGCCCGCTGGAGCGCCGTCCGGTGCCGCCACCGTGACACTCGGTCAGGTGTCCCCGCCTGGGGCGCCCGAGAGCGCCCAGGCGCCGACCGACGCGGCGTCCCACGCGTCCGCACCCGCCCCCGCCGTGGCGTCCGTCTCCGCCGAGACGCCCAGCGCGCCGCCGCAGCGTCGGCCGCTGCATGCCGAGGACCCGTACGGCACCCCGCCGTACGGCGGACCCGGGCCCTGGGCGCCCGCGCCGCCCGTGCAGCGGCCGGTGACGACCCCCGCGCACGGCACCGTGCTGCCGCCGGCCGCCGGGCCGATGCCCCCGTACGGCGCCCCGTCCGCCCCAGCCGCCCCGGGCGCGGGCTACCCCGGTCCGCCCCAGTCCCCGCCGCCCGCCGCACCGCCGGCCGCCGCACTCGGCGACCAGCCGCACCCCGACGGCACCGGGCCCGCACAGCCGGGCCCGTCCGCCGGTCCCGCCGCCCGTCCGGGCGCCGAGTCCGGCGCGCCCGTGACGCCGGATGCCGCCGCCCTGCCGCAGGGCCCGTTCCGCGCGCACGACCACCCCGGTGCCCCGCAGGGGGCCTGGCAGCAGTACGACCCGTGGCGGGCGCCCCTGCAGGGCGGTCCCCTGCCGCCGCCCGCTGCCCGGCGGACTTCGCGCGGTGTGCTGGTGGCCGGCGCGGTGGCACTGGCGCTGCTCGCGGGAGGCGTCGGCGGTGGGATCGGCGCGTACGTCGAGCGCTACGGCGGGATCAACGACATCAAGCTGCCGCAGGCCGCCGGGGATTCCGGTGGCCGCAAGCCGGACAGCGTCGCCGGGATCGCCCGGGCCGCGCTGCCCGGCGTCGTCACGATCCACGTCCGCGGCAACGCAGAGCAGGGCACCGGCACCGGCTTCGTCCTCGACCGCGAGGGCCACATCCTCACCAACAACCACGTCGTCGAACCGGCCGGGACCGGCGGCGAGATATCGGTCACGTTCAGCGGCGGGCAGACCGCCAAGGCCAAGGTCGTCGGCCAGGACGGCGGCTACGACCTCGCCGTGGTGCAGGTCGAGGGCGTCACCGGGCTGCGGCCGCTGCCGCTCGGCAATTCGGACTCGGTGCAGGTCGGTGACCCGGTCGTGGCCATCGGCGCACCGTTCGACCTGGCCAACACGGTCACCGCCGGGATCATCAGCGCCAAGCAGCGCCCGATCACCGCGGGCGGCCAGAAGGGCGACGGCAGCGACATCTCGTACGTCGACGCGCTGCAGACCGACGCCCCCATCAACCCCGGCAACTCGGGTGGTCCGCTGGTGGACGCCCGGGCCCGGGTGATCGGCATCAACAGCGCCATCCGCGCGGCCGACAGCGGCGGCGGATCGGACGGCGGCGGCCAGGGCGGCAGCATAGGGCTGGGCTTCGCCATACCGATCAACCAGGCCAAACGGGTGGCCGAGGAGCTGATCAACACCGGCCGGGCGACCCATCCGGTCATCGGCGTCACCCTGGAGATGGAGTACGCCGGCGACGGGGCGCGGGTCAGTGCGCACAGCAAGGGCGGCAAACCGCCGGTCGCCCCGGGCGGGCCCGGGGCCAAGGCGGGCATCCGGGCCGGTGACGTGATCACCGGGGTGGACGGCGCCCCGGTGCACAGCGGTGAGGAGCTGATCGTCAAGATCCGCAGCCACCGGCCGGGCGACACCCTGGCGCTCACCCTCCAAAGGGACGGCAAGGAGCGGTCCGTTCGGCTCAGGCTGGGTTCCTCCACCGCGGGTTGATCGTTTGCACGGTGTTGGCACGGTCGACTCCCGTCGGACGTGTGGGGCCAGGTACGGTGAGAGGCGGCCTGGCCCATAGGCCGACGAAGGCCGCGGATGACCCAAGGAGCTGCAAGGTGTTCTTCGACATAGGACCCCTAGAGCTGGTAGCGATCGTCATCCTGGCGGTACTGGTCTTCGGTCCGGACAAGCTCCCCAAGGTCATCCAGGACGTGATGGGGGTCATCCGCAAGATCCGGGAGTTCTCCGACAGCGCCAAGCAGGACATCCGCAACGAGCTCGGCCCGGACTTCAAGGACTTCGAGTTCGACGACCTCAAGCCCAAGAACTTCGTCCGCAAGCACGTCCTGGAGAAGGACGAGTACGGCCTCAAGGACCTCCAGGAGATCCGTAACGGCTTCGACTTCCGCACGGAGATGGCCGAGGTCACCGACGCCGTGCACAGCCGCGAGAGCGGCTCCGCGGCCGCGCACCCGAACGGCTCAGGGATCTCCCTCTCCAAGGAGTCGCCGGCCTCCTCGGGCGGTCCGGACCTGCTCAAGAAGCCCGTGAACGGGCAGCCGGACGAGCGTCCGCCGTTCGACGCCGACGCCACCTGACACACTCCGGTATGCCCGGGCAGTATTGACCCCTATGGCTATGCTCCGGGTGTCCGGGGTTTGGTCGCCTGAGGGGGGCGGGCCGCCCACGACGCAGGGCAACAAGGAGGCTCCGCTCAGATGGAGACGACGAGTCGGACAGCGGAACAAGAGGCGCCCGCCACGGTCGGCCGGAAGGCCGACGGCTATCTGCTGGCCGCGTTCCCGTGGTACGGCCTCGACGAGGCGTTCACCGGTCCGCGCTGGCTGATGCAGGTCGGCGCGGCCGCGGACGGCACCGTCGAGCACGGCGCGACCGGGCACGGTGAGCAGCCCACGATCAAGGTGGAGTCCCCGCAGGACGAGCGGTTCGCGGTGGTGGTGACGGTCGCCAGCCGGCCCGTCCGGCGCAGCGCCGACGGCACCGGCGTACTGGAGGCCACGTCGGTCTCCACCGCCGCCTGGCTCGCCGGTTCCGGCCTGCTCAACCACACCTGGCCGACCCAGATGGACCGCACGCTGCGCCAGGCCTGGCTGGACCAGCAGACGATGCTGGCCTGGGAGCTGGCCGACGACCTCGGGGGCGGGGCCTGGAGCGAGCTGATGCTGCCGGTCGACGGCGTCCCGACCTCGTTCGCCTACCGCGAGTCCGAGTACGGCTGGGTCCTGGCCGGCTCGGCGGGCGACGGCCCGGAGCCGGTACACCTGGGCGCCTACGGGCGGGGAATGAGCGCCTACGGACTTGGATTCTCGGTCGTCGAGGACATCCGCTCGTACGCCGGCTGAGCGGCGCTGACGGCCGGCACGGGCGACCGGGTCGGCCGAGCGCGGCGGGCAAGGGAAAGGGAAAGGGGCGGGCCCATCGGGGCCCGCCCCTTTCCTCGCAAGAACTCGTTCAGAACTTGTTGCGCGGGGTGATCCCCAGGGACATGCCGGACAGGCCGCGCTGGCGGCCGCCGAGCTTGCCGGCGATCGCGCGGATGGCCGCGCCGGCGGGGGAGTCCGGGTCGGTCAGCACGACCGGCTTGCCCTCGTCGCCGCCCTCGCGGAGGCGGACGTCGATCGGGATGGCGCCGAGCACCGGCACCTGCGTACCGGTGGTCTTCGTCAGGCCCTCGGCGACCCGCTCGCCGCCGCCGGTGCCGAAGACGTCGACCATCTCGTCGCAGTGCGGGCAGGGCAGCCCGGACATGTTCTCCACCACGCCGACGATCTTCTGGTGGGTCTGGACGGCGATGGAGCCCGCGCGCTCGGCGACCTCGGCCGCCGCCTGCTGCGGGGTGGTGACGACCAGGATCTCGGCGTTCGGGACGAGCTGGGCGACGGAGATCGCGATGTCACCGGTGCCGGGCGGGAGGTCCAGGAGCAGCACGTCCAGGTCGCCCCAGTACACGTCGGCGAGGAACTGCTGGAGGGCGCGGTGCAGCATCGGGCCGCGCCAGACGACCGGGGCGTTGCCGGGCGTGAACATGCCGATCGAGATGACCTTCACGCCGTTCGCCGACGGCGGCATGATCATGTTCTCGACCTGGGTGGGCTTGCCGTAGGCGCCGAGCATGCGGGGCACGGAGTGGCCGTAGATGTCGGCGTCCACGACGCCGACCTTCAGGCCGTCGGCCGCCATCGCCGCGGCGAGGTTCACCGTCACCGACGACTTGCCGACGCCGCCCTTGCCGGAGGCGACCGCGTAGACGCGGGTGAGGCTGCCGGGCTTGGCGAACGGGACCTCGCGCTCGGCGGTGCCGCCGCGCAGCGACGCCGCCAGCTCCTTGCGCTGCTCGTCGCTCATCACTTCGAGGTCCACCCGGACGCCGGTGACGCCCTCGACCCCGGCGACCGCGTCGCTCACGTTGCGGGTGATCGTCTCGCGCATCGGGCAGCCGGAGACGGTGAGGTAGACCACGACCGCCACCGCGCCGTCCGCCGCGATGTCCACCGATTTGACCATCCCCAGTTCGGTGATGGGACGGTGGATCTCGGGGTCGTTCACCGTCGCGAGCGCGGCGCGGACCGCGTCCTCGCTCGGGGTGCCTGGGGCAGTGTCGTGAGCCATGACCCGATGGTACGGCGCATGAGGCGGCCTCCGGAAAGGCCGTCGGCGGTCGCGTTCGTCACTCTCCGCGGCGGCCCTCCGGCAGCGCCTCCAGATCCCGCAGCAGGTCCTGCAGTTCGGAGCGGATCCAGTCCCGCGTGGCGACCTCGCCCAGCCCCAGCCGCAGCGCCGCGATCTCCCGGGTCAGGTACTCCGTGTCGGCGATCGACCGCTCGTTGCGCTGCCGGTCCTGCTCGTGGGTGACCCGGTCCCGGTCGGCCTGGCGGTTCTGCGCCAGCAGGATCAGCGGCGCCGCGTACGAGGCCTGCAGCGACAGCGCCAGGGTCAGGAAGATGAACGGGTAGCCGTCGAACCGCAGGTGGTCCGGTGCGGTCACGTTCCAGGTGATCCACACGATGATGGCGACGGTCATCCAGACGATGAACCGTCCGGTCCCCAGGAAGCGGGCGATCTTCTCCGACAGCCGCCCGAACGCCTCCGGGTCGTACTCCGGCAGGAACGTCCGGCGGGGGGTGCGCGGCACGTCCAGCCGCACCCGGGACCGTTCGGCGGCGCCGCGCCGCACCGCCGAGGCGCCGTTCGCCCGGGCGCGTTCGCGCGCGCCGTCCCGCTCCTCAGCGCCCATCCGGTGCCTCCGCCCGGCTCTCGGCGCCGGGCAGCCCGGCCGTCCCGCCGGCGTACAGCTCGGACTCCCGCCAGTCGTCCGGCAGCAGGTGGTCCAGTACGTCGTCGACGGTCACCGCGCCGAGCAGGGCGCCGCTCTCGTCCACGACCGGCGCGGCGACCATGTTGTACGCCGCCAGATAACCGGTCACCACCGGCAGCGCGGTGTCCGGCGGCAGCGGCGGCAGGTCGGTGTCGACGATCGAGCTGACGAGGGTGAACGGCGGATCGCGCAGCAGCCGTTGGAAGTGCACCAGGCCCAGGTACTTGCCGGTCGGGGTCTCGTCGGGCGGCCGGCAGACGTACACCTGGGCGGCGAGCGCGGGGGAGAGGTCCGGGTCGCGGACCCGGGCCAGCGCGTCGGCGACCGTGGCGTCCGGGCGCAGCACGATCGGCTCGGTGGTCATCAGCCCGCCCGCGGTGCGCTCCTCGTACGACATCAGCCGCCGCACGTCGGCGGCCTCCTCCGGCCGCATCAGGGCCAGCAGCCGCTCCTTGTCCTCGTCCGGCAGCTCGGAGAGCAGGTCGGCGGCGTCGTCCGGGTCCATCGCCTCCAGGACGTCGGCGACCCGTTCGTCCTTGAGCTTGCCGATGATCTCCAGCTGGTCGTCCTCCGGCAGCTCCTCCAGGACGTCGGCGAGCCGGGCGTCGTCCAGCGCCGCGGCGACCTCACCGCGCCGCTTGGCGGACAGGTGGTGCAGCACGCCGGCGAGGTCGGCCGGCCGCAGCTGCTCGAAGGTGGCCAGCAGGCTCGCCGCGCCCTGGCCGTGCTCCTCCAGCGAGAAGCCGGTCACCGCCGACCACTCGACGGTCAGCGTCTCGCCCTTGCGGCGCAGCGCCCCGCCCCTGGCCTTGCCCTTGCGGACGAAGACCTTCTCGATCTCCCAGTCGCGGCGGGCCGGCAGCCGGGTGATGCCGATGTCGAGGACGGTGGCCTCCTCGTCGGTCTCCACCAGCCGCACCCGCCGGTCCAGCAGCTCGCCGAGCACCAGGGTCTCCGAAGCCCGCTGCTCGAACCGCCGCATGTTGATCACTCCGGTGATCACGATCTGCCCGGACTCGATACCGGTCACCCGGGTCATCGGCACGAAGATCCGGCGCCGGCTGATCACCTCGACGACCAGCCCGAGCAGCCGCGGCGGGCGGGCGCCGACCCGCAGCAGCGCGACGAGGTCCCGCAGCCGGCCGACCGGGTCGCCGTTGGGGTCGAAGACGGCACTGCCGGAGAGGTGGGAGACGAAGACCCGGGGAGTCACCACTGCCATGCAGAGCGCCGCCCTTTCTCTCCCGTTTTCGCCGGAAACAAGGCATCAATTCGGGTTCAGGCTAACGCGCCCCGGCCCGCGCCGCCCCGGTGGAGGACGCCGTAGGGTGACCGCCACGCATCCCCCCGACGCACCTGTACGTCCCAGGTACGCTGCCGTACTGCTGTCGAGGTCACCCGCATCAGGAGGCACAGCCGACGTGAGCGCAATCCCCCCGGGGGCCCGCCCCCGACGCCTGCCCGGAGCCCGCCGTACGGGGCGCGCCGCGCTCGCGGGGGCGGTCTGCGCGGTGCTGGCCGCGGGGCTGGCCGGCTGCGGCGCGGACGAGGACCCGGACGCCGGCACCAACGGCATGGCGAAGCTGCCCCCGGCGAAGATCCAGGCCAGGACCCGGGCCGCCGCCGAGCACGCCGGCACGGTCCACCTCACCGGCAACGTCGTCAGCAAGGGCCGTACGTACAAGCTCGACATGAGCCTGGCCGAGAACGGCGCCAAGGGGGAACTGACCACCAAGGCGGCCGCCTTCCAGCTGCTGCGGGTCGGCAGCGCGCTCTACCTCAAGGCGGACCCGTCCTTCTGGGCGGGCGAGAAGGGCGGCGCGTCCGGTGCGGCGCAGAAACTCGGCGGCAAATACGTGAAGGTGCCCGCCTCCGACCCGGTCTACCGGAAATTCAGCGGCTTCACCGACAAGGACACCCTGCTCGCCAGCCTGCTCGGGCTGCGCGGCAAGCTGACGGCGAAGGACCGCTCCACCGTCGGCGGCGTCCGCACCGTCCGGCTGGCCGCCGGGGCCGGCGCCGGCGGCGTCCTGGACGTCTCCCTGGAGGGCACGCCGTACCCGCTGCGGCTGCAGCGCGCGGGGGACGCGGGGGTGGTCCGGTTCGGCGACTGGGACCGGCGGGTGGACCTTGAGGCGCCGGCGAAGGACCAGGTCGTCGACTACGGGTCGCAGATCTCCGGCGCGCACTGAGCGGCCGGTCCCGGACCGCGGCCCGGTGGCGTCCGGTCAGCCCTTGCGGCCGCGGCGCAGCAGCTTCGGCAGCGCCGCCGGGATCGGCCGGCGGGTGATCGCGGGGCTCGCCAGCGGCGGCGCGGCGTGCGAGTCCTCGGGCATCCGGCCGGGCCGCTGCTCGGCCTGTGCGTCCACCGGCTCCAGCCGCAGCACCCGGCACTCGCGCGCCCAGCGCTCGGTAAGGGTGTCCGCGTCCGGTGCGTTGAGCCGCTTGCCCTTCAGCTCCTCGACGGCGGAGTGCCAGGCGTCGCCCTCCGGCGCCGCCTCGACGACCCGGGCCTGCCAGGCGACCAGCCGGCCGCCCTTGTCCTTGCTGCGTACGGTGACCGTCGCCGGGCCGCCGTCGGTCAGTCCGAGGTCCGCCAGCGGCTGCTCACCGCTGCCGTCGCCCACGAGGCAGGCCGCGCCGTCGTGCCAGACGTGCCACAGCGCCCGGGCCGGGCCCGTCGTACCCCGCACCCAGATGAGGCCGGACTTCTTCGTGGCCTCCTCGATGAGCGCCCGATCCTGCAGGGCCTGCGACACGGTCTCCGTCATACGGCTCAGCCTAATGGCCCGGGCGGAACCCGCCGGGGCCCGCCCAGCTGGTGGAACGCGGGTGCGTCACAGCCACCCGTTCCGCTTGCTGTGTCCTCCGGGGGGCAACCCCCGGACCCCCGGCCGCATCCGGCGCGCGGCCGTCCTCACAGCCACCCGTTCCGCTTGAAGCCGCGGTGGATGCCGACGCAGATCGCGACGGTGACGACCAGGACCGCCGGATAGCCGTACTTCCACTTCAGCTCCGGCATGTAGGTGAAGTTCATGCCGTAGATGCCGGCGATCATCGTGGGCACCGCGAAGATCGCCGCCCAGGCCGTGATCTTGCGCATGTCCTCGTTCTGCGCCACCGCGGCCTGCGCGAGGTTGGCCTGCAGGATCGAGTTGAGCAGGTCGTCGAAGGACAGCACCTGCTCGTTGACCCGGGCGAGGTGGTCGGCGACGTCCCGGAAGTACTTCTGGATGTCGGAGTCGACCAGCCGCATCGGCCGCTCGCTGAGCAGCTGCATCGGCCGCAGCAGCGGCGACACCGCGCGCTTGAACTCCAGTACCTCGCGCTTGAGTTGGTAGATCCGCCCGGCGTCGCCGCCCTTCGCGGAGCTCTTGGTGCCGGTGCCCTTGCCGTTGGTGCCCGAGCTGAAGACGTCGATCTCCACCTCGTCGATGTCGTCCTGGACCGCCCCGGCCACCGCCATGTAGCCGTCCACCACCTGGTCGGCGATGGCGTGCAGGACCGCGGACGGCCCCTTGGCCAGCAGCTCCGGGTCGTCCTGCAGCCGGTGTCGCAGCGCCCGCAGCGAGCCCTGGCCGCCGTGCCGCACGGTCACGATGAAGTCCCGGCCGGTGAAGCACATCACCTCGCCGGTCTCCACGACCTCGCTGGTGGCGGTCAGCTCGGCGTGCTCGACGTAGTGGACGGTCTTGAAGACCGTGAACAGCGTGTCGTCGTAGCGCTCCAGCTTGGGCCGCTGGTGGGCGTGCACGGCGTCCTCGACGGCGAGCGGGTGCAGCCCGAACTCCTTGGCGATACCGGCGAATTCGGCCTCGGTGGGCTCGTGCAGCCCGACCCAGATGAAGCCGCCGTCGGCGCGTACGGAGGCCATCGCCTCGGCCGGGGTGACGTGGTCGCTCACCCGGCGGCCCTCGCGGTACACGCCGCAGTCGACGATGGCGCTGTTGGCGCAGGCCGGGGCGTTGCTCTCGGAACGGTACGGGGTGTCGTCGCGGCGTCGGGACGGGCGGACGGCGGCGCGCAGGTCACGGATCATCGACATGGGCGGGCTCCTTCACGGGCCGGCCGTCAGCGCGGGCGCGGGGCGTAACGCTGCCCGGAAGGTGGACGTAGCCCCGGTCATCGGCGGTACGTCCGCAAAGCGGGCGGCGCTCCGTGCGGATGCTGACGGCGATTCGCAGAACACGGAACAAAGAGGCGAAGGCGCTCTTCCGTCATCTACATCCGGCGCAAAGGCGCTTCCCCGGTTTCGCCGCTCGGCGGCGGGGTACGGAAGCTCTCGATCAGGAGAGTGACTGCGCGAGGGGGATGACAGGAGAGCTATCGGTACTGCACGGTCGACTCGGATCCACCGCAGCCCCACCTCCTCCGGCCGGTCCCCGTTGGGGGACGAACGCCATTCCCTGACCAGACGGCAAGGCTATCAGCCGCCTGGCGCTGAACGGTGCCGCTTTGCCTGTTCCATACGAACAACGAACCTGCCGCGCAGCGCAGTCACCGAGGGGCCGGGGTCCCCACCGCTCGAACGGAGCAGGGAGCTCGGCGACAGCGGGGCGGCCGAGCGGCCATATGCTCGCGACATGTCTGATGTTCTTGAGCTGGTCGAAGCCCGCCTGCGGACGAGTCTGGGCGAGCCGGAGGCGCGCGCCGCCGTCACCTTCCTCGGCACCGACCGTATCGAGGTGCTCCGCTTCGTGGACGACCAGGTGGTGCGCTACGCCACGCTCGGGATGTCCGACCGGCCGATGGCCGATCCGACGGTGGTGGTCGCGGATCCGCTGAAGGGACCGCGCGCCGAGCTCGTGCTGTCGGTGAAGGCGGGCCGCGCCGACACCGACAAGGTGCTCCGCCCGCTCGCCGTGCTCGCCGCGTCCCCGCAGGTGGAGGGCGTGGTGGTGGCCCCCGGCGCCTCCCTCGACGTGGGTGAGCCGCTGTGGCCGGGCGCGCCCTTCACCTCGGTCCTGGTGGGCGAGCCGGGCGGGCTCGTGGAGGATCTGGAGTTGGACGCTCCGATGGATCCCGTACGGTTCCTGCCGCTGCTGCCGATGACCCCCAACGAGGCCGCCTGGAAGCGGGTGCACGGCGCCCAGGCCCTCCAGGAGCGCTGGCTGGCGAACGGGACGGACCTGAGGGATCCGGCCCGCAAGTCCGTCCCGCTGGACGTCACACCGGAGTGAGCCGAGTGGGCGAGCTCACCAACCCCCGTTCGGCCGCGGTCAGTTGGCGAAGACCGTGACGCCGTCCTCGGTCGCGTGCCGCGGCTGGTGCTCCGCCGCCTCGTGGGTGAGCGCCCCGCGCCGTACGACGACCACCAGCGCGCCCAGCACCGCGGTGACCGCGGCGACCACGAACGGGATGTGGAGGTTGCTCCACTCCTCGATCTTCGGCGCGAAGTAGGGCGCCGCCGCGGCCGCGAACCAGCGGACGAAGTTGTAGCCGGCGCTGGCCACCGGGCGCGGGGCATCCGACACGCCGAGGGCCAGTTCGGTGTAGACGGTGTTGTTCACGCCGATGAAGGCGCCGGACAGGATCGTGCAGACGACGGCCGCGGTGTGGTTGCCGTAGCCGAGGATGAGCACGTCCACGGCGAGCAGTACCAGCGAGCCGCCGAGCACCTTCAGCGAGCCGAACCGCGCCTGCATGCGCGGAGCCACGATCACCGAGAAGACCGCCAGCAGCACGCCCCAGGCGAAGAACACCGCGCCCGAACGGTAGGGCGTCATGTTCAGCACGAACGGCGTGAAGGCCAGCACGGTGAAGAACGTGTAGTTGTAGAAGAAGGCGGAGACCGCGGCCGAGGCGAGGCCGCCGTGGCCGAGTGCCTTGATCGGGTCCAGCAGCGAGGTCTTGCGGGCGGGCTTCGGCTGCTCCTTGAGGAAGGCCGTGATGCACAGGAAGCCGATCGCCATCAGCGTGGCCGTGCCGAAGAAGGGATAGCGCCAGCTGGCGTTGCCGAGGGCCGCGCCGAGCAGCGGGCCGCAGGCCATGCCGAGGCCGAGCGCGGACTCGTAGAGCAGGATCGCCGCCGCGCTGCCTCCCGCCGCCGCTCCGACGATGACCGCGAGGGCGGTGGAGACGAAGAGCGCGTTGCCCAGGCCCCAGCCCGCCCGGAAGCCGACCAGTTGGCCGACCGAGTCCGACGTTCCGGCCAGGCCCGCGAAGACGACCACGAAGGCGAGGCCGAGCAGCAGGGTCCTGCGGCCGCCGATCCGGCTGGAGACGAAGCCGGTCAGCAGCATCGCGACGGCGGTGATCAGGAAGTACGAGGTGAACAGCAGGGAGACCTGGCTGTTGGTGGCGCGCAGGCCCCGGGCGATCGAGGGGAGGATCGGGTCGACCAGGCCGATGCCCATGAAGGCCACGACCGAGGCGCCGGCCGTGGCCCAGACGGCCTTCGGCTGGCGCAGCAGGGAGGTGCCGCCCTCGTCGAACGGATCGGCCGTCGTGCCGCCGCCGTGGCCGCTGCTCGTGGTGCCGCTCATGCCGCGGTTCCCCTTCCCGTTGCCGGAGATCGTTGACGTTTACATACATTAAGTTAGAAGCCCTAAAGAGTGCAAGCTGCAACTAGTTCTCCGCGGGTGGGTGGCGCAGGGTGCCGGAGAGGTCAAGTGCGGGGCGTGGCAAGTGATTCCGCCCACATCGGTCGGGTGATCGTCCTTGACGCGGCGGCGGCCCTGGAGGACCGTTGGTCCTTATGAGGGGCGAACCCAGTTGTCCGAAGTGCGGAGGCCGGGTGCGGGCGCCCGGTCTCTTCTCCGACACCTGGCAGTGCGCCCTGCACGGCACCGTGCATCCGCTCCAGCCGGTCGTCCCGCCGAGCGTCGAGGCGCTCGGCGTCGTCGTGCACCGCGCGCAGGTCCCCGTCTGGATGCCCTGGCCGCTGCCGGTCGGCTGGCTGTTCACCGGCGTGGCCTGCGCGGGCGACGACCGCAGCGGCGGCCGGGCGACCGCGGTGGCCTGCACGGGCCCCGGACCGCTCGGCGGACCCGGTGAACTCCTCCTGGTCGCCGAGGAACTGGGCGTCGGACTCGGCGCGCGCTACGCCGGCATCGACGGCCCCGACCCCGGCCCCCACATGTCCGACGGCAAACCCGCGCACGGGAAGGTGCTGGCCGCCGGCCGCCCCACCCCGCTCTGGCACGTCGACGGTGCGCCGCCGGACCGCGCGGTCTTCGCAGGCGAAGCGCGCGGGCTGTGGCTGTGGGCGATCGCCTGGCCCGAGCAGTCCGGGCTGCTGATGTACGACGAACTGGTGCTGACGGACCTGCGCGAGGCGGGCGCCGAGGTGGACCTGCTGCCCTGCGGGGCGCTCTCCCCGCGCATCCTGAGCTGACCGGGCCGGCCGTCCGGGGAGGGGCGCCGCCCGGCGGCACGGGCCGGGCCGTCCGACGGCCCGGTTATCCTTCTGGGGTCCCCCGCCCGTCCCGCAGCAGTCTGGAGTCCGCGTCGTGCGCATCGATCTGCACACCCACTCCACGGCTTCCGACGGTACGGACACCCCGGCCGAGCTGGTGCGCGGCGCCGCGGCCGCCGGGCTGGACGTCGTCGCGCTGACCGACCACGACACCGTCGCCGGCCACGCCGAGGCGCGGGCCGCGCTGCCCGAGGGGCTGACGCTGGTCACCGGCGCCGAACTCTCCTGCCGGCTCGACGGGGTGAGCCTCCACATGCTCGCCTACCTCTTCGCCCCCGAGGAGCCCGAACTCGCCCGCGAGCGGGAGCTGGTCCGCGACGACCGGGTGCCGCGGGCCCGAGCCATGATCGGCAAGCTGCGCGAGCACGGCATCCCGGTCACCTGGGAGCAGGTCGCACGGATCGCCGGCGACGGCGCCGTGGGCCGTCCGCACATCGCCACCGCCCTCATGGAGCTGGGCGTCGTCGACTCCGTCAACGACGCCTTCGCGTCCTGGCTGGCCAGCGACGGCCCGGCGTACGTGGAGAAGCACGAGCTCGACCCGTTCGACGCGATCCGGCTGGTCAAGGCCGCGGGCGGGGTCACCGTCTTCGCGCACCCGCTGGCCGTCAAGCGCGGCAGGTGCGTACCGGAGAGCGCGATCGCCGAACTCGCCGCGGCCGGTCTGGACGGTATCGAGGTCGACCACATGGACCACGACGCGCCGACCCGCGCCCGGCTGCGCGGAATGGCCGCCGACCTCGGCCTGCTGACCACCGGCTCCAGCGACTACCACGGCAGCCGCAAGACCTGCAGCCTCGGCGACTGCACCACCGACCCCGAGGTCTACGGGGAGATCGTGCGCCGCGCCACCGGCGCCTTCCCCGTCCCCGGCGCGGGCGGCTGAGCCCGCCGCGGTCCGCCGGCCGCCGCGCCGCACCGACCGCGCGCGACGCCGTTGTGCCGGTCCGCGGGCCGGCACCCGCCACGCGGCCCACCGGCTCCTCCCTCTCCTCCTTCCTCTCCTCCTTCCGTTTCCACTCCCGGTCGCACTCCCGGACCCGTGCGTGCCCCGCGCCGGCCCGTGACCGTCCCGATCCGCTCGTCCGTACCCCTCTCGCAAGGCCAGCACCATGTTCGACGTCGCCGTCTTCAGCACCCTTTTCGTCACGCTTTTCGTGATCATGGACCCGCCGGGGATCACCCCGATCTTCCTCGCCCTCACTTCCGGCCGGCCGGCCAAGGTCCAGCGCCGGATGGCCTGGCAGGCCGCCGCCGTCGCCTTCTGCGTGATCGCCGTCTTCGGGCTCTTCGGCCGGCAGATCCTCGGCCGGCTGCACATCTCGACACCCGCGCTGATGATCGCGGGCGGGCTGCTGCTCCTGCTCGTGGCGCTGGACCTGCTGACCGGGAAGTCGGAGGAGCCGACCCAGACCAAGGACGTCAACGTGGCGCTGGTGCCGCTGGGCATGCCGCTGCTCGCCGGGCCCGGCGCGATCGTGTCGGTGATCCTCGCCGTGCAGCACGCCCACGGATTCGCGGCCCAGCTCTCCGTGTGGGCGGCGATCGCGGCGATCCATGTGGTGCTGTATCTGGTGATGCGGTTCTCGCTGGTGATCATCCGTGTGATCAAGGACGGCGGAGTGGTCCTGGTGACCCGGCTGGCGGGCATGATGCTGTCCGCGCTGGCAGTGCAGCAGATCATCAACGGTGTGCTGCAGGTCATCCAGGCGGCCTGAGCGACGGCCCCCACCTATGGCAGCGCCCCCGTACGGCATGTTCCGTACGGGGGCGGTGCGGCGTCGGTGGCCTTTGGGCGGCCAGGGATTAACGGGCGACGGTGTCGGCCGGGCGGATGTAGATGCGCTGGCCGATTGCGGCGGCCTGCTGCACGATCCGGTTGACGGAGGCGGCGTCCACGACGGTGCTGTCCACGGCCGTGCCGTCGACGTCGTCCAGGCGCATGATCTCGAAGCGCATCAGGCTTCTCCCTTCGTCGGAATCCTCCTGCGGAGAACGTGAGTGGTGCGGATCACCGGGCCTCGTCGCCCGCCGTCCGTACAGGTACAACGACCCGCAGGCTGCAATCATTCCCTACGCTAAAGAAATTTTTCGACGGTCTAAATACTCGCAGGTAGAGCGGTTGTGCCCGCCGAGCCGCCGCCCGGACAATGGGTCCGGTATGAACGACCTCCAGCCCTCGGGCCCCACCGACCTCGCCGCGCTCGCCGCCGGGATGGCGCGCACCAACGAGCTGCTCGCCCGGGTCCTCACCAAGGTCGGCACGACCCCCTCGGTGCACGCCGCCTTCGTCGACGCCGGCTACGTCTACGCCGCCGCCGGGAAGCTCGTCGCCGGCACCGAGGACCGCAAGGGCTTCGAGCTCGACGCCGAAGGGATCATCGAGTCCTTCATCGAGCGGTCCCGGACGATCTTCCCGGACAGCCGGCTGCTGCGGGTCTACTGGTACGACGGCGCCCGCCGCCGCCTCCACACCCCCGAGCAGCAGCGGATCGCCGAGCTGCCGGACGTGAAGGTCAGGCTCGGCAACCTCAACGCCAACAACCAGCAGAAGGGCGTCGATTCCCTGATCCGCTCGGACCTGGAGTCGCTGGCCCGGCACCGGGCGATCACCGACGCGGTGCTCATCGGTGGCGACGAGGACCTGGTCTCCGCGGTCGAGGCGGCCCAGGGCTACGGCGCCCGGGTCCACCTGTGGGGCATCGAGGCGCCGGCCGGCCGCAACCAGGCCGAACCCCTGCTGTGGGAGGCCGACAGCACCCGCGTCTTCGACCTGGACTTCTGCAAGCCCTACGTCACCCGGCGGACCGGCATCGACACCGCCGACCAGGCCGGCGGCGAGAGCCCGGCACCCGGCCGGGAGGAGGTCCGCTTCGTCGGGGCCCGGGTCGCCGCCCAATGGCTTTCGGAGCGCGGCCGGGAATGGGCGGCCGGCCTGCTGCCCGGACACCCGTACCTCCCCGGGCCCGTCGACCAGGAGCTGCTGACCGCCGCCGAGGCGCTGCTGCATCACTCCCTGCGCGGCCACGCCGACCTGCGCCGGGTGCTGCGGGACGGCTTCTGGGAGCACGTACAAGGACAGCTCTAGCGAGCCCCGGGGCGGCCGAGGGCGGCTCAGGCCCGGGCGAGGAGTCCCGCCAGCCGGTCGAAGAAGCTCGTCCAGCCCGCCTCCGCCTGCTGGTACTGCTCCGGAGTGAGGTTGCCGCCGAGCTGCCGGAAGGCCATCTCCGTCCGGTCCCCGAGATCGCTCAGGGTCACCCTGATCAGCTCGCCCTCCGAACTGCTCGGCGCATAGGCGTCGTTGAGCGTGAACTCCAGCGCCTCCGGCGGCACGACCTGCCGGTACACCCCCGAGAACGGCAGCTCGCTGCCGTCCGGGGAGTGCATGACCAGACTCCACGACCCGCCCGGCCGGACGTCCATCGTCATCCGCTCGACCGGCACCGTCAGCTCCCCGCCGAACCAGTACGCGAAGTGCGCGGGCGTGGTCCAGGCCTCGAAGACCAGGTCGCGGCGGGCGTCGAAGGTGCGGGTCAGCGCGATGCCGTGCGGGTCGTCCTGGGGGTTCTCGGTCATGTCGGGCCCTTCGTCGGCAGCCGGTGCCGGGCGGGCCGCACCGGCCCGCCCGCTTCCTTTCGATGCTCGCCGAACCGTCCGGCGCTGTCCCGACGACACCCCGGGGGCGCTACCCCACCCCGCTCCAGAAACCCGTCAGCGCCTCGGCGGTCTTCTCCGGACGTTCGACGTTGGGGGAGTGCTCGGCGCCCTCGATGACGGTGCGCCGGGCCGACAGCCGGCGCGCCATGTCGTCCATCGACGGCACCGGCCAGGCGTAGTCCAGCGCCCCCGAGACGACGTGCACGGGGAGCCCGGTACGGGCCAGCTGCGCCACCCGGTCGGGCTCCGCCAGCATCTGCCGGCCGGTCGCGATCAGCTGCTCGGGGACGGTGTTCAGCCAACGGCGGTGCAGGAACGCGCCGATCTCCGGCGGGGTCTCCGCGTCCGCCGCCTCCGGCGGGTCCAGCTCGCGCATCGCCCGCCAGACGTCCTCCATGTCGAGCGAGCCGAGCGCGTCGATCAGCATCCGCACCCGGGCCTGCTGGGACGTCTCGATGGCCGCCGGACCGGAGCTGAGCGCGGTCAGCGAACGGAACGGGGCGGCGTCGAGCAGCACCGCGGCCCGGGTGATCAGCCCGCCCAGCGAATGCCCGAGCAGATGCAGCGGACCGTTCCCGGCCTGCTGCACGGCCCGCGCCTGGGCCAGTACGTCGAGCGCCAACTCCCGCTGGGCGTAAGCCCGTTCGTCGCGCGGGCCGGCGGACTCGTGCTGCCCACGGCCGTCCAGCGCGACCGCCCGGAACCCGGCCGCGGCGAGCGGCGCCAGCAAGGCGATGAAGTCCTCCTTGCTGCCGGTGAAGCCGGGCACCAGCAGCGCGGTCCCGATCGGCGCGCCGTCGGGGCGGGCGTCGTGCACGGCGAACTCGCCGCGGTCGGTGTCGAGTCGGTACGCGCGGGCGCACGGGGGCAGCGTGAGGGTGGGCGGCCTACTCATGGGGTGAGGTTAACCGGACCGGTCGGGAAAACCGGGCCGGGACGCCGAACGACCCGGCACCCGCGGGGAGCGGGGCCGGGTCGTCCGGTCGATCGGGCCGTACGGCGTCAGTCGGCCGGCTGGGCGGCGGCGGCCTTACGGGTCCGGGTGCGCTTCGGCTTGGCCGGAGCCTCCTCGCCGTCCACGGCGGCGGGGGCCGCGGCCGCGGTCTTCTTGGCGGCAGCAGTCTTCGCCGCCGTCTTGCGCGTCCGCTTCGGCTTGGCCGGGGCCTCCTCAGCGGCCTCGGCGGTCACCGCCGCGGCCTCGGGGGCCTCGGTGGCGGCCGGCTTGGCGGCGGCCTTGCGGGTGCGGGTGCGCTTCGGCTTGGCGGGGGCCTCGTCGGTGCCCTCGGCGGTGTCCACCACGGCCTCGGCGGCCTCGGCCGAAGTGGCCTTGGCGGCGGCGGCCTTACGGGTCCGGGTGCGCTTCGGCTTGGCCGGAGCCTCCTCGGTGCCCTCGGCGGTGTCCACCACGGCCTGGGCGGCCTCGGCGGCCTCCTGCGCGGCCGGCTCGGCCTCGGCGGCCTTGCGGGTCCGGGTGCGGGTCCGCTTCGGCTTGGCCGGGGCCTCGGTCACCTCGGACGCCGGGGCGACCGGAGCGGCCTCGGCCACCACGTCGGCGGCCTCCGTGTCCTGCGCCGGGGCGGCGCCCGCCACCGGGATCGTCGCCGCGGCCTGCCCGCTGCGGGTCCGGCGGCGCCGGCGCGGCTGGCGCGGACCCGCGGACTCCTCAACGGCCTCCGCGGTGCCCTCGGCGGCGTCGAGCGACCCGGTCGCCTTCGCCTCGGAAGCAGCCGGGCCGTCCAGCGGCGTGCCGCCGCGGGTACGGCGGCGCTGGCGCGGTGCACGGGTGCGCTGGGGACGCTCCTCCTCGACGGCCGCGCCCCGGCGGGGCCCGCGGCCGCGGCCGCCGGTCTCGCCCAGGTCCTCGACCTCTTCCGCGGCGAGCCCGGCCCGGGTGCGCTCGGCGCGCGGCAGCACGCCCTTGGTGCCCGCGGGGATGTGGAGCTGCTCGTAGAGGTGCGGCGAGGTGGAGTAGGTCTCCTCCGGCTCGTCGAACGGCAGGTCCAGCGCCTTGTTGATCAGCTTCCAGCGCGGGATGTCGTCCCAGTCGACGAGGGTGATCGCGGTGCCCTTGGCGCCCGCCCGGCCGGTGCGGCCGATGCGGTGCAGGTAGGTCTTCTCGTCCTCGGGCGACTGGTAGTTGATGACGTGGGTCACACCCTCGACGTCGATACCGCGGGCGGCGACGTCGGTGCAGACCAGGACGTCGACCTTGCCGTTGCGGAAGGCTCGCAGCGCCTGCTCGCGGGCGCCCTGGCCGAGGTCGCCGTGGACCGCGCCGGACGCGAAGCCGCGCCGGGAGAGCTGGTCGGCGATGTCGGCGGCGGTCCGCTTCGTCCGGCAGAACACCATCGCCAGACCGCGGCCCTCGGCCTGCAGTATCCGCGCGACCATCTCCGGCTTGTCCATGGAGTGCGCGCGGAAGACGTGCTGGGTGGTGTTGGCGACGGTCTGGCCCTCGTCGTCCGGCGCGGTGGCGCGGATGTGCGTGGGCTGCGACATGTAGCGGCGGGCCAGGGAGATGACCTGGCCGGGCATGGTCGCGGAGAACAGCATGGTCTGCCGCTTGGCCGGCAGCAGCTGGATGATCTTCTCGACGTCGGGCAGGAAGCCCAGGTCGAGCATCTCGTCGGCCTCGTCGAGCACCAGGCTCTTGATCTGCGAGAGGTTGAGCTTCTTCTGGCCCGCGAGGTCCAGCAGCCGGCCGGGCGTGCCGACGATCACGTCGACGCCCTTCTTCAGCGCCTCGACCTGGGGCTCGTAGGCCCGGCCGCCGTAGATGGCCAGCACCCGGACGTTGCGGACCTTGCCGGCGGTGAGCAGGTCGTTGGTGACCTGCTGGCACAGCTCACGGGTGGGGACGACGACGAGGGCCTGCGGTGCCTCGGTCAGCTGCTCGGGCTGCGCCCGGCCCGCCTCGACGTCCGCCGGGACGGTGACCCGCTCGATGAGCGGAAGTCCGAAGCCCAGGGTCTTGCCGGTGCCGGTCTTGGCCTGGCCGATGACGTCGTTGCCGGAGAGGGCGACGGGGAGCGTCATCTCCTGGATGGGGAAGGGGGAAACGATGCCGACAGCTTCCAGGGCCTCGGCGGTCTCGGGAAAAATCCCGAGGTCTCGGAACGTAGACAGAATCTTGCCTCTTCTGTGAGACGCGGCGTGAGGCGGCGAAGGGGGTCGTACCGCACCGTCGCACGGTTTCGTACGGGGCCGGCCAGATGGGGCCGGTGGCGCGGGACCACTGCCAACGCTCAGGCGCTCCTGCCGCGAGCGGTGTGCCTCCTGCTGTGCGTACGTCTCGTACGCGCCGCGGGGGAGGGCGGTCGGTTTGGAGCCGATCGGGCCACCGACCGGGCATCCGCTTCGTGGAACGACCCACCGATACTCGGCAGGTCCAATACCACTGTACCCCGGATACGGCGCCCCCATCCGAAGGCTTGTATGAGTGAGGAATACGTCACGTCCCCACGCGCCGCCCGGACCCCGCTCCGGCGGGCCGGTCGTACGGGTGAACGGAACTGGCTGACCAGGACCTTCCCCGGACCGCCGAGCGGGCTATTGTGCCGCCATGGGAACGCCTGACAACGCCGCGGCTGACGCGCAAGAACACACCGGGATCGCCGCCCAGGACTGGGCGCAGGCATCCGCCGACCCGCACTACCGGGCCGCCGTGATCGATCTGCTCGGCGCGCTCGCGTACGGCGAGCTGTCCGCCTTCGAGCGCCTGGCGGAGGACGCCAAGCTCGCGCCGACGATGGACGACAAGGCCGAGCTGGCCAAGATGGCCTCGGCCGAGTTCCACCACTTCGAGCGGCTGCGGGAGCGGCTGGCCCAGATCGAGGCCGAGCCGAACGAGGCCATGGAGCCGTTCGCCGCCGCCCTGGACGAGTTCCACCGGCAGACCGCACCGTCGGACTGGCTGGAGGGCCTGGTCAAGGCCTACGTGGGCGACTCGATCGCCAGTGACTTCTACCGTGAGGTCGCGGCACGGCTGGACGCCGACACCCGCGATCTGGTGCTGGCGGTGCTGGACGACACCGGGCACGCGACCTTCGCCGTGGAGAAGGTGCGGGCGGCCATCGAGGCCGAGCCGCGGGTCGGCGGCCGGCTCGCACTGTGGGCCCGCCGGCTGATGGGCGAGGCGCTCTCGCAGGCCCAGCGGGTCGTCGCGGACCGTGACGCGCTCTCCACGATGCTGGTGGGCGGGGTCGCCGACGGCTTCGACCTGGCCGAGGTGGGCCGGATGTTCTCCCGGATCACCGAGGCACACACCAAGCGGATGGCGGCGCTGGGCCTGGCGGCCTGACCGGCGACGTACGAAGGAGGGGCCGCCGGGCGCTTCAGGCCGTCCGGTGCCCCTTCAGCGTCGCGGCCGGCCGCCGAAGACGGCTGCGCGGCGGGCGCACCAGGACCGACAGCAGCGCCGCGCCCAGGGCGACCGCGGCGAGCATCACCTGGACGGGGTGCCCGGGGCCGAGGATCGAGCGGGTCAGCAACGCGCCGAGCAGGGACGCGACCGGGCCGGTCGCCAGGGTGAGACCGCGCGCGGGGAAGCGGTCGGGCAGTCGGCGCATGGCGAAGACCGCGATGGCGAGGCCGATGGCCACGGCTCCGAGCGCTTCGAAGATCATGCTCTTCCCTTCCACGTTCCGTGCGGGCTTCGGGCACCACGCCACTGGCGCGGTGCGCCGATCCGTCGGGCGAACAAATCGGTCGTAGGCGGTCGTACCCAGGGGGCGGCGGCAGCAACCCTCGGCGCGCCACCCCGCTGCCCGATCAGCGCAGCGGGCCGGAGACCGGGCCGGAGACCGGGCGCCGACCAGGACGAACGGGAAAAGGCGGCGGCCCGGGGGAACGCGTCCCCCGGGCCGCCGCCCTCATGCTCCGCGGGCGCCGTGCGGCGCCCGTCGATCAGAGCGCGCCGAACCCGACCTTGCGGCCGGCCGGCTCGCCGATCTCGACATAGGCCAGCCGGTCCGCCGGGATCAGGACCTTGCGGCCGTGTTCGTCCGCCAGCTTCAGCAGCTCCGACTTGCCGGCCAGCGCCTCGGCCACCGTCCGCTCGACCTCTTCGGCAGACTGCCCGCTCTCCAGAACGATCTCGCGGGGCGCGTGCTGCACGCCGATCTTGACCTCCACGGCTTTTGTCCCTCCGACGGTCTGCAGGTCCCCCAGCACCGCTGGGGGGAGGATGCGCGGCCATCCGCGCCGTACGCAGCACACATTAGCCCGGTACGGGGACGCACAGGACGCCGTGGACCACGCCCGCAGCGAACAGGGTCAGTGCGTGTCGCTGCCGTGCAGCGGGAAGCCGGCGATGCCCTTCCAGGCGAGCGACGTCAGCAGGGCCACCGCGGTGTCCCGCGGGACCGCGCTCCCGGAGGAGAGCCAGTACCGCGCCACCACCTGGGAAACCCCGCCCAGGCCGACCGCGAGCAGCATCGACTCGTCCTGCGACAGGCCGGTGTCCTCGGCGATCACCGCGCTTATGGCCTCGGCGCACTCCAGCGACACCTTGTCCACCCGCTCGCGGACCGCCGGCTCGTTGGTCAGGTCCGACTCGAAGACCAGCCGGAAGGCGCCGCCCGGGTCCTCGACGTACGCGAAGTAGGCGTCCATCGTCGCCGCGACCCGCTGCTTGTTGTCGGTGGTCGACGCCAGCGCCGAACGCACCGAGTGCAGCAGCGACTCGCAGTGCTGGTCCAGCAGCGCGAGGTAGAGCTCCAGCTTCCCCGGGAAGTGCTGGTAGAGCACCGGCTTGCTGACGCCGGCCCGCTCGGCGATGTCGTCCATGGCCGCGGCGTGGTAGCCCTGTGCGACGAAAACCTCCTGGGCCGCACCCAGAAGCTGGTTCCGCCGGGCGCGGCGTGGCAGGCGTGTGCCCCGCGGGCGCGCCGCCTCGGTCTGCTCGATGGCGCTCACGCTGCCTCCCAGAAATCGTTCCCTACGCGGCCAGTACAAGGTGGTGCACCGCGCCCGCCATCGTACTTTTGGGTAACCCGGCTGTGCGCGGTCCGGGCCGAGAATTTCTCTCCGGCTCCGGCCCGCCAATGCGACATAACGCCCCAGGTCATCGGTATTCGTCTTCGTTCAGTTCGACGACCCGGGCCTGCTCGGCGAGGTCCGCCTCGTTCGCGGCGGCCGGGTCGACGCCGTTCAGCGCCTCGTCGCGCTGCGGTGCGAGATCGGCGTACTGCTCCTGGGCGTCCGCCTCCGGCGCCTCCACGTCGATTTCGGCGGTGTCGCTGTCGTCCACGAAAGTGTCCGGGTCTGTCGGGTCGACATGCATGATGACTGCCTTTCTCGGTGCTTTCTCGCGTGCTCGCTGGTCGGCTGGTGCCTGGCAGGAAAGCAGGGGCAGGGGCGGCCCGCCCCTGCCTACGAGCGTAGGAGAGCGGCCGCGACGGCGCGATGCGGTGTGTGACCGCGAACACACGATCGGGGGTGTGATCGTCTCGTAACATCGACTCCATGTCTTCGACCGAGTCGCCGGACACCGCGACCACCGCCCTCCCGGTGCCCCCCGCCGGCCCAGGTCGGCCCGGCGCGGCGGAGACGGTGCGCACCGTGAACCTGCCGGGCCTGACACTCACCGTACGGGCGCCGGAGGGGCGGGACGCCGGCGGGCCGGGGGCGGCCCGGGACCGCGAGCCCGCGCTCTACGTCCACGGCCTCGGCGGCTCCTCGCAGAACTGGTCGGGACTGATGCCGCTGCTCGCCGACCGGCTGGACGGCGAGGCACTCGATCTGCCCGGCTTCGGGCACTCCCCGCCGCCCGGTGACGGCAACTACTCCGTCTTCGCGCAGGCCCGTGCGGTGATCCGGTACCTCGACGCGGCCGGCCGCGGCCCGGTCCACCTCATCGGCAACTCCATGGGCGGCACGACCGCCACCCGCGTGGCCGCCGCCCGGCCGGACCTGGTCCGCACCCTGACGCTGATCTCGCCGGCCCTGCCCGAGCTGCGGCCGCAGCGCACGGCGGTGCCCACCGCACTGCTCGCCGTCCCCGGCGTCGCCACCCTCTTCGCCCGGCTCACCCGCGACTGGACCGCCGAGCACCGCACCCGCGAGGTGCTGTCCCTCTGTTACGGCGACCCCGGAAAGGTGACCCCCGAGGGGTTCGACACCGCGGCCGCCGAGTACGCCCGGCGGCTCGAACTCCCTTATTTCTGGGAGGTGATGGAGCGTTCGGCGCGTGCGCTGGTGAACGCGTACACGCTCGGCGGGCAGCACAATTTGTGGCGGCAGGCCGAACGCGTGCTCGCCCCCACCCTTCTCGTCTACGGTGGACGCGACCGCCTGGTCTCCCTCCGGATGGCCCGGCGGGCGGCCGCGGCGTTCCGCGGTTCGCGGCTGCTGACACTGCCGGAGGCGGGGCACGTGGCGATGATGGAGTACCCGGAGGCGGTGGCGCGCGCCGTCCGCGAGCTGCTCGATTCCGAGATGACCGAAGTGACCGCTGATCCGGGCAGGAGCTGACACGCCCCGTGGGACGTCATAGCCGCCGAGACCGGCCGGAGGCCGAAGACCCCTCGCAGTCCGCGGCGCCGCCCGGCCAGAGCCCGCCGCCCGGCCAGAGCCCGCCGCCCGGCCGGGCACCCGCCCCCGGTCCCGGCCCGGGGCGCCGCCGGCGCGAGCCGGCCGGAGGCGACACGGTCCGCGGCGGCCACCCCGAACAGCGTGAACCGGGCGGTGCCTGGGGCGCGTTCCCGGGCGTGCCGGCGTCCCCGATGACGCCCGGGACGGCAGCCGGGCGGACCGCGCCCGGGACGCCCGGGCAGGCCGCGCCGCGGATTCCCCGGCCGCGCGCGGAGATGGCCCCCGGCGCACCGCCGATGGCCGTACCGGGCACCGGGCCCGGCCCGCGGCGGGATTACGTGGACGCCTTCGACGCGGCGCAGTTCTCCCGGCGGCCGGGCGGCCCGGGTGGCCCCGGCGGCGCTCTCGACGCGGACGGCGCGGACGACGCTGACGACGATGTGTTCCGGGCCGGTGCGCCCGGCGCCGTCCGTACACCCGCCGCATCCGTGGCGTACGCCCGGCCCAACGCCAAAGACGCAGCGGGTGGCGGGGCGGGCGCACGGGTGCCCGAGCCCGCCGGGCCCGCGGACCGTGACCCCGACGGGGACTTCGCGGCGGGCGCGGACGCCGCCTTCGACGAGCCGCGGCACGGCGCGCGGAGGGGCGGCAAGAGCCGGACCTTCACCGGCGCGGCGGCCGCCGCGGTCACCACCGTGCTCGCCGTCGTCATCGCCGGCCAGGTCGCCGAGCAGCACAAGGACGGCGGCGACCCGCAGCCGCGCAGCGGCAACGACCGTACCGACGCGGCCGGTGACGAGGCCTCGCGGTCGCAGGCCCGGCCCACCCAGGACGCCAAGCCCGCCGGTTACGACGAGCAGATGGCGCAGGTCTTCCCGCTGGACGCGCACCTCACCGCGAGCGGACGCTTCAAGCCGGTCGGCGGGAACGCCGAGGCGCCCGGCCACGGCAAGGTGCTGCGCTACCGCGTCGACATCGAGGAGGGACTGCCGCTGGACGGCGCGCTCTTCGCCGAGGCGGTGCACAAGACCCTGAACGACGACCGGAGTTGGGCGCACGGCGGACAGCGGACCTTCAAGCGCGTGGCCTCCGGCCCGGCCGACTTCGTGATCACCCTGGCGAGCCCGGGGACCACCGCGAAGTGGTGCGCCAAGTCCGGTCTCGACACCTACGAGGAGAACGTCTCCTGCGACTCGGCGGCCACCGACCGGGTCATGATCAACGCCTACCGGTGGGCGCAGGGCGCGCAGACCTACGGGCGCGACAAGATGCACGCCTACCGCCAGATGCTGATCAACCACGAGGTCGGCCACCGGCTCGGGCACAACCATGAGGGCTGCACCCGGCAGGGCGCGCTCGCCCCGGTGATGATGCAGCAGACGAAGTTCCTGACCACGGACGGCGTGACCTGCCGGCCCAACTCCTGGCCGTATCCCACCGCGCACTGAGCGGGCGCGCGCGGTGCCGTAGCGATCACATAGCGCGTCGAAACGCCCCAAGAGGCGGAAAGTTACGTGCTTTCACCCCTTCCGGTGGCGCGATGGACAACCGTCCATCGCGCCACCGGGCCTTTTGCATAGCGTCTTCCTGCAGGTCGACGGTCGTGCGGCCGTCGCGTCAGGAAAGCCGACATGGGAGGACGGGGGTGCCGCCGTGCGCATTGGTCTCCTCACCGAGGGTGGCTATCCGTACGCGCCGGGTGAGTCGCACACGTGGTGCGACCGGCTCGTACGCGGGCTCACCGGCCACGACTTCGAGGTTTACGCCCTGCGCGCCGACCCCCGGCGCGAACGCGGCCGGCCCGTGCTGCCCGGGCACGTCCGGGTGCACGACGCCCCCCTCTGGGGCGACTTCCCCGCCGGGCACCACCGGGCCGCGGACGAGCGCCGCGGCCGGGCGCCCGGACGGCGGGCCCGGCGCCGCTTCGCCGAGCACTTCGGCGACCTGGTGGCCGCGATCGCCTCGGCACCCCCCGAAAACGCCCTGACCAGGAAGGCGGACCGTTTCGCCAGCGGTCTGTACGGACTCGCCGAACAGGCCCGCGACGACGGTGGTCTGCCCGCCCTGCTGCGCTCCGAGGACGCCGTGCGCCGGCTGGAATCGGTCTGCCGCGGCCCCCGGGCCCTGCCCGCCGCGCACGGCGCCCAGGTGGGCGACCTGCTGACGGTCGCCGACCGGCTCGAACGCACCCTGCGCCCGCTCTCGTTGGACTGGTACGGCGACGGTGACACCCCCGGCCTCGACGGTGCCGACCTCTGCCACGCCACCTCCGGCGGCGCGGCCGCCCTCCCGGGCCTGCTGGCCAAACACTTCTTCGGCACCCCGCTCCTGGTCACCGAGTACGGCGTACGGCTGCGCGAGCACTACCTCGCGCGCGCCGCGGCGCCCATGAGTGCCCCGGTGCGCGCCCTGCTCGCCGCGCTCCAGGGCGCGTTGGCCGCCGAGACCTACGCCCAGGCGGCCCTGATCACTCCCGGCAACACGCACGCCCGGCGCTGGCAGGAGCGCTGCGGCGCGGACCGGGAACGGCTGCGCACGGTCCATCCGGGCATGGATGCCGCGCCGTTCGCCGCCGTCGCGGACGCCCCGGCCGACGACTCCAAGGCAGTGGTGTGGGTCGGCGCGGTCGAGCCCGCCAAGGACCTCGTCGCGCTGCTGCACGCCTTCGCGGAGGTGCGCCGGGCCGAGCCGGAGGCCACCCTCCGGATCATCGGCGGCCTCGGCCGGGACCCCCGGGCGGCCGGCTACCTCGCCCACTGCCGGGCGCTGGCCGCCCAGCTCTTCCCCGACGAGGCGGCCGATGCCGTCACCGTCGGCGAGAACCCGGTCAGCTTCGAGGAGATCGGCAGCCCCGACGCGCCCACCCTGGCGGACGCCTATGCCTCCGCCTCCGTAGTGGTGCTCTCCAGCGTCGTCGAGGGCTTCCCGCGCTCCCTGGTGGAGGCGATGTTCTGCGGCCGCGCCACGGTGTCCACCGACGCCGGTGCGGTCTGCGAAGTCATCGGGGGCACCGGGCTGGTGGTCCCGCCGCGCAACCCCCGCGCCCTCGCCGAGGCCTGCGGCGCGCTGCTCGGCGACCCGGACCGCAGGGCCCGGCTGGGCGCGGCCGCCCGGGCCCGGGCGCTCGAACTGTTCACCGTCGAGCAGAACACCGCGGCATTTCGTGGCATCTACCTGGAGCTGATCTCGCACGCCCCGGCCCGCCCGGCCGACGCCCGGGACCGGGACGCGCACGGCGTACCGCAGCCGTTCGCCCACCCCGCCGAATCCCATGTCCCCGGCCGCTGGGCCGGCACCGGCGCGGCCACCCGGCCCGCACCCGCACCGGCCGGCCGGACGCCGAGCTGGGCGGTGCCATGAGGCGACGGGGGCTGAGGGCGAGGCGGCCTACGGACCAACCGGGCGAGAAGCAGTCGTGGTTGGCGCGACGGAGAGGAAAGGGGTGGCGGCAGTGGTGACAAGTGTGCTGGACGTGATGTGCGCGATGGGGGTGGTGGGTGTGGCCCTGGTGACGGGCATGGCCGATGTGGCCCACGCCGGCAACCGCGACGGCCTCCGCCGCCGCCCACCCCGGGACCGCGCCGCGGGCCCTCGCCCGGTACCGGTGCCCCCGGCGGCCCCGGAGAAGGGGGACGAACGATGACCACCCCGGACCGCCGCACCACCGAAGCCCTCCACCACAGCGCGGCGGACGGCCCTACGGCGTTCGCCCCCGCGCCCCGCAAGGCCGCCACCACCCGCCCCGCCCGCCGCGGCCCCGCCGACCCCGTACGCGCCCTGATGCACCGACACCACGCGCTCTGCGCCCACGCCGTCGACCCGCTGGAGATCGCCGCCGGCCTGGAGGCCCACGGCGTCACCGACCGCACCGCCGCCCGCTTCCGGCACCGGGACGTCTTCTCCCTCGCCGAGGAGCTCTACGCCCGCGTACCGCGCGCGGAACCCGGCACGGTGTGCCCGGCGGCCCGCCCGGGCGCGAGCGCGGGAGAGCGGGCCCTGGACGGCACGGCGGGGGAGTGGGAGGCGGACGGCGGGGCGGATTGCGGGGCGGACCGCGGGACGGGGGGTGACCCCCTGGACGACGCGGGCGGGTCGTCGTACACCGGTGGCGGGTCGTCGTACACCGGCGGAGGGGCGCGGCAGCCGTACGCGGGTGGGGTGGTGGCTGTCTCTTATACACATCTGACGCTGCCGACGAAGAGGATAGTGTAGAACTCGGTGGTC
>NZ_JOIX01000028.1 GCF_000720175.1 Streptomyces sp. NRRL S-337
TTGTTCGTGGACGTAAAGCGACAGCAGTCCACGAACAAGGCCCCGGAGGCCCGTCACCGCACCCACCACAAACCCAGCCCGCCGCAGGCGCAACGGCGAGATGACCCGCGACGGGAAAGACAGCCACGTGCGGGGCGCCGCAAAGCGCAACGGCGACCAAGCCCCGCGGCGGGAGAGACGGGTACGTGGGCGGCGCCGCAAAGCGCAACGGCGAGCCCCGCGGCGGGACAGCCAGGTACGTGGGAGGCCCAGCAAAGCGCAGCGGAACGTCAGGGCACCATGGGCCGGTCGTGGGCCGTGACCGGTGCCGGCAGCGTGGTGGCGCCGGTCAGGTAGCGGTCCGTGGCGGCTGCGGCGGACCGGCCTTCCGCGATGGCCCAGACCACGAGGGACTGTCCGCGTCCCGCGTCGCCCGCGACGAACACGCCCTCGGCGCCTCCGGTGCCCTCGGCGGCGAAGGCGCTGTCCCGGGCGAAGTTGCCGCGGTCGTCGAGCGCGAGCTCGTACTGCGTCCGCAGACCGCTGTCCCGTTCCGGGCCGGAGAAGCCGAGGGCGAGCAGGACCAGTTCCGCCGGCAGCACCCGTTCGCTGCCCGGCAGCGGTTGCCGGGCCTGCGGTTCGACCTCGGTCAGGTGCAGCGCGCACACCCGGCCCGCCGGGTCCCCCTCGAAGGCCAGGGTCGCGGAGGAGAACAGACGCGGATCGGTGCCCTCCCGGCCCCGGGCCTCCTCATGGGCGTGCGAGATCCGGTAGACCTTCGGGTACGTCGGCCACGGGTGGGCCTCCGTCCGTTCGCGGCCCGGCTCCGGGTTGATGTCCAGCTGCACCACGGAGGACGCGCCCTGGCGCAGTGCGGTGCCCAGGCAGTCCGAGCCGGTGTCCCCGCCGCCGACGACCACCACGTGCCTGCCCTCGGCGGTGACCGGCGGTGTGGCGTAGTCGCCCTCCACCACGCGGTTGGCGAAGGTCAGATAGTCCATGGCCTGGTGGATACCGGCCAATTCGCGGCCGGGCACCGGGAGTTCCCGCCGCTCGCCGGCGCCGACGGCGATGATCACCGCGTCGTGCCGCCTCCTGAGTTCACGGGCGTCCAGCTCGCCCCCGACGTCGGCTCCGGTGCGGAACTTGGTGCCCTCCGCCAGCATTTGCTCGACCCGGCGGTCGATCTGGTACTTCTCCATCTTGAACGAGGGGATGCCGTACCGCAGCAGTCCGCCGAGGCGATCGGCGCGTTCGTAGACGACGACGGTGTGGCCGGTGCGGGTGAGCTGCTGTGCCGCGGCCAGCCCGGCGGGGCCGGAGCCGATGACCGCGACGGTCTTCCCGCTGAGCCGGTGCGGCGGGTGCGGGGGTGCGTAACCGCGCTCCCAGATCTCGTCGGCGATGGCCTGCTCGACGTTCTTGATCGTCACCGGATCGGCGTTGAGGGCCAGTACGCAGGCCTCCTCGCAGGGCGCCGGGCAGAGCCGCCCGGTGAACTCGGGGAAGTTGTTCGTGGCGTGCAGCCGCTCCGCGGCGGCCCGCCAGTCGCCGCGCGAGGCGTACGCGTTCCACTCGGGGATGAGGTTTCCCAGCGGGCAGCCGTTGTGGCAGAACGGTATGCCGCAGTCCATGCAGCGCCCCGCCTGCTCGGACACGAGCGGGAGCAGCGCCTGGCCCGCGTAGACCTCGTGCCAGTCGTTCAGCCGCTCCTCGACGGGTCGCGGCGGGACGGGCCGCCGCGGTGTCCTGAGGAATCCGTAAGGGTCGGTCATGCGCCGCCTCCATCGCACTTGCGGCGTTCCGGCCAGCCTACGCCTGACGGGTTCCGCTTTCATCGGACGGCGGGCGGCGGGCCCCGGCGGCACTTCCTCCTGCCGGTCCGCGGTGTCCGGGCCGGGTAGGGGCTTGGTCGTTCTTCCCGTCCGGCACTTCGCATCCGGTTTCCGGGCGTCCGTGCCTGTGGTGGGTAAAGCCGCAGGTCAAGGGGCCCTTTGTTCTTCTCGGGGACTTGGGGGGAACCTCAGCCCGCGCCGGGTCGCCGTGGAGGGCCGCATCCGGGCTGACCCGCCTGGCCGTGCCGGCCCCGAGCGCCCGCGGCGGCGTCGCCCGCGGCGAAGCCGAGGCGCTTGTCCGGCGCCTCGGCCCGCTGCGCCCCGATGAGGTCTGCCGGTGCGCCGCAGGGGCACCACTGCGGCGGCGGCCGCCCGGGGCGGGGACCGAGACCGGCGGGAGGGGAGTCGCTCCGCGGTCGGTGCCCGGGGCTGGGCGCGGTGTCACCGGGCGGCAGGCCGAAAGGACCCGGGAGACAGACGGCCGGCCGGTCCGGTGACGGCCCGCGGCAACCCTTGCACCCTGCAATCCTTGATGCCACGCACCACGCGCGCACGGATCAGGGTTGCCCCCAACAGCCGCAGTACGCGCCGTACGGCCGTCGTCTGCCGTACCGCGTGCTGCCCGTGCTGCGGCGGGTCCGGTCAGCGCAGGGGCAGGGTCAGCTCGGCCGGATCGGCCGTGGTGGAACCGAAGGACACGCGGCTTCCCCATGGCGTACGGCCTGCGTACATCGGGTCCTTGGTGTCCAGGACCAGCGCCAGCCGGTGCCCGGCGGGCAGGTCGTAGGCGGTGGTGAAGAGGGAGAGGTCGAGCGGGAAGGCGCGGCCCGGCTTCTTGCCGGACCAGCTCTGCGGGGCGTGCGAGATCAGCTTGCCCACGCCCAGCGCGTTGACGTCGTAGAGATAGCCGAACGCGGTGCCCTCCGGTGCGGCGGCGGTGACCTGGGTGTGCACCCGTGCGGCGCCGCGGAGGTGCTGGGCCGAGGCGTAGGGCGTCGACTGCCAGACGGCGGCGGAACTGCGCGGGAGCAGGGGGAGGATGACGGTCGGGGGCAGGGCTGCGACCTGGTCGAGCGCCCCGGCGAGGAGGGCGACGCCGCCGTCCGCACCCGAATCCGTGCCGCCGACGACGGACTTCCGCCAGCCGGGTCCGGCCGTCGTGCCGCCGAGCGCGCCGGTCTCCAGCGGGCCCGGGCTGCCCAGGCGGAGGTGGGCGGTGCGGGAGCTGATGGTGCGCCAGTCCGGGTAGCTCTCGTGGTGGCCGTTCGGCCGGACCTCCAGGTCCACCGACTGCCGCGGTCCGTGGCCGCCGCCGGTGACCTTGAGGTGCTGGTCGAGCCAGCGGCGGGCGCTCTTCCAGGTCGGGTTGTCCAGGCCCAGCAGGCTCGTCAGCTCCTGGGTGGCGTGGTCGCCGGGGCGGAGTTCGAGCCGCTTGGGGCCGGTCAGCCGCTGGTAGAAGGCGGTCAGCTGGCTGGGGTTGAAGAAGCTGTCGCCCCAGGCGTGGGCGAGGAAGACGGCCGTGCCGTGGGCGTTGATGCGGTTCACGTAGGTGGCCGGGGACCTGGTGTCCGCCCAGCGGACCACCTTGGGCATGTCCCGCCCGGCGAAGAGCGCGGCGAGGGTCCGCGCGTACTCCGGGCTGCGGCGGCCGGTGGGCGCCTGGATGGCGGCGAGGAGGGCGGCGGCCTGGAGGTGCCGAGTGCCGCCGCTGTACAGGGAGTTGGTGAGGTCTCCCCAGCCGCTCATGGCGGCGACCGCCTTGATCCGGGGGTCGAACGCGGCGCCCATGAGGGTGATTCCGCCGCCGAGGGAGAGCCCGACCATGCCGATGCGCTGCCGGTCGGCCGGGGTGTGGGCGAGGGCCCAGTCGATGACCGACGACACGTCCGAGACGTCCTTGGGTCCGGCGACGTCGACCTCTCCGCCGGAGCGCCAGAAGCCGCGCACGGTGTAGGTGACGGCGATGTAGCCGGCGGCGGCCAGTTGCTTGCCCTGGGCGACGTACTCCAGGTCGTTCTGCCCCCAGCTGGCGGGCTGCACGACGAGGGGGTAGTGGCCCTTCCGGTCGGCGCCGGGTGTGCCGGGGGCGGGGGTGAACACGTCGGCCTTGAGGACGGTGCCGTCCTTCATGGGGATGTCGGCGAGCCGGAACGAGGGGTGGCCGGGCTGCGCGGTGGCGGTGGCGGCGGTCCGATGGGCGGGCGCCGGCGCCGCCGACGCGGGGGCGGTGGTGAGGCCGGCGCCGACGCCAAGTGCCGTGACGAGTAAGGCGGTTGCCGCTCGATGCCGGTGGCCGTGGGGCCTGCGGTGGGTACGGCGGGATCGCGCCATCGATGCTCCATCGGAATTCTGACCGCCGTGCCACGGTGACACCCATCCGGTTGCGGTGCTGGTGAGCGTACGGGCGCATGATCGACCCCGGGAGGCGATGATCAGCCAAACTTACTCGCTGGTAACCGGGCGGCGGTCGACCGGGGTGAGCGGGGTCCGGATGGTGACTTCCCTGCGGCGGGTCCCGGACCAGGGGGCCGGGACCGCCTCGATGTCGCGGGCCAGGCGGTAGGCGAGCGCTTCGTAGTTGACCCGCCAGCCGCGGAAGTGCGGCCATGCCTCCTCGGGGGTGCGCTCCATGGGATAGCCCTGGGCCGCCATCCGCTCGACGCCCCGCAGGAAGTCCTCGTATCTCAGCTGCAACGCGTCGTCGGGGTGCGGGTCCTGGTCGTAGGCGATGCCCTCGATGGTGGCGATCTCGCGCAGGCAGACGAAGCCGGCGCGCAGCGCCATCCGCACCTCGGCCTGCGGCTGGGAGGGATTGAAGGACAGTCGCAGGGCCGCGGCGTCCATCACGGACAGCAGGGCGATCAGCCAGTTGCGGGTCACCTTCGGGGAACGGAAGTGGATCAGGACCGGGTACGTCGTGTGGCTCTCGCTGACGTCCGCGCTCCACCGCTCCCAGGTGCGGAACAGCTCGGTGAGGTTGTCCAGCAGTTCCACCTGCGCGTAGCGGGCCAGGATCTCCGGTCCCCAGGCCGGGCTTCCGGCGCGCGCCTGCAGCAGCGTCACCTCGGTCTCCCGGCGCTGGTAGGCGGCGTAGAGGGCGGGCAGATAGCCGATCTGGAGCCCGATCACGATCGGGCCCGTGACGGCGGCGCAGAAGTCGATGGCGTTCAGCGTCGCGCGGTCACCGCTGGCGAAACCGAGCGTGAAGAGCGAGGAACCGGACTCGGTCAGCGCCTCCTTGACGCCCAGCCGGCTCACCGCCGCCTCCAGCAGGGCGTACCCGATCAGGAAGCAGCCCAGCCAGGCGATCAGGGTGACGACGATGGCCAGGGGCGCCATCGGGGCGAGCACCCGGTCCTTGGCCTCCGCGCTCGGCCAGCGGTCGGCCAGCAGCCGGAACGGCCGGTGGACCAGCCGCTGGACGATCCGGCCGAGGCCGGACGGCGTCGGCCGGGGGATCACCAGCGAGTGCAGCACCGAGGAGAAGACCCCGAGCACGATGACCGCACCGGCGATCCCCAGCAGTAGACGCACCGTCGTCCGCTCCTTCCCGGCCCCCGGCCGCTTCGACGAAGGAAGCGTACGTGGGGGGTCCGGGCGGCGTCGTCAACCCGTCGGTTGAGTCGGACGTGAGGGGGAGGTCACGGGGACGTGTGCGGCCCAGTCCACGATCTGCACCGCCGCACCGGCGGCCTCCTGACCCCGGCAGCGCGCGTGGTGCCGGCGGGCGATGCCGTCCAGGTCCAGATGGGAGCCGATGGCGGGCAGGGCGGCCAGCCGCCGTGCGTAGGCCCACAGCCGCCGGTACGCGGCGATCCGGTGCACCGCCGTGGCGTCCAGATGCCAGCGGTGGACGGTGTCGAGCTGGACCAGCGACACCCACACGTGGACGTCGGCGAGGGTGAGTCCCGCGCCGAGTACGTGGTCCCGGCCGGCCAGTCGCCGCTCCAGCCCGTCCAGTGCCCGGAACAGGGTCTCCAGCGCGTCCTGGTGGCCGGAACTGCCGATGCCGAGCCGGCCGGCGCGCTGTGCGGCCTCGTGGAGGTCGTGCTCGCAGAGCCGGGCGACCTCCTCGATGTCGTCGCGGGCGGGGGCCGGGTACAGCTCGGGGCCCTCGCCGCGGAACCGCCCGGCCAGGTCCCGCAGGATGTCCGGCGCGTGCGCGCTGACGATCCGGCCGGTCCAGCCGTCGCTGAGGACCGGGGCGGCCGCCGGCCCGGGGTGCTGGTGGGAACTGGCCTCGTACAGCGGGCGCAGGGCGGCGTATTCGCCTTCCGGACCGTCGGGGACGGCCGGCAGCAAAGTCACCGGGAGGGTCTCGCCGAGGCCGAGCAGGCCGTGTGTGACGGCGATTCTCAGGGACTGCGGACAGGACCGCGTCAGATGCAGGCGGTATCGGTGCGGCACGGGGTAGTGGCCGCTGCGGGCGTCACCGCCGATCCTGCCGCGGAGGGAGGGGACGGCGGTCTGGGGCGGGGTGGACATACGACTCCCTGGGATCGGGGTGCTCTGAAGTGGCGAGGGGCGCGGATGTGCGCAGGACCCGCACGGCGGCGGGGCAGCACCGCGCAGGCGCCGCCGGGCCGCTGCCGGCCGGCTCAACGGGCCGTTGCCCGGCGGTCTACCGGCTTCGGGGGAGCGAACTCGCCGCGCTGCAGACGCGCAGCAGATCGATGTGGCGACGCGACGTCAGAAGGGGGAGCGGCTGGATCGCGCCGTCCGCGCGAGCGGTGCCCAGCCCTGCATACCCCATGATTTCCCACCTGTTCGCCAGGGTTCCCGCCCCTGAGTGTCGAGGCGCGGCCGGAGCCGCGTCAAGAGCCTGTCCACGGCCGCGGTGGCGCATGCGTCCGGGCCGGAAAACCCCGTGAACCACCGAGGCCCGCGCACCGGCGGCCGCGGTCCCGGCGTCACGTCAGGATGAGACCCGTCCTCAGGCTGGCCTGGGAGCTGTTGCCCGCGTAGAGCTCGAACTCCCCTGGTTCGACGCGGAATTCGCCGCGGGGGTCGTTGGTGTGGAAGCCCAGTTCCCGGCGTCCGAGGGTGAAGCGGACCGTCCGCCGCTCCCCCGGCCTCAGGTGGACGCGGTGGAAGCCGACCAGTCTGCGGACCGGCTGGACGACGCTGGCGACCTTGTCGCGGAGGTACAGCTGGACGACCTCGTCGCCGGCGCGGGTGCCGGTGTTCTCGACCCGTACGGCGGCCCGGACCGTCGCCCCGTCGTCGGCGACGCTCCTCGCCGGCAGGACCCCGGCCGACAGCTCCAGGCCGGAGAAGGCGAACGTGGTGTAGCTGAGGCCGTGGCCGAAGGGGTAGAGCGGGGTGTGCGGGAGGTCGAGGTACTTCGAGGTGTATTTGTTGTCCGGGTCGAAGGGGCGGCCGGTGTTCTCGTGCGCGTAGTACAGCGGCAGTTGACCGACCGAGCGGGGGAAGGTCACCGGTAGCTTGCCGCCGGGGTTGACCTTGCCGAAGAGGAGGTCGGCGACGGCGTGGCCGCCCTCGATGCCGGGGTGCCAGCCCTGGAGGAGCGCGTCGGCGCGGTCGGCGACGCCGGTGAGGACGAGCGGGCGGCCGGAGAGGACCACGACGACCAGGGGCTTGCCCGTGGCGGCCAGCTTCGCCACGAGTTGTGCCTGGACGCCGGGCAGGGTGATGTCGCTGCGGGCGGCCGCCTCGCCGCTCTGTGCGGCCTTCTCCCCCACCACGGCGACCACGGCGTCGGCGGCCCGGGCCGCGGCCACCGCCTCGTCGAAGGAACCGGTGTCGGCGCCCTCCACCGCGCATCCGCGGGCGAAGCGCACGGTGGCGGCGGGAGCGGCCTGCTTGATGCCGTCCAGGACGGACACCGCGGGGAACACGGCGGCGCCGATGCTCGCCCAGGTGCCGTGCAGTTCCTTGGTGTCGTCGCCGAGCGGGCCGATGACGGCGATCGAGCCGCTGCGGGGGGAGAGCGGCAGGGTGTGCCGCTCGTTGCGCAGCAGCACCATGGAGCGGGCGGCCGCGGTCCGGGCCGCCGCGCGGGCCGCGGCGCTCGGTGCGGTGATCTCCGCGGCCTCGTCGGCGTAGGGGCGGTCGAAGAGCCCGGCGCGGAACTTGACGCGCAGCACCCGGGCGACCGCGTCGTCCAGCCGCTCGCGGCTGATCTTCCCCTCGGCGAGCAGCTTCTTGCCGTTCTCGGCGTACGTCGTCGAGACCATCTCCATGTCGACGCCGGCGCCCAGGGCGAGCCGGGCGGCGTCGGCGCCGTCCGCGGCGATGCCGTGCGCGATGAGTTCCTGGACGCCGGTGTAGTCGCCGACGACGAAGCCGTCGAAGCCGAACTCCTCGTGCAGGATGTCGGTCAGGGTGTGCCGGTTGGCGTGCGCGGGGACGCCGCCCACGGTGTTGAAGGACGCCATGACGGTGGCGACGCCGGCGTCCACGGCGGCCTTGAAGGGCGGCAGGCAGACGTCGCGCAGCCGCCGCTCGGAGATGTCGGCGGTGTTGTAGTCACGGCCGCCCTCGGGGAAGCCGTAGCCGACGAAGTGCTTGGCGCAGGCGGCGAGCCGGTTCCTGGCGGCGTAGTCCGCGCCCTGGTAGCCGCGGACCTTGGCGGCGGTCAGCTTCGCCGTCAGGTACGGGTCCTCGCCGCTGCCCTCGGCCACCCGTCCCCAGCGCGGCTCCCGGCTGACGTCCGCCATGGGCGCGAACGTCCAGTGGATGCCCTGCGAGGCGGCCTCGCGGGCGCTGGTCTCGGCGTCGGCGGTGACCACGCCGGGGTCGAAGCTGCTGCCCTGGGCGAGGGGTATCGGGAAGGTGGTGAGGTAGCCGTGGATGACGTCCTGGCCGAAGATCAGCGGGATGCCCAGCCGCGACTTCTCCACGGCCGCGCGCTGGAGGTCGTTGCACTTCTTGGCGCCGGTGAGGTTGAGCACCGATCCCAGCAGGCCCTTCGCGGCGAGTTCGGCGCACGCCTTGTTCTGGCCGTCGCCCGGCCCGGTGTCGGCGTGCCAGGTCAGCTGCTGGAGCTGGCCGAACTTCTCCTCGACCGTCATCTTGGCCAGCAGCGCCCGGACCCGGCGTTCGGTCTTCGGGTCGCGGGGCGGTCGCACCGCGGTACGGGGTGCCGCGGCGGCGGACGAGGGGAGCGGGAGGCCCGCGCCCGTCCCCACGAGGACCGCGGCCCCGGCGGATGCCTTGAAGATGTGACGACGGCTGATCGATCCGGAACCGGACACCGGCGACTCCTCACTGCGTGGGCACGCCGCCGACATGAGCCGGCATGGCGTTTCAACGCGCTGATGGCGTACGGCAGTTAAGCGAGGCACCGGCACGGGGTCAATGGGTTGAACATGAAGCGGGCGCCATGGGCGGCCACTGATTCATGAGATGTACGGTCACGGGGTGGGCAGCAGGGTGCTCAGCGGCTGGGCGGCCGCCTGGGCGGCGGGCCGGGAGACGTACAGGGCCGTGTGGAAGTGGCCGAGGGACTCCTTGCCCGACGGATCGTCACCGGCCGCCGTCACCGCGGCGACGGCGTACTTCTGCTCGTCGGCGTCGGTGAACCGCCGTTGCGGATAGGTCCGGCTGCCGTCCTTCTCGGTGGTCAGCCCGAGCCGGGCCAGGCCGTCGGCGATCGGCCGGTAGGAGCCGGTGCGGAGGACGAAGGCCGCCACCCACGGCAGGTTCCGGCCGCCCTCCCGCGCCGCGTCCTCCGCCAGCAGCGAGTGGAAGGTACGGGCGGTCAGGAAGCTCGCGCCGCCGGTCACCGTGATCAGCCGCAGGCCGGCGAGGGCCCGGCGCAGCGCGGGGCTCGGTTCGGTGGTTTCGAGGTTCTCGGCGAACGCCTCGTCCAGCAGGCCGACCGCGCGGGCGTACCCGGTGGCCGGTGCGGCGATGTCGATGCCGACGACGGGCACCGCGTCGGGGCGGCGGCGGGCGGCGTAGAACTGCCGGTCCCGCTCGATGAGTTCGGCGGTGCTCAGGCCGGCGGCCTCCGCAGAGGTGTAGTGGGCCGCGAGCTCCGCCAGGGTCACGTCGTGGTTCAGCAGGGCGGCGTTGATGCCGTACGAGCAGCAGAGGTCCAGGACGGTGACGGGCCGCTCGCCGGCGGCGCGGTCCTCGGGGGCGGCGGCGACGGCGGCGCGCAGGAGACGGCGGAAGACGCCCTGGGCGTGATGCGGTGTCCGGTAGTCCAGCGCGCCCAGCACGCGGAAGTACGCGCGCGGGTCCGGCTGGTCGTAGAGGTCGTCGAACCGGGTCATCCGTGCGGGCGTACCGGAACCGCCGTCGTGCTGGGCAGGGGCCATCGGACTGTCTCCTCGCGCCGGGAAGCAGGGGCGTTGGCGGCGCCGGCCGCGCCACCACGCTCCTGCGGTGGGCGGCGGGCGGTCGGCGGCGCCGGAGAGCACAACGATCAGGGGAGATCTCCGTTGCCGCCCAGATTGGCGACCATGCGGCGCAGGACGTTGATGGTGGTCACGAAGTCCGCGGTGTCGATGCCCTCATGCGTCCGCCGATGGACCCGCCGGTTGCGCTCGTGTGCGCGCAGCCGCCCGGCCTCGCCCGCCTCGGTCAGCGTCATACCGTCGGCGTCCTCGGTCAGCCAGGCCCGGGCGATCAGGTCGTCGTAGACGGCGTCGAAGTCGGTGCCGAGGTCGTCATACGGTCGCAGCCGCTCGGTCAGCGTGGCGCGGGTCCACGTGCCGGGCGCCCCGGCCACGTGGTTGAGCGTCCACCAGTGCGGCTGCGTGAGGCCCTCCACCGCCAGCTGCGCGCGCAGGTCACCGACCACCCGGCGGTAGGCCTCTCCGGTCCATGCGCCGATGGGCTGGGCGGCCAGTCCCTCCTCCGGGTAGTCCTTGAGTGCCACGTTCCCCTTGCCTTCCATGGTTCCTGAGTCCCTTCTCCGGGTTCCGGTTCCGGCACCCGCGCGGTGATCAACAACGCACCCACCGTAGAACCTCAACTCAACTTGAGGTCAAGGCGGGCAGGCGGTTTCGCCTTCCTCAACTCCCCTCGGCATGGCAGTGTTTGACCGGTGCTATGGCAGGGGGACCAGGGGGCACGGCATGACCGGTACCGGAATCAGGCCGCTCGGCGACGACCCACAGCGGCTCGGTGAGTACCGGCTGCTGGGGCGGCTCGGTGCGGGCGGCATGGGGCGGATCTATCTGGGGCGGTCCACGGCCGACGGATCGCTCGTCGCCGTCAAGACGCTGCTCGCCGAGGGCGCGGTCAGCGACACCGACCGACGGCGGTTCGCCCGCGAGGTGGCGCTGGCCCGGCGGATCGAGAGCCCCCATACGGCGCGGGTGCTCGACGCCGACCCGGACGCCGAGCAGCCGTGGATGGCGATCGAGTACATCCCTGCGCCGTCGCTGTCCGAACTCGTCCGCACCGCGGGACGGCTGCCCGGTACGGCCGTGCGCTGGATCGCCGCGGGAACGGCACAGGCCCTGGTCACCCTGCACGACGAGGGCATCGTGCACCGGGACGTCAAACCGCAGAACATCCTGCTGCCGCTGTCCGGGCCCCGCCTCATCGACTTCGGCATCTCGCACGCCTACGACCTCACCCGCACCTCGCTGACGCTGGGCACCATCGCCTTCACCTCGCCCGAGCAGGCGCGCGCCGAGCCCTCCACCGCGTCCTCCGACGTCTACTCGCTCGGCGCCACCCTCTTCCATCTCGCCGTCGGCCGCCCGCCGTACCCGGAGACCGGCGACATGATCCGGCTGCTGGCCGTCGTCCAGCGCGGCGACCTCGACCTCACCGGACTGCCCAAGGAACTGGGCTCGTTGATCCGCCCGTGTCTGGCCATCGACCCCGACGAGCGGCCGCGGCCCGCCGACGTCCTGCGGGAGTTCCAGGAAGGGCTGGAACGGGTACCGACCTCGCGCCGCGCCGAACGCTGGCTGCCGCCGCGGTGGACCGCGCTGATCCAGGAGTACGAGGCGCAGGGGCGCGCACTGCGTGCGGAGGGCGATGCGGAGGCCCGCACCCTCGACGCACGGACGCGCCAGGTGCCGCCGCCCGGGCCCACCCGCGTCTACACCGAGCAGCGGGAGCGGGAGCGCGCCGGCACGCCGAACTCCCCGCCGAAGCCGAAGCCGAAGCCGCAGCCCACACCGAAACCGGCACAGCAGAAGCCCAGGCCGACGCCCCAGCCCAAGCCCAAGCCCAAGCCCGTGCAGGCGAAGCCCAAGCCCGCCTCGACACCGGCACCCAAGCCGGCACCCAAGCCGGCGGCGAAGGCGACGCCGAAGCCGGCGACCACCTCCGGCGGCAGCTCCTCCGGCAGCAGCTCCTCGTCCGGCGGGTGCGGCTGGCTGGTGCTCGTCCTCATCGCGTTCACGGTGTTCGTCTGGCAGCCCTGGAAGGCCGCCGACACCGCCGGCTCGTCGTCCGGTTCGTCCAGCAGCGCCTCGGGGAGCTCGTCGAGCGGCACGTACACCGGCGGCGGGAGCTCACTCAGCTCCGGGCTGACGAGCGGGACGTCGAGCGGCACGTCGAGCAGTTCCTCGGGGAGCTCCTCGGCGAGTTCGTCGAGCGGGACGTCCGGTGGGGCCGCCAGCAGCGGCGGGAGCGGGGGCGTGCCCACACCCGTGGCCACGACCCGCACGCCCGGCCCGGTCGACCAGGCCTTCGCGGCCGTGCGGGCCGGTGACTGCCTGGACGCCTACCAGGACGGCTACGGGAGTTGGAGCCGTACGGTGCCCTCGCGGGTCGACTGCGGTGCGGCCAACGCGTACCTGCGGGTGGCCCGCGTCGCCGGCTCCGGGACCTGCCCGTCCGGCGGCGGGCGCGGCGGCTGGTGGCACTCCGCCGAGGACTACTCCACCGTCAACCTGTGTGTGGAGCGGCAGTTCCGCAACGGCCAGTGCTTCCTCGCCAAGGCCAGCGGCAACCGGCCCGGCGGCGCCAACCTCCTCACCCTGTGGAACTGCAACGCCGACAAGGTGCCCCGGGCGTTCAACTACATCATGCAGATCACCGCCGTCCTGTCGGCCTCGGCGGGCACCAACGCGTGCCCGGCCGATCCCGGCCACTACCGCTACTCCTGGAACGTCTACGACGGCCGGACGATGATCTGCGCCAAGGTCGCCTGACCACTGCCACCCGGCTCGCCCGCCGGCCCCTTGTGACGGCTCCTGCGGACGGCTTACGACCGCCGCACCACGGGTGACCGCCGAGGGATGTAGCTCCCGCCGGCGCCGGGTCGTCCCGCAGGAGGGTTTCCCCGGGCGTGCGAGGGATGCGCGCCCGGGTGCCGCTTCACCGCCGAAGGCGCGGGCATCCGTACGTCCCGGGACACCCGCCGGGCGTGAAGGGAGCGCGAGGGCGATGGCCGGTACTTCGGTGGACACGAAGAGCAGCGGGAGCGGGACCACGGGGGCACGCCCGGTGGTGTCGGGGTGGGGCGCGTGGGGGCGGGCGCTGCTGGGGGGTACGGTGATGGCGGTCGCGCTGGGGGCGGGCAATGCGCTGGGGGAACGGCTGGCGCGGGCGCTCGGCGCGGACGGCTGGGCGCGGCAGTTGCTGCCCGCGGTGCTGGTGAGCGTGGTGGCCGTGGGCGGTGTACGGGCGTTGCGGTCGGCCGGGCGGTGGGCGGGCGGCCGCCGGCTGGGGGCGGGGCCGCCGGCCGCCGCGGTGCGGGCCTTCCTGGGCGGGCTGGCCGTCACGGTGTCGTGTGCCGGCCTGGTGCTCGGGGCGGGCACGGCGGCCGGGTGGGTGCGGTGGTCCGGGCTCGACCCGGCGGCGCTGGGGGCGTTCCTGACGGGCAATGCGCTGGTGGCGGTGCTGCTGGAGGCCCTGCCGGAGGAGACGACGCTGCGCGGGCAGGCCTGGGCGGCGTTGCGGGACAGGTTCGGCGGGGTGGTGTCGGCGCTGGGGACGACGGTGGTCTTCCTGCTGGTGCCGGCCGCGTCCACGGTGGTGCAGGCCGGTACGGCCCGTGTGGTGGGCGAGGATCCGCCGCCGGTGGGCGCGACCCCGGCCGGCCAGGACCCGTCGGCGTATCTGGTGCTGCTCGCGGTGTTCGGGCTGACGCTGGTGGCCGCCCGGACCGTTCCCGGCCGCGCCCCGCTGTGGGCAGCGATCGGTACGCATCTGGCGTTCCTCAGCGTCAACCGGGTCGTGTTCGAGGGACGCGAGCGTGCGGCGGGCTGGTCGGCGAGCGTCGCCCCGGCGCATGCCGCGGTCCTGGAACTCGGCTATCTGGTGCTCACGGCAGCGGTCTTCGTGGGGACGCGGTGGCTGTCGGGCCGGATGCGGGGGCGGGCCGCGCGGCGCTCGGTCGCCCGGACCAGGATCCCCACCAGTACGGCGAGGTCGGCGGCACCGTCGGGGTCGTCGGCGTAGCGGGTGGTCTGGAGGGGGCCCACCTCGTCCAGGACGACGCCTTCGCGGGCCAGGACGAAGGTGAGGGCGAGCAGCGCGGCCCGGCCGTTGCCGTCCGGGAAGGGGTGGTGGAAGGCCACGTCGAGAAAGGTCCGGGCGGCGCGGGCGGGCAGCGGCACGCCCGCCTCGTCGGCCTCGCGTAGGCAGCGGGCGAAGTCCGCGCGGGTATGCGGGGTCAGCGGGTAGCGCTCGCGGCCGTTCTTCGCGTAGGCGTCGCCGGTCCGGAACGGTGCGTCGGGGGTGCCGAGGACCAGGCGCTGCCAGCCGGCCAGCAGGCCGAAGGTGAGCGGGGAGTGGCGCGTGGCGTCCGCGCGGGCCAGCGCGTGGGCGGAGCGCAGCCGCCCGGCGCGGACCGGGTCGCGGCGGCGGACCGGGCCGTCGCACCAGGCGGTGAAGCCGTCCGTGGCCGGGACGACCGGGCCGGTGGCCTCGTACGCGCCGGTGTGCGCCCAGTCGACCCGCGCCCTGGCCCGGTGCCAGGCGGCCGTCGCATCGCCGGCCGGGGCGGGCGGCCCGGCGTCAGTGGCGGGTGTGCCGGCGGTCATGGAACTCCTCCAGGTGGGCGTGTTCGCGGTGGTCGGAGTAGGGCTGCCGGCCGGTCAGGCCGACGGCCAGGTCCTCGCCGACCGAGTCGATGAGTGTCGGGCCGGGCGCGGCCCAGCTCCTGAACCGCCCGCCGATGGCGGTCTCCACCGCCGCACCGGCCGCCGCCGGGTCCATCCCGGTCGAGGTCAGGAACCATTCCAGCGCGAGCGCGCACTGGCCGTACCAGCCGCTCTCCGCACCGGTGCGGTCCAGTACCCGGGTCACCAGCCGCACCGCGGCCCGCTCCAGGTGCCAGCTGCGCTCCTCCGGGGTCGCACCCGGGGGCGGTGCCAACTCCTCGAAGCGGGCGGCGAGTTCCTCCAGCCAGGCCCGCCACTCCAGGAGGGCGGCGACGGCCCGGGCGGCGGTCTCGTCGGGGGTGGTCACCGAGACGGGGCCGCAGCACCAGCTGCCGACCACTCCCCCGGCCGGGCCGACGGTCCAGTTCCACTCCCGGGCCCACAGTCCGTAGCGCTCCAGGAAGATCCGGTGGATATGGCCCTCGCACCAGCGCTCGCCCTGCCACCACCCGTCCATCCCGGACAGCACGGGCGGGACGTACTCCTTGATCAGGGCGGTGACGGTGGCCTCTTCCGCCGCGTCGAAGGCGAACGGGTTGCACTGCGGGTCGAGTTCGGCCCAGGTCAGCGGGCGCGGCGGGGAATACGGCGCGGGCGGCTCGGCGGACGTGGCGGGCTCCCGGGGCGGAGATCAGGACAGTTGACCGATTATGCCCGGTCGTCCCGCATGCCCGCCTCCGCTTTTCCGTCCGGTGCGAGGGTGCGGGCGCGGAGCAGCACCATGCCGGTGTCACCGTAGTCGGGGCGGGTCGGGTCGGGGCCCACATGGGTGAGGACGAGCTCGTCGGTGCGGGGGCCGAAGACCTCACGGATGACGGTGGCGTCGACCGGGCAGCCGGGCCATGCGGGGGCGGTGCCGATGCGGTAGGTCGGCATGTTCTCCATGAAGGAGGCGACGAGGTGGCCGCCCGGGCGCACCGTGGCGATGTAGGTGCGGCAGAGCTGGGCGAATTCCTCGAAGTCCTCGGTGATGCTCTCGGCCACGAAGTTCATCGACGCCAGTTCGTAGGCGCCGGCCGGCAGGGTCCGGACGTCGTCGTGCAGTACGCGGACGCGGGCCAGGGCCTCGGTGGCGGTCGGGGGCAGTGCGGGGTCCAGCTCGCGGCAGAAGGCGTAGAAGGCCTGCCAGCTCTCGTCGGGGCCGTGGCTGAGCTGGCCGGTCAGGTAGGCGACGTTGGCCGCGCTGCGCTCGACCGCGTCCACCTGCCGGCTGGCGGCGCCGGCCAGCATCAGCGGGTAGAGGTTGGGGCCCGCGCCGAATTCCAGGGAGCGGGCGATGCTGCCGGGCGCGAACCGGCGGTAGAAGGCGGAGTGGTGCCGGATGACGGCCGCGTCGCAGGGGTGGATCTCGCGGTAGTTCTCCGCGAGGTAGTCCTGGACCGGCCAGTGGTCCCAGTCGGCGTCGTCGTTGCGGACCGGACCCGGCGGGTGTTCGGCGGGCTCTTTCATGTGCCCTCTTTCGCGGTGCGGGGCGCACTGCCCCGGTCCACCGAGCGTACGCCCGGCACGTAGAGGAAGACCAAGGTGACGACGGCCCCGAGGACGCCGGCGCCGATGAGGGTCGCCCGGACGCCGGCGGCGGCCGCGACCGGCGCGGCCAGGGCGTAGGACAGCGGCAGCAGGGAGATCGACACGAACCATTCGACGCTGGAGACCCGGCCGAGCAGGGCGCCCGGTACGAGCCGCTGCTTCGCGGTGGCCCAGGCGACCAGGCCGGCGGTCTCGAAGCCGTTGACGGCGGCGCAGGCGACCGCCAGTTGCCAGGAGTGGGTGGCCAGGCCGTACCCGGCGACGGCGAGCGTGGCCAGCGTCCAGGAGACGTACACGAAGGTGATGAACCTGCTCGGCACCCCGGTCTGGCCGACGGCCAGGGCGACCAGCACGGACGCCAGTCCGCCGCAGGTGAGCACCACGCCCAGGTCCGCGGCGGAGCCGTGCAGCCCGTTCTTGACCAGGTAGGGCAGCAGCACCTCGGCCGGGCCGAGGAAGAGCAGGTAGGCGAAGGTGGCGGAGACGAAGGTGGCCCAGAGCCAGCTGTTGGCCCGGACGTACGCCAGTCCGCTGAGCAGGTCGGCCCAGAGCGAGCCCCGGGCGCCGGACGGTGGCGGCTTGGGGCGGATGCACAGCAGACAGCCCACGGACACGGCGAAGGTGAGCGCGTCGAACGCGAACGCCCCGCCGGTGCCGATGCCGGCGACCAGGATGCCGCCCAGCGCGGTACCGCCGATCTGGACGGCGGCCGGGCGGACGAACTGGTCGAGGGCGTTGGCCTGGACGAGTTCGGACTTCAGGACGAGGGTCGGCACGACGGCGTCGTACGCCGGGGGGAAGAATCCGGCGGCGCCGCCGTACACCATGACCACGACGATCAGCTGCCACAGCTCCAGGGCGCCGCCGAGGGCCAGGACGGCCAGCGTGAGCAGGCAGACGAAGCGGACGAGGTCACTGATCAGCATGGTGCGCCGGCGGTCGAAGCGGTCGCTGACCACGCCGCCGAGCAGCACCAGGGCGACCTGTGGCACGGCCCGTGCCACGCCGACCGCGGACATCGCGCCGGGCGAGCCGGACAGCGTGTAGACCTGCCAGGCCAGGGCGACGAGCAGCACCCCGTCGCCCACCAGTGAGATGCTCATCCCGATCCACAGGACCCGGAAGTCGCGGTGGGCGAGCGGGGTGAGCAGCCGTACCCGGCGGGCCCGGCCCGCATCCTCCATGACGCGCATTCAGGTCCTCTGCCGGAGGTCGAACCGCTCGGCCAGGGCGGAGATCGTCTCGTTGAGCCGGCCGATGTCGTCGTCGGTGTTCGCGGCGGTGACCTGGATGCGGATGCCCACCCGGTTGCGCGGGACGAGGGGGTACGCCGCCAGCGTCACGTAGATGCCGCGGTCCCACATGAACCGGCCGACGTCGCCCAGGTCGGAGTCGCGGGCGAGGGGGAGCTCGATGATGGGCAGTCCGCTTTCGTTGGGGGTCTCGATGCCCAGCAGGTAGAGGTGGTCCAGGATGCGGGCGGTCTTGCGGTGCAGGGCGGCCCGGACGGTGTCCCCGCGCCGGTCGTTGACGTCGAGGCCGGCGAGCGCGGTGGCGAGCGACGCCGTGGGGGACGGCCCGGAGTACAGGTACGGCGCGGCGGCGACCTTGAGGTGGTTCTTCAGCCACGTCGGCAGGGCCAGGAACGCCAGCAGCGAGGAGTACGCCTTGGAGAAGCCGCCGACCAGGACGATGCCGTCGTAGGTCTCGCCGAGGTGCCGCACGATGCAGTTGCCGCGGCTGCCGTACGGGGAGGTCTCGCCGGTGCCGCGCTCGCCGATGACGCCGAACCCGTGCGCGTCGTCGATGTAGAGCAGGGCGTCCCGCTGCCGGCAGATGCCCGCGAGCAGGGGCAGGTCGGGGAGATTTCCGGTCATGCTGTCGACGCCGTCCAGGCACACCAGGCGGGAGGCTCCGCGCGGCGCCGAGCGCAGCAGGACCTCGAGTTCGTCCGGCCGGTCGGCGTGGAAGCGCTGCACCGTGGCGCCCTGGCCCCGGGCCACCAGGCATCCGTCGTAGACCGTGCGGTGGGCGCGGGCCTCGACGAAGATGTGTCCCTCGCCGGCCAGTACCGGTATCACGGAGGCGTGGATGAGGGTGATGGTGGGGAGCAGCAGGCTGTCCTGGGCGTGGAGCAGCGCGGTGAGCCGGTCCTCGATGTCGGGGTAGAGCCGGGGGTTGCCGATCAGCCGTGACCAGCTGGGGTGGGTGCCCCAGCGCCGGACCTGCGGTTCGATGGCGGCCATGATCTCGGGGTCGAGGTCGAAGCCCAGGTAGTTGCAGGAGGCGAAGTCGATGAGCCAGTGGTCGCCGCTGCGCAGGTGCCGGCCGTCCACCTCGTCGATGACCGCGTCGCACATGGGGTTGGTCTGTCTCAGGCGTTCGAGCTCGCCCCACCGCGGATCGCGTCGTGCTCCGCCGGTTGTCCTCAGTGCCTTGTGCACGTGGTCCTCCTCCGCCCCGGACCGGCGGGTACCGGTGCGCTGTGGGTCTGAGGGTGCGGTGGTCCGGCGGGATACCGGGCTGGTCGCCGCGCTGCCGGCCAGGACCGGGGCCCGGCGCTCGGCCGTGCTCCGCAGCAGCTCTTCCGCCTGGTCCACCGTCATCGGGCGGGCGAACAGATAGCCCTGCCCGTACCGGCACCCCATGGTCAGGAGCCGGTCCCGTTGCACGTCCTCTTCGATGCCTTCGGCGATGACCTGCAGACCGAGCGTGTCGGCGATGCGCACAATACCCTCGACCAGGGCGACTTGTTGGGTATCGACGCCTATGTCGTCGATGAACGATTTGTCGACCTTCAGCAGGTCGATGGGGAATTCCCGGAGATAGCTGAGCGACGAGAAGCCGGTGCCGAAGTCGTCGATCGCCATGCGCACGCCGAGATCCTTGAGCGCCCCCATCACGGCGCGGATCTGCTCGTCGGAGTGCATCAGGACGGTCTCGGTCAGCTCCAGTACGAGGGAGCCGTGGGCCACTCCGGTGGCGTCGAGGACGGCACGGACCTCGTCGAGGAAGCCGGGGTCGCGGAACTGCCGGGCGGAGACGTTCACGTTGATGTGCAGCGGGTCCGGCCGGGGCAGCTCGCGCTGCCAGCGGGCGAGGTTGGCGGTGGCCTGCTGGAGCACCCAGGCGCCGAGCGGCATGATGTGCCCGGTCTCCTCGGCGAGCGCGATGAACTGATGGGGCGTCACCGAGCCGCGCCGGGCGTGCGGCCAGCGGGCCAGCGCCTCGAAGCCGGCGAGCGCGCCGGTCGCGATCTCCACGATGGGCTGGTAGCGGACGTCGAACGCCTCCGCGTCCAGCGCGCCCTCCAGCCGGGACCGGAGTTCGTGCCGTTCGAGCATGCCGGTGTGCAGCCCCGCCTGGTAGCGGCGCCACTGCCGCTTGCCGGCCGTTTTCGCCGCGTACAGGGCCAGGTCGGCGTGGCCGAGCAACTCCTCGGCGTCGGCGCTGTCCAGGGCGGTGGCGATGCCCACGCTGGCGGAGGTGCTGACCATCTGCGCGGAGAGCCGGAAGGGCTGGTTGAGGTTCCGTACGACCTGTTCACCGAGCGCTTCGGCGTCGGCGGGCTCGCGCACGCCTTCCATGAGCACGCCGAACTCGTCGCCGCCCAGGCGCGCCGCGGTGTCGCTGGCCCGCATCGTTCCGGTCAGCCGTCGTGCCACCGCGATCAGCAGTGCGTCGCCGACGGAGTGGCCGCTGGTGTCGTTGACGACCTTGAAGTCGTCGAGGTCGATGAAGAGGACGCAGGGGACGGTGCCGTCGCGGCGGCCGCGCAGCAGGGCGCGCTCGATCCGCTCCAGGAGGAGCAGCCGGTTGGGCAGGCCGGTGAGCGCGTCGTGGAAGGCGCGGTGGGTGAGTTCGCGTTCGAGTTTGCGCTGCTCGGTCACGTCCCGCAGGGTCAGGACCAGGCCGTGGACGGTCTGGTCGTGCCGCAGGTTGCTGCACCGGGCCTCGACGTCGATGCGGGCGCCGTCACTGTGCAGGACCTGCCAGTCGTCGCGGCTGTCCTGGCAGTCGCCGTCGCGCATCCGGGCCAGGGCGCGCAGGGCGCGTTCGCCGTCCTGTTCGGCCATGAGGTCGGCGAGGCGCACTCCGTTGAGCGGGGTGCGGCCGAACATGCCCTCCGCGGAGGGGCTGGCGTAGCGGATGGTGTTGTCGTCGTCGAGGATGAGGATGACGTCCGAGGTGTTGTGCACCAGGGTGCGGAAGTACGCCTCGCTGTTGCGCCGGTTGATCTCCTGGCCGAGCGCCACGCGCTCCATCGCCAGGGCCGCCTGCGCGGCGAGGGTCTCGAAGGAGCCCCACCGTTCGGCCAGGCTCTTCTCGGTGCCGGCGACGATCAGGGCACCGATCAGGGAGTCCCCGGCGGGGCCGTTGCTGACGGCCAGTGGGCAGAGCAGCGCGCTGGGCAAGGGGGCGAGTTCCGCGGCGGCCTCCGGGCCGAGGTCGGCGACGCGCACGATCTGGGTCTCGCGGGCGAGGAGCCGGGGGCGCCAGGAGTCGGCCGACTCGTCCTGCCAGTCGACGGTCCAGGTGTGCGGCTGTGCGGCGGAGGGCACGGTGTGCAGCCGGGTCTCGCCGGGGGTGAGGGTCAGCAGGGCGACCTCGTAGCCCACCCCGGGGCCGAAGAGCGGTCCGGCCGCCCGGCGGATCGAGTGGGCGATCTCCTCGACGCCGGACGTGGACACCAGCGTGGCGGCCGCCACCCGCAGGCCGCGTTCCCGGGTCACGGCCCTCAGGTGCACCACGACCAGCCCCGACAGCCGGGCGAACACGAGCAGGAAGAGCACGGCCGAGAACACCGCGATCACGGGCACGTCCTGCAGGTCGCCACGGACGGCCTCCTGGATGAGCAGCACGGGCGCGATGAGCGAGGCCAGCGCGAGCACGGCGAGCCGCCGGGGGTGGATACCCGCCTGGCGTACGGGGGTGCGCTCGGTCAGTTCCACCATCGACGGGTGCAGTGCGGCCAGACCCCAGGCGGTGAAGAAGACCACCCAGCCCAGGTCTATCGGCGTGCCGACCTGCCAGACCCCTTTGAGCTGGAGGAGCCCGTACAGGACGTCGGAGAAGAGGATGCCGAAGGTGCCGAGGGTGAGGAACTGGACGGCCCGGGTCCGGGCGGAGCCGGGTGTCAGCAGCCGGGCGAGCATCGCCAGCATCAGCACGTCACCCAGCGGATAGGCGATCGAGATGGTCCGCTGGACCCACGTCATGTCGGGGGCCGTGGTGTACGGGTTGATCAGGTAGTCCCAGGAGAGCAGGGCCAGGCCGGACGTGAGGATCATCGCGTCCAGCAGGCTCGCCACGTCGCGGCCGGTCCGGCGGTAGCGGATGAAGCCCAGCAGCCCGGCGGCGAACAGGGGGTAGGTCGCCAGGTAGAAGACGTCGGCGAGGGAGGGGAACGGGTTGTCCTGGTGCAGGAAGGTGTTGAGCACGTTGTACGTGGTGTCGCCGGCGCCGAAGGCGAGGTTCGCGGCGGCGAGCACCAGCCAGGGCCAGGCGTGGGCCGGCCGGTGCATGCGGATCCCGGCGATGATGGCCCACACGCTGCCGAGGACGATGGCGGCCCAGGTGACGGTGTGTGCGGAGGGCACCGTCAGGTAGATCACGGTGGGCGGGATCACGAGGATGACGTACGCGGCCATCAGGCGGTGTATGCGGCTCAAAGCGAACCGCCTCCTCCCGTGACCGGACGGACGCCAACCGTCCTGCGCGGTCAACCTGAACGCTTTTTGATACTATGTCCGCTTTTCCGTATATGCATGACGGCATGGGTCATTGGCATATGCCACAGGCATGGACAGGGAGGTGCCGGGTGGTCACGTCACCCGGCGCGCAGCTCCTTCTTGAGGATCTTGCCGGTGGGGCCCTTGGGCAGCGCGTCGACGAGCCGGATCTCGCGGGGGTACTTGTACGCGGCAAGCTGTTGCCGGCAGTGGGCGGTGAGTTCCTCGGGAGTGGTGTGCGTACCGCGGCGCAGCGCGACGACGGCGACGACCTCCTCGCCGAGCCGGTCGTCGGGGCGGCCGATGACCGCGGCCTCGGCCACGGACGGGTGGGCGTACAGGGCCTCCTCGACCTCGCGCGGGTAGACGTTGTAGCCGCCGCGGATGATCAGGTCCTTCTTGCGGTCGACGACGAAGAAGTAGCCGTCGTCGTCCTGGTAGCCGAGGTCCCCGGTGTGCAGCCAGCCGTCGCGCAGCGCCTCGGCGGTCTCCTCGGGACGCCGGAAGTAGCCCTTCATGACGTTGTGGCCGCGGATCAGGATCTCGCCCACGTGCTCGGGACCGGGCGGCAGCGCGACGCCGGTGTCGTCGGCGATCCGCACCTCCACGCCCCAGATCGGCTTGCCGATGGAGAGCACCTTGCGCTGCTCGACACTGATGTTGAAGGTGGCGGTGCTGGCCGTCTCGGACAGGCCGTAGCCCTCCAGGACGGCCACGCCGGGGAACTTCTCCTCGAAGGCCCGGATGGTCTCCCCCGGCATCGGCGCGCCGCCGCAGGCCCCGACGCGCAGTGCGGTCAGGTCCCGGTGGGAGGTGTCGGCCTGGAGGAGGGCGGTGTACATGGTGGGGACACCGGCGAAGATGGTGCAGCGGTGCCGTTCGAGCGCGTCGAGGACCGCACCGGTCTCGAACCGCGGGACCAGGGCGAGCGTCCCGCCGTACCGGACGGCCAGGTTGAGGACGCCGGAGAGCCCGAAGACGTGGAAGAGCGGCAGCACCGCGAGGGCGATGTCGTCGGGGCGGCAGCCGAACAGCTCGCCGGTGACGGTGCAGTTCATGTAGAGCTGGAAGTGGGTGAGCTCGGCGCCCTTGGGGCGGCCGGTGGTGCCGCTGGTGTAGAGCAGGACGGCGGTGTCGTCGGCGTCGGCCGGCTCGATCTCGCCGGTGTCGTCGGCGGTGGTGAGCTCGTCGTAGGGCCGGGTGCCGGCGATCCGCCGCGCGCTGCCGGGCACCGGGACGACGTACACCGGTACGCCGCCGCCGAGTTCGGCGCCCTTGACCGCCTCGTCGGCGAACTCCTCGTGGGTGAGGAGCAGCCGGGCCCCGGAGTCGGTGAGGTGGTAGGCGATCTCGGGGGCCCTGAGCAGCGGGTTGAGCGGGACCATGACCAGGCCGGCCTTGAGGATGCCGAAGTAGGCGAACAGGAACTCCGGCACGTTGGGCAGGTGGACGGCGACCACGTCACCACGTTGCAGGCCCAGCGCGCGCAGGGTCGCGGCGACCCGGCCGGAGGTCTCGTCGGCCCCGGCATAGCTGACGGTCCGCGTGCCGTGGTGGCACAGGGGTTTGTCCGGGTGGTTCCGGCGGGATTCACGAAGAGCGATGGCGAGGTTGAAGCTCATTCGGGCTCCTGGCGGGGTGCGGCCCGACTCCACGTGGTGTGCGTCGGTGCGTGCCGAGCATAGGCAGCGGCTGAGCGATGCTCAACAGGGCGAATGGGTATGATTTCGCCGGGGGTTGACCGTCGATCCGGGGCGGGCAGGGGTCACTTCCGCGCCTGGTGTGCGGAGCCGGACCGGGGCCCGTAGGCGGTCAGGAAGCGGTCGCGGAAGGTGTCCATCCGCCAGACCGGCGTCCTGGCTCCGGGCCGGAGGCCGGGCTGCCAGCCCCAGCCGGAGATCCGGCGCAGCACGGCCGGGTCGTGGGCGACGATCGCCACCGGTACGTCCCGGCCGGCGTGCTGGCCGGTGACGGTGGGGACCGGCTGGTGGTCGCCGAGGAAGACCAGCACGGTGTTCTTCCGGCCGTACTTCTCGACGTACGAGAGCAGGCTGTGCAGCGAGTACTGGATGGCCCGGCCGTACTCGGTGCGGACCCGGGCGGCGTCCTGCCACACGTCCTTGGGGTCCTTGCCGGCCGCCTTGACGGCCCGGTAGACCGAGCCGTCGCCGACCCGGCCCCAGCCGAGCATCTTCGGCAGCGGCGCCCACGGGTTGTGGCTGGAGGTCAGGATGATCTCCGACATCAGCGGCTTGCCGCCCCGCTTGCCGTGCTGCAGCCGCTCGAACGCGGACAGGCTGTACTGGTCCGGCATCCGCGACCAGCTGAAGTTCGGGCCCTGGTAGCCGAGGGTGCGGGAGTCGTAGACGGTGTCGAGACCGTAGAAGCGGGCCTCCGGCCAGGACCGGCTGACGCCCGGCATGATGCCGACCGTGCGCCAGGCGCCGGTCCGCCGGAAGGCGCGGGTCAGGCTGAGCCGGTCGCTGGAGGTGACGGTGCGGTAGCGCTGCTGGTTGTTGATCCACAGGCCGGACAGGAAGGTGGAGTGCGCCAGCCAGCTGCCGCCGCCCGCCGTCGAGGAGGTGAGCCAGCCGCTCCGGGCGGTGAAGCCGGCCCGCCGCAACTGCTCGGTCCCGTCCGCGAGCACCGTGTCGACGCCGGGGCCTATCACCGGGTCGTCGATCGCGGTGCGGCCGTAGCTCTCGATGAAGGTGAAGATGACGTCCTTGCCGCGCAGTCCGTTCAGCAGCCGGTCGGGCGGCGTGCTCCCGAAGGGGTCGGTGGCCGCTTCCGCGGCGAAGACCCGCTCGTCGGCCAGGCTCGTCCGCACCTGCCGGGCGCGGTCGTCGAGGTGTTCGGCGGTGGTGCGGGAGGCGAGCGGCGCCCCGGCGAGCTGGAGGCCGAGCGCGGCGCTGACGAGCCAGGCGGTCCCGAGGACGAGGGTGCCGCGGGTCGCCAGGGAGCTGTGCCGGGCCAGGACATGACTCAGCCGGAGCACGGCCAGCGCCATGAGCACGGGCAGGGCGAGCGCGACGAGCACGGCCCCGACGACGGCGGCGATCGCCCCCGTCCGGCCCGCCGAGTCGTCGAGGAACGACGCGGCGTCGCCGAACAGCCCCCAGTCCAGCACCGGGTCGAACGGCCTGACCAGCACCGCGCGGAAGCCCATGTCGAGGAGGTCGAGCAGGGTCATCAGGCCCAGGACCACGCCGGCGAGCACCGCGACGACCCGTCGCGGCCTCGGCGGCAGCAGGAGCAGCAGCGCCGCCCCGGCGATCCCCTCCACCGGTATCCGGACGAACGCGCCGGGCGTCAGGCGGATCAGGTCGTCCGGCAGGACCAGCGCGCCGAACACGAGCACGGCGGCGAGGACGGAGGTGACGGCCCGCCTCCGGCGCCGGTTCGTCCCCCTGGCCAGGAGCTGACGCAGCTGCGTGATGAGCGGCACCCGAGGGTCCTTCCGTACGAGGCGGACTGATGTGGCGACGGACCCGGCAGGCGGCCGGTCGTCGTTGTCCGTCTGTACGGCCCGGCGGCGCGGTCCGTTCACCCGTCCGTACAGGTGATTCCTGGAGAAGTGTGGGCGGCCGGGGGTGGTGCACGGGCAGGGAGAGTAGACACCCCGCGCCGCCTCGCCCGGCCTTCGGCCCCGCCCGTGGCGCCAGTAGCCCTTGAGGCGTGCGCATCACCGAGACCCGCTGCTGGCCCGCTCCCCAGCGAGAGGTTTGTGTTGAAGCATCCGCGCGTACCCACGCCTCGTTCCGTCCTGGCCGGCGTCGGTGTGGTGACCCTGGCCATCGCTCCCCTGCTCGCCCTGCAGAGCGCCCACGCGCACACCGCCCGGGCCCCCGGCCCCCCGTCGGCCATCGCCGCCGCCGAACGGGCGGTGGCCATCGGCTCCTCGCTCGGTGCGGCCGGGGCGGGTTCGTACTACGACCCCGACAACCACAAGCTGGTGGTGAACGTGACCACCGAGGAGGCGGCCGGCAAGGCCCGGGCGGCCGGAGCCGAGGCGAGGATCGTCAAGCACTCGCTGGCGTCGCTGGACGCGGCCCGGGCGACCCTCAAGGAGCACGCCTCGATCCCCGGGACCTCCTGGGGCATGGACCCGAAGATCAACAAGGTGGTCATCACCGCCGACCGCACCGTCCGGGGGGAAGATCTGGAGCGGCTCAAGGCGGTCGCCGGCTCGCTGGGTGACCGGGCGGTGATCCAGCTGTCGCCGGACACCATCGAGCCGCTGATCGCCGGCGGGGACGCCATCTGGGGCACCGAGGCGCGCTGTTCGCTCGGCTTCAACGTCGCCAAGGGCGGGCAGCCGTACTTCCTGACGGCCGGCCACTGCACGCACGCGGTGCCGAGCTGGTCCGCCACCCAGCAAGGCCCCCCGATCGCGATGTCGGAGGCGGGGAGCTTCCCCGGTGACGATTTCGGGATCGTGCGGTACACCGCCGCGGACATGGCGCACCCGAGCGAGGTGAACCTCTACAGCGGCGGGGCGCAGCACATCGCCCGGGCCGCCGACCCGATCGTGGGCCAGAAGGTGCGGCGCAGCGGCAGCACGACCCATGTGCACGACGGGGAGGTCACCGCGGTCAATGTGACGGCCAACTACCAGGAGGGGACCGTCGAGGGACTGATCCAGACCTCGGTCTGTGCGGAGTCCGGCGACAGCGGCGGTCCGCTCTTCGAGGGGGACACCGCGCTCGGCCTGACCTCCGGCGGCCGCGGCAGCTGCGCCTCGGGCGGCATGAGCCTCTACCAGCCGGTGACCGAGGCCCTCGCGAAGACGGGGTCACGGATCGGCTGACGCGGCTCGGTCCCGGCGGCCGGGGGGCCGCCGGGACGGGGAGCCGGGCCGGATCTCCCGGTGCCGGCTCAGATCCTCGCCGGCGGGCGGTTGCGGTGCCGGTGGGCGGCGGTGGCCTCCGCGAAGGCTCGGGCGAAGGCGTCACCGTTCGCGGCGGCGGTCACCACGCCCTGGTCGCTCACCGGTTCCGCGCCCCCGGAGGCGGTGCGCACCTGGCCGGGCAACAGTTTCTTCAGCACCTCGATCCCGGAGCCCAGGGCGCCGATGGCCTTGCCGTGCCGGTAGGCGTCGAGCACGAAGCGGCGGGCGGCGCCGTCGGCCGCGGTGTCGCCGGCCCCGAGGCCGCCGTCGGGCAGCACCACCGCGTCGTAGAGCACGGAGGCCACGGTCGGCAGCGCCCGGTCCGCCGACAGGCTGCCGGAGGCGCCGGAGACCTCACCGTCCTGGGGCGCCAGGGCCTCGACGAAGGCGCCCTGCTCCCCCAACGCCTGCTTCAGTCCGCCGACTTGCTGCGCGTCCACGCCGTCCATGACCAGGACCGCGATCTGGCGGCTGCGGATGGAGCCGTCGCCCTTGAGGTTCTCGAAGCTCAGCGCGGGGGACGGGGTGGGCCGCGGGGTGTCGGTGGCCTCCGGGGCGGGAATGCCGAGGCCCTCGGCGACCTTGGAGGCCAGGGTGTGGTCGATGTGCGCCAGCTCGCCGACGGTGCGTTCGCGGACCTCCTTGGCGTTGACCTTGCCCAGTTCGAAGCGGAACGCGTCGATGATGTGCTGCTGTTCCCAGTCGGCCATGCTGTGCCAGAACAGCGCCGCCTGGGTGTAGTGGTCGGTGAAGCTGGGGCTCCGCTGACGGATCTTCCGCCCGTCGACCCGCTCCGTCAGGTGCCGGAAGGCGGATTCGTCGGCGCCGGCGAGGGCCGGGCAGCCGCCGCCGAGGGAGTTCGGCGAGTAGCTGGTGCCCTGGTGGATCCGGCTCTGGTGGTAGCCGTCGCGCTGGTTGTTGCGGACCGGCGCGAGCGGCCGGTTGACCGGCAGCTGGGGGAAGTTGGGCCCGCCCAGCCGGATGAGCTGGGTGTCCAGGTACGAGAAGTTCCGGGCCTGCAGCAGGGGGTCGTTGGTGAAGTCGATGCCGGGCACGACGTTCGCGGTGTGGAAGGCGACCTGCTCGGTCTCCGCGAAGAAGTTGTCCGGGTTGCGGTTGAGCACCATCCGGCCGATGGGCCGCACCGGCACCAGCTCTTCGGGGATGATTTTGGTGGCGTCGAGGAGGTCGAAGTCGAAGGAGTGCTCGTCCTCCTCCGGTACGAGCTGGACGCCGAGTTCGTATTCCGGATATTCCCCGGCCTCGATCATGTCCCAGAGGTCGCGGCGGTTGAAGTCCGGGTCGCGGCCCATCGTTTCCTGCGCCTCGTCCCAGACCAGCGAGTGCACCCCGAGCTTGGGCTTCCAGTGGAATTTCACGAACGTGCCCTTGCCCTGCGCGTTCACGAAGCGGAAGGTGTGCACGCCGAAGCCCTGCATCATCCGGTAACTGCGCGGAATGGCCCGGTCCGACATCAGCCACATCATCATGTGGAGGGTTTCGGGCTGGAGCGAGACGAAATCCCACAGGGTGTCGTGCGCGGACGCCCCGGTGGGGATCTCGTTGTGCGGCTCCATCTTCACCGCGTGCACGAAGTCCGGGAACTTGATGCCGTCCTGGATAAAGAAGACCGGCATGTTGTTGCCGACCAGGTCGTAATTGCCTTCCGAGGTGTAGAACTTCGTGGCGAATCCACGGACGTCCCGCACGGTGTCCGCCGAACCGCGCGGGCCCTGGACCGTGGAGAACCGCACGAACACCGGCGTCTGCACGCCCGGATCCTGGAGGAAGGCGGCCCGGGTGAACTCCGCGCAGGACTCGTAGGGCTGGAAGTAGCCGTAGGCGCCGGCGCCCCGGGCGTGCACCACCCGCTCCGGGATCCGCTCGTGGTCGAAGCGGGTGAGCTTCTCCCGGAAGTGGAAGTCCTCCATCAGCGTCGGGCCGCGTTCACCCGCCTGCAGCGAATCGTCGGTGTGGTCGACGGTCACGCCCTGGTCGGTGGTGAGCGGACCGGCGGCAGGATCGTCCGCGAAATGCGCGCGGCGCTGCTCCTGTTTCTGGTCCGCCACCTCAGGCCGCCCTTCCCGCCTGGGCGAATTCCGTGACGAAGGTGGCGCAGAACGCCTTGAGATCGGCCGGCTTACGGCTGGTGATCAGCGTGTTGTGGCCCGCCGTACAGACCTTGACCTGCTCGTCCACCCAGGTGCCGCCGGCATTGCGGATATCGGTCTGCAGACTCGGCCAGGACGTCAGGGTGCGCCCCCGTACCACATCGGCCTCGACCAGCGTCCAGGCCGCGTGGCAGATGGCCGCCACCGGCCGGCCCCGGTCGAAGAAGCTCTTCACGAAGGCGACCGCGTTCTTGTCCATCCGCAGCGCATCGGGATTGGCGACGCCACCGGGCAGGACCAGACCGCCGTACTCCGACACGTCGACCGCGTCCACCGTCCGGTCCACCGGAAAGGTGTCGGCCTTGTCGAGGTGGTTGAACGCCTGGATCCGGCCGGACTTGGTGGACACCAGGTGGGGAACGTCCCCCGAATCCAGAACCGCCTGCCAGGGGCCGGTCAGTTCGACCTGCTCGACACCCTCGGGCGCTACCAGGAAAGCAATCTGCATGAGCCGTGGTTCCTTTCTTGCTGCGGTGCTGAGGCCGCTGCCATGAGTGCGGTCACGCCGGTCGTCGGCACACGGCGCGGGTGCGGCGGACGCCGGGATCGCGCGCAGGACGAATTCCCGGTGGGCCCGGCCGCCCATGCCGGATCCGCCGCGATTAAGCCGGATGCGTCCCGCGGTAACCGAACGGCTCGCGACCGCCGCACGGCCGCTCCGTCCGGTCCCTGAGCCGGGTGCCCGGCGCGCGGCCGGTGAAACGGGGTGGCGGGGGGCCGCGGCCGCCGCCCGGCGCACATGCGCACCGCAACGCCTCCGGGTAGCGTCGGAGGGGCGACGCGCAGGGGCCGCCCCGCGATGCGCCGGTCCCGCCGCGTCCGCACGCCACACGAAGGGCTCTTCGACGCCACACAGTCAGGCGGCCAGGGCCCTCGTCATCACGGGCAACGGGCTCGACGAAAGGGCTCCTCATGCGGGTGTTGCCGGCCGCTCCCTCGATCGAAGGGCTCACCGCCGTGGTCACCGGCGGCTCACGCGGACTGGGTCTGCTCATGGCCCGTCAGCTGCTGCGCCGGGACTGCGACGTCGTCCTGCTGGCACGGGACGCGGCCGAACTGGACCGGGCGGTCGGCAAGCTCGGCCGACCGGGCGGCGGCGCGGTGCGCGGCGTGGTGTGCGACGTGCGCGACGGCGCCGCGGTCCAGGAGCGGTTGGCGGAGATCGCGCGGGACAACGGCAGGCTGGACATCGTCATCGCCAATGCCGGCATCATCCAGGTCGGCCCGGCCGAAGCCCTCGGCGTGGAAGGGTTCCGGGACGCCCTGGACTCCATCTTCCACGGCGCCCTGAACACCGCGTTCGCCGCCCTGCCGCACCTCAGGCGCAGTCCGGCGGGCGGCCGGCTGGCGCTCGTCGGGTCGGTCGGCGGCCTGCTGGCGGTGCCGCACCTGCTGCCGTACTCGTGCGCCAAATCGGCGGTCGCCGCGCTGGCCGAGGGGCTGCACGCGGAGGAGGCCGCGTACGGGGTCACCGTCACCGGGGTGCATCCCGGGCTGATGCGGACCGGATCGCATCTGCACGCGCGGTTCGGCGGCGACCGGCGCCGGGAGTACGCCTGGTTCCAGGCGCTGGCCGGCGCGCCCCTCCTGTCGATGAACGCCGAGCGGGCGGCGGAACGCATCGTCTCCGCGGTGCAGCGGCGGCGGCCCCGGATCGTGCTCACCCCGGCGGCCAAACTGGGCGCCGTGGCGCACGGCGTGGCGCCGGTGCTCACCACCCGGCTGGTGTCGGCGATGGGCCGGGTGCTGCCCCGCGACGGCGGCACCGGTACGGCGGAGGGCTACCGGGTCGAGGCCGAGGAGCAGCCGCCCGCCCGCCGGTTGCGCAGGGTGCTGGGCGTGCTCAACGAGCGGGCGGCCGGCCGCTTCAACCAGCGGGGCTGAGGCTCCGGCGGGCCAGGTGTGGACCGCCGGCGAACGGGCACGAGCAGCCGTGGACGTGGACGGCCGACGGAAGGAGACCACCATGCTGTTGGCCCACCCCGCAGTGCTGCAGGGCATCGCCGACGAGTACCGCACGCTGGCGCTGCTGCACGCGGACCGCGGCACCGAGGAGGTGCGGCAGCGGATGGACGACCTCGCGTACACGCTGTGCATCTCCACCGGTACCCGCGATGTGGACGCCGCCCTGATCGCCGCCGACCACCGCCTGCCGGGCGCCCGCGTGGCGGACGACTCACTGCTGCCCGGGGCCTGAGCCGGCCCGCGGCGGGGCCCGGCGGCAGTCGACACACACGTCGGCGTGCGGGAGGGCGGTGAGGGTGTCCCTGATCTCCGCGAGTTCGGTCGGCGAGAGTCCCGCGCACGAGTCCTCGCGCGTGCCGGGCAGGCGTGCGGTCAGCGCGAAGAGCCTCTAGGTGTGCGGTTCTCCGTGGCCCTTGCCCTCGTGCGGCCTCAGTTTCTCCATGGCCTGCTTCGCCTTGCGCCGGGCCATCTCGGTGAGCTTCATGGGCCTGCCGCGGCCGGTCGTGGGCGGGGCCCCGCCGGGCTCGGGGGGCGGCTTCGGGGGGCCGGCGGCGGGCGGCGGGTTGCTCGGCGCGTCGTGTGGTTCCCCAGGGGTTCCGGCGTGGTCCATCTCGGTCTCCCTTTCCTCTGCTCCCCCGAGGCCGTAGGGGCGCCCCGAGCAGGCCGCGCCCCTCCTCCTACTTCACCGCGACGGCCCCTCGCCCGCGACTCGGGGCAGCGAGCCGATGACGTCGGTGAGGTACGAGAACTCCTGCATCAGACGGGTCGCCTCGATGACGAGCACGCCGTAGGGGCGGGTCGGGTCGGCCAGCGGCAGTCCGGCCCGCTCGGCCTGCTCGGCGAGCGCACCGCGGCATTCCCGGGCCCGCTCGGCCGCGGCGCCGAGCGCGCGGGCCTGGGCGGCCACCAGGTCCTCGTCCAGCCCGCTCAGTAGCTCGGTGAGCGACGAGAGGGAGGCCAGGAAGTCCGCGTAGGCGCGCAGGAAGTCGCGGTAGCGGTAGCGGTCCTCGGCGTCCCGCCACTGGTCCAGGCTGCGCGCGAGCGAGGCGACGTGGTGCAGTGCGCGCTCCAGCGCCGCCAGCACCGACCGGTAGCCCGCGAAGCCGGTCCGGCCGCGGTGGCGGCCCAGCAGCCGGCGCGGGTTGTAATAGAGGCTCTCCCGCGCGGTGCGCAGACCGGCCCTGGCCTGGTCGATCAGCTCTCCGGTCTGTTCCGCCCGGGTGCGCCACCGCTGCGTGGCTTCCGCGTCCAGCTCGCCCTGCCGCAGCACCGGGTGCATGTCGGCGAACAGGTCGTCGAGGGCACGGGCCAGGGCGCGCAGGGCGTATTCGGCGCTGCGGTAGCGCATCGGCGGGACGAGCGTGACGTTCACCGCGAGGCCCACGGCGCAGCCGATCAGGACGAGCAGGACGATCTGTCCGAGCTGGGCGGCCCGGTCGAGGTACGTGGTGGCGGAGGTGTAGGTCGCGAAGGCGAAGAAGGCCGCGGTGGCGACCTGGTTGCCCTGGCTGCCCAGGGCCGGCCACCGACCGAGGGTGAGGGCGATCAGGGCGACCAGGGCGAACGTGGCGAGCTGGGGCCCGCCGGCGAATCCGAGCACCGCCTGCACCGCCACTCCGGCGACCACCGCGCCGATGTAGCGCAGTGACTGGTGCAGGGACTGATACACCGTCACGTGCATGATCAGCACCGCGGAGAACGGCGCGAAGGCCGGTGACCGGGCGTGCAGGAGCTGGTAGGAGATCAGCCAGGCGACGGTGGCGGCCACGGTGCTCTTCCCGATGAGGAACACCGTGTGCCGTTCGTGTCCGTCGTAGGCCCGGGCCCGCCGCCACCACGTCGCCGTACGGGCGGCCCGGCCGCGTCCCGTCGTCCGCTCCCCCGGGTCACCGGCCATACCCGAAGCTCCTCTCCGCCGTCCGTCGCACATCGAGCCTCTCCCGAAAGCCGGTACCCGGCACGGGCCGTGGCACCCGTCCGGCCGCCCCGGTCAGCGCGGCGGCAGGTGCCGGGCGAAGAACGTGCGGAGCAGGCCGCGCACGGCGGGGATCGACCGCGCCGGGTCCAGCGCGCCGACCAGCGCGTTCCGGTCCCGGGCGGTCATCAGGCCGGCGGTCTGCAACTGCGGTGCGAAGGCGGCGTAGTCGGTGAAGACGGCGTGCGCGGTGTGCCGGATCTGCCGGCGGCGGGTGCGGCCGTGCGGGTGGGCGAGCAGGGCGGACCAGGAACGGGCCAGTTCCGTCCGTCCGGGGAAGCCGTCGGTGCCCACGAGGAGCAGCGGCCGGTCCACGCCGTGGCGGGCCACCGGGAACAGCGGTCCGGCCCGTCCGGGCCGGACGGAAGGGTGGTCGAGAAAGCCCTCCAGGTTGACCGCGGCGCGCAGGCAGCGGTCGTCGTAGAGGGCCTGGGCAGCGGTGGTGCCGCCGGCCGAGTGGCCGTAGATGCCCACCCGCCGGAGGTCCAGCGCACGGCCGAGGCCGTCGGGCAGCGGGCGGCCGGCGGCATCGGGGTTCCGGCCGGCGGCCAGTACCGCCAGCTGCGCGAGGACGAACCGGGTGTCGGCCAGCCTGGTGTCGATCACGGTGCGGAAGAGGTCCGGGTCCGTGCGGGCATCGCCGCGTAGGACGGTGGTGCGCACGGGGCTCGGGCGGGCGGGCGTGGTGACCGGGAACTCGACCTCGCCGGCGTCGCCGGGGTGGTCGATGCTCACCACCACCCAGCCGTGGCTGGCCAGTTCCTCGGCGAGCCCGGTACCGAGCGTGCGCGGATCGCCGCCACCGGGGGTGTGGAGCAGCACCGGGCGTCCTACGGGCTGCGCGGGCGCGCCGGTGTGCGCATGGGTCCGGGTGGCCGCCCAGTCGACCCCGGACGTCGGCAGCCCGGGGTGGAAGCGCGGGTCGAGGCCCGCGAAGACCTTCGCGGCGCCCGGGGTCATCTGCGGCGCGACGGGGTGGCCCTCGACGGCCCGGGCCGGATAGCGGACCGTGATCATGATCTCCCTGCGGGTGAGGCGGTGGTCCCACGGGTCGTGCCGGGAGGGATCGACCAGATAGAGCGTGGTGACCCCGAGCCGGTGCGGGCCGGTCGGCGCCGGCAGCCGCGGTACGAAGGCCGGCCCGTGGTCCGGGCGCCGGCCACCGGGGCGGGTCCGGGTGGTGCCGCAGCCGCCGGTGAGCAGGAGGGCGGCGCCCAGTGCGGCCGTCGCGGCGACCGTCCGCCGGGCCGGTCCTGCCTGCCGGCCCTCCCCGCCCCCTGCCCCGTTGCGTACGCTCACGATGGACTCCCCTTCCCGGGCGCCTGCGCCGTGGCCTCGTGCCGTGGCGTGCGGTCGCATACTGGCGGGCGGCGGGGAGCCGCGGCCATGGTTGAGGGCCTGGCCGAAAGGATGGCGTCACCAGGGGGAATGTGTGATCCGGCTGCACTTCACGGCCTCGGATGTCGCCCGGGTCCGCTTCGCCTCCCGGGCGGCGCCGCTGCTGGAGCTGAACACGGCGCTGATGATGATGTGCCGCCGCGACGACGGGGTGCTCTTCGGCCGGTGGCGGCACCGGGTCCTGCGGTCGCTGCCGGCCGCCGCGGAACCGCTGGGGGACGTGGTCCCGAACGGCCGGGCGCCGGTGTTCCTCGACGTCTTCGCCGACTCCCTCCAGGAGGGCCTGGCCACCGTCCGGTCGGCCCGCCCCGAGTTGGTCCGCGCCGAGATGGAGCGGGTGTACGCCACGGTGCCTGGGCCGCCCCCGCCGTGGATCCGCGGGCTGCACCAGGGGGACGCGGAGGCCTGGCGCGTGCTCGGCCGGGCCCAGCACGCGGCCTTCGAGGCACTGCTGCGGCCCGTCTGGTCCCTGGTGCAGGACCTGCACCGGGCGGAGTTCACCCGGCATGCGCTGACCGTCGCCGAGCACGGGGTGGGCGCGGCGCTCGACGGGCTCGTCCCCGGGGCCCGGCTGTCCGGCGACGTCTGGGAGTGCCCGGCGCCCTTCGCGCGGGACGTCGTGCTGAACGGGCGCGGAGTGGTGCTGCTGCCCACCTTCCACTGGACCGGCCCGCCGCTGCTGGCCGATCTGCCCGGGCGTCCGCTGTACGTGACCTATCCGGCGGGACCGGGGGTGCCGCTGGTGCCGCCCGGGGCGGACGACGGGACGGAGGCGCTGGCCGGGGTGCTGGGCCGGACCCGGGCCGCGATGCTGCGGGTGCTCGCCCGTGAGCACACCACCGGTGACCTCGCCCGGCGGCTGGGCATCAGCGACGCCACCGCCTCGGCCCACACCGCCGCGCTGCGCGGGGCCGGGCTGATCACCACGGTGCGCGCGGGGCGGGCGGTGCTGCACCGGCGCACGGCGCTGGGCGGTCTGCTGGTGCGGCGGGAGGAGCAGCCGCACGGCGGGGGTGTCTGACGGCTAGGCGGCCGTGGGGCAGGGGGCCGGCACCGGCCCGGTCGCGGCGCGCCGGCGGGACTGCAGCAGGCCTCCGGCGGCGACCGCACCGGCGATGATCAAGCCGCCGGCCACCAGGGCGCCGCGGGCGCCGGCCAGTTCCATGAGGAAGCCGAGCAGCGGCGGTCCGACCAGGCCCCAGCCCGTGCTGGCGCTGCGCCAGACGCCCAGCACCCGGCCGCGCATGTGGGCCGGCGGGTCGGTCTGCAGGACCGTGGTGCCGGCGGTGTCGGAGATCGACTCGACCACGGACATCGGCAGGACCAGGACGAGCAGGACGATCAGGGACGGGGAGAAGCCCGCGACGATCTGCAGCAGCGCACCGGCCGCGGCCAGCGCGCCGACCAGGGCGACGGTGGGTTTGCGGAGGCGGGCGGCGAGCACCGCGCCGAGGATGCCGCCGACCGCCAGGACGGTGGAGACCGTGCCGAAGGCGGCCGCGCCGGCGCCGAGCGGGCCGGTGACCAGCACGGCCAGGGTCAGCTGGTAGTTGCGGCCGAAGATGGCGCTCAGGCCGGTGACGGCCGCGAGGGCCACCAGCCGCGGCCTGCGGAGGAAGAAGGCCAGCCCGTCGCGGGCGCCGGTGCCGGCTTCGGGTTCCGGCTCCGCGGCCGGTACGGCGGCGGCCGCGGCGTCCGGCGTCCCGGCGGGCCGGCGCAGTGCCGCGCTCACCGGACGCAGGAAGGGGATGACCGCGGCGACGAAGAGGAACGACAGGCCGTTGGCGGCGTAGGCGGCTCCGGTGCCGAGGACGCCCACGGAGAGTCCCGCGAGGGCGGTGCCGCCCAGCCGTCCGACGCTGTGCACCAGCGATCCGACGGCGATGGCCGACGGGACGTCCTCGGTGGGGACCAGATCGTTGCCCAGCAGGGCGCAGGCCGGGCCGTCGATGGTGGCGATCAGTCCGGTGACGCCGGCCAGGGCCAGCAGGATGCCGTAGTTGAGCTGGTCGAAGGCGATCAGGGCGGCTGTCGTGAAGGCGATCACACCGAGGACGGCCTGGCTGACCGCGGCGGTGACCTTCCGGGGCCAGCGGTCGACGGCGGCGCCGCCGGCCAGGCCCATGAGCAGCCCGGGCCCCGCCTGCACGGAGAGCGAGAGACCGGTGGCGGCCGCCGAGCCGGTCAGCTGCAGGACCAGGAGGTTCTGCACGGTGAGCTGCATCCAGGTGCCGGCGTTGGACACCAGGTTGGCGAACGACCACCAGCGCATGCTGCGGTAGCGCAGCGAGCGCCACGGAGCGTGGTCGCCCTTCCGGCCCCCTGCGGGGCCCTTGGCGGCGCCCAGGGCACGACGGGGTGCGGGAAAGCGCACGGTGCGGGGCGCGCGGCCGTACGGTCGCGCGCTCGCGGATTCGGTGGCGGACTCGGGCGGGGGCGCCTGCGCCGGAATGCGGGCAGGGGCGAGAGCAGGAGAAGGCACAGCGGCAGAGACCTTGTGAAGAGCCCGTCAGGCTCGGGAAGCGGTTCGGCGGACGCGGGGCACCACTGCGTGCGCGGCGTCCGTACCGAGGTCTGTCGGTGCTGGGCTCAGGCCGGGCCGTCCGTGACGAAGCCTTGCGGGCCAGCGATGTCACATCTTCACAGATCGGCCGGGACGCCCGGAAGCCGGCGCGGGGCCCGCGGGGCCGCGCACGGCCGGTGACCGGCCTCGGCCGGTGTCATCTCCCTTGTCCGGCACGGGAGATGACGGCCGGGGTGGGCGTAAGTGTGGTTGCTCACAGGGCGGTTCGCGGTCTGTGGGCCAGGTCTCAGTCGCCTGCCCGGGGACCGCCGGGAGTGGGCCGCGTCACCGTCCGCGGCCGCCGGCGCGGACCGTCGCGGCCGCTTGCCCGGCGGGGCCGGCCCGCGCAGGTGACGGGCGACAAGTCGCGGGGGCGCGACCGCACCCCCACATTGGAGGAAGCCCGCCCGGCGTCCGCGAAGGAGGCGTCCCATGCCCTCGGCCCGTCCGCGCTCCTGCCCGCCGCCCGACGGTCACGATCCGGGCCCGCGGATCCTGGTGCTCCGGGCGCTCGGGCTGGGGGATCTGCTGACCGCGGTCCCCGCGCTGCACGCGCTGCGCACCGCCCGTCCGGACCACACCCTCGTCCTGGCGGCGCCCCGGCGGCTCGCGGAGGCGGCCGCGGCGACCGGCCTGGTCGACCGGCTGCTGCCCACGGCGGCGCCCGGCCGGGAGGTCCCGCGGGCCCTCGACTGGCCCGGCCCGCCCCCGGACCTCGCGGTGGACCTGCACGGCAACGGCCCGGCCAGCCACGGCCTCCTGCGGGCGCTGCGGCCCGCCCGGCTCTTCGCGTACGCCCATCCGGCCACCCCGGAGCTCGCCGGCCCGGTCTGGCGGGAGGACGAGCACGAGCGGGACCGCTGGTGCCGGCTGCTCACCTGGTACGGGCTGCCGGCCGATCCGGCCGACCTGGGCATCGCCGCCCCGGCGCTCGGCTCGCCGGCCCCCGGGGCCGTGGTGGTGCATCCCGGCGCGGACGCGGCGGCCCGGTGCTGGCCGGCGGAACGGTTCGCGGCGGTGGCCGCGGCCCTGCACCGCGCCGGGCACCGGGTCGTGATCACCGCGGGGAAGGGCGAGGGGCCGCTCGCCCGGCGGGTCGCGGAGCAGGCCCGGCTGCCGGGGGCGGCGGTGCTGGGCGGGGCCGCGGACCTGCCGTTCGCCGAGCTCGCGGCGCTGGTCGCGCAGGCCCGCGCGGTGCTCGTCGGGGACACGGGTCTGGCGCATCTGGCGAGCGCGCTGGGCACGCCGTCGGTGGTGCTGTTCGGTCCGGTCGCCCCCCGGCTGTGGGGCCCGCCGGGCACGGACCGGCACCGCGTCCTGTGGCATCCGGACCCCGACGACCCGCCGCGCCCCGGCGACGCGCACGGCGACCGGCCGGACGACCGGCTGCTGCGGATCACCGTCGACGAGGTGCTCGCCGCGGTCGACGCGCTGCCGCTCCCGGGCCGGCCGCCCTCCGTCATGGCCCCGGCGCGATGACCGGACCGCTGCGCGCCCTGGTCACCGGATGGTTCAGCTTCCTGCACGGCGAGGCGACGGCCGGCGACGCGCTCGCCGCCGAGGCCGTGCAGCGGACGCTGGACGGGGCCGGTGTCCCGTACGACACCGCGTGGTCCCCGGTGTTCCGGCCGGACGCGCTCCACCTGGCGGACGCCGACCCGGCCCGCTACACCCATCTGCTGTTCGTCTGCGGGCCGGTGCACTCCCGGCGGCCCCCGGACGGCGCGGAGAGCCCGCTCGCGGCGCTGCACGAGCGGTTCGCCCGGTGCCGCCGGATCGCGGTCGGGGTGTCGGTGGTGGATCCGGCCGATCCGGCGGTGCGCCGGTTCGACGAGGTGCTCCCCCGTGACGCCCCCGGGCGGCCCGCCGCCGCGGTGGACCTCAGCCTGTCCGTCGCGGCGCCGGGCACCCTTCCGCTGGTCGGGGTGGTGCTCACCGGCGGCCAGCACGAATACGGCGACCGCCGCCGGCATCACGAGGTGTCCGACGCCCTCACCGGGTGGCTGGGCACGGCCCGGGTGGCCCGGCTCCCGATGGACACCCGGCTGGACACCCGGGACTGGCGCCTGCCGGCGACCCCGCAGGAGGTGCATGCGGTGCTCGCCCGGCTGGACGCGGTGGTGACGACCCGGCTGCACGGGCTGGCGCTCGCCCTGCGCGCCGGGACGCCGGTGCTGGCCGTGGACCCGGTCGAGGGCGGCGCGAAGGTCAGCGCCCAGGCGGCGGCGCTCGGCTGGCCGGCGGTGCTGCGCCCGGAGGAGGTCCGCCCGGCGGAGCTCGACCGGCTGCTCGCCTGGTGCCTGTCCCCCGCCGGCCGGGCCCGGGCCGCCGCGTACCCGGACCGACGGCCGGACGGGGAACTGCTGGGCACGCTGGCCGACCGGCTGCGCGGGGCGGCCGGGGCGGCGACGGAGCAGCCCGGCGCGGGTCAGTCGCGGTAGGACCGGGCCGTGGACGCCCGCTGCGGTGCCTCCAGCAGGCGCATCCGCCGCTCGATCTCCGGTGGCAGCCGCCGCCGTTCGCGCAGCACCCAGGGCAGCCCGGCGGCGGCCTCGGCGAAGGCGGCCAGCGACACGGCGTCCCGCGGGACGGTCGCGGCCAGGGAGGCCGTGCGGCGCACCGCGCCGGGCAGCGGGCGGCGCAGCCAGGTGAACCAGAGGGTGTTGCGGATGCCCTGCCGGCGGCGGCGGGCGGGGTCCCGGTGCGGCGAGGCGCGGTGATGGACCGTCAGGTGGTCGGCGTACGTCAGCCACCAGCCGGCCATCGCGAGATCGGCGGCCAGCAGCTCCTCCTCACCGCCGAGCACCAGCCGCGGCGAGAAGCCGCCCGCGGCGCGGAAGGCGTCGGTGCGCAGCACGGTCGCGGCGGCGAGGAACGAGCCCGGCGCCGGGCCGGGCAGCCACTTCGGGGCGGGCAGCGGCGACTGCCGGAGCTCCTGGACGATGGGGTCCTCGTGCGGCTCCTGGGGGGTGTCCGTGGGGGCCGGGCCGTCCGGGTGCGGATGGGCCAGGATGCGGGCGGTCACGGCGCCCAGCTTCCGGTGGGCGTCCAGCAGGTCGGCCGCACCGCCCAGCGAACCGGGCTGCCACCAGGAGTCGTCGTCGCAGAACGCGAGGTAGGGCGTGGTGACGGTGCGTGCGGCCAGATTGCGGCCGACCGCGCCGAGGTTGCGGTCGAGGGCGATCAGCCGGGCCGGGAGGGGGTGGCGGCGCACGGCGGGGGCGGTGCCGTCCGTCGAGTGGTTGTCGACGATGACGACCGGTGGCCGCTCGGGGAGTTCGGCCAGCCGGTCGAGGGTGTGCACCAGGTCGCGCCTGCGGTTGTGGGTGATGACGATGACGGTGGTGCGGGGATCGGTCACGGCGGGCCCCCTCGGCCGGATGGCCGCGTCACGGGCGGGCTTCGAGGACCTGCAGGCGGCGTTCGACCCGCGGCGGCAGCCGGCGGCGGCGCGCCAGTGCGGCCGGCAGCCGTTGGGCCGTCTCGGACAGCGCGCGCCGGGCGTCCGGATCGTCGAGGCTGTCCAGCGCCAGCCGCACGGTGTGGGTGAGCGCATGGCGGTAGGGGCGGCGCAGCCAGGCGGCGAGCACCGCGTTGCGCCGTACCCGTACGGTGCGGCCCGGCCGGGGGGTGCCGTCCGGGCCGTCGGGCTGGTGACGGGCGGTCAGCTCGGCGCAGTAGGCGACCCCCCACCCGACGGCCTCCAGGTCCATGGCGAGCAGGGATTCCTCGGCGCCGAAGTGCAGGACGGGGTGGAAGCCGCCCACCGCCAGGAAGGCCGTCCGGCGCACCACCGCGGCGCAGGCCAGGAAGCCGAGCACGGAGGGCCCGGGGAGGTCGGGTTCCCGGCCCAGGGGGGAGGCGGCGAGGGCGGCGTTGAGCGGGTCGCGGGCACCGGCGGGGCCGATCAGGGTGCTGGCCGCGGCGAGGCCGAGCCGGGGGTGGTGGTCGAAGAGGTCGGCGGCGCGGGCCAGGGCGCCCGGTTCCCACCATGAGTCGTCGTCGCTGAAGGCCACGTAGGGGGTGGTCAGGGCCGCGGCACCGTAAGTGCGGCCGACCGCGCCGAGGTTGCGGCCCGCGGTGAGTACGTGCACGGCGGGGTGGTGGGTGCGGACCGCCTCCGGGGTGCCGTCGGAGGAGCCGTTGTCCACGACGACGACCGGTGGCCGCTCGGGGAGGCCGGCCAGCCGGTCGAGGGTGCGGGCCAGGCTGTGCCACCGGTTGCGGGTGATGACCACGACGCCGACCCGGGAGGTGGTCCGCGACGTCACGAGCGGGCCTTCGGCGGGCCGGTGGCGGAGCGGGCGGCGCGCCGCGCCAGCGCGGTGGTGGAGCGGCCGTCCAGATAGGGCAGGACCAGCGCCTGGCCGCCCCATTCCTGGACGGTGGCGGCCTCGGGCAGGGTGTCGACGGTGTAGTCGCCGCCCTTGACCCAGACGTCCGGACGCAGCCGGCGCAGCAGGTTCACCGGGGAGTCCTCGTCGAAGACCGCGACCGCGTCCACGCAGCCCAGGCCGGTCAGCACCCGCCTCCGGTCGTCGAGGCGGGTGAGCGGGCGGTCCGGGCCCTTGAGCCGGGCGACCGACGCGTCGGAGTTGAGGCAGACGATGAGGCAGTCGCCGATCCGCCGGGCGCTCTCCAGGAGTCCGACGTGCCCGGCGTGCAGCAGGTCGAAGCAGCCGCCGGTGGCGATGACGGTGCCGCCGCGGGCCCGGACCGAGCGGGCCAGCGCGAACGGATCGGCGTCCCGCGGCGGGGTGTGGTCCGCGGGCGGCGGGCCGTCCCACAGCGCCCGGCTGCCGGCGCCGCCGGCGGCGACGAAGGAGGTGGCTTCGGTGACGGCGAGCTGCACGGCTTCCTCGGGCAGCGCACCGTCGGCGAGCGCGGCGGCCGCGGTGGCGGCGAAGCAGTCGCCGGCCCCGCAGGGGTCGCCGGTGGCCCGGTACGGGGCGGGCACCAGCATCGGGGAGTCGCCGCCGGCCCTGGCCAGCAGCGCGCCGCGGGCGCCGAGCGTCACCGCGACGGCGGCCGCGTGCCAGTGGGCGGCCAGCCGGCTGCCGCGCGCCGCGTCGGCGTGCAGGGACCGGGCGTCGTCGCCGGTCAGCGCCCGGGCCTCGGCCGCGTTGGGGGTCACCAGCCGCGCACCGGGGACCGGCCGGCCGCCCCTGGGGTGCGGGTCCCACACCAGCGGCCCGCGGCGCGCGGCGTCGGCGAGCCGCCCGGCGACCGCCCGGGCGGTGCCGCGGCCGTAGTCGGCGACCAGGACGGCCCGCGCCGCGTCGAGCGCGGCGGCCACGTCGGGACCGGCCTCGCCCGGGGTGCCGCCCCCGCGGTCGAAGCGCACCAGGGGCCGGCCGCCGGCCAGCACCCGGGTCTTCTCGGGCAGCGTGCCGGTCAGCGGAAGCTCCACCAGCCGCAGCACCGGGCGGAGTTGGCGGCGGACCTGCTCGCTCGCCGGGTCGTCACCCAGAGCCGTCACCAGGGTCACCTCACGGCCGGCCCGGGCGGCGAGCGCGGCGGCCAGCCCGGCCCCGCCCGGCCGGCTGCGGTCGTCGGCCACCTCCACGACCGGGGCGGGCGCGTCCGGAGCCAGCCGGGTGGCGTCACCGGCCAGGTCCCGGTCCAGCAGGACGTCGCCGACGACGAGCAGCGGCTGACGGGAGCTCATACGGCGCCCTCCGGGCTGATGCCGGGCTCCTCCGCGGACAGGGCGGCGGCGGCCTCGGGGCCGGCCGCGTCGAAGTTCTCGCACAGGATGTGCAGCGCGATCAGATGCGCCTCCTGGACGGTGGCGCTGCTGGCCGATTCGATGCACAGCGCTTCGTCGGCCGCGTCGGCCAGCGGGTTGGGCCGCGGACCGGTCAGCGCCCACACCCGCAGTCCGGCCTTGCGGGCGGTGTCGGCGGCGGCGAGCAGATTGCCGCTGCGGCCCGAGGTGGACAGCAGCACCAGGATGTCGCCGGGCCGGCCGTGGGCCGCGACCTGCCGGGCGAAGACCTGGTCGAAACCGTAGTCGTTGCCGATCGCGGTGACGCTGGAGGTCTCCGCGTGCAGTGCGACGGCGGAGTAGGCGGGACGTTCCTGCTGGTAGCGGCCGACCAGTTCGGCCGTCAGGTGCTGGGCCTGGGCCGCGCTGCCGCCGTTGCCCGCCGCGAGCAGCCGGCCGCCCAGCGGCAGTACGGCGCTGAGGTGGGAGGCCCACTGCGCGAGCTGGTGCAGACTGTGCCGGCGCAGATGGCCCAGCGCCTCCTGGAGGGACTGGCAGTGCTGGTGTGCGCTCTCAAGGGGATGGCTCATGTCGATCGGGCCGCTCCGTGCGTGAAACCGGCGGCGGTCGGGGCCCGCACCTCCTTCAAAAGTCCGCGGTCGTGGGCCGGCCGACCCGGCCGGGTCGGCCGGGGCGGGAAAGCGTCGTCCCGGGCTGGTTGACGGTTCGTCAGACGGCCTCCGGCACGGTCGGCCGGTGCGCGAGCAGCCCGCGGTAGACGGTCTCGGTGGCCGCCGCGACGGTGTCCCAGCCGTAGCGGGCCAGGACCCGGCGGCGGCCCGCGGCTCCGCAGGCGGCCCGGTGTTCGGGGTCGGCGAGGAGTTCGCCGACGGCCCGGGCGAGTGCGCCCGGGTCGCGGGGCGGGACCAGCCGTCCCGAGACGGTGTCGACGACGGTGTCCAGCTGGCCGCCGACCGCGGTGGCGACCACCGGGGTGCCGCAGGCCATGGCCTCCAGGGGCACGATCCCGAACGGTTCGTAGTCCGCCGGGCACAGCACCACGTCGGCGGCGCGCAGCAGCGGCGGGACGTCCTCGCACGGCACCCCGCCGGTGAAGCGGACCCGGTCGGCCACCCCGGCCGCCCGGGCGAGCGCCCGCAACCGCCGGACCTCGGGATCCTGGTCGAGCTCGGCGGCGGGCGGCCCGCCGGCGATGACGAGGTGGGCGTCGGGCAGCCGGGACAGCGCGGAGACGGACAGCGCGGCTCCCTTGCGGGGCACCAGTCTGCCGAGTTGCAGCAGCAGATGGCGCACCGGGCCGCGGTCGGCGACCGGCCCGTGCGGGCTGAACGCGGTGGCGTCCACCCCGCACGGCACCACGCTGACCTTGCGGGACGGGATGCCCATCCGGGTCAGTTCGGTGACCTCGTCGCGGCAGGTGGCGATCACCTGGTCGCAGCCGTCGCCGACCTCGGCCTCGGAGGGGATGCGGCTGGCCGGGCTGGTGTCGCTGTCCTTCTGATGGCGCCGCTTGACGGTGCCCAGCGCGTGGTACGTGTGGGCCAGCGGCAGGTCCAGCTTCCGGGTGGCCTGCAGGGCGGCGAGTCCGGACATCCAGAAGTGCGAGTGCACCACGTCCGGCGGCCCGAGTGCCCACTCCTCGGTCAGCAGCCGGCCGAACTCCGGGATGAACGGCAGGAGTTCGTCCTTGGGCAGGTGGCACGGCGGGCCCACGGCGATGTGCCGGACGGTCACCCCCGGTCGCAGGCCGACCTGGTCGGGTGTGTCGGGTGCGTCCCGGCGGGTGTACACGGTGACCCGGTGGCCGCGGTCGGCGAGCGCACCGGCCAGCCGCGCCACGTGGACGTTCTGGCCGCCGGCGTCCACACCTCCGAGGACCGCGAGCGGGCTGGCGTGCTCGGAGACCAGCGCGATGGACAGACGGGGGGCGGTGCCGCGGGTGGTCATGCGAGTACCTCCGTGATCAGGCTTTCCCAGTCGTGGAGAAAGCGCTTGAGCCCGTACCGGCCGAGCGCGGCCTGCCGGGCCCGGGCGCCGTCCTCGGCGGCGGCTTCCGGTTCGGCCAGGTAGGTGCGGACGGCGCGGGCGAGGATCTCGGGACGGTTGGAGAGCGTGCCGGCGCCGGGGGGTACCGCCTCGACGGCTTCCGTCGTCGCCAGCGCCACCACCGGCATTCCCAGGTGCATGGCCTCCAGCAGGGACAGTCCGAGCGAGGTCCAGCGCACGGGGTGCAGGTACACCCGCCGCTCGGCCATCGCGGTGTGCAGCTCCGCCTGCCGGAGATCGACCGTGCGGCAGGCGTCCGGGGAGAGGCCGAGGTGGCCGGCGAGTCCCTCGGTGCGCATGCCGAAGACGTCGAGCGGGGCGGCCTCGGCCAGTGCCGGCAGCAGGTCGGTACCGACGGTCCGCCCGCGGCGGAGCGGCTCGTTGACGACGACGGCGGCGCGTGGGAGCCGGCCGGTGTAGCGGTGGCCGGGGTCGACGATGCCGTGCTCGATCACGGCGGTGCGGGTCCGGCCGCCGTCCCAGAACAGCCGGTTGAAGTGGGTGACGTGCACCAGCACCAGGTCGTCGCGGTCGGCGTACGGGTGCCGGGTGTGCGGTACGGCGCCGTCGGGGGCGTTGTGCTCCAGGTAGACGGCGGGGAGGTCACGGCCGGGGCGGCGGCCGCCGAGCCAGGACGCGGCGAGTTCCGCCTCGTGCGGCCGCTGCAGGACGACCAGGTCGACGGGGGTCTCCCGGAGCTGTGCGGGGGTCTTCTCCTGCACCGATCCGGGCCAGGGGAAGGTACGGGCCCGGCCCCGCCCGTCGGGTCCGCGGTCGGGGGTGACCGGCACCAGGTAGGTGTGCGGGCCCTGGACGAACGCGGTGGTCCAGGAGCCGTGCACATGCCACAGCAGGATGTTCATACGGTCGCCCCTCGCTCGTCGTCGGTCGGTGTCCGCGGTGTGCCGGCTCCCGGGGCCCGGCCGTCCGCGCGGCCGGGTGCGGCCGGCAGCGCCGCGCCCCGGCCCCCCGTCACCCGGGCCAGCGCGCCCAGCAGTTCCGCGTCGGTGACCCCGTCGAGGCAGGGGTGTCCGGGCACCGGGCAGCTCCGGGCGCGGCTGTCCGCGCAGGGCGCCTGCTGGTCGCCGAGCAGGACGTGCGGGACGCCGTAGGGGGCCCATCGTTCGGCGGGGACCACCGGCGCGAAGAGGGAGACGACGGCGGTGCCCACCGCGGCGGCCAGGTGCGCCGGGCCGGTGTTGCCGACGACCACGGCCCGGGCCCCGGCGAGGACGCCGGCGAGCTGGTGCAGATCGGTGCGGCCGCCGAGGTCCAGTGCGTGGTCGCCGGCCACGGCGGCGGTCAGCCGGCGTTCGTCGGGCCCGCCGGTGACGACCACGCGGTGGCCGGCCGCCGCCAGTGCGGCCGCGGCGCGGGCGGCCCGGTCGGCGCTCCAGGCCCGGGCGGGCACCGCCGCACCGGGGTGCAGCACCACGTACGGGTCGCGGCCGGTGAGCCGCGTGGTGGCGGGCGGCGGCAGGATCTCCAGGGCTCCCCGGTCGCCGGGCGGCAGGGCGTATCCGGCGGCCTCGGCGAGGTCCAGCGCGGCCTCGGCCTCGTGGCGGTCCGGCGCCCGCCGGTGCCGGAGGTCCAGCAGCGCGCCCGGGTAGTCCGGGCTGTCCGCTGCGGTCCAGATGCCGCCGGCCATCTTGAGCAGCAGCGCGACCGGCAGCGGGCTCTGGTGGTGGGAGACGAGGATCAGGGCCCGGTCGAACCGGCCCGCGGCCAGGGCGTCGACCAGCGCGTCGGTGGTGGCCCGGCTGACCGGCGGGGGCCGCAGGCCGACCCACGGCGCGTCGTGGACCAGCACCTCGTCGACGCCGGGCAGCAGGTGGGCGGCGCGCTCGCCGGTGGGGCCGCAGAGCAGCGCGGTGTGGGACGAGCCGGCCGCCACGGCCCGTACGGCGGGCCCGGCGAGCAGCACGTCGCCGGCGCTGTCCAGCCGGACGACGAGGGTGCGCGGTGCGGTGCTCATCGCACCGGCTCCGCACTGACCGGCCGGCCCAGCAACTGCCGTACGGCGTCCGGGAGATCGGCCGCGCGGCAGGGCGCGGCGGCGATCTCCTCGGGGCGGGTGACGGGGGTGGGCACGAGCACGCCGCGGGCACCCGCGGCGCGGGCCGCGCCCAGGTCGGCGCCGATGTCCCCGACGACGGCGGTGTCCTCGGGCGCGACGCCGAGCCGGCGGCAGGCGGCGAGCACCAGGCCGGGTGCCGGTTTGCGGCAGCCGCAGCCGTCCGCGGGCCCGTGCGGGCACACCGCCCAGACGGCGAACGGCCCCAGCAGTTCTTCCACCCGGCGCTGCACGGCCTCGACCTGGCCCCGGGTGAGCAGGCCGCGGGCCACCCCGGACTGGTTGCTGACCACGCCCACCGGGATGCCGCGGTCGCGCAGCGCGTCCAGTGCGGCCCGGGCCCCGGGCATCGGCGCGACCAGTGCCGGGTCGCCGTTGTAGGGCACGTCGGCGACCAGCGTCCCGTCCCGGTCGAAGAGCACCGCGGCGAGCCGCACCGGTGCGGGCGCGGCGGGGTACGGCCCCGAGGCGTAGAGCCAGGGACCGCCGGTCCGCTCCGGGGCGGCCACGGTCATACCCGTTCCGGGGCCGGCCGGGGCCGGACCTCGGGCGCGGGGTGTGCGCCGCCCCAGGGGTCCACCGGAGCGATGCGGCGGTGGCGGAGCAGGCCGCGCAGCCAGTGCGCAGTGGCGGCGGGCGGGATCAGGACGCTGGTCAGCGCCATGGTCCGGGCCTCCTCCCGGGTACGCGGCCCGGGTGCGATCCTGGCCCAGGCGAACTCGGCGGTCCCGGCGAGCCACAGGGCGGCCAGCGCCGCCGCGCCGCCCCGTTTGCCGGCCGCGCCGCACAGCAGCGCGCCGGCGGCCGCCGCGGTCACCGCGAGGTGTCCGGGGAGCCGGCCGCGCGGGGCCTGGGCGCGGCGCCACCAGCCCCGGCCGTGCCGGCGGGTCATCAGGACGTCGTCGGCGTTGCCGGCCTGCAGCCGTACCGAGACCCAGCGGTCGGCGGGGCGGACCGGGTGGGTGGTGCGGCGACGGCCCTCGGCCAGCGTCCAGCCGGTCGTCAGCACCCGCAGGGCCAGGTCCGCGTCCTCCCGGAAGGCGCGGCGGAAGCGTTCGTCGAAGCCCCCGACGCATTCCAGGGCGGCCCGGCGGTAGGCCATGTCGGCGGTGATCCAGCGGGAGGTGGCCAGTCCCGCGGTGTTGCGTTCCCAGTCGGTGGGTTCGCGCCCGGACGGCAGCGGCACGTCGATCCGGGCCGAGACGCCGGCGGTGCGCGGGGTGGCGGCGGCGAGGTCGGCGACCAGTTCCCTCGCCCAGGCGGGTCCGGGGAGCACGTCGTCGTCGAGGAAGACGATCCAGGGGGTGCCGCCGGCCGCCCGCCAGCCGGTGTTGCGGGCGGCGGCCGGGCCGCGGGCGCAGCCGGGCACGGTCACGGTGCGGTCGCGCAGCGTCCGGGGGATGTCGGCGGGCAGCGGTGTGCAGTCGTCGAGGGGGCGGTCGTCGACGAGGATCACCCGGCGCGGCGGGGGGCCTTCGGCGGCGGCGAGCGCGGCCAGGCAGGCGGTCAGGCTGGGCCGGCCGAGCGTGGGGATCACGACGGTGTAGTCGGTGGACCGGTCGCCCGGGGCGGACGGGGCGGTCATCGGGGGTCCTCCGCTTGGTGCGGGGCGCGCTGCCCGGCGGCGAAGAAGTTCCGGCGGCGGACCGCGAACGGGCCGATGGCCAGCAGGTCGACGGGGGTGGAGCCGAAGCACTCCAGGGCGTCGCGGGGGTCGTCGACCATGGGCCGGCCGGCCGTGTTGAGGCTGGTGTTGACCACGACGGGCAGGCCGGTGAGCCGTTCGAACTCGGTCAGCATCCGGGCCACGAGCGGTTCGGCGGCCGGGTCGACGGTCTGGATCCGGGCGGTGCCGTCCACGTGGACCACGGCGGGGATGCGGTCCCGCCACTCGGGGGCCACGTCGTGGACGAACAGCATGTAGGGGCTGGGGAGTGGGCCGTCGAAGATGTCCGCCGCGCGGTCGGCGAGCACCATGGGGGCGACCGGCCGGAACTGCTCGCGGCCCTTGACGTCGTTGAGCCGCTCCAGGTTGGCCAAGTGGCCGGGGTGGGCCAGCAGGGAACGGTGGCCGAGGGCCCGCGGTCCGTATTCGGCGCGGCCCTGGAACCACGCGACGATCGCGTTGTCCGCGAGGGCCTCGGCGACGGTCCGGGCGATGTCGTCGGGTCGGTCGTAGGGGACGGCGGCGGTCCGGAGCCAGGTTTCGAGTTCGGCGTCGGTCCAGTCGCGGCCGAGGGCGGCGCCGGGCATGGGCAGCGGTTCCTCGCCCGCGTCGGCGCCGATCAGCAGGGCGGAGCCGAGCGCGGTGCCCGCGTCGCCGGCCGCCGGCTGGACCCACACCCGGCCGAACGGGCCTTCGCGGGCGATCCGCGCATTGGCGACGCAGTTGAGGGCGACGCCGCCGGCGAGGGTCAGCACGTCGTCGTGGGTGCGGCCGTGCAGCCAGCGGACCAGGTCCAGGAGGGTCTCCTCCAGGCAGGCCTGGGCGCTGGCGGCGAGGTCGGCGTGGTCCTGCTGCCAGGGCTCGTCCGGGCGGCGCGGGGCGCACAGTTCATGCCAGGGCACGCCGGTGGCGTGGAAGCCGCCGTCCCCGGTCGGGTGGATGTGGCGGCGGAGTTCGGCCAGCATCCGGGGCCGGCCGTACGAGGCGAGGGCCATGACCTTGAACTCGTCGGAGGAGCGCAGGAATCCGAGGTGCTCGGTCAGTTCCTCGTAGACCAGGCCGAGCGAATGCGGCAGTTCCTGGCCGTACAGCGGCTCCAGTTTGCCCTGGACGCGGTGGGCGGCCAGGTGGGAGGTGGCCTCGCCGCGGCCGTCGAGGACGAGGACGGAGCAGGTGTCGGCGTCCGGTGCGGCGAAGGCGCCGGACGCGGCGTGCGCCATGTGGTGCGGCACGAACCGCACCGCGTCCGGGTCGAGCCCGGGCAGCGCCTGGGCGAGGAAACCGGGCGCCTCGCGGGCGTAGGTCAGGCGCAGGTGGTCCCAGGGGTCGTGCAGGCCCATCTGCGCGGCGGGCCGGGCAAGTCGGGGGTCGAAGGAGTAGGCGACCGCGTCGATGTCCTGGGGACGCAGGCCGGCGTAGTCGAGACACCAGCGGGCGGCCTGCTCGGGCAGTTCCCAGGCGGAGAACGGCACCGGCCGTTTGCCGTGCTTGCGCCGGGAGAACCTCTCCTCCTCCGCCGCGGCCACCGTGGTGCCGTCGATGACGAGTGCGGCGGCGGGGTCGTGGAAGAGTGCGTTGATTCCAAGGATGCGCATCACGGTTCGCGGGCCTTTCCTTCGTCCGGGGGCGGCGGTGGGGTCTCCGGGGCTCCGGCGGGATCAGGGCGCCTGCCGCTCCCGGAACCACGCGATGGTGCGGGCCAGGCCGTCCCGTGGCGGCACCCGGGGTTCCCACTGGAGCTTGCCGCGGGCCATGGTGATGTCCGGGCAGCGCACCGCCGGGTCGTCGGTCGGCCGGTCGATGAACCGGACGGAGGACCTCGAATCGGTCAACTCGATGATGAGCCGGGCGAGTTCGAGCATGCTGATCTCGGCCGGGTTGCCCAGGTTCACCGGTCCGCGCAGATCGGAGCCGGCGGCGGCGAGGATGCCGCGCACGGTGTCGTCGACGTAGCACAGCGAGCGGGTCTGGCAGCCGTCGCCGGTGACGGTGAGCGGATCGCCGGCCAGTGCCTGGCGGATGAAGGTGGGCACCGCCCGTCCGTCGTGGCCGCGCATGCGGGGTCCGTAGGTGTTGAAGAGCCGGACGATGCCGGTGTCGGTGCCGTGCGTCCCGGCCTCCGCGGTGGTGAGGGCCTCACCGAAGCGCTTGGCCTCGTCGTAGACGCTGCGGGGGCCGACGGGGTTGACGTTCCCCCAGTAGTCCTCGCTCTGCGGGTGCTGCTGCGGGTCGCCGTAGACCTCGGAGGTGGACGCCAGCAGGAAGCGGGCGCCGCTCGCCCGGGCCAGGGCGAGCATGTTGCGGGTGCCCAGGCTGCCGGTCTCCAGGGTGTGCAGCGGGAGTTTGAGGTAGTCGGCGGGCGACGCCGGGGACGCGAAGTGCAGCACCAGATCGGGCTCCGCGTCGAGAGGGACCGGCTCGGTGACATTCGCCTCGACGACCGTGAAATCGGGGTGGTCACGCAGCGCGGATATGTTCTCCGGCCGTCCGGTGCTGAAATCGTCGATGCATATGACGGCGGTTCCCCGCGCCACCAATTCGGTGCAGAGGTGGGACCCGACGAAACCCGCGCCACCGGTCACCACCGCGCGCTGCCATTTCCGCGAAAGTGCCGTGTCCATGGGGCTCCTTAGGCTTGGACCGAAGTCGTCGGGCTCCTCGATCAGCGTCCTGGGAGGGGCTCGCGGCGGCGAGCCGGACTCCGCCGGTCGGGTTAATCCCCCACCGCTGCGCCGGGCCCCCGCGGCGCAGCGGGTACAACAGGCGGAACGCCGTGTCTTCCGGCCGGCTGGGGGTACACGGGACAGCCCGACCACCGGCCCGAGGAGTAAGGCGGCGTGATGCGGAACATCTTCGTGATCGGCCTCGACGACGGTAATCTCCCGCTTCTGCGCAAGCTGCCCGGAGCCCGCGACTACCGGTTCCACCGGCTGCTGACCCTGGAAGAACTCCAGGTCGGCGAGGTGTCCGTACCCGAGCTGCTGGAAAAGGCGCAGCGGCAGCTGGATTCCTTCGACGGCCGCATCGACGCCATCGTGGGCTTCTGGGATTTCCCGGTGAGCACTTTCGTCCCGATCCTCGGGGAGCGTTACGGCACCCGCTGCACGAGCCTTGAATCGATCGTCAAGTGTGAGCACAAGTACTGGTGCCGGCTGGAACAGCAGCGGGCCATCGACGCACATCCGCGCTTCGGCCGGGTGGACCTGGCCGCGGACGATCCGCTGCCGCCGGACGGCGTCCGGTTCCCGATGTGGCTCAAGCCCGCGCTCGCGTATTCCTCGGAGCTGGCTTTCGGGGTGGGCGATCAGGAGGAATTCCGTGCCGCGGTGGACGAGATCCGCGCCGGAATCGGGCGGGTGGGCCGGCCGTTCGCCGACATCCTCGACCGGGTGTCGCTGCCGCCGGAAATGGCGGAGGTCGGGGCCGAGGTGTGTCTGGCCGAGGAACGGCTCTCCGGACTCCAGGTCGCGGTCGAGGGCTATGTCCACGAAGGCGAGGTCACCGTTTACGGCGTGCTGGATTCCATCAATTACCCCGACAAGCCGTCCTTCCTGCGCCACCAGTACCCCTCCACGCTCCCCGAGCCCGTCATCCGGCGGCTGCACGACGTCTCGGAGCGCCTCATCCGGCAGATCGGCATGGACGCCGCCACCTTCAGCATCGAGTACTTCTACGACCCGCAGACCGGGGACATCAACGTGCTGGAGGTCAACCCGCGGCACTCCCAGTCGCACGCCGAGCTCTTCGAGGACGTCGACGGGGTGCCCAACCACCACTGCATGGTGAGCCTCGCCCTCGGCCGGGACCCCGCCCTGCCCAAGGGCGCCGGCCGCTACCGCACGGCCGCCAAGTGGTACTACCGCACGTTCACCGACGCCATCGTCCGCCAGGTGCCCACCGCGGAGGACCTCGCCCGCATCGAACGGGAGATCCCCGGCGTGCGGATCGAGCTGCGGCCCACGGAGGGGCAGCGGCTGTCGGACCTGGCGGAGCAGGACAGCTACAGCTTCGAGGTGGCCCACATCTTCACCGGAGGGGACAGTGAGGAGGAGCTGTGCACCAAGTACGACCGCTGTGTGGCCGCCCTGGACCTCGTCTTCGACCCGCCCCCGCCCGGCGAGCGGGACAACTAGCCCGTCCGCCTGCCCGGCCGCCGCGAAAGGAGAGCCCCGGCCGTATGCGTTTCGTCAGCGAACTGCCCTGTGCGACGACCGAGGAGGAGCACGTCGAGGTGCCGGTGTCCGACGGCACCCGGCTGTCGGCGCGTATCTGGCGCCCGGTCTCCTCCGACCGGGAGCCGGTGCCGGCGGTGCTGGAGTACATCCCGTACCGCAAGCGCGATCTGAGCTCCGTGCGGGACTCGATGCACCACCCCTACCTCGCCGGGCACGGCTACGCCTGCGTCCGGGTGGACCTGCGGGGCACCGGCGAGTCGGAGGGGGTGCTGACCGACGAGTACCTGGAGCGGGAACAGACCGACGCCGAGGACGTGCTGGCCTGGCTCGCCGCACAGCCGTGGTGCGACGGAACCACCGGCATGATGGGCATCTCCTGGGGCGCGTTCGCCGCCCTGCAGGTCGCCGCCCGGCAGCCGCCGAGCCTGCGCGCCCTGGTCATCGCCTCCTTCACGGACGACCGGTACGCCGACGACATGCACTACATGGGCGGCGCGCTGCTGTCGGACAACCTGGCCGAGGCGGGCACCATGTTCGCCTACGGCACCTGCCCGCCGGACCCCGCGGTGGTCGGCGAGCGCTGGCGGGAGATGTGGCACGAGCGCCTGTCGCACACCCGGCCCTGGGTCCTTCAGTGGCTGCGCCACCAGCGCCGCGACGACTACTGGCGGCACGCGTCGGTCTGCGAGGACTACGCGGCCGTGCGCTGCCCGGTCCTGGCCTCCAGCGGCTGGGCGGACGGCTATTCCAACGCCGTGACCCGGCTGCTGGCCCACCTGGACGTCCCGCGCAAGGGGCTGATCGGCCCCTGGTCGCACAAGTACCCGCACCTGGGTGAGCCCGGCCCGGCCATCGGCTATCTCCAGGAGGTGGTGCGGTGGTGGGACCACTGGCTCAAGGGCGTCGACAACGGGGTGATGGACGGCCCGATGCTGCGCACCTGGATGCAGGACAGCGTGCCGCCCTCGACGTCGTACCAGGAGCGGCCGGGCCGCTGGGTCGGCGAGCCGGACTGGCCGTCGCCGCACGTCCGGCCGGTGTGCCACCCGCTGCGCGGGCACCGCATCGACCCGCCCGAGGAGGCGGCAAAGGAGACGGCGGCAAAGCCCGGTGACCGGGCGAAGGACGATGCCGCGCTGACCGTTCGATCCCCGCTGTCCGTCGGCCAGTTCGCCGGGAAGTGGGCCTCCTACAACGCTCCCCCTGACCTGCCGTACGACCAGCGGGAGGAGGACGGCGGCTCGCTGGTCTTCGAGACCGGGCCACTCACCGAGCGGGTGGAGATCCTCGGCTCCCCCACGGTGGAGCTGGCGTTCTCGGCCGACGAGCCGGTGGCCATGGTGGCCGCCCGGCTCTCCGACGTCAGCCCGGACGGTGCCGCCACCCGGGTCACCTACGGGCTGCTGAACCTGACCCACCGGAACGGGATCGGTACGCCGGAGCCACTGACGCCGGGCGCCCGGTGCCGGGCCACGGTGGAACTCAACGGTGTCGCCCAGGCGTTCCCGCCCGGCCACCGCATCCGGCTGTCGCTGTCCACGTCGTACTGGCCACTGGCCTGGCCACCGCCCCGGCCGGTGCGGCTGACCGTGTACGAGGGCAGCAGCAGCCTGACCCTCCCGGTGCGCCCGGTGCGCGAGCCCGACCTCGTGCCGGCCGACCCCTTCGGGGAGCCCGAGGCCACTCCCCCGCTCGCCACCACGCAGCTGACGGCCCCGGAACAGCGCTGGGAGGTCAAGCGGGACCTGGTCGATTACCGCTCCGAGCTGGAGATCGTCAAGGACCGCGGGACGGTGCGCTACGAGGACATCGGGCTGGACGTCGGGATCCGCGCCCACGAGCGGTACACGGCGGTGGCCGACGACTTCACGTCCGTCCGCGGTGAGGCGGCCTGGACCACGCGCTTCCGGCGCGACGGCTGGGACGTCCGGGTGGAGACCCGCACGGTCCTTCGGTGCAGCGGGACGGAGTTCCTCGTGGACGCCACCCTGGACGGCTTCGAGAACGACCGCCGGGTGTTCTCCCGCACGTGGAACGAGACGCTGCCCCGGGACCTGCTGTAGGGCCTCCTGCGGGAGAGGCTCCCTACCCCACGGCTGCCCCACGGCTACCGCCCGGCGCGGCGTCCCCGGGACCGCAGCAGGGAGAGGGCGCCCAGCGCGGTGGCGGTGACCGCGCCCGCGGTCAGGGCGGGGTGCCGGGCGAGTGCCGCCTGGGCGGAGTGCGCCTTGGCCTGCGGGTCGAAGACGCCGTGGGCACCGTAGTCGTGGCCCGGGGTGTCGTCGGCCGGCTGCCACAGGTTCACGTCCCGGGCGGCGGACGGGGTCCGGTCGGTCTGCTGGGAGTCGAAGCCGGTGCGGGCGAGGTAGCGGTCGAGGAGGCCGGGGGCGAATTTCTCGGCCCAGATCGTCGCCGCGGTGGACGCGCCGACGTAGTACTGCTTGCGGCGCGGGTGGTTCGCGGCGTGCACGACGGCGCGGGCGGCGACCTCGGGCTGGTAGATGGGCGGCACCGGGGAGGGGTGCCGGGGCAGCCGGGAGAGCACCCAGGAGAACTGCGGGGTGTTGACCGCGGGCATCTGGACCACGGTGATCCGGACCTTGCTGCCCCGGTGGAGCAGCTCGGTGCGCACGGCGGAGGTGAAGCCGTTGATGGCGTGCTTGGCACCGCAGTACGCGGACTGCAGCGGTACGGACCGGTAGCCGAGCGCCGAGCCGACCTGCACGACCGTGCCGGCGTCGCGGGGGAGCATCCGGCGCAGCGCGGCCCGGGTGCCGTGCACGAAGCCGAGGTAGGTGACCTCGGTGACCCGGCGGTACTCGTCCGGCTCGATCTCGGTGAAGGGCGCGAAGACCGAGGTGAAGGCGTCGTTGACCCAGACGTCGAGCGGGCCGAAGGCGTCCTCGGCGGCCTGCGCGGCGGCCTCCACCTGCTCGTGGTCGGCGACGTCGGTGGGCAGTACCAGCGCCCGGCCGCCGGCCCGTTCGACCTCCGCCGCGGCCGCTTCGAGACCGGCCCGGCCGCGGGCCACCAGCGCCACGTTGGCGCCCCGGTCGCCGAAGCGCCGGGCGGTGGCGCGGCCGATCCCGGCGCTCGCTCCTGTGATGACGACGGTCTGTGCCATGTCGGTGTCCTCCTCAGCCGGCCCGGTACGGTTCGGCATCCGCGGTGCGCAGGGTCAGCCCGTGTCCCGGGGCTCCGTCGGCGCCTGGTGTCACGCTGCCGCCCGACGGGTCCAGCACGCCGTCGAACAGCAGGTTCTCGATGCGGACGTGGTCGTGGAACCACTCCAGGTGGCGCAGGTTGGGGATCGCCGCGGCCGCGTGTGCGTGGACGTGGGGCGCGCAGTGCCCGGAGAGCGCCAGGCCGCGGGCCTCGGCGAGGGCGGCGGCGCGCAGCCAGACCGTGAGGCCGCCGCAGCGGGTGGCGTCGGCCTGGAGGCAGTCCACCGCGCGGGCGTCCAGCATGTGCGCGAAGTACGGGAGGGTGTAGCCGTATTCGCCGGCGGTGACCTCGGCCGGCACCGCTTCGCGGACCTGTGCCAGGCCCGTCAGGTCGTCGGAGGAGACCGGCTCCTCGAACCAGGTGACGCCGTGCCGGGCGAGGTGGTCGGCGAGCCGGACGGCCTGCTTGACGGTGTAGCCGCCGTTGGCGTCGACGTACAGCTCGGTGGCGGGGCCGATGCTGGTGCGGGCCTGGGTGATGCGTTCCCGGTCGCGGCCCTCGGCCCGGCCCCAGGACTCCCCGATCTTGATCTTGACCCGGGGCAGTCCCTGTTCCTCGACCCAGCCGCGCAGCTGCCGGTCCTGCCGGTCGGCGTCGTAGGTGGTGAATCCCCCGCTGCCGTACACGGGCACCGCCCGGACGGCCGCGCCGAGCAGCCTGACGAGCGGCAGGCCGAGCAACCGGGCCTTGAGGTCCCACAGGGCGATGTCGACGGCGGACAGGGCGCCGGCGATCAGCCCGGGCCGGCCGGCGTTGCGCACCGCCCGGGACATCGCCTCGTTGGCCGCGGGCACGTCCCAGACGGACGCGCCGCGCACCGCGTGGGCCAGTACGTCGCGGACCACGGCGGCGGTCTGGGGCGCGCCGTAGGTGTAGCCCAGGCCGGTGGTGCCGCCGGAGCGTAGCTGCACCACGACCAGGGTGGTCTCGTGCCACTCCAGGGTGCCGTCGGCCTCGGGCGCGTCGGTGGGGACGGTGTAGGCGGCCGCCTCGACCGCGTCGACGACCGGGTCACCGCCCCCGTGGGTCTGATGCACCGTCAGCCCTGGTCCGACCGGCCGTGCCGGTGCTTGCCGCCCGGCAGCATCTCCTGGACCTTCGCCTTGAGGCCCTGCTTGACCATCGCGGTGCGGTCACTGTCGCCCTTGAGGATGGCCGTGGCCGCGGCCTCGATCTGGTCGAGGCTGGCATGCGGCGGGATCGGCGGGACGGCCGGGTCGGTGCGGAAGTCGATGACGAACGGCCGGTCGGCGGCGAGCGCCTTGCGCCAGGCGTCCTCCACCTCGCCGGGCTTCTCCACCCGGACGCCGTCCAGGCCGATGGAGCGGGCGAAGTCGGCGTAGCGCACGTCCGGGAGCGCCTGTGAGGGCAGGAACTGCGGGGCGCCGGACATGGCGCGCATCTCCCAGGTCACCTGGTTGAGGTCCTGGTTGTTGAGCACGGCGACGATCAGCCGCGGGTCCTGCCACTCGGACCAGTACTTGCCGGCGGTGATCAGCTCGGCCATGCCGTTCATCTGCATCGCGCCGTCCCCGACGAGGGCGATCGCCGGCCGGTCGGGGTGGGCGAACTTCGCACCGATGACGTACGGCACGCCGGGGCCCATGGTCGCCAGCGTCCCGGAGAGCGAACCCCGCATCGTGCCGCGCATCCGCAGGTGGCGGGCGTACCAGTTGGCGGACGAGCCGGAGTCCGCGGCGAGGATGACGTCGTCGGGCAGCAGCGCGTCGAGGGCGTGGACGACGTACTCGGGGTTGACCGGGTCGGCCTCGACGGCGGCCCGCCGCTCCATCACCTCCCACCAGCGGGCGGTGTCCTTCTCGATCTTCTTCCGCCAGGTGCCGTGCTTCTTCGTCCTGAGCTGCGGCAGCAGCCGCTGCAGGGTCGCCTTGGCGTCGCCGACGAGGTTGACCTCGAAGGGGTAGCGCATCCCGACCATGTGCGGGTCGATGTCGATCTGCACCGCCCGGGCCTGGTCCAGCTCCGGCATGAACTGGGTGTAGGGGAAGCTGGACCCCACCACGAGCAGGGTGTCGCAGTCCCGCATCAGCTCGTACGACGGGCGGGTGCCCAGCAGCCCGATGGCCCCGGTGACGTACGGCAGGTCGTCGGGCAGCGCGTCCTTGCCTAGCAGCGCCTTGGCCACCCCGGCACCGAGGACGTCGGCGAGCTGCTCCACCTCGGCGCGGGCCCCGCGGGCGCCCTGCCCGATCAGTACGGCGACCTTCTCCCCGGCGTTGAGGACCTCCGCGGCGCGGGCGAGGTCGTCGTCGGTCGGCACCGGCGCGTAGGAGGCGAGGCCGAGGCTGGAGGGGACCATCTTGAAGGCGTGGGTGGGCGGCGAGTAGTCCAGTTCCTGCACGTCGGCGGGGACGATCACCGCGGTCACGGTCCGCCGGCCGTAGGCGGTGCGGATGGCCCGGTCGATCGCGTTGGGCAGCTGCTCGGGGACGGTCACCATCTCGAGGAAGTCGGAGGCGACGTCCTTGTAGAGGCTGACCAGATCGACTTCCTGCTGGTAGGAGCCGCCCATGGCGCTGCGGTTGGTCTGCCCGACGATCGCCACCACGGGCACGTGGTCGAGCTTGGCGTCGTAGAGGCCGTTGAGCAGGTGGATGGCGCCGGGCCCGGAGGTCGCCGCGCAGACGCCGACCCGGCCGGAGAACTTGGCGTAGCCGACGGCCTGGAAGGCGGCCATCTCCTCGTGCCGCGCCTGGATGAACTGCGGTTTGTTGTCGGCGCGTTCCCAGGCGGCGAGCAGCCCGTTGATGCCGTCGCCGGCGTAGGCGAAGACGTGCTCGACGTCCCACTCACGCAGCCGGGCAAGGATGTGGTCAGAGACCTTGGTCGACACGGACGTTCCTCTTTTCTCGTCGGTTGAGTGCGGCGGCCACCCCGGCGGCCAGCGCCCCGAGGCCGGTCAGGGCGGCGCCGGCGGTGACCAGCCGGGCGTCCCGGGCGGGGACCCGCGGCCGGTCGGCGCCCTGCTCGGGACGGCCGGCGGGCAGCGGACCGTCGAGGCCGAGCGCCAGCGCCTCGGCCAGATGGAGTGCGCCCCGGCCGGTGTCGCCGTCGGCGATCTGGGTACGGCAGCTGAAGCCGTCGGCGAGCACCAGGGCGGCGGGGTCGGCGGCGCGGACGGCCGGCAGCAGGCCCTGTTCGGCGATGGTCATGGAGACCTGGTGGTGGCCGCGTTCGAAGCCGAAGTTCCCGGCCAGCCCGCAGCAGCCGACGTCCAGGACGTCCGCGTCCAGCCCGGCCCGGCGCATCAGCTCACGGTCGGCGTCGTCCTTGAACACCGCGTGCTGGTGGCAGTGGGTCTGCACGGTCGCCGGCCGGTCGAGCCGGGGCGGCCGCCAGTCCCCGGGGGCGTGGTGGACGAGCTGTTCGGCGAACGTCCGGAACTGCCCGGCCAGCCGCGCCACGTCCTTGTCGTCGGGGAACAGCTCGGGGGCGTCGGCGCGGAACACCGCGGTGCACGACGGCTCCAGCCCGATGACCGGCGTCCCGGCCTCGATCCACGGCCGGAGCTCACGGACGGTGCGGCGCAGCACCCGCTTGGCGGTCGTCAGCTGCCCGGTCGAGATCCAGGTCAGCCCGCAGCACACGGGCCCCGGTGGTACCGCGACCCGGAAGCCGGCGTCCTCCAGGACCCGCACCGCCGCCCTGGCGACGTTCGGGTGGAGGTGGTTGCTGAAGGTGTCCGGCCAGAGCAGCACCGTCCGGGCGTCCCCGGGGTCCGGCTGCGGGCGGCCGGACGCGGTCCACCATTCGGTGAACGACTCCGCGGCGAAGGCCGGTGCGGTCCGCTCGGTGGCCACCCCGGCGGCGCGTTTGCCCAGCCGGGCCAGTACGGGTGCCCGCAGCGCCGCGTTGACCAGCCGTGGCGCGCCGCGCGCCAGCTTGGCCCACAGCGGCAGCCAGCCCAGGGCGTAGTGGGCGGCCGGGCGCAGCCGGCCGGCGTAGTGGTGGGCGAGGAACTCCGCCTTGTAGGTGGCCATGTCGACGCCGGTGGGGCAGTCGGACTTGCAGCCCTTGCAGGCCAGGCACAGGTCGAGCGCGTCGCGGACCTCGGTGGACCGCCAGCCGTCGGTGATCGCCGAGTCGGCGTGCCCGTTCAGCATCTCGAACAGCAGCCGGGCCCGTCCGCGGGTGGAGTGCTCCTCCTCGCCGGTGGCCCGGTACGAGGGGCACATCACCCCGCCGGTGGGGGTGCGGCAGTTGCCGATGCCGACGCAGCGCATCACCGCCCGGGTGAAGGAGTGCTCGTCGTCCGGGTAACCGAAGTGGGTGCGGTGGGTCTCGGGCCGCCAGGCCGGGCCGAGCCGGAGGTGGTCGTCGGTCCGGTGGGGACGCACGACCTTGCCGGGGTTCATCCGGTCGTCCGGGTCGAAGAGCGCCTTCAGCTCGCCGAAGGCCCCGGTGAGCCGTTCCCCGAACATCTTCGGGAGCAGTTCGCCGCGCGCCTGCCCGTCGCCGTGCTCGCCGGAGAGCGACCCGCCGTACGAGACGACGAGGTCGGCCGCGCGGTGCAGGAAGGCGCGGAAGTCCGCCACTCCCTGAGCGGTCTTGAGCTCGAAGGGGATGCGGGTGTGCACGCACCCCTGGCCGAAGTGGCCGTACAGCGACGGGTGGTCGTAGTCGAACTCGGCGAACAGTGCCTTCAGATCGCGCAGGTAGTCACCGAGCTTCTCCGGCGGGACCGCGGAGTCCTCCCAGCCCTCCCAGGTCTCCCGGTCGTCCGGCGGCCGCGCGGTCACGCCGAGGCCGGCCTCGCGCGCCTTGAGCATCCGCTGCTCGCGCGCGGGGTCGTCGGAGAACGCCACGGTCGGATCGCTCTCCTTGCGGTCCAGCGCCCGGAGCAGGTCGTGGCACTGGGCGTCGACGTCCTCCTTGGTGTCGCCGGTGAACTGCACCAGCAGCCAGCTGTCGCCCTCCGGGAAGATCTCCAGGGAGTCGAGGTAGGCGTGCTCCTCGCGCATCAGCTGCGCCATCCGGCCGTCCAGGGCCTCCAGTTGGGTGGGGTTGCCGTGCGCCAGCAGCCGGGGCACGTCGTCGGCGGCCGCGCAGATGTCGGGATAGCCGAGCACCACCATGGCCTCGCAGGGCGGCACCGGAACCAGGTCCAGCTCGGCGTGCAGGACGGTGACCAGGGTGCCCTCGCTGCCCACCAGCGCCCGGGCGACGTCGAAGCCCTTCTCCGGCAGCAGCGAGTCCAGGTTGTATCCCGACACCCGCCGCGGAATGTCGGGAAATCCCCGCCGGATGTCGCCCAGATACCGGTCCGCGAGTTCCCGCAGGCCCCGGTAGATTTCCGCCCGCCGGCCGCCTTCCGCCTGGATCTCCGCGTATTCCTCCGGCGAGGTGGGCCCCACCCACATCCGGACGCCGTCATAGGTGAGGATCTCCAGCCGCCGCACATTGTCGACGGTCTTTCCGTACGCCTGGGCCGAGGCGCCACAGGAATTGTTGCCGACCATTCCGCCCAGCGAGCAGTGGCTGTGCGTAGAGGGTTTCGGGCCGAACTGCAGTTTCTCCCCGGCCAGTTGCCGGTTGAGTGCGTCGAGCACGATGCCCGGTTCGACCACGCACCGGCGCCGTTCGGCGTCCACCGACACCAGGCGGTCGCCGTATTTCGTCCAGTCGATGACCACGGCGGTGTTCGTGCACTGCCCGCCGAGGCTGGTCCCGCCGCCCCGGGAGAGCACCGGCGCACCGAATTCGGCGCACACCCCGACCGCGGCCGCACCGGCGTCGACGGTCCGCGGAACGACCACGCCGATCGGCACCTGCCGGTAGTTGGAACCGTCCGTGGCATAGGCGCCGCGGCTGCCCGCGTCGAAGCGCACCTCACCGTCCACCCGCTCGCGCAGCGCCTTCTCCAGCGCACCGGTGCGCGCGGCGGGGAAGGTCTCCGGCGAGCCGTTCCGCCGCTGGTCCGGCGTCGTCTCCTGTCGGTGGTCCATACACACCTTCTGCCGTTTCTGCGCTACGAAAGGCCCGGACGCCCACGCGGACGGCCGGGCGTACGGGCCCGGGGTGGTTCTGACGGTTCAGTCCGGGCCGCCACCGCGGCCGGTCAGCAGGTCCCGGGCGCGGTCCACCAGCCCGAGCCCCGGGGCCAGCAACTTGTTCGCCGGCGGGGCGTCGGGGACGCCCGGGTGCGGCCGGGTGGGCGCGAGCTTCTTGGCCGCCCGGACCTTCTCCCCGAGCGCTTCGAGTTCCCCGGGAAGGCACGCCTCACGCAATCGGGCGAACAGTTCCCTCTCCTCGTCCTGGATGTGCGCCCGGACCTCCGTACGGAGTTTCACGAACAGCTCGTTGAACGCACGGTCTTCCGCATCGAGCCGTTCCAGGTCTTTCAGCAGCCCTTCCACGCGCTGGTGGTCGGCGATTTCCTGGTCGGCCAGGGCGGCGCCGTCCGGCAGCTTCTCGCGGACCGCGGGGTAGAGGTACTGCTCCTCGGCGACGGAATGCCGGACGATGTCGATCGTCAGCCGGTCGAGCAGCTTTTTGCGCACCGAGGCCGCGGGGACCGCCGCCTCGATCTGGTCGAACAGCGCGGCCATCTCCCGATGGTCCGCGGCCAACTCCGTGATGACATCTCCGCCGTGTCCCATGGTCGTACCTCCCGCCCATGTGCGCGCGTCCGCCCTTCGGCCACCAGAACGGGTTCCCCCGCACCGTCCCGGCTAACGCCTCGACCGGCGGGAATTGCACCGGATGCCGCATCCGGTTCCTTACCGGAGGCAGCGGCGGAAATGCGGCGGAGGAATGCGTCAGCCGGCGCCGGCCGTGCCGGGCGGCCCGGTCCGGGCCCGGGCGATGAGCAGCGCCACGTCGTCCGCGTCGTCGGGGTCGCGCAGCGCGTCGAGCAGCCGGTCGCAGGTGTCCTCCAGGGACGGGTCCGGGCGGTCCAGGAGACCGAGCAGGCGGTCCAGGCGCTCGTCGATGGTGTCCCGGCGGGTCTCGACCAGCCCGTCGGTGTACAGCACCAGGCGGTCGCCGGGGCGCAGCGCGAAGGTGGACTCCTCGAAGGGGACGCCGCCGACGCCGAGCGGGATGCCGGTGGGCAGGTCGAGCAGTTCGGGCGGCCGGCCGGAGTGGATCAGCACCGGGGGCAGGTGCCCGGCGGCGGCGATCCGGCAGACCGCCTGCTGCGGATCGTGGACGGCGTAGACGCAGGTGGCGTACTGATCCAGGCCCGCCGTGATCCGGTCGACGTGCCGCAGCACCTCGGCCGGCGGCATGTCCAGGTCGGCCAGGGTGCCGGTGGCGGTCCGCAGCCGTCCCATCGTGGTGGCGGCCTTGGTGCCGCTGCCCATCACGTCGCCGACCACGAGGGCCGTCTGGTCCCCGGCGAGCGGGATCACGTCGAACCAGTCGCCGCCGACCTCGTTCGTGGTGCCGGCCGGCCGGTAACGGGTGGCGATCTCCAGCCCGGCCCGCTGCGGCGGGCGGTCCGGGAGCAGGCTGCGCTGGAGCGTGACGGCGGTGTCCCGCAGGCTCTGGTAGAGCCGGGCGTTGTCCATGCTCACGGCGGCCCGGTCGGCCAGTTCGGCGGCCAGGGTCAGGTCGTCCTCGTCGAACGGGACGGGGTTGCGGCTGCGGGTGAGGCCCAGCGCGCCGAGCACCTCGCCGCGGGCGATCAGCGGGGTCGCGAGGTAGCTGTGGATACCGGCCCGGGCCAGAATCGCAGCGGCCTCCGGGTCGCGGGCGATGCGTGCCAGGGACTGCTCGTCGACGTGGCGCACGAGGATGGGCCGGCCGGTCCGTACGCATTGGGTGACCAGTCGGTCGGCGCCGTAGCTGGCGATGTGGCCGGGTGGGTCGACGGCCCGGGCCGCCTCGGTGGGGTAGGCGGTGTGCACCGCGAGCGCCCGGAAGACCGCCGGGTGGGCGCCGGAGCTGGTGGGCCGGCGGTCGTCCAGGAAGGAGTCCAGGATGTCCACGGTGGCCACGTCGGCGAGCTCGGGCACGGTGACCTCGGCCAGCTCGTGGGCGGTCCGTTCCACCTCCAGGGTGGTGCCGATCCGCGCCGAACCGTCCGCGATCATGGCCAGCCGGCGCCGGGCGCGTGCCGCCTCCCCGGCCGCGCGGTGCCGGTCGGTGACGTCCACGATCACCCCGGCCACGCCGAGGATCCGCCCGCCGGGGTCCTCCAGCCGGTAGAACGAGACCGACCAGGCGTGCTCGTTCTCGGGGTCGGCGAGGGTGCGCCCCACGACGTACCGGTCGACCAGCGGCCGCCCGGTGTCCAGCACCCGCCGCAGGGCGGCCTCCAGGGCCTGGGTCCGGATGAACGGCAGCACCTCGTGGACCGACCGGCCGAGGTGATCCCGGGCGGAGACCCCGTCGATCCGCTCCAGCGCGGGATTGACGGCCAGGTACCGCAGGTCGGTGTCCAGGACGCCGAGGCCGATCGGGGACTGCGAGACCAGCCGGGTGGACAGCGCCACATCGCGTTCCACCTTGCTCAGGGTGGCCTCGTCGGTGGCGATGCCCAGGGCGTAGTAGTCCCCCCGGTCGTCCAGCAGCCGGACGTTGCGGAACTCCACCATCCGGGTGCTGCCGTCCTTGTGCCGGATCGGGAAGGCCCCGGCCCAGCTCTCGCCGGTCGCCATGACCTCGGCGAAGAGCCTGACCACCAGGTCCAGATGGTGCTCGTGGACCAGCAGCCGCCCGGCGAACTCTCCCAGCGCCTCCTGCGCGGAGTAGCCGAAGAGCGTTTCGGCCTGCGGGCTCCACAGCACGATCCGGCCGTCGGCGTCCAGGACCACCGCGGCGACGCCGAGCAGGTCCAGCAGTCCGCTGCGTTGCGGCACCTTGCCGACGGGCCAGTCGCCCGCCGCGCCGACGGGGTCGGCTGTGGACATCCGGCCCTCCCTCCGCCTGCGCATCGCCGCCCTTCCCATGGTCCCCCGGACCGCGCGCGGACGCGCAGCCGTGCCGGCGGGCGACGGCGGGCGTCGAGCCGTGGTCCGCGGGCACACTCGGTCACGGCCGCCGCCGGTGCGCGCGGCCGGCAGTGGTCCGTTCGGGCGTTTGCACGATCGGGAGGCCGGCCGGAGACTGGGCTGAGCGGCCGGCTCCGTCGAGCGGCGCGCGCCTGCGGCCTGCGCAGGAGGAGCCGCCCGGAGCGCGCGGAGGCGGCGAGCACCGGCGTGGTCCGGAGCACCGGCGTGATGACCCGTCAGACCAATCGGTCGTCCCGAAACGAACCAGTTCCTGCCGACCGGTTACGGCGAAGGAGGACATGGTGCGGGCACTGACGTGGCACGGCAAGCGGGACGTGCGGATCGACACCGTCCCCGATCCGAAGATCATCGAACCGACCGATGTCCTGGTCAAGATCACCTCCACCGGCATCTGCGGCTCCGACCTCCACCTCTACGAGGTGCTGGGGCCCTACCTGGAGCCCGGCGACATCCTCGGCCACGAGCCGATGGGCCTCGTCGAGGAGGTGGGGCCCGAGGTGACCGCGCTCGCCCCCGGTGACCGGGTGGTGGTGCCCTTCAACGTCTCCTGCGGCTCCTGCTGGATGTGCGACCGGGGCCTGCACTCGCAGTGCGAGACCACCCAGGTCAGGGAACACGGCATGGGCGCCTCGCTGTTCGGCTACACCAAGCTCTACGGCCAGGTGCCGGGCGGTCAGGCCGAGTTCCTGCGAGTGCCCTTCGGCAACACCCTCCCCGTCAAGGTCCCGCACGGCCCCCCGGACGAACGGTTCGTCTACCTCTCCGACGTCCTGCCCACCGCCTGGCAGGCGGTCGCCTACGCGGACCCGCCGCCGGACGCCCACGTCGTGGTCCTCGGCCTGGGCCCGATCGGAGACATGGCCGCCCGGATCGCCCTGCACCGCGGAGCCCGGCAGGTGATCGGCGTGGACCTGGTGCCCGAGCGGCTGGCCCGCGCCCGGGAGCGCGGCGTACACACCCTGAACGTCGACGAGCTCGGCGCGGACCTGGGTGACGAGGTCCGCCGGCTCACCGACGGCCGCGGCGCCGACGCGGTCATCGAGGCCGTCGGCATGGAGGCCCACGGGGCACCCGTGGCGAAGGCCGCGCAGCAGATGGTCGGGCTGCTCCCGGACCGGCTCGCGGAGAAGCTGATGTCGCGCGCCGGGGTGGACCGGATGGCGGCCTTCCACGCCGCCGTCGACGTGGTCCGCCGGGGCGGCACGATCTCCGTGGTCGGGGTCTACGGCGGCGCGATGGACCCGCTGCCGCTGCTCACCATGTTCGACAAGCAGGTGCAGCTGCGGATGGGGCAGGCCAACGTGCGGCGCTGGGTGGACGACATCCTGCCGCTGCTCGACGACGAGGACCGGCTCGGCGTCGAGGGCTTTGCCACCCACAAGCTGCCGCTGGAGGACGGGCCGCAGGCCTACAAGACCTTCCAGGCCAAGGAAGACGGCATGATCAAGACGCTGCTGCAGCCCTGACCGGCCGGCCGCCCGCCGGCGCCGCGCACCGGGCCGTCGGTCCCCCGGGCGCCGCACTCGGCCGAGCCGTAGAAGGATTCGGACGCAAAGTCCTGGCAGAGTGGACGGTGGCACCCGTTCCAGGAGGCGCATCGCCATGCCGGTCACACCGTCCGCCGTCGCCGTACGCGGCACCCCGTGCTGGGTGAGCCTGACCACCCACGATCTCCGGCGTGCCCAGGACTTCTACTCGCAGGTCCTGGGCTGGACCTTCCGCCCGGGCGGGCTGGGCGAGGAGTTCACCGTGGCGCTGACCGACGGCCGGCCGATCGCGGGGGTCACCGCGCTGGCCGCGGACTGGCAGGTGTCGGTGGCCTGGACCCCGTACTTCGCGGTCGCGAGTGCGAACGACGCCGCCGGACGGATCCGCGAGCGCGGCGCCACCATCGCGGTGGGCCCGCTGCGGCTCGGCGCCGGCCGGGTGGTGCTCGCCGCGGACCGGGACGGTGCGGTCTTCGGCGTGTGGGAGGGCCACACCCCCGCCTGGGCCATCGGCCGCGGCAGCGCCCCGGTCTACCTGGACCTGCGGACCCGCGACGCCTTCGACGCCACGATCTTCTACGCCGAGGTGCTCGACTGGGCCTCCGAGGAGCCCGGCGGGGTCGAGGTCGCGTACGAGCACGGCGAGGTGCTGGTGCGGGACGGCAGCCAGGTGGTGGCCACGGTGCGCGGCGGTGTCATGGAGGCCGCCCCCGACCCGCACATCCGGCCCCGCTGGCACGTCCAGTTCCCCGTCGAGGACGTCGAGAAGGTCGCCGCGACCGCCGTCGCGGCCGGCGGCCAGGCCACCCATCTGACCCCGCCGGGCGACCCCGCGGTCGGCCAGGCGCTGATCCGCGACCCCGACGGCGGTCTTTTCACGGTCACCACCGGCTGACTCCCCCTTAGATTTCCCCCTCACGCATACGTCCGGCTTTCGCGGGCAACCGCCTTTTCATCGCCACAGAACGGCCAACCGTCGTTCGACGGAAAGACCTTCGGCAGATGACCTCTACGACGCACGACAGGCGGGATCATGGCGACCGAGGAAAGCACCGTGGAAAAGGTGGAAGCGGGCGCGGCAGATGAGGAAAGCCTCGTGCCGACCGAAACGGAAACGGCGCACAGCGGACCGGATCGTATCGCCGCTCCCGCGGCAATGCGCCTCGCCGCCGGGCAACTTGCCGAGATGCTCAACTGCGCACCCGGCTCGGTGTCCGCGCTGAAGGCCGCCGGTGACGGCTGGCTGGCGGACGTGGAAGTGGTGGAACTCGAAAGGGTTCCGGACACCGCGAGCGTGATGGCGTCCTACCGCGTCCGCCTCGATGAGCAGGGCCATCTCATGGAATACGCGCGCGTGCGCCGCTACGGGCGGGGTCAGATCGACCGCTAGGGCGGCAAGCCACGCATCCGCAATTCCCCCACACGGCCATGGCCCGCTCCAGTCAACTGGAAGGGACACACAAGACCGTGACTGCAATTCAGCAACAGACGCAGGCCGCACCGGCCGGCGGCAGCGGCTCGGGCACGCTCTACGACGTCCTGGAGCTCATTCTCGACCGCGGGCTGGTCATCGATGCCTTCATTCGGGTCTCCCTCGTCGGCATCGAAATACTCAAGATCGACGTACGCGTCGTGGTCGCGAGCGTGGACACCTATCTGCGTTTCGCGGAGGCGTGCAACCGGCTGGATCTCGAATCGGGCCGCAAGGCGCCGGAACAGCTCACCGATCTCGTCGGCCAGGCCACCGAGAGCGGCGCCAAGGGCAAGTCGAAGGGCGCGCTCGCAGGGGCGGTTGAGGCGGTCGGCGAATCCCTCCGCAAGGGCCACGACGAATCCGAGGAAACCGAGAAGCGTCCGGCGCGCAAGACGTCGTCGAGCGCCGGACGCCGTACCGCCCGCCGGGAGGACTAACCCATGACGACGTACGTCTACGCCATCACCGGCGCCGGCCATCCGCTGCGGCTGTCCGGCATCGCCGGGGTGGGCAACCCCGCGGCGCCGCTGCGCACCGTGCGGACCAAGGACCTGTGCGCGGTGGTCAGCGACGCCCCGGCGGAGCTGCGCGCCAAACGCCGGGACGTGGCGGCCCATCAGGGCGTCCAGGAAGCCCTGCTGGCCGACGGCAGCTGTCTGCCGATGCGCTTCGGGCTGGTCGGCCCGGACGACGAGCAGGTCGCCGCCGTACTGGAGGAGCAGCACGACACCTATACCCAGCGGCTCGGGGAGCTGGCCGGGTGCCGCGAGTACCACCTCAAGGTGTCGCGCGACGAGGAGGACCTGCTGCGGGAGATCGTGCGGGACTCCGCCGAGGTGCGGCGGCTCAACGACCGCACCCGGCAGAACTCCGGGGCGTACGACGACAAACTGGCGCTCGGCGAGCTGATCTCGAAGGAGGTCCGGGCCCGCCAGGACCGTGCCCGCGCGGACATCCTGGCCCGGCTCGCGCCCGCCGCGGAGCGCATCGAGGACGGGGAACCCACCAAGCACCACTTCCTCACCACCTCGTTCCTCGTCGCGCGGGCCCGGTCCGCCGTCTTCTCCCAGGCGGTCCACACCGAGGCGGAACGGCGCGGCGACCACTACACCTTCCGGCTCTACGGCCCGCTGCCGCCGTACAGCTTCGTCTGACCGCGCCCCGGGCCGTGCCCTCGGCGCCGGGAACACCGACCGAGCGGGAGGTCCGGATGGGACTGCTCACCCAGCTGCTGACCCTGCCGCTCGCCCCGGTCCGGGGCACGGTCTGGGTCCTCGACCAGGTACTGCTCACCGCGGAGAACGAGTTCTACGACCCGGAGCCGGTCCATGAGGAACTCGCCGAACTGGAGCGGCAGTTGGTCGACGGCAAGATCGGGCCCGAGGAGTTCGACGCCCGCGAGGACGAACTGCTGGACCGGCTGGAGTGGCTCCAGGCCCACCGGCGTCAACCACGAGGAGGCTGAACCACACATGTCCGACCCGCTGACCGGGCCGGGGGGACCCGCCTCGCCCATGAGGGCATCCCCCGCGCCGTCCCCCTACGGCCGGCCGGGGGCCGGGCCCGGCTCCTCCACCAACCTCGCCGACATCCTGGAACGCGTCCTCGACAAGGGCGTGGTCATCGCCGGCGACATCCAGATCAATCTGCTCGACATCGAACTGCTGACCATCAAGCTCCGGTTGCTCGTCGCCTCCGTCGACAAGGCCAAGGAGATGGGCATCGACTGGTGGGAGCACGATCCCTCGCTCTCCTCCCGGGCCCGCCCGGCCGAAACCCAACCCCTGCCCGCCGGGCAGGAGCGGGCGGCGGTCGAAGGAGAAGCCGGACGAGAAGCGGGGCGGGAGCAGCGACAGCGAAGGGAGGAGAGTCGGTGAACGGTCCGTGGCACAGCTATGTCTACGCGGTCGGGCGGGCCGGCGGCGCTCTCGACGCGGTGGCCGCCGAGCTGACCGGGCTGCGCGGTGCGCCCCTGCGGACCGTCGCCGTGGACGGCCTCACCGCTCTGGTGTCCTCCGTCCCGGCCGACGACTTCGGTACGGACGGGCTCACCGAGCGGATGGCGGACCTGACGGAGCTGGAGGCGCTGGCCCGCACGCACCACGAGGTCGTCGAAGTGGCCCACGCCCGTACCACGGTGTTGCCGATGCGGCTGGCGACGGTCTACCTCGACGACGCCCGGGTGAGCGCGATGCTGTCCGAACGCGCCCCGGAATTCGGCGAGTTGCTGACCTGTCTCGACGGCCATGCCGAGCTCGGGGTGAAGGTCTACGCGGACCCGGTGCGCGCCCAGGCCGAAGCCGCCCCCGCCGCGCCGTCGGCCGGCTCGGGCCGCGCCTATCTGCGCCGGCGCCGGGACCAGCGGCGCCTGCGGGACGACGCGTACCGCGCGGCGGGTGCGGTGGCCGGAGCGGTCCGGGACACGGTGGCCCCGCTGACCCGGGGCGTGGTCGCCCACCGCCCCCAACAGGGCGAACTGGCCGCCGGCCCCGGCGAGAACATCGCCAACGAGGCGTATCTCGTCCCCCGCACCCGCGTCCGGGAGTTCCACCAGGCGCTGGCCGGTCTGACCGAGAGCGACGCCGGCGTACGGGTCGAGATCACCGGCCCGTGGGCGCCGTACTCCTTCGCGACCCGGCCGGCGGAAGGCGGCGCGGCATGACGGGCGGCAGCGCGGGGCGGGTGGCAGCACATGACGGGCCGTGATGTCGCGGTGCCGCCCGGCGGCTCGTCCGGCCTCGGCGAACCGGCCGGAATCGCCGGCCCGCAGATCGCCCTGATCGACCTCCTCGACCGGCTCCTCAACGGCGGCGCGGTCCTCACCGGAGACCTGGTGCTGTCCATCGCCGATGTGGACCTGGTCCGGATCAGCCTCCGCGCCGTCATCCATTCGATCGTGCAACAGGACGCATCCCCTTGTCAGGAGGCATCCCTTTATGAGGCAGGACTCCACCGGGCCGACGGCGCCCAAGGGCCTCGCCCAGCGGCTGGAGAGCGACCCGGAGACGGTCGAACGCGATCTGATCAAGCTCGTGCTGACGATCGTCGAGCTGCTGCGGCAACTCATGGAGCGCACCGCGCTCCACCGGGCGGACCAGGGCGACCTGACGGAGGATCAGGAGGAGCGAGTGGGTATGACGCTGATGATCCTCCACGACCGGATGTCGGAGCTGTGTGAGCGCTACGGCTTCACGATGGACGACCTCAACCTCGACCTCGGCCCCCTCGGCTCCCTGCTTCCGCAGAACTCGCCCTGAACCGCCACGGCCCTGAACCGCCACGGCCCTGAACCGCCACGGCTCTGAGCCGGCACGGATCCGTTTCCTCAGAAGTTCCCACAGACGTTCCCACGAAGTTCCCACAGACATTCCCACGAAGTTTTCGGTCACGAAGTCTTCGGTCACGAGGTCTTCGTTCACCCACAGGAGGAACTCATGGCACCCCTGCTACTCGTCCTGCTGCTCGCGCTGCTGCTGTTCGGCGCCGGCTTCGCGCTCAAGGCGCTGTGGATCGCCGCCGTCGTCGTGCTGGCCTTCTGGCTGCTCGGCTTCCTGATGCGGTCGACCACCGGTGGCGGCCGCGCCCGCTGGTACCGCTGGTAGCCGCCGGGCCGCGGCCGCCCGGGCCAGGTCGTCCGCCCGCCCTCCGGCCCCGATCAGACCGGTGGCCGTGACACCGCTGCGGGCCGCCATCTCCGGCACCTGGCCGCGGAACAGGCGGGTGACGGCAGCCGGCAGCCCGGCCCGGGCGAGCTGCGCGGCGCGCAGCCAGGGCTGGGCGTAGACGGCCGGGGCCCGCCGCTCCATCCCGTGGACGATCCGGTCGGCGACCGCCTGGGGCGAATAGATCCGGCCGGCGGGCCACGGCAACCGCAACCGCAGCTCCCGCAGCACCGCGGCGTCGATCATGTCGGTCTCCGCCCAGCTCAGATAGGCGACACCGACCTCGACGCCGCGGTGCGCCATTTCTGCCCGGATCGCGTGGGCGAACGCCTCGACGCCGGACTTGGAGGCGCAGTACGCCGACATCATGGGCGCCGCGGTGATGCTCGCCAGGGAGCCCATCTGCAGGAAGTAGCCGCGGGTGGCGAGCAGTCCGGGCAGGAAGGCCCGCAGGGTGAGCGAACTGCCGATGAGATTGACCTCGATGACCCGGCGCCAGACGGCGGGGTCGGACTCCAGGAAGGGGCCGCCGGCCGCCACACCGGCGTTGGCGACCACCACGGAAGGCGGACCGAGGCCGCGCTGCACCCCGTCGGCGACGGCGGCCAGCGCGGCCTCGTCGGTGACATCCGCGAACCAGTACTGCGTCCGCCCCGGGAACGCCTCGGCGAGCCGTTCCAGTCCGTCCTCCTCCAGCCCGACCAGCGCCACCGTCGCGCCGCGGCGGACGAGCGCCCGGGTCATGCACTCCCCCAGCCCGCGGGCGGCCCCCGTCACCACCACGACGCGCCCCGCGAGCGACTGCCGCTGACCGGTCATCTCACGTCACCCCACTCCCTCATCACACTCACGAACGGGCAGAAAGGTCAGGCCGGAAACGTCAGGACGGGAACGTCGGAAAAGAAATGTCAGGGCAGGGGTGTCCCGCCGGTGGCATTGACGATCTCGGCGGTGATGTAACTCGCCTGCGGGGAGGCGAGAAAGACATAAGCGGGGGCCATTTCCGCGGGCTGGGCCGGGCGGCCCAGCGGGGCCTGTTTACCGAACGTCGTGGTGTCCGGAAGCGTCGCCGGAATCAGCGGGGTCCAGACCGGCCCGGGGGCGACCGCGTTGACCCGGATTCCGTCGGACGCGAGCATCTGCGCCAGCCCCTGCGTGAACGTGACGATGGCCCCCTTCGTCGTCGCGTAGTCGAGCAGATGCGGACTGGGCTTGTAGGCCTGCACCGACGTGGAATTGATGATGACCCCGCCCGTGGGAATGTGCGGCAGCGCCATCTTGCACAGCCAGAACATGGCGTACAGGTTGGTCCGCATCACTCGGTCGAACTGCTCCGTGGTGATGGCCTGGATTCCGTCCGGCTGCGACATCTGATAGGCCGCGTTGTTCACCAGGATGTCGATCCGGCCGAACTCCTTCACCGCGCGTTCGACGAGCAGCCGGCACTGCTCCTCCTCACGGACGTCGCAGGCCAGCGGCACGGCCGTACGGCCCGCTTCGGTGACGAGCCGGGCGGTCTCCTCGGCCTCCTTCTCCTCCTCGGGCAGAAAGGTGAACAGCACGTCCGCGCCCTCACGGGCGAATGCCAGCGCGACGGCTCGCCCGATACCGGAATCCCCGCCGGTCAGCAGCGCCTTGTGCCCTTCCAGGAGTCCCCTTCCCCGATACGATTCCTCGCCGTGGTCGGGGGGCGGGTCCATCGGCCCGGTCCATCCGGGGTGCTCCTGGTCCTGGTCCGGGAATTCCGGCTGCGGATATGTGGTGACCGGGTTCTCGGCGTTCGCGGGACCCTCGGGGCGTTCCCGGTTCTCCGGTGCGGATTTTCCGTCTGCCATTTCGAGACCTCCTGGTGCACTGCACACGGACGAGTGGGCCGCGTACCGAAGCCGCGGCCGCGTACAGAAGCCGGGTTCCCGACGGGCCCGAGTTCCACCATGCGACAGCCGGTCTTCTCGCGCAGTGCGAGGCACCGGTCCCGTTTCGGCGGTCTTCCTACGGGAACTCGCCCGTGAGAAGAGGGAAACGAAGAGTGTGAAGAGAAGGAGGCCCCTCGTGCTCACCGCGATCGCCGATGTTCTCCGCGCCATCGGTGGCGCCATCGCCACCGTCGTGACGCTTCCCTTCAGGGCCGTGGCCCGGCTCTTCGGAGGAGCCTCGGACACCGCACACGGGCACCACTGATCCAGGCCCACGGCTACCCGGCTACCAACCCGGCTTCCCGACTTCCGGGGCCTCGGTCTCCCGGCTGCCGGGCCCTCGCTTGCGGGGCTCTCGCCCCCGCGGCTGCCCGGATTCGGAGATTCAGGGATCCTGCGGGTCGACGCCGGTGTGCGCCTCGGCGTCCCGTCCACCGCTGGGCCGCCGCGCGGGGCCCTTGGGCTCCTTGCGGTGCATCCCCTTCTCGTCGGTCCGGGCTGCCCGGCGCTCGCCCGGCTCGGACTCGCTCTTGACCTCGCTCGCCGGGGACACCTTCTCCCGCTCGGTGTCCTTGGTCTCCTTGCCGCGGTCCCGCTTCGGCGCGTAACGCTCGGGGTGGAACGAGCGGTGCGCACTCTCGTCGGCGTGCTGCTCGGACTGGTCGATGTCCGGTGACCAACCGTGCTGCTCGGTGCCTTTGTGCATGCTGTGGCCCTCGCCCATCTTCGGGTGCGAGGACTTCCGGTGCTTGGCCACTTCCACTCCTCTATCAGGCGTCCCGGCGAGCCGCGCTCGCCCGCCCCTCTCTCCAGGCTGAGGGCCATCCGAGCCGTCCGCACCTCAGCCCGCATCCGGGGGCGGTCCGCTCCCCGGTGGTCGCCTCACCGGATTACCGCAACGCTGGAACCGAAGCCGTGGAGCCACGGATGCCCGCGGGCCCGTGCAAGGCCGTACCAGACCCGTGCAACCCCGTGAAAGGAGGTGCCGAAGATGACCCCCGATACCGCCGCGCTCGTCCGGCCGCGTCCCTTGATGACCCTCCCCGGCGTCTACGCGCCACAGGACGACACCCGACTCCTCCTGCACGCCCTGTACCGGGAAGGCATCGGCCCGGGCACCGAACTGCTGGACCTGGGCACGGGCAGCGGTGCCCTCGCGCTGGGTGCCGCCCGCCGCGGGGCCCGGGTCACGGCCGTGGACATCGCCTGGCGGGCGGTGCTGACCACCTGGCTCAACGCCCGGCTCGCCGGCCTGCGCCTCACGGTCCGCCGCGGCGACCTGGCCACCGCCGTCCGCGGCCGCACCTTCGACCTGCTCGTGAGCAATCCGCCGTACGTACCCGCACCCGGCCGCCGCCCACCCCGGGGCGCGGCGCGGGCCTGGGACGCCGGACGCGACGGGCGGCTGCACATCGACCGGATCTGCGACCTCGCACCGGCGGCGCTGCGCCCCGGCGGGGTGCTGCTGATGGTCCATTCCGGGCTCTGCGGCACCGGGGACACCCTGTCGCGACTGTCCTGTTCCGGGCTGCGGGCCGAGGTCAGCGACCGTGCGCACATCCCGTTCGGGCCGGTCCTGCGCTCCCGGCTTCCGTGGTTGCGCCACAACGGCCTGCTCGACAGGACAGGGGACAGCTCGCCGCACACAGAGGAACTGGTGATCATCCGTGCCGAACGTCCCTGAGCGCCCACGACGCCGCATCACCCTCACCCGGGACGGCCCGATGCTGGTGGAAGGCCCGGTGGAGGTGGTCTGCGACGACGGTTCCGTCGCCGTCTCCGACCGCTTCGTCGTCGCCCTCTGCACCTGCCGGCGCAGCCACGACTACCCGTGGTGCGACACCAGTCACCGCCGCCGCGCCCGCCCCACGCCCGAGCCGGGCCCCACCCCCGAACGGGAAGGAGACGTGCCATGAGGCCGGCGGCTCCCCTCACCACTTCATCCGGCACGCCATCCGCCGCACCGCCCCGCCCGGCCGGCCGGCCACGGCTGCCCCGCCCCCAGGGCAAGCTCTCGACCGCAGTCCTCTCCGCGCTCTCCGCGCCTTCCGCACCCACCCCCCACTCACCGCTCTCCACCCTGCGGACGCCGGGCAACGATGCCCTGCTCACCACCACGGAGGCGGAAGCCCAGCACGCCGACCCCTACGGAGCCGATCTCCAGCTCGCCCTGTATGTGCTCTACGAGCTGCACTACCAGGGCTTCGACGGCGTGGACGACGACCGCGAATGGGATCCCGCGCTGCTGGCGGTGCGGAGCGCGCTGGAAAAGGTGTTCCTCCGCGCGCTGCGGGCGGACGTCCCGTCCTCCGTCGGCGCGGCGGAGGCGCTGGACGGCCTGCTGGTCGAACCGGTCGCCGACGACGGCACCAGCGTGAGCCACCATCTGCGGCGCGAGGGCCGGCTGTGGCAGCTGCGGGAGTACGCCGCCCTGCGCTCGCCGTACCACCTCAAGGAGGCCGACCCGCACGCCTGGGTCATCCCCCGGTTGCGGGGCCGCGCCAAGGCCGGCATGGTCGCCGTCGAATTCGACGAGTTCGGCGCCGGACGCGCCGAGGACATCCACGCCCAGCTGTTCGCCGACCTCATGGCGGACCTCGGCCTGGAGACCGCCTACGGGCACTACCTCGACCTGGCGCCCGCCGAAGCGCTGGCCACGGTCAACCTGATGTCCCTGTTCGGTCTGCACCGCTCGCTGCGCGGGGCGCTGGTCGGTCACTTCGCCACCGTGGAGGTGACCTCCTCCCCCGCCGCGCGGCGCCTCGCGGACGCCATGCGCCGCACCGGTGCCGGCCCGGCGGCGGAGCGGTTCTACGACGAACACGTCGAGGCCGACGCGGTGCACGAGCAGGTGGTGCGCCGCGAGGTCGTCGAAGGCCTGCTGACCGACGAACCGGGCCTTGAACCCGATGTGGCCTTCGGCATCGGCGCCACCGTCCACCTCGAGGACCGGCTCGCCGCCCACCTCCTCGACGCCTGGCGCCACGACCGCACTGCACTGCGCGCCCCGCTTGCCGTCACCGGTCGACGCTGGTCAGAACCTCCGAGATGCCGAACCCACGAGAACCCGGACCATCGAGATTCCCATCTCCCGGGAATCCAGACCCCCCAGATTTCGCACCCCTGACCATCCGAACTTTGAGAGTCCGCACCCTCGAGAATCCGCACCCTCGAGAATCCGCACCCGCCAGAATCCACAGTCAGCCGTCAGGAGGTGTCCGCACATGGACGAGACCGCCGTCGCCACCCCGGTGGCCACCGCCCGCGCCTCCCTGGCAACGGCCGGGGCCCACCTCCTTCCCGCGGCCGTCACGAGGTCCCTGCTGGCCGTCGACGGGGCGGCCTGGTCGCGCTTCGCCGCCCACTGGGAGCAGCTCGCCCCGGACCGTTACGCCGCCGAACAGGGCACCTGCCGGCTACGCCGGTACGGCCAGTTCGCGCTCACCCCCGCCACCGGCGAACTGTCCCACCTCCCGCACCTCCCCTTCGTCCAGCCCGAACGCACCAATCCGCTCTACGACGGCGTCGACCGGCACTTCGAGCCCCTCACCGACGCCTTCACGGCCGATCCCGTCCTGCACGCCGTACTGGCACTCCTGGGCCGCCTCGCAGGCGCCCTGGATGCCACGGTCACCACCTGGAACGCCAAGGTCCATCCGTTCCGGGTCGTCGCCGCGGCGGACGGCGCGGGGAACCCCACGCCGGAGGGCAAGCACCAGGACGGCGTCACGCTGGTGTCCTCCCTGCTCGTCCACCGCAGCAACGCCACCGGAGGCCGGAGCACGGTGTACGCCCCGGACGGCCGCGAGCTGCTGTCCGTCACCCTCGACGAATCCGCCGCGCTCCTGGTGTCGGACGACCGCGGCACGCTGCACGGCGTGTCCCCGATCCGCCCGCTGGACCCGGCGCGCACCGCTCACCGCGACGTTCTGGTGACCACGCTCATTCCGCAGATCCGCTCGGCATGGTCCCGGGCTGCCGGCCCTCCGGCCGGACGGTAGAGGTATTGACGGAGCGGGCCCGGCCGCCCCAGCTCTCCCCCGCCTCCGTCCGGAATCCGCCGAGGTCCTTCGGCGAGAGGGTCGGCCCGAAGGTCAGATGCTCGCCCCGGTGGCCGGGCTCCTCGTACAGCTCCACGGCGAACCGGCTGAAGTTCACCAGCGACTGGACCACGGCGTCGAAGCCGTGCTCCGCGAGGTCCGGCACGGGCTCATCGGCGACCAGCACCCGCCGCGCGTCGACCTCCCCCTCATTGAAATGACCGCCCTCGTAGAGGGCGTAGCAGTGCGGCGGGCAAGCCGTGGTCCCGGCCCCCTCGATGACCTTCACCGTCATGGCTGCCTCCTCCTCACACTCGCTCTCCCTCTGGCTCTCCCCGTGCTCGCTCTGGCCCTTGCTCTCCGGCCCTCCGAACTCTCTGGTCCGCTCTCCGCGCCCGCGGCCGGTCCAGGGGCACCGCTGCCCGCCCCGCCGCCCCTCCTGTCCTGTCTACTCCTGTCCTGTCTACGCCGTGCCCGCCTCGGGCGCGACTCCTGGCACACCGACGCGATGAGCGCCAACGAAGCCGTTGAGCTTGTGCGTTACGCCCCCGGGCGGGCCCCTGCGGACGCCGCCCCCCTGACCCCTGGATGAGGTACTCCGCAGCCGGCTCGTCCGCACCCCGCGGATCATTGCCGTCCAGCGGCGGCGCGCCCTACCGGAGTTCAGCGGTCCTGCCCAGGTAGCCGACCCCGACCTCGTTCGCGGTGAACACGACCACGGCGGCGCCTTCGGGCCGCGCGTCGACGCGCTGTCAGGTGCGTCATGCCGATTCCCCCCATGCCGACTCCCCCGTGGCGACGCCCTCCTGCCGGCTTCCCCTCGGGGTGCGAACCACCCGTGCCGACGTCTCGTCTCCTGCCGGCTTCCCTCATGGTGACTCACGGTGACGGCAGGTAGCCCGGCGGCCGTATGGCGGGGCCTCGAACGATTGGATGGGATCGGTCCGGGCCGCACAGGACGGGACGGAGCGGGAAGGATCGGACGGGACGGGGAGGACCGGACGGGACGGGAAAACCGGGCCACCGGCCGGCACTCACACCGGGACGGCCAATCGTCCCTTTTGCAATGTTTTGCCCTGGCAACTTCGGGCACCGGCCGAGAGAGAGCCCTTCCCAAGGCCCGAGGAAAGGCGGAGGCGGCCATGCCCGAGCCTGGCAGCAAGAAGTTCGGCAAGCGGCGCGCGGGGCTTCGCAGCGAGGCCGAGGACCGCGGCATTCCCGACAAGCACGCCACGGAGGAAGCGAAGGAAACCCTGGAGAGCGACCCCAAGTGGCGCAGCCAGGGACCGCGGACCGAGCTGACGGAACAGCTGACCCGAGCGGAACCTACCGGAGCGGAGACGGAGGAGACAGACGCCATGTCCAAGAACCCCCAGCAACCCGAAGTGCGCCGTAGCGACAAGGGGGCGACCGTCCAGGACGCCGCCGAGACGAAGGCTGGTACCGATCATCCGGTGGGCCCCGGCGGCAGCAGGAAGGCGCACGGCACCGACAGGGGAACCAAGGGCGGCGGCCGCGGCGGCGGCGTGCCCGAAGAGCAGCGCCCTGACCACCCGTAACGTCATCAACGCCATCCCTGTGCGCGCCTGAGCGCAGGCCCCGGAAACGAGACACAGCCACCAACCCGACGGGGCGCGGCACGAACACAACGCCAAGCACGCACGCGACAGGGCCGGGGCGCCTCGCCGCCCCGGCCCTTCGTTGACCCTTCGTTGACCCTTCGTTGGGGCCCTTCGTTCCGAACGTCTCTCCCTCCGGTTGCCTCCCCGATCGCCTCCCCTCACTACCGGCGCCGGTTCCGCCCTCATCGCTCGAGGTGCCACGGCGGCACTCCCTCACACCTCGGCGAGCAGTCCCTTCCGCAACTTGGTGCAGGCGCGGTTCAGCAGCCGGGAAATGTGCATCTGGGAGAGGTTGAGCTCCTTGCCGATCTCGGCCTGGGTCATCTCCGCCCCGAACCGGAGCCGGAGCAGTGTGCGTTCCCGCTCGTCGAGCTGCGCGAGATGCGGCTTGAGTGCCTGGATGTTCTCGGCGAGGTCGAGCGCGGGGTCAGTGCCGCCCATGAGGTCCGCAACAAGCCCGGTCTGCTGCTTCCCCGCGGCCTGGATCGGCCGGTCGATGGAGTCGGTGTCATAACCGTTGCAGGCGATGAGCCCCTCCCTCACCTCCTCCTCCGGCAGCTTCAGATGCGCGGCGAGCTCCGCCGCCGAAGGATCATGGTTGTTGGCGGCCTCCAGGTCCTCGAAGGCGCGCGCGAGGTCGATGCGGAGTTCCTGCAGCCGGCGCGGCACATGGACGGACCAGGTGGCGTCACGGAAGAAACGCCTGATCTCCCCGCGGATGTACGGCACGGCCAACGTGGTGAACTCCACGTCCCGGTAAACGTCATAGCGGTCTATCGCCTTGATGAGACCTATGGTGCCCACCTGCAGAATGTCCTCGGTGCTTTCCCCCCGGCTGCGGAAGCGCCGGGCGACGTAGCGCACGAGGGACAGATTCATCTCGATCAGCGTGTTGCGCACGTACTGGAATTCGGGGGTGCCCTCCTCAAGGGCGGCAAGTCGCTCGAAGAACACCCTCGACAATTCCCTGGCTTCACTCGGCGCAAGGCGCTGCGGCTCATCGATCGGCGGCAGAGACACCGACGGAGCCGTGGCAGCACTCCCCTTGGACGTAGTGGTGACCGGGGTCGCTACCGCAGTCGCTGCTGTCATGGTGCCGGTGCTGGTCATGCTCGGGCTCCTAGCTGTTGACTCGGTCCCCGTCTGCAGTCCCCCCTCGACCCGCCTCTACCCGACGACTCCCGAGGCATGTCCCGAAACCCGCCATCACCTCGTTGTCGTCGGACTGTTGACGCCCCGGCCAAAGGTTGCGAACGCGGCGGAAGGTACGGGTGGTGCGGCGTGCCGAACCGGCCTCAGCGGTCACCGCGAGGTAGAACAACGCTGTGGTTGAGGCAATTGAGCCGGAGGAAGCGGAACCGCTTCCTGGGATGTGCGGACTGTGCGGCGCGAGCGTGGTGGACGGGACCGGGGTCCACGCCATCGTTCCGGATTCCTCGGCGATCCATGTCCATGATCCGGCACTGGACGGAAACCGGTCACTGACAGCCTGTTCCACGGCGCATCTCGGCGAACTGCAGCAGCATTACCACGCACGTCCTTTTGTGAATGCCGAGCTCTGGGCCGGAAAGATCGCCCGAGCACTGCGCCGGCACCCGGAGGGCCTTTCCCGGGAGCGGTTGGTCGCGGAGACCGGACTCAACCTGCTGCAAATCGAAGCCGCAGCGAACTGGAGCCACCACCGCTCCCGCCACCACCACCGCAGGACGCCCCACAACGACACCCCCGAGGCGCCATAACCCCCCCGGGCCCACCGGGCCCGGCCAGCCACAGCAACTTGACGCCCCCTCAATCCACTCCCCCGGCGCCCCACTCCCCCCGCGGCCTGCCAGCCACACCCTCCCCGCCTCACCGCCACGGCAGTCCTCGTCCTGCAGACAGGTCAGCCCTCACCTTCCTGGTACTGAAAAGTGAAACCGAAGGCCCCGCCACCCAGGACTCCCAGCCCGACCAGGAACACCCACAGTCCGTACACCACGCCCAGAGCGGCAACCGCATAACCGACCGCGACGAGCACGGAATACTTACGACGCCATACCGCCGCAACGAAGAAGGAATAGGGCCCCCTTTTCACGGCCCATCCCCCCATCGGCGCATCGGGCAGACCTCACCGACTCCCCCGATCCCGCCCCAGGGCCCGGGCCCAGCCCCCGACCCGTCCCGGGACACCGACGCCGAAACCACCGCACCCATCGCCACCACTGGATAGTAAAAACCGAATGCGGCGCATCACGACCGACCCGCGGCCGCTATAGGGAATTTGCAGCCAGCCGCCGGCAGCCCCTCGCCTTCCCTTCCCCACGGCCAGCCAGCCCCCGACCGCCGGCCGGACCCAGATTTACCCACCCGCTCACCTACGTGATCACGCCATCGCCCCTCCCAGGGACTTCGCACAGGTCAACGGCAGGTCGACGGCAGAAGTTGCCCGTGCGTCACACCGGTATCACAGTTAATAGGGGAACATATGCGAGATCGGAGCACATCGTGATCGTTCTCGGAATTATCTTGCTGGTCGTTGGGTTCGTGACCGGCATCGGCATCCTGTGGACCATCGGAATCATCCTCGCCGTCATCGGGGCGATCCTCTGGGTCCTCGGGGCAATGGGTCACGCAGTAGCCGGCCGACGGCACTACTGGTAGCGCCACACGCCCGCAAGCGGAATGCCGCACGCGGGCCCAAGGACCCGCAATTCCTCCGCCACCTCACGGTGGCGGAGGAATTGCGGGATGCGCAGTTAGGCCAATCGGCCATCGCGGCGCCCCGAGCGCTGATCACAAGCACGCGAGACGCAACATTAACCGCCTCCCCTTCCCCTTCCTCTTCCCCTTCCCTCCCCGCCCACCCCCACCGCTTCCGCCTGCCCAACACCTCCCGACGACCCTCGACGCCCCCCGCAACCTCGTCGCCCACCGCCCCATCACCACTCCACTCCACTCCACTCCACCGGTGAAATTGGTCGTTTTCGGGCAAACTCCCGGTATGAGCACTCACCACCCTGATCCGGATCCTCGCGAAACCCCGGGCCTCGGCCCCGGAGGCGGCGTGCCGCCGGGCGAAACCCCGCAGGGCGAGGACAGCACGGGCTCGGAGACCGGCCCCCGTGACCTCCCCACCCGCGGATGGGCCAAGGGCCCGGCCATCATCCTCGGCATCGTCGTCGTCCTCTGCGCGGCGTTCTTCATCGCCTATGCGGTGATCATGGCGCGCTGACCTGAGCCACCGCGCCTCCACATCAGAGGCCCTGGCCGCACGTCCCGCACATCAAGCACATCCCGCCCTCGAGGCAGCGGCACCTAACCTCCCAGCGGCAGCAAGGCTCCCCAGTCGGCGGCACCCGACCCCTCAGCTGCCGCACCCGCCCCCAGGCAACGCCAGCCAACCTCTCAGCTGCTGCACCCGCCCCCCAGGCGGCAGCAGCAGGCCGCGCCCAGTGGCAGGTGACAGTCGGCCGCACTCGGTAGCGCGGCCATCTGCGCACGCCGGAGTCCGCCACGGGCCCGCCGCAGGCCCGCCACGAGCCCCCCACGAGAGCGGCGGTGCCCCGACACCCCCGAACTCCACGCCCGGCACCAGAGGCACACCACCTCCCCGCCTCCCCTCCCCCACCCCCTGTCTCTTATACACATCTGACGCTGCCGACGAAGAGGA
>NZ_JOIX01000029.1 GCF_000720175.1 Streptomyces sp. NRRL S-337
AACGGCGAGACGACCCGCGACGCCGCAGACAGCTACGTACGCGGCGCCGCAAAGCGCAACGACGAGCAACCCCGACGGCGGGAAAGCCAGGTACGTGGGGGGCGCCGCAAAGCGCAGTGTTCCGCGGAGGCTCACCCGTTCGCCCCCTCTCCTTCACGCGCCCGGACGGCCGGTGCGGGAACAGTCTGCCGCGTAGAGAAGGGCCAGGTCAGCCCCGTCCGTCGACTCGTCGGCCTTCCACTTCCCATGGAGCTCCCATGCGCATGGCACCGACCGCGTCCGCCCCCATCGCCCCCACCGCCGCCGCGCCCGCGGCTGCCGCTCCCACCGACACCGGCTACACCGCGCAGATGGCCGACACCCCCGAGCAGATCCGCGCAGCACAGCGGCTGCGTCACCTGGTCTTCGCCGGGGAGATGGGCGCGACCCTGCACACCCCGCTGGCCGGCCATGACATCGACGACGTCGACGAGGTCGCCGACCACCTCGTCGTGACCCACACCGCCAGCGGCAGGATCGTCGGTACCTACCGGCTGCTGCCACCCGGCCGCAGCCCGCGGCTCTACTCCGACGGTGAGTTCGACCTCGGCGCCCTCGCCGCGCTACGGCCCTCGCTCATCGAGGCCGGACGCTCCTGCGTGCACCCCGATCACCGCGGCGGCGCGGTGATGACCCAGATGTGGGCCGCGCTCGCCCGTTACACGCTGCTCTCCGGTCACCGCTATCTGGCCGGCTGCGCCTCCGTCCCGCTCGCCGACGGTGGTACGGCCGCCGCGCACGCCTGGGAACTGGGCCGCACCCGCTACGCCGCCCCGCCCGAGCTGCAGGTCACCCCGCACCGGCCGTGGCACTCCACCGTCCCCGTGCCGGTGCGTCCCAGCCTTGCCCAGCTGCCGCCGCTGCTGCGCGGCTACCTCCGGATCGGCGCGTTCATCTGTGGCGCGCCCGCCCATGACCCGGAGTTCGACGTCGCGGACTTCTTCGTCGTGCTGGACATGGAACGGCTCGGCGACCGCTACCGGCGCTACTTCCTGGGGGAGCGGTGAACGGCCCCTGGGACGTCCGTTCCGACTGCACCCCGGACTGCGCCCGGCACGCGCTGCCGCGGGTCCCGGCCGCCGAGGCCGTACGGCGTTCCGCCGTCTTCGCCCACCGGGTGCGCCGGGCGCTGACGGACGGCGGGCGGATGGCGGACCCGGTGCGGCTGCGCGCCCATGCCGGCGCTCTGCTCGACGCGCTGGACATCCGCCTGGAGGGCCCGGCGCCGGTGGCCGGGCCGCCGGGCACCGGGACCGGGCCGCTCACCGCGCCCGGCGGTGGCCCCGGGACCCTCCTCGTCGTCAACCACATCTCCTGGCTCGACATCCCCGCCCTGCTCGCCGTCGAACCGGTCACCCTCCTCGCCAAGCGTGAGGTCGGTGGCTGGCCGGTCGTGGGCGGTCTGGCCCGGCGCGCCGGTACGTTCTTCATCGATCGCACGGATGCTCGTCAACTGCCGTCAGCGATAGGCGAGTTGAGTCGGCTGCTGGCCTCCGGGCGGTCGGTGGCGGTGTTTCCGCAGGCGACCACCTGGTGCACGGCCGGCCGGGGGGTGTTCCGCCGGGCCACCTTTCAGGCCGCCCTCGACGCGGGTGCGCCGGTCCGGCCGGTCACCCTGGAGTACGCCCAGCAGGGCCGCCCCAGCACGGTGGCCGCGTTCTGCGGTGCGGACACCTTCCTCGGCTCGCTGCGCCGGGTGCTCGCCGCCCGCGCACTGACCGTACGGGTCACCGCTCATCCCCTGCTGACGACCGCGGACGGCGCGGATCGGCGGGAGCTGGCGGCGCGGGCGGAACGGGCGGCGCTGTACGGGCGGCCGGTGGCGGCCGTACCGGTACCGGGCGCGGCGCGGCCCGCGCGGGTCCATGTGTGACCAGCTCGACCACCTCGACGCGCTGGCCCGCACGCTGCAGGGCCTGCTCGGTTCGCCCTGGCTCTGGCTGGTCGTGCTGCTGGTGTCCGGGCTCGACGCGCTGTTGCCGTTCATGCCGAGCGAGACCACCGTCGTGCTGGTCGCGGTGCTCCTCGGCCCCGATCTGCCGCTGCTCGCCCTGCTGGCGGGCGTCGCGGCGGCCGGGGCGCTGGCCGGTGACTGCCTCGGTTACGCCGTCGGGCGGTACGCGGGCCCACGGGCCGTCGCCCGGCTGCTGCGCGGCGAACGCGGCCGGGCCCGGCACGCCAGGGCCCGGGCGCGGGTGGAACGGCACGCCGCGCTGCTGGTCATCGCCGGCCGCTTCCTGCCCGGTGGCCGGGTCGTCGCCGCGCTCTCCACCGGGAGCGTGCGCTACCCGCTGCGCCGTTTCGTCCTGCTGGATGCGGTGGGCGCGGGCCTCTGGGCGCTGTGCAGTGCGGCGCTCGGCGGCCTGGGCGGTACGGCGCTGGCCGGGTCGCCGGCCCGCGGGATGCTGCTGTCCTCGGCGGCCGGGCTGCTGGTGGCGGGGTGCGTGGGCTGGGTGCACGGGCGCGGGGTGCGGCGCGCCCTCCCGCTCCAGGGGGAGCGGGAGGGAGTCTGACCCAGGGGCGGGCAGTCGGTTTCGGCGCCGGAGCCCTACGGCCCGGACCGCCGCCGGACCCCTACGGCCCGGACCGGCGACGGACTCGCCGTACTCAGGTGCTCGGCACGTACTTGTAGCCGACCCGCCGCACCGTCACGATCGACGACCGGTGCTCGGCGCCCAACTTGCGGCGCAGCCGGGCGACATGGACGTCGACGGTGCGGCCGTCCCCGACGTGCCCGTAGCCCCAGACCGTGGTCACCAGCTGGTCGCGGGTGTGCACCCGGTGCGGATGCGCGACCAGATGGGCCAGCAGCTCGAACTCCAGGTACGTCAGGTCCAGCGGGCGGCCCAGGACCTGGGCGGTGCGCTGCTCGGGGTCGATCCGGACGATCTCGTCGCCGGTCGGGGCGGGCGCCTCGGGCCGTGCGGCCGGCGGCGGCGCGGCCTGGGCGGTGGCCTGGTCGGCCGGCACCAGGACGAGGTAGCCGACCATCGGCGGCTGGCCGGGCAGTGCCGGCAGGCTGTGCTGGGGCGCCGGCAGCCAGGTGGCGCCGGAGTTCAGCAGCTCCGCCACGGCAGGGACCCGGTGGCTCGTAGCGCCTCCGTCCGGGGCGGTGGCGGGTGACGGGAGGGCTTCGTCGGGTGAAACGGCGCGCAGGCGGTGGCGGTTCGGGTGCGGGGTGGTGAGGGGGGACAGGGGGGCCGTCGTGGAACCGGCGGTCAGGGTACGGACGTTCGTCATCAGGAGTCAGCTCTTTCGCGCAGAGGGGCGTCGGGGACGTCGTGCGCGCGGGCAGGGCTGGGGACGCCGGTCAGCGGCGTCGATGAGGTGTGTGCGGGCCCGCGCTCAGTGCGCGCGGCAACACAGACGGTCGAAAGCGTGCGCCTGCCGGGACGGCCAGAAGGGCTCAAGGTCGCTGCGACCTGTCGCGGTGTCGGTGAGGCTGGCCATGGCCCCATTGAACCAGACAGTCGGTGATCTGTCCCTCGTGTGGGTGGCGGTGTGACGCGAATCCACCGCACCCGGGCGGCACATACCACCGGACCGGGCGCGATTCCTTTCCGACTCGGCCTGTGGGGACAGGAGTTGGGGGAGGGGGAGGGGAGCGGGCGGGTGACCGAAATCCGTCGTCGCCGTGCCGTCAGCGGCCTGCTGCCGTGTATCCCTGGTTTGCCCCTTTCCGGGTGGGCCGTCCTGCGCGTATTCCGGCTCCGGTCGCCGTCCCCAGCACGAGGGCGGTGAGATGGCCGGCGTCGGTGAACGTCCGCCCGCGGCGCAGCACGGGCCGTATCCCCAGGGCCAGCAGGCCGGCCGTGGCGGCGGTCCGGACGCCGCGGTGCGGGCCGGACGCGGCGAGCGCGCCCAGGGTGGCGTAGAAGCCGTAGCTGGCGCCGACGTCGACGGCGTGCGAAGTCGGGTCCCCGGGCCCGCGCAGGGGGGTGCGGGCGCGCAGGCCGGCGTAGACCAGCAGGCTGGCGCCGATGTGGCCGGCCGCGAAGACTCCCGCCGCGCGCCGTACTCCCCAGCGCCGCTCGGCCGTGCCGAGGACGGCGAGCAGCGCCGCGCCGTACGGCACCGGAAGCGGCTCCTCGACGAACCCGGCGCTGGTCAGCAGCGTGCCCCAGCGGCCGGCCCGCAGATTGGCGACGTTGGTGGAGTGGGCGCGCAGCAGCTCCGTCCGGCGGCGGGCGGGCAGCCGCGCGGTGGCGTACGCGCCGAGCTGGAGGGCTCCGACGTACAGCGGTGCGGCCCAGGGCACGCCGAACGGTCGGGACGGGCGCGACGGGCGGGGCGGTAGGGGAGTCATCTCAGGCCCCCGTCGGCAGGCGCTTGCGCCAGTCCAGCGGGGCGAGGTCGATCACGCGGTCCGGATCGCCGTCCCACCGCACCGGCAGGCCCGCCTCGGCCAGCACTGCGGCCACCGTCCGGCCGACCTCGGCCCGCTGCTCGCCCGGCACTTCCCGGGCGTCCTGGCCGGGGCCGGGGTACGCGCCGTAGCGGACCGCGAGGCCGTGGCCCTCGGCGGCCGCCTCGGTGTCCTGGTGGTGGAAGAAGACGAAGCCCCGGTCGCCCTCGGTCCGTTCGCCCCCTATCTCGCCCAGCGCGCAGCTGCTGCAGCAGGTGAAGTCCATCCGGGCGGTCAATCCCTGGTCCGCCAGCGCGGCGAAGGCCCGGGCGATTCGGTCGGGGTCGGTCACCTCCGGCCATCCGGCCTGCTCGGTGAGCCGCTGCTCCCACAGCTGCGCCACGATCCGCCGTGCCTCGTCCTTCGAGACCTCGGCCTCCGCGGGGTCGAAGGCGTCCTGGACGTCCCTGACGACCTCGTGGAAAGCGCGGAAGCCGGAGCGTATGCCGGCCCGGGCGCGCTCCTCGGCCTCCGCGCGGATCGCGGGGTCGAGACCGGGTGTGCCGAACAGGTCGGCGGGCCGCCAGTCCAGGGCCGTACGCCACGCCCGCCCGCCGCCGGCCCAGTCCAGGAACACCTCGACGACCCGCTCGGCGTCCGCGGTCGAGGCCGTGAAGTGCCGCTCCGGGGCACCGTCGCGGTGCTCCACGGCGAACGGCCCGTCGCCGTCCCGCCAGGTCTGTATGAACACCTGGTCCTCGACGGGCAGCCGCTCGACGACCGCGAAGTGGTCGCCGTCGGCACCGATCCGCCGCAGCAGCCCGGCCAGCTGCGCGGCGGTGGGGCGCGAAAGGTCCGCCCCGGACTCGGTCTTGACGCTGATCGCAAGCATGATCCCAGCCTGCCATCCGCCACTGACAACGCCGCCCGGCGGCCGGGCGCGGGGACGGCGGGCGGCGGATGCGAGGCCCGGGACGCCGGACATGCGAACGGCCCGGACACGCGAAGGGGCCGGACACGCGAAGGGGCCGGACACGCGAAGGGGCCGGACCCACCGGTCCGGCCCCCATATGCGCTACGGCCTACGTGCTACGGCCCCTACGCGCTACCGCCCGTCTCAGACCTGCTCGCGCCGCGCCAGCTCCGTGCAGCAGGTGTCCACGATCAGCCGGGTCACCACGTACGGGTCGACGTTGGCGTTCGGCCGCCGGTCCTCGATGTAGCCCTTCTTCTCGACCTCGACCTGCCAGGGGATGCGCACCGACGCACCGCGGTCCGAGGCGCCGTAGCTGAACTCGTCCCAGGGCGCGGTCTCGTGTGCACCGGTGAGCCGGTCCTCGATGCCGGTGCCGTACTGGCGGACGTGCTCCAGCGGCTTGCCGTCGGCGCCCAGCGCCTCGCAGGCGGTGATGATCGGGTCGTAGCCCTCGCGCATCGCGCGGGTGGAGAAGTTGGTGTGCGCGCCCGCGCCGTTCCAGTCACCCTTGGCCGGCTTGGCGTCCAGCGACGCGGTGACGCCGAACTCCTCCGCCGTACGGTGCAGCAGCCAGCGCGCCACCCACATGTGGTCGGAGACCTCCAGCGGCGGCAGCGCGCCCACCTGGAACTCCCACTGGCCCGGCATGACCTCGGCGTTGATGCCGGACAGTCCGAGGCCCGCGGCCAGGCACAGGTCGAGGTGCTTCTCGACGATCTCCCGGCCGAAGATCTCGCCGGCGCCGACGCCGCAGTAGTAGCCGCCCTGCGGGGCCGGGAAGCCGCCGCCCTCGGGGAAGCCGAGCGGCCGCTCGCCCTTGAGGAAGGTGTACTCCTGCTCGATGCCGAAGATCGGCTCCTGGTCCGCGAACTTCTCCGCCACCGGGCGCAGCAGCGCACGGGTGTTGGAGGAGTGCGGGGTGAGGTCGGTGTTGAGCACCTCGCACAGCACCAGCAGGTGGTCCCCGCCGCGGATCGGGTCCGGGCAGCTGAAGACCGGTTCGAGGACGAGGTCCGAGGAGTGGCCCTCCGCCTGGTTCGTGCTGGACCCGTCGAAGCCCCAGCGCGGCAGCTTGCTCGCTCCCCCAGTGCTAAAGGCCTGGGAGGGACCCCCATCCAGGATCTTCGTCTTGGAACGGAGCTTGGCGGTCGGCTGGGTGCCGTCGATCCAGATGTACTCGGCCTTGATGCTCACGGGGTCCTCTTATACGGGTAGGTGCGGGTACGCGTGCGGGCGTACGTTCGCACTCTCGCAACGGGCCGTTTCTCGTCCGTTGCCCATATGTGAACCGCAGGTTACTCAGCCGGACATCCTGCCATTCGAAAGCGGTTTGCCCCATTCTGCCCAGGAATCCATGGCGTGCCACGACCGATTCCTGGGGGTTATCTCCCGGTTTGCGGCTGATGGTGTGGCGCAGACCTCAGCCGCGCCCCTTCGCCGGACGCTCGACGGGCCGTTCCAGCAGCCCCTCGAACCCCAGGTGTGTTACCCGCCGGACGAGCTCCGGACCGGTGATGCCCATCGCCTCCGCGGTGCGGCCCACGTGCCAGTCGTGGGCCGCCAGCCGGTGCAGGACATGACCGCGCCGGACCTGCTTGTCGGTCAGCCGGAACGTCTTGAGGTAGGCGACCCGCCCCTTGCCGTCGGTGATCGTTTCGCCGATGTGCTGGGTGCGGTGCAGCGCGAACGGCGGCAGGAACCGGGACAGCCGGAACCGCCCCATCCGGTACGCCTGCCGCACCTCGTAGGACTCGTCCAGCAGCTCACCCGCCATCAGGACGGCGTGCTGACTCTCCCACTCCTGTTGCCGGCGCTCGGCGGCGGACCGCAGCTCGGCGAGCGAGGTGATGTACTCCGCCGCGATCCGGGCCGTGAACTCCGGCACCGGCCCGCCGTAGAGGGCGTACTGGTGCATCAGCTCGCCGTACAGGTCCTGCAGCAGCGACGGGTGCAGCGCCCGGTAGTCGTCCGGATGCGGCACCACGAAGGCGGCGGCCAGGGCGTCGGCGACGTACACCAGCACCCCGCACTGCCCGGGATGGATCTCGAAGACCCGCAGCGCGTCGTCCAGCCCGGGGATCGCCTCGCCCCGGTAGGCCCGCTCCGCGCGCGGCGAGAGCCCGTCGCGGACCGCCCTCCGGGTCCACTCCTCCCACACGATCGACGGACCGCCGAAGTGCAGCGCCAGATAGCCGTCGAGCGCCAGATGGAGCGGCAGGAACCGCAGTCCGCCCGAGGGGCCGCCGGCCGCCTTCCCCTTCCCGGGCCCCGTCCCGGGCCCCTTCCCGGCCCCCGTGCCCGCCTCCTTGCCGCGCCGTCGCTGGACGAGCTTGCGCGGAAGGTGCAGCGGCGCGCACACCACCGGGCCCCGCTCATCGCTCAGCTGCGAGCCGTACGCGGCGGCCGGCGACCCGTCGCCCGTCCAGTTCGCCACGAAACCGTGCGGAACGTATGCCGTGTAGGCCGTGCCGCGCTCGCCCCGGACCGTCAGCGGCCCGTCCTCGTACAGCTCGCGGTGCAGCCGCAGATCGGTGATCGGCTCCGCCCGCACCAGCGGGACCAGCCGGACCGCGCCCCACACCTGCGCCGGCCGGGCCCGCAGCCCGCTCAGATCCAGCCTGCTCATCCCGCCGCCCCCTCTGCACGGACCGGCTCCCCGTCCTCCGCGAGGAACTGCCGCACCCGCTCGTCCAGATGAGCCCGCAGCTCGGCGAGCCCGGTGCGGCCCTCGGCGAACCGCGCGAGCTGCACCAGCGCCGGCAGGTCCTCGGCGTCACGCACCCCGGCCGTCGGCACCACGGGGGACAGCCGCCGCACCGTGAAGTCCTCGGCGTCGTAGACCGGGTTGAGGTGGACCGCGGAGGTGGCGCCGCCCGGGTCGAGCCGGGTCCGCCAGACCCGCAGCACCTCACCGGCCAGCCCGGGCGGCGCGTTGTCCCAGCCGTCCGAGACGATCACCAGCCGCTCGGGCGCGTACTCCAGCGCGTCCAGCACCCGCATGCCCAGCGGAGTCGGCCCGTACGGCCGGGCCAGCAGCGCGTCCTTGCGCCCGGACGTCCACAGGGGCAGGTACTCCCCGCCCAGCGCCTCCAGCAGGAAGTGGCAGGCCAGCGCGGTCGCCAGCGGGCGGCGCCGCTTCTGCCGCGAGCCGGTGGTGGAGTAGCTGTCGTCCAGTACGGCCGCCACCCGGCCCCACGTCCCGGCCCGGGCCCCGGCGGTACGCCGCGCCGCCGCCCGCAGCGCGCCGGTCAGCTCGGCCCGGCGGGCGACCCGGTCGTCCAGCGGCAGCCCCAGGACGTACGAGGCGAGCCGGGTCAGCGGCATCCCGGTGAGGTCGCGGTCCACCTCGGCGCCGTGCGCACGGGCCGACTCCTGCACCCGCAGCCGCTCCCCACGTGTCATCCGCGGGGCGATGCGCTCCAGGAAGGCCCGGCGCCCGATGCCGTGCGCCGCCGCGAACCCCTCGGCGACGGTGAACGGCAGCTCGTACAGCGCGCCCTGCTCGTAGTGCGCCCGGCGCCAGGCGTCCAGCAGCGGGGTGTCGAACTGCTTCCGGCGGCGCGGCGCGAACAGGAAGTCGCCCAGCTCACCAACGTCCTCACCCGGCCCGTGCAGCGGCAGATGGGCGTGGCGCGCCGCGGACTTGAGGCCGGCCCGGTACTTCACCGCGTCCAGCGCCGGGTCCGGGCGCGCGGCGACCCAATCGCGGATGATCGCGCGGGTCCGGCGGTTGTTCACCCCGGCCGCGCCGAGCGCCCGGAACAGGCGGTACACCCGCGGTGCGGGCAGCCGCGCCAGCCGGGCCGCGATCAGCCGTCCTTCGGTGCGCCGACCGTCCGCCGTCGCCTCGCCCGCGGTCTCCAGCAGCCGGCGCACGATCAGCGCGGCGTTGTGGTCGTTGATGTCCAGGGCGAGCGAAGCGGCGTACAGCGGGCGGTAGTTGATCCGCACGTACTCGTGCAGGAAGTCCAGCGACAGCTGCTGTGCCGCCGCGCCGGAGCGGAACTCCCGCTGTCCGGTGGCCGTGATCGCGGCGTTCACGAAGAGCAGCACGTCCTCGGCCGCCACCAGATCCGGGCAGCTCTCCACCCCGTCCCTCCCCGTCGTCGGACGCCGGCCGGGGAATGGGGGCACGAACAGCGAATCGTTGCTTTGCAGAGCAGGTCCGGAAGTCGCACCGGAGTCCCGCGGCCGGCTGGGGGAAACGTAACACCGGGCGGGCGCGGCAGGCATGCCGATTACCGGCCCGGGACAGCGGCCCGGCCGCCCCTGGGACACGGCCCGGCCGCCCCGGGGAATCGGCCGTCCGCCGCCCGCCCCGGGGGACACTGGGTCGCATGACGATCATGCGCATCGGACTCCTCGGTACCGGTCCCTGGGCGCGCAGCGTCCACGCCCCCGCCCTCGCCGACCACCCCGGCGTCGCCTTCACCGGCGTCTGGGGGCGCCGCGCGGAGGCCGCCGCCGCCCTGGCCCAGGCCCACGGCACCCGCCCGTACGAGAGCCCCGACGAGCTGTGCGCCGACTGCGACGCCGTGGCCATCGCGCTGCCGCCCTCCGTACAGGGCCCGTTGGCCCAGCGCGCCGCGCGGGCCGGCTGCCACCTCCTGCTGGACAAGCCGGTCGCCACCTCCGTGCCCGAGGCCCGGGCGGTCGCCGAGGCAGCCGACCGGGCGGGGGTGGCCTCGGTGGTCTTCTTCACCGCGCGCTTCGGCGCGGAGGAAGGCGAGTGGATCGCCGCGCAGGCGGCCGTGGGCGGCTGGTTCACCGCGCACGCCGACTGGCTCGCGCCGGTCTTCTCCAACGGCTCCACCAGCCCGTACGCCCACTCGCCGTGGCGCCGCGACAAGGGCGGCCTGTGGGACGTCGGCCCGCACGCGCTCTCCGTCCTGCTGCCCGTCCTGGGTGACGCGGAGGAGGTGACCGCCACCAGGGGCCCGGCCGACACCGTGCTCCTGACGATGCGGCACAGCAGCGGCGCGGCCAGCACCGCGACGGTCGGGCTGACCGCCCCGGCCGCCGCGGCCGGCGTCGAGGTCACCCTCCGCGGCACGGCCGGCGTCACCACCCTGCCCCGCCGTCAGCACGGCCCCGGACCGGCCTACCACCGCGCCCTCGACGCCCTGCTCGCCGCGGTGGAGACCGGTCTACCGAACGCCTGCGACGTCCACTTCGGCCTGCGGGTCACCGAGATCCTGGCGGCGGCGGAGGAGTCCCTCGCCCCGCTCATGCCTCAACGGTCATGAGTACATGGCGCATTTGGTCGTGGAGGGCATGGGAGATCGGCCGTAGCGTCGGTTCCGCCGGCCGGTCACCGTCCGGCCGCCGACCACCCGAGCACCGCACCGAGGAGCACACCGTCGATGCCACCCGCCACCGGCTTCACCAGTTACGCCGACACCATCCTGGCCGCCCTCGCCCGCGACCCGGAGCGGCTCGCACTGACCGGCCCGGAGGGCCACCCCGACCTCACCGCGGGTGAGCTGCACGCCACCGTCCAGCGCATGGCGGCGGTGCTCGACGCCCGCGGCATCGGCCGGGGCCACACGGTCTGCCTGCTCAGCGGCAACCGCCCCGAGGTGCTCGCGGTCCGCTACGCCGTCAACCTCCTCGGCGCCCGGGTGGTCTTCCTCTACGACGGCATGGCCGCCGAATCCCTGGCCCGGATAGCCGACAGCGTCGAACCGGCGCTGCTCGTCGCCGACCCCGAACTGCACGCCACCGCACGGGAGGTCCTGCGCCGGCTGCCGGGCCCGCGCCCCGAGGTGCTGACCCTCGGCCCGGCGCCCGCCCCCGCCCTCGGCGCGGATCTGCTCGCCGCCTGCGCCGCGCTCCCGGCCACCCCCGAGGTACCGAGCCGCGCCCGCCCGGAGGACGACTGGTGCATCCGGCACACCGGGGGCACCACCGGCATCCCCAAGGGCGTCCGGATGGCGCACGCCCCCTACGGCGCGATGCTCGCCCACATGGCACCTGACCCCGCGGACGGGCCCGCCCGCTTCTTGGCCTGCACCTCGCTCGCCCACCTGGCGGGCATCCTGTCCGACCTCACCCTCGCCGGCGGCGGCACCGTCTTCCTGCACCGCTCCTTCGACCCCGCGGCCGTCCTCGCCGCCGTCGCCCGCGACCGCATCACCGACCTGTGGCTGCTGCCGCCGCTGCTCTACCGTCTGCTGGACGACCCCACCCTCCCCACCACCGACCTCAGCTCCCTCGCCCGTATCACTTACGGCGGCTGCCCGGCCTCGCCCTCCCGTCTGCTGCAGGCCGCCGAGGTCTTCGGTCCGGTGCTGCACGGGATGTACGGCATGTCCGAGGCGATGAGCATCAGCCTGGCCCTCCCGGAGGACCACGTGCCCACCGGGCCCGGCGGCCGGATCACCGTCGGCCGCGCGCTGCCCGGCGTGGAGATCGCCGTCCGGGACGCGGACGGCCGCGACCTGCCGACGGGGGAGCAGGGCGAGGTTCACATCCGCTCCGCAGGAGTGATGGCCGGCTACTGGAAGCAGCCCGAGGAGACCGCGCGGGCCCTGCCCGGTGACGGCTGGCTGCGCACCGGGGACGTCGGCTGCCTGGACGACGAGGGCCGGCTCTACCTCGTCGACCGGGTCAAGGACGTGATCATCGTCGTGGGCGGCCACGTCCACCCGGCGGAGATCGAGGACCTGCTGCACACCCACCCCGCGGTCGCCCACTGCGCCGTCTACGGGGTGCGCACCGCGGACGAGACCGAGGAGGTGCACGTCGCGGTGGTCCCCGCCCCGGGCCGGACCGTGGACCCGGCCGACCTCCGCGCGTTCGTCACCGCGCACAAGGGCGCCATGTACGCCCCGGCCGCCGTCCACGTCGTCGACGCCATCCCGCTCACGCCGGTCGGCAAACCCGACAAGACGGTGCTGCGGGCGGGTGCCGCCACGGCCTGACGACGACCCGCACCGAACCCCTGGCCAGAGCCCTCAAATCGGCTCTGGCCAGGGGCTTTTGTCAGTGCCGGCCGGTAGAATGGGAACCAGTCAGTGAGGGTTTTCCCAGCGCTCCAGGAGGTCGCCCGTGGCTGTTGCCGCAACGATGACGAAGCCTCTCCCCGCCCACCCGCTGCCCAAGAAGCCACTGCCCGCCGGCTGGCCTCGCGAGCGGTACGAATCCCACAACCGCCGCCTGAAGGCCATGCGCCTGGCCATCGCCCTGCTCGACACCGGCGTCTACCGCCCCGAGCAGGCCCCCAACCACCGGATCCGCAGCACCGCCGCCCGGATAGGGGTGCACGCCCCCTCCGAGACGACCTGCCGCCTGGTGCGCGCGCTGCTCTACGACAACTGCTGACGGCCCGCCGACACACGCCCGCGCTTCGCGCCACCTGCTGACGACACCGGCGGGCGGCCCGGGAATCACTCCCCGGGCCGCCCGCCCGCTTCCCCGTCGTCCGCCATGTCCTCGACCTCGGCCAGGGCCTCCTGGAGCCACTGCACCCAGAAGGTCTCCAGCCCGACCCCGGCCCGCAGCACCAGTCGCCGCAGCCGGTCCTTCGGGTCGGCCACCGCCCCGAAGTCGCGCGCCTCGATCTCCTCGTACTCCGCCAACTGCCGCTGGTGCAACGCCAGATGGCGCCGCAGCTCGGTGTCCAGTCCGGCCCGCCCGACGACCGCCGCCGCCCGCAGCCGCAGCACCAGCGCATTGCGCACCGGCTTGGCGTCCTGCTCGCCGGACGCCCACGCGGTCAGCTCCGCGCGCCCCGCCGGCAGCACCTCGAACTCCTTCTTCTGCCCGCGCGACGGCTGCTCGGACGGCAGCGCCCGGATGAACCCGGCCTGCTCCAGCTTCCCCAGCTCCCGGTAGATCTGCTGATGCGTGGCCGGCCAGAAGTACCCGATCGACCGGTCGAACCTCCGGGTCAGCTCCAGCCCCGACGACGGCTTCTCCAGCAGGGCGGTGAGGATCGCGTGGGGGAGGGACATGGGGGAATCCTAGGCAGGCCGGGCGCCGATCCGGGTGCCGCCCGCGGTTCAGAGCGCCGCCGCCAGCTCCGTCCCCTGCTTGATGGCGCGCTTGGCGTCCAGCTCGGCGGCGACGTCCGCACCGCCGATCAGATGCACCGCCCGGCCCTCCGCCCGCAGCTCCTCGTACAGGTCCCGGCGGGGCTCCTGTCCGGTGCACAGCACGACGGTGTCCACCGGCAGCGTGCGGGCCTCGCCGTCGATCGTGACGTGCAGCCCCGCATCGTCGATCCGCTCGTACGTCACGCCGGGGACCATCGTCACGCCCCGGTGCCGCAGCTCCGTACGGTGGATCCACCCGGTGGTCTTGCCCAGCCCGGCGCCCACCTTGGACGCCTTGCGCTGGAGCAGGTGCACCTGGCGCGGCGGCGCGGGCCGCTCCGGCGCCCGCAGCCCGCCGCGGTCGCCGTAGCCGGTGTCCACGCCCCAGCCCCGGAAGTACGTCTCCGCGTCCCGGCTCGCCCCGTCACCGGCGTCGGTCAGGAACTCCGCGACGTCGAAGCCGATGCCGCCCGCCCCGATGACCGCGACCCGCGCGCCCACCGGCGCACCGTCCCGCAGCACGTCGAGGTAGCTGACCACGCTCGGGTGGCCGATGCCCTCGATCTCCGGGATCCGCGGGGTGACTCCGGTGGCGACCACCACCTCGTCGTACGCCCCCAGGTCGGCCGCGGTCACCGCGGTCTTCAGCCGGACGTCCACCCCGCGCAGCGCCAGCTGCTCGCGGAAGTACCGCAGCGTCTCCTCGAACTCCTCCTTGCCGGGCACCCGCTTGGCGATGTTCAGCTGCCCGCCGATCTCGTCCGCGGCCTCGAACAGCGTGACCTCGTGCCCGCGCTCGGCGGCCGACACCGCACAGGCGAGTCCGGCCGGCCCGGCCCCGACCACCGCGAGCCGCTTGCGCAGCCGGGTCGGCGCGAGCACCAGCTCGGTCTCGTGGCAGGCCCGCGGATTCACCAGGCACGAGGTGATCTTCCCGCTGAAGGTGTGGTCGAGGCAGGCCTGGTTGCAGCCGATGCAGGTGTTGATCTCCGCGGCCCGCCCGTCGGCCGCCTTCGCCACGAAGTCCGGGTCGGCGAGGAAGGGCCGGGCCAGCGACACCATGTCGGCCCGTCCGTCGGCGAGCAACTCCTCGGCGACCTCGGGGGTGTTGATCCGGTTGCTGGTCACCAGCGGCACCGAGACCGCACCCATCAGCCGCTTGGTCACCCAGGTGTACGCCCCGCGCGGCACCGACGTCGCGATGGTCGGGATGCGGGCCTCGTGCCATCCGATGCCGGTGTTGATGATCGTCGCGCCCGCCGCCTCGATCTCCTTGGCGAGCGTGACGACCTCCTCCAGCGTCGAGCCGCCCGGCACCAGGTCCAGCATCGACAGCCGGTAGATCAGGATGAAGTCCGGCCCGACCCGCTCCCGCGTCCGCCGCACGATCTCCACCGGGAACCGCATCCGGTTCTCGTACGAGCCGCCCCACCGGTCGTCGCGGTGGTTGGTCGCGCCGACCACGAACTCGTTGATCAAGTACCCTTCCGAGCCCATGATCTCGACCCCGTCGTACCCCGCCGACCTGGCCAGTTCCGCCGCCCGTACGTAGTCCTCGACGGTCTGCTCCACCTCGGCTTCGGTGAGCGCGTGCGGGATGAACGGGCTGATCGGCGCCTGGATCGCACTCGGCGCGACCAGGTCCTGGTGGTACGCGTACCGCCCGAAGTGCAGGATCTGCATCGCGATCCGCCCGCCCGCGGCGTGCACCGCCTCGGTCACGGTCCGGTGCTGCGCCGCCTCCGCCTCGGTGGTCAGCTTGGCCCCGCCCTCGTACGGCCGGCCCGCGTCGTTCGGTGCGATCCCGCCGGTGACCATCAGCCCGACCCCGCCGCGCGCCCGCTCCGCGTAGAACGCGGCCATCCGCGCGAACCCGTTCTCCGCCTCCTCCAGGCCGATGTGCATCGACCCCATCAGCACCCGGTTGGGGAGCGTGGTGAACCCGAGGTCGAGCGGGCTCATCAGATGCGGGTACGGGTTCTTCGGGCTCACGGGGGCCTCCTCGGGCGGGGTGGACTGATACCGGTTCTAGACCAGGCGAGGGCTGTTATGCAACAAGTTGCAAAAACTGTGAGGGAGGCGACGTGGCGGGCAGGGTGCCGGCCCGTCCGTCGTTCCGCCCGGGCGGTCGTACCGAATGCGTGACGATCTCCGCACCGTGCGTCGTGTCACAGACAACGCCCCGGAAGGTGTGGCAACGTCAACTTCTTCCAGCTCCTACGCCAACTCGCCTCGGCTTCGAGGGAGTTGACGTAAAAAAACGTGCAGCAACGTGCAAAGACGTGCAATGACGCGCCATGACGTGGACGCCTGCCGCACCCCGGTGCCCGCAGGTGTCTCCACGCCCGCGGAGAGGAACGCATGAGCACCGTGAACAGCATCGGCACCGCGCACGACCCCGCCCCCACCACCACGCAGACCCCGACCCTCGACGAGGTGGTCGACACCGGCCGATACCCCCTGGCGGACCCCGACGGCCCCGAGGCGCGGGCCGTCGTCGCCCGCGCCCGGCACGAGCTGGACACCCTCGGCTGCACCGTCCTGCCGGACTTCATCCACCCCGCCCGGCGCGCGCTCCTCCGGGCCGAATGCGCCGAGATCGCCCCCCGCGCCCACTTCGACGTCGAATCGGTCAACGTCTACAACATCGCCGTCGACCGGGACCTGCCGCCCGGCCACCCCGGCCGCACGGTCTTCGAGCGCGGCAACGCCTTCGTCGCCCGGGACCGCATCCCGTCCGGCGCCCTGATCAGCCGGCTCTACGCCCACCCCGCGTTCCAGCGCTTCGTTGCCCGCTGCTTCCGCCTGCCCCGGCTGTACGAGCTCGCCGACCCGTACTCCGCGCTCGTCCTGAACGTCGTCGAACCGGGCAAGGAACACCCCTGGCACTTCGACACCAACGAGTTCACCGTCAGCATGCTCACCCAGGAGGCCGGAGCCGGCGGCGACTTCGAGTACTGCCCGAACATCCGGTCCGCACAGGACGAGCACTTCGACGACGTCCGCGCCGTCCTTCAGGGCCGGGGCGAGCGGCTGATCCACCGCCTTCCGCTCCGCCCCGGCGACCTGCAGCTGTTCAAGGGCCGCTACTCGCTGCACCGGGTCAGCCCGGTGCGGGGCGCGGCCGCACGCCACTCGGCGATCTTCGCCTACAGCGAGCGCCCCGGTGTCATCGGCAGCGTCGCCCGCACCCGCCAGCTCTTCGGCCGGGTCGACCCCGCACACCTGACCGCCGAGGGCCGCGCGATACGCGGCGACCAGCTGCTGGACTAGGCCCCCGCACCCGCACCCCGCACCTCGAACCCAGTACACCCCGCCCGAACACAGCACACCGCACACAGCACCCCGCACCCCGAACACCGCACACCGAAACGAGACGCACGTGACCAACAGTCAGGGGACCGTAGACGTGACCGACAGCGACGGCACCGCCCTCCCGCCCACCGGCCAGGGATCCGCCTCCACCCCCACCTTCGCCCTGGAGGACACCCTCCCACGGGTACCGCTGCCCTCCCTGGAGGAGAGCTGCGAGCGGTTCCTCGCCTGGTGCCGGCCCCTGCTGACCCCCGCCCAACTCGCCGAGACCGAGGCCGAGGTGGCCGCCTTCCTCCGGCCCGGCGGCCCCGGCCGGGTGCTCCAGGCAGCCCTGGAGGAGTACGACGCCACCGAGGGCGTGCACAGCTGGCTCGACACCTTCTGGCCCTACCGCTACCTCGGCCGCCGCGACCGCATCGCCCTCAACGCCAACTTCTTCTTCCTCTTCCAGGACACCGGGCAGGCACAGCTGGACCGGGCCGCCGGCCTGATCGCCGGGGCGCTGCACCACAAGCACCAACTGGACCGGGAGGCCCTTCCCCCGGTGATCCAGCGCGGCCGCCCGCAGACCATGGAACAGAACAAGTTCCTGTTCTCCACCACCCGCATCCCCGGCCCGGAACAGGACACCGTCCGCGCCCCTTACACGGACGAGTGGCCCGGCCCGTCCGACGCCCGCCACATCGTGGTCTTCTTCCGGGGCCGCATGTACACCCTCGACGTCCTCGGCCCCGACGGCACACCGCACACCCTCGACGACCTGAAGGAAGGCCTGCGGGCCGTCCTCAAGGCCGACCCGGGTACGGAGCCGGACGCCCCGGTCGGCCACCTGACCACCATGGCCCGCGCCGAATGGGCCGCCGCCCGCGCGTCCCTCCAAGCCCTGCACCCCGACAACGCCGCGGCCCTCGACACCGTCGAAACCGCCCTCTTCTGCCTCTGTCTGGAGGACTTCGCCCCCGCGGACACCCAGACGGCCTGCGACGAACTCCTCCACGGCGACCGCGGCAACCGCTGGTTCGACAAGGCCGTCTCCTTCATCGTCTTCGCCGACGGCCGCGCCGGCATCAACGTCGAACACTGCGAACTGGACGGCACCACCATCCTCAGCTTCGTCGACGCCCTGCTCGCCACGCCGTCCGAGGAACATTCCCGCCTCTCCGGAGCGCGCCCCCAGGGCGCCCCCACCCCCCACCCCCTCACCTTCCACCTCGACGACGCCCTCCGCGCCCAGGTGCGCTCCGCCGCCACCGCCTTCGCCCGGTACGGCGCCGACACCGCCACCCGAACGGTTTCCTTCGACGACTTCGGCGCCACCACGGCCAAGTCCCTGGGCGTCTCCCCGGACGCCTTCGTCCAGCTCGCCTACCAACTGGCCCACCAGCGCGCCAAGGGACACCTGGGCGCCACCTACGAGTCGATCGCCACCCGCCAGTGGCGCCGCGGCCGCACCGAGGCCATGCGCGTGGTCACCCCGGAGATCGTGGACTTCGTCGCCACCCTGCAGGACCCGGCGACCGACCCCGCCGCCCGCCGCGCCGCCCTCCACACCGCGGCCCGCGCCCACGTCACCCGCGCCAAGGAATGCCAGGCCGGCGACGCCCCGGAGCAACACCTCTGGGAACTCGAACTGATCCAGCGCCGCCGCGGCCCCGACCTCGGCCTCACCGAACAGCCCGCCCTCTACCGCACCCCCGGCTGGCTGGTCATGCGCGACGACTACCTCAGCACCAGCTCCGCCCCCTCCACCCACATCCAGTACTTCGGCTTCGGCTCCACCAGCCCCCGCTGCATCGGCGTCGCCTACGTCCTCCTCCCCGACCGCTTCCACCTCTACCTCTCCACCCCCCGCCCCGTGGCCGCCGAAATGCACGCCTTCGCCGATCACCTCCGCGAGGCGGTACACGAACTCCGGGAGCTGCTGGCGTCGGGATGAGCAATTGACACGTAGGGCTCAGCCCCAGACACCAACCCGCAGTGGCGACGCCTCGAATGCAGGGCGTCGCCAAGGGTTGGGAGGCGGCTGAGCCGTCTCGGACAGACCGGGAGGAGCGAACTGAGGCACTGCTCGGCGGAGAGGGACTGCGAGTTGCCCACCTCCGAGGTGCGAGGGATCCTGCTAGGAGGGAACACTGCATTCCTTTGGGGGTCTACCTTCCGTTGCCCCGTTTCTCGTCACGCTCAAATAGTCGAAACGGGAATTGCCTTATCTGCCGCTGCAGTCGGTTCTCTCCCGACGGCTGCACGATGGGGAATTCATGTCGGTGTCTGACACTTGTCTCATGCGGCGAATCGATGAAGTTCTCTCCGTGAAATCGAGGCGGCTATGTTGCGTTTCGTGAGAAAGGTCGAAGCCTCTCTGGTCGTGACAGCGTTCATGCTGGCGACCTGCCTGTTCTCAGGAGGTTTCAGCGGTTCACTGGCTGTTGCGTCCCCCGTGGCAGAAAGTGATGCAGATGTCGTTCACCCGCTATCGGTTCAGGATTTCAACGACTATTGCAAGGATCAGGGGTACGGGCAGGGTGTCACGACCATCGGCGAGGATGCGTACTCCATACGTTGCAAGAACGATGACGGCAGTCTGCAAGAATTCGCCAATGACGAAGACATTCACAATTTCGTCGAGGGTGTCTGTGGAGCGGCTTACCCGAAACGCAATGTAATCGACCGGCTCAGGACTATGGCGAACACTTACAGTGCATGGGAATGCATGGATAGCGTCTCCTATGCGGGAGTGCCCGACCTGGAGGGTTGGTGCAAAGCCAAGGGGCTCAATCTACTTGCCTCAGAGAATGCCAAGTACCCTGCATACCGCTGGTTCTGTGTGAACTCCGATAAGTCGCGCGTAGAGGGTATACCCGTGGACCAGGTCTGCAAGTGGCAATATGGCTCTGACGCACTTGACCGGTTGGCTAATGCCAACGCCACGGAAATAGGTGACGCGTGGGACTGCAGGTACGTGAGATAGCAGCAGTACTCGCTAGCGAGTTGGTGAACCCTGGACGATCTGACGCCACTCCGCCGCCGGTTGCCGGTGGCGGAGGCCGCATGCCGGGCGCAACTACTTCAGCAACGCCGGGCGCAACTACTTCAACAACCGCGACAACCGCCGGTCGGCGAGCGGCCTGCCCCCGGTCTGGCATGTGGGGCAGTACTGCAGCGACGAGTCGCTGAACGACACCTCCCGTACGGTGTCCCCGCAGACCGGACAGGGCTCCCCGGTCCGCCCGTGCACCCGCATCCCCGTCCTCTTCTCCGCCTTGAGGTCCTCCGGCGCCAGCCCCCGGGCCCGCTCGACCGCCTCGCCCAGCGTCGTGACGACCGCCGCGTACAGCCGCGCCACCTCCTCCTCGGACAGATCGGCGGCGAGCTTGAACGGCGACATCCGCGCCGCGTGCAGGATCTCGTCCGAATAGGCGTTGCCGATCCCGGCCAGCACGCTCTGGTCCCGCAACACGCCCTTGATCTGCCGCCGTTCGCCCGTCAGCATTCCGGCGAAGGCCTCCTGGGTGAAGTCGTCACCCAGCGGATCGTGCCCGAGCCGCGCGACCCCGGGCACCTCCTGCGGATCCCGCACGACGTACAGCGCGAGGTGCTTCTGACTACCGGCCTCCGTCACGTCGAACCCCGCACCCTCGGGCTCCCGGAGCCGCACCCGCAGCGCCAGCGGCCCCTTCCCTGGACGCGGCGGAGCCGCCGGCAGCCGCTCACTCCACCGCACCCACCCCGCCCGCCCCAGATGCATCACCACAAACAGCTCCCCGGCCCGGAGCGCGAGGAACTTGCCGTACCGGGCCACGGCCTCGCACGCCTGCCCCTCCACCGCCCCCAGCGGCGGATCGTAGGTCTTCAACGCGGCCACCGACACCAGCTGCGCCCGGTCCACCACCCGCCCCGCCAGCCGCTCCTCCAGGAACCGCCCCAGCGCCTCGACCTCCGGCAATTCAGGCATATCCCCAGTCTGCCGCGCAGTCCGGCTCCCGGCCACAGAGCCCCCGCCCCGAGCCCCGCCCCGGGAAGGGAGAAGGAAGTGTGAATCCGGTACGGGGATCCGCGCCGTGGATTACCTTGCCCCCGTGGACCAGTTGATCTCATCGGACCCGACGCACATAGGCCCGTACCGCCTGATCGCCCGCCTGGGCGCCGGCGGTATGGGGCTGGTGTACCTGGGCCGTTCCGAGGCCGGACGGACCGTCGCGGTCAAGGTCGTCCAGGACGAGCACGCACAGCATCCGGAGTTCCGCAGGCGCTTCGCCCGTGAGGTGGCCGCGGCCCGGCGGGTGGGCGGCTCCTGGACGGCGGACGTGCTCGACGCCGACACCGAGGCCGCGGTGCCCTGGGTGGCGACCCAGTACATTCCGGGGCCCGACCTGACCACCGTGGTGGCGGACGACTACGGGCCGCTGCCCGAGCACTCCGTCCGGCTGCTGGCCAACCGCCTCGCCCTCGCCCTGCAGGCGGTGCACGAGGCGGGCCTGATCCACCGCGACCTCAAGCCGTCCAATGTGCTGGTGACGGTGGACGGACCGCGCGTGATCGACTTCGGTATCGCGCGGGCCATGGACACCCTCGCCGGGGACAGCCTGCACACCCGCACCGGCATGCTGATCGGATCCCCCGGCTTCATGTCGCCCGAGCAGGTACGCGGCCTCGAACTCACCCCCGCCAGCGACGTGTTCTGCCTGGGCGCCGTCCTCGTCTACGCCGCCACCGGGCGCCTCCTCTTCGGCGCCACGGAGACCGGCCTGAACGCCCACCTCTTCCGGATCGCCGAGGAGGAGCCGGACCTGACCGGCGTACCGGAGCCGCTGCTCGACCTCGTACGCGAATGCCTCGACAAGGACCCGGCCGCGCGGCCCGCCCTCCAGCAGGTCGCGGCTCGCACGGAGACGGACGCGGAGGGGGAGTGGCTGCCGGGCGCGGTGCTGGCCCAACTCGGCCGTCACGCGGCCCGGTTGCTGGACTACGGCCCTGAGACGGCCGTCGGCACACCCGGTGCGGCTCCCGCCGGGGCGCCCATGGCGGCTCCCGAGGTCCCCGCAACCCCCGCCACTCCGCCCGGCCCGCCGCAACCGTCGACACCCCCACCGCCCGCGTACTCACCCACCGCCCCGGCCCAGCTCGCCACCCCGCAGGGCTTCGGACCGCCCCTGAACCCGCCCTCCCACGCCTGGCCCCCACCGGCCTGCCCGCCGAACCTCCAGGATCCGCCCCCGCACCCCAGGCGCTGGTGGGGCCTTGTGGCGGTCGCCCTGGTGCAGCTGTTCGTGCTGCTCGACGCGTCGTCCCTGCACCTGGCGATGCCGTTGATCGTGGCGGACCTGCACCTGCCCGCCGACGCCCTGAACCCGCTGTTCACCGCGTACGGACTGGCCTTCGGCGGGCTGCTGCTGCTCGGAGGCCACCTCGCCGACTTGATCGGCCGCAAGCGGATGCTGTTCATCGGGCTGGCCGGCTTCGCGGTGGCCGCCGCATTCGGCGGAATGGCCCCGACCTCCGGCATGCTGATCGCGTCCCGCGCCCTCCAGGGCGCCTGTGCCGCCCTCCTGTCCCCGGCCGCACTGGCCCTGGTGACGGCCAACTTCCCCGAACCCAAGGCCCGGGGCCGGGCGTTCGGCATCTACGCCGCCGTCGCCGCCGGCGGCTCGACGGCCGGCCTGCTCACCGGCGGCTGGCTGATCGAGAACCTCAGCTGGCGCTGGTGCCTGTTCGCCGACGTCCCCCTCGCCCTGCTCGCCGTGATCGGCACGGCCACCCTGGTCCACGACCGCCCGCTCCGCCCCCGCCGCCGCCTCGACGCGCCGGGCCTCCTGCTCGGCACCGGCGGGATCGTGGCCCTGGTCTACGGCTTCCAGGAGACGGGCCCGCGCGGCTGGCTGGACCTCCTCGTCCTGGCCCTGCTCGCCCTCGGCGTCGTCCTCCTCCTGGCCTTCGCCCTCTGGCAGAACAGGACCCCCGACCCGCTCCTGCCACCCCACCTCACCCAGGACCGCAACCGCCTCGGCTCCTTCCTCGGCCTGTTTCTGACCGGTGCGGGGACGCTCGCCCTCTTCCCGACCCTGATGGCGTACCTGGAGATCGTCCGCGGCTACTCCCCGACAGCCACCGCCATGGCCCTCCTCCCCACGGTGGCCGCGATCCTCATCGGCTCCACCCAGGTCTCCGCCCGCCTGCTGCACCGCACGGCGCCGCGTAACCTGATCGCGCCGGGCCTGGCACTCACCGCCTGCGGCCTGCTCCTGCTGACCGGCCTGGAGCCCGGCAGCGACTACACCACCGTGATCCTGCCCGGCATGACCCTGGCCGGCCTGGGCCTCGGCATGGCCCTGATGCCGCTCTACTCCCTCGCCACGGGCGGCATCACCGCCCCGGACTCCGGCGGGGTCGCGGCAGTGACCAGCACGACCGACGAGGTGGGCGCGGCGCTCGGCACCGCGCTGTTCAGCAGCTCCCTCGCCGCGGCCATCGCCGCCCGACTGGACGCCGTCCAGGGCCTCCCACCCACCTTCGGCGCCGCGGCCCGCAACGGCCACGTCATCACCCCGGCCGGCCTTCCACCCCAACTCGCGGAAACCGTCACCAAGGCCACGGTAGGCGGCTACGCCGACACCCTGTGGTGGTCGGTCGGCCTCACCCTCCTCGCAGCCCTGGCCACGGCCCTACTGATCAGGCCCACCGCCACGACGACCCTGGGACCTGTACATGAGTAGGTACGAGAACTACGACGACGAGCAGCCCGCCCCGCTCTACTCGTTGCCGGAAGAAGGCGACCGGGACGAAGAAAACACCACGCTCGTGGACCGCCAGGAAAGCGGAGACCGGGACCTCCACTACGAGGAATGGCGCCCCCACGACCACAGCGGTCCGTACGGCCAAGGACGTCGCCGCCGGAACTGACCTTTGGCCCTTGGTCGCCGCCCCACACAAAAGGGCCGTCGGTCGTGTTTCTCCCGAAGCGGGAGAAACACGACCGACGGCCCGGAGACCTCACAGGCCGGAGCGGAAAACCGCGCCGGCTTGGGGCGGTCTTAGATGTCGTAGTAAAGCTCGAACTCGTGCGGGTGCGGCCGCAGCTGGATCGGGGCGATTTCGTTGGTGCGCTTGTAGTCGATCCAGGTCTCGATCAGGTCGGCGGTGAAGACGCCGCCCTGCTGGAGGTACTCGTTGTCCTCTTCCAGGGCGTCGAGGACGGCCGGGAGGGAGGTCGGGACCTGGGGGACGCCCGCGTGCTCCTCGGGGGCGAGCTCGTAGAGGTCCTTGTCGATCGGCTCGGCCGGCTCGATCTTGTTCTTGACGCCGTCCAGGCCCGCCAGGAGGAGGGCGGAGAAGGCGAGGTACGGGTTCGAGGACGGGTCCGGGGCGCGGAACTCGACGCGCTTGGCCTTGGGGTTGGAGCCCGTGATCGGGATGCGCATGGCCGCGGAGCGGTTGCGCTGGGAGTAGACCAGGTTGACCGGGGCCTCGAAGCCGGGGACCAGGCGGTGGTAGGAGTTCACCGTCGGGTTGGTGAAGGCGAGGAGCGAGGGGGCGTGCTTGAGGATGCCGCCGATGTAGTAGCGGGCGGTGTCCGAGAGGCCCGCGTAGCCCTGCTCGTCGTAGAAGAGGGGCTCGCCGCCCTGCCACAGGGACTGGTGGACGTGCATGCCGGAGCCGTTGTCACCGAAGATCGGCTTGGGCATGAAGGTGGCGGTCTTGCCGTTGCGCCAGGCGACGTTCTTCACGATGTACTTGAAGAGCATCAGGTCGTCGGCGGCGGCCAGCAGGGTGTTGAACTTGTAGTTGATCTCCGCCTGGCCGGCGGTGCCGACCTCGTGGTGCTGGCGCTCGACCTGCAGGCCGGCCTTGTCCAGCTCCAGGGAGATCTCGGCGCGCAGGTCGGCGAAGTGGTCGACCGGCGGGGCCGGGAAGTAGCCGCCCTTGTAGCGGACCTTGTAACCGCGGTTGTTCTCCTCGGAGCCGGTGTTCCAGGCGCCGGCCTCGGAGTCGATGTGGTAGAAGGACTCGTTCGACTTGGTCTCGAAGCGGACGTTGTCGAAGACGTAGAACTCGGCCTCCGGGCCGAAGTACGCGGTGTCCGCGATGCCGGTGGAGGCGAGGTAGGCCTCGGCCTTCTTGGCGATGTTGCGCGGGTCGCGGCTGTACTGCTCGCCGGTGATCGGGTCGTGGATGAAGAAGTTGACGTTGACCGTCTTGTCCCGGCGGAACGGGTCCACACGAGCGGTGGAGAGGTCGGCGCGCAGCGCCATGTCGGACTCGTGGATGGCCTGGAAACCACGGATCGAGGAGCCATCGAACGCCAGCTCTTCGGCCGGGTCGAAGGCCGCTGCCGGGATCGTGAAGTGCTGCATCACACCGGGCAGGTCGCAGAAACGGACATCGATGAACTTGACGTCCTCGTCCGCGATGAACTTCTTGGCCTCGTCGGCGTTCTGGAACATCCAACTCCTCCTAGCCCGGTCACCGGTCGGCGGACGCGGGATTGCTACTCGGAACGCGACCAGTCCGGTGGCGCGCTCGCCCGACCATAGGCAGGCGGGATTTCTCAAGCATGACCCATTTGTTTCGCCGAGGTTAACCGCCGCGCGGTCCTCTTTACCCCCCAGTGTGCGCCAATGAACGGGATTGCGGACCCGGTGGTGAGGCCAGGTTTCCGCCACCGTTCCGGGCGGTCCGCCCGCGCGGATACCGGCCCTCCGGGAAGGGAACGTATGCGGTCCCAGTACCGTGGACGGGTGGACAACAGGCAAGCAATCGGATCGTGGATCTCCGGGCCCCGCGCGGCAGCCGAGGACATGGGCGTCGAATTCGGATACCGCGGGCAGCGGCTCGGGCTGCCGGAGGAGGGGCCGGGGGCGCTCGCCCGCCCCGGGCGCCGGTTCGCCGCGCTCTTCATCGACTGGGCGCTGTGCCTGCTGATCGCCTACGGGCTGCTCAGCGGCGGCCGGGCCCAGTCGGCGAGCAACTGGGCTCTGGTGGTCTTCGCGGTGCTCAGCGTGCTGACGGTCGGCACGGTCGGCTTCACGCCGGGCAAGCGGCTGCTGGGCCTGCGGGTGGTCGCCGAGGGCGGCGGCCGGATCTCGCTGCCGCGGGTGGTGCTGCGGACCCTGCTGCTCGTCCTGGTCATCCCGGCCGTCGTCTGGGACCGGGACGGCCGCGGACTGCACGACCGCCTGGTGCGCGCCGTACAGGTCCGGATCTAGCCGCCGGATCGACAGGACGCACGGATGACGTGAGAAACCGGATCGTCATGACCCATGGATTCATGACACAGGGATGTCATGGCACACCGGATCGTGACGACGCACGGATGTCATGACACACCGGCTCGACATGACGCACGGGTGACATGACAGACGGGTGGGGCCCGGGACCGCGACGGTCCCGGGCCCCACCCGTGTCGGATCGGGGGCTGCGCTCAGCGTGCCTTGCCGCCGCCCTTGGGCATCCGCATGCCCTTCGGCATCGGGCCCTTCGGTACGGGCATGTTGCTCATCAGGTCGCCCAGTGCCCGCAGCCGGTCGTTGACCGTGGTGACCTGGGCGCCGGGGAGGACACGGGGCAGCTTCAGCAGGGTCGTGCGGAGCTTCTTCAGCGGGACCTGGCCCTCGCCGTCGCCCACCACGATGTCGTGGACCGGGGCGTCGGCGACGGTACGCGCCATCCGCTTCTTCTCGGCGGCCAGCAGGCCGCGCAGCCGGTTCGGGTTGCCCTCGCCGACCAGCACGATGCCGGCCTTGCCGACCGCGCGGTGCACGACGTCCTGGTTGCGGTTCATGGCCACCGCCGGGGTGACCGTCCAGCCGCGCCCGACGTTGTCCAGTACCGCGGCCGCCGCACCGGGCTGGCCTTCCATCTGCCCGAAGGCCGCGCGCTCGGCACGCCGTCCGAAGATGATCGCCATCGCCAGGAAGGCCAGGACGAAGCCCAGGATTCCGGCGTAGACGGGGTGGCCGATCGCGAAGCCGATGGCGAGGAGGACGCCGAATACGACGATGCCTACGCCAGCGACGACAAGACCGACCTTCGAGTCGACCCGACGGGTCATCTTGTAGGTCAGGGCGATCTGCTTCAGCCGCCCGGGGTTCTCAGCGCCGGCAGCGCCGTTGGAGTGTGCCTTCCTCGCCATACAGCGAAGTTTACGTGGCGTGCGGGCGGCGGGTCGCCGCGGCCTCCAGTACGTGCGCCGCCTCGTGGCGGTCCTTGGCCCGGCGGCGGTCCTCCAGGACCGACGTCCAGGCGTTGCGGCGGGCGGTGCGCTGGCCGCCGCGCATCAGGACGGCCTCGACGGCACGCAGGGCACCGGTGACGGAAGGAAGGGGGCGGACGGGGGTGGCGCGGAGCGGCGCGGCCTGCATGGTCAGTGACTCCCTCTGGCTGTTCGGAGAAAGCAGGACTGGTGTGGGAGCGGTGCGTGCATCCATCGTCACTCAACGGTGTTACCAACGGATGACCTGCCGGTCAAACACCAATGAAACGTTGACGCGGCCCGCCACGCCCCCTGTCCTGAGGGGAGTGCGGGCCGCGTGGTTCCAGCATGTGCCACATTTCACAAGACGGCGCGCCGGGGAGGGCCGGCCGGACTCAAACCGCCTGACTGGACGCCTCGACCTCGCGCCGCTCGATGGCCTGCTGGTAAAGGCGGCCGGCGCGGTACGAGGAGCGGACCAGCGGACCGGACATGACACCCGCGTAGCCGATCTCCTCGGCCTCCTCCTTGAGCTCCACGAACTCGGCCGGCTTGACCCAGCGCTCGATGGGGTGGTGCCGGACCGACGGGCGCAGGTACTGGGTGATCGTGATCAGCTCGCAGCCCGCGTCGTACAGGTCCTGGAGCGCCTGGCTGATCTCCTCGCGCTCCTCGCCCATGCCCAGGATCAGGTTGGACTTGGTGACCAGGCCGGCCTCGCGGGCCTTGGTGATCACCTCCAGCGACCGCTCGTAACGGAAGCCGGGGCGGATCCGCTTGAAGATCCGCGGGACCGTCTCGACGTTGTGGGCCAGCACCTCGGGACGGGAGGAGAAGACCTCGGCGAGCTGCTCGGGGACCGCGTTGAAGTCCGGGATCAGCAGCTCGACGCCGGTGCCGGGCATCGCGGCGTGGATCTGCCGGACGGTCTCGGCGTACAGCCAGGCGCCGCCGTCCTCCAGGTCGTCGCGCGCGACGCCGGTGATCGTGGCGTACTTCAGGCCCATGGTCTGCACGGACTCGGCGACCCGGCGCGGCTCGTCGCGGTCCAGCGCCTGCGGCTTGCCGGTGTCGATCTGGCAGAAGTCACACCGACGGGTGCACTGGTCGCCGCCGATGAGGAACGTCGCCTCGCGGTCCTCCCAGCACTCGTAGATGTTGGGGCAGCCCGCCTCCTGGCAGACCGTGTGCAGGCCCTCGCTCTTGACCAGGCCCTGGAGGTGGTTGTACTCGGGACCCATTTTCGCCCGGGTCTTGATCCACTCGGGCTTGCGCTCGATGGGGGTCTGGCTGTTCCGGACCTCCAGGCGAAGCATCTTGCGCCCGTCGGGTGCGACTGCGGACACGTCCGGCTCCCTACCACTTCGTTTCTACGGCGAACACCAGGGTACGCCCGATAATTCGCACGTCTTTACGTGCATGGCAACCCCAGGTCGCAGGGTCGCATTCCCGCGCTGCCGGGGCGGTCGGACCGTCCCGGACCGCCGGGCGGTCAGACCGCCCGGGGCAGCAGCTCGGCGTTCTCCAGGACGTCGCGCAGATGCTTCTCCACCACGGGCAGCACCTCGGCGATGGTGATGTCCCGGCCCAGTTCACCGGCGAGCGAGGCCACCCCCGCGTCGCGGATGCCGCACGGCACGATCTTGTCGAACGAGGTGTTGTCCGGGTTCACGTTCAGCGAGAAGCCGTGCATCGTGACGCCCTTGGCGACCCGGATGCCGATCGCGGCGAGCTTGCGGTCCTCCCGGCGCTGTCCGGCGTTGGACGGCGCGTACTCCGGGCCGTTCAGCCGCGGGTCGAACAGCTCGTCCGCCAGCCGCGGGTCGAAGTCCAGGTTCAGCCCGCCCAGGGCCGGCCGCTCCTCCAGCGGGTCGCCCAGCACCCACACACCGCTGCGGCCCTCGACCCGGCTGCCCTCGATGCCGAACTCGGCGCAGGCCCGGATCAGCGCCTCCTCCAGGCGCCGCACGTGCGCGACGACGTCCACCGGACGCGGCAGCTTCTGGATCGGGTAGCCGATCAGCTGGCCGGGGCCGTGCCAGGTGATCTTCCCGCCGCGGTCCACGTCGACGACCGGCGTGCCGTCCAGGGGGCGCTCGTCGTCGGACGTGCGCCGGCCCGCGGTGTAGACGGACAGATGCTCCAGCAGCAGACAGGTGTCGGGCACCTCGTCCGCGAACCGGGCGGCGTGGATCCGGCGCTGCTCCTGCCAGGCCGACTCGTAGTCGACCGCGTCGGCCCCGAAGCCCAGGTGGACAAAGCGCAGCCCCTCGGGTGCGGGGGTCTCCCCCCGAGAGATCGCAGTCACGGCAGCTCCCATCCGAACTTCTGTTGCGCTGTGCGGCAACGTTGATGCGTTTCGATGCGTTCGCGCCCCCAGCAACTGTACGGCGGCCGGATCCGGTCCCCGCAGGCGGCCGGTGTACCCCCAGCAACCGCAGTCCCGCCCCTGCTCACACGATCGGATGAACGCGGGACGCAGGCCGCAAGAACGGCACCGAAGGCCGTTACATTCACGCCGTTCCAAGAGGGCGATGAGCATGCCGGACCGGGTGGGCCGAAACCGGCGCCCGGCCCGGAAGGCAGGAGACCGTAAAGCTGATGACGGAACGACCCGCGCACACCCCCAACCGACAGCTCGCCGCGCTCATCGCCGAGGCGGGCTTCTCCAACGCCGGTCTGGCCAGACGGGTCGACCAACTCGGCATCGAGCACGGCCTCGACCTCCGCTACGACAAGACCTCGGTCACCCGCTGGCTGCGCGGCCAGCAGCCCCGGGGCACCACCCCCGCGCTGATCGCGGAGGTTTTCACCCGCCGGCTCGGGCGCCGGCTGTCCGCCCAGGACCTCGGTCTGGACGCCTGTGCGCCGGTGTACGCCGGGCTGGAGTTCGCCGCGAGCCCCACCGAGGCGGTGGACATCGTCAGCGGACTGTGGCGCAAGGACTCCGGCAGCCACGCCGAGCTCCGCAAGATCGCCTTCACCCCGGCCGGGCTCGTGGTCCCCAGCCGCGACTGGCTGATCGGCCGGCCCGACGACCGGGTGGCCCGCGGCGAGCCGGCCACCGGCGAGGCCACGGGTGCGGGCACGGGTGCGGGCACGGGTGCGGGCGAGAGCGCCGGCCGGGTGCCCGTCCAGGGCGGCCGCGCCTCGGTGCCCCGGCAGCGCCGGACCGCCGACCGGGTCGACCGCACCCAGGGCTCCAAGGTCACCTCCGGCGACATCGCCGCCCTGCGCTCGGTCGGCGAGCTGTTCCGGGCGCTGGACCACGCCTACGGCGGCGGCCACGCCCGGCAGGCCCTGGTGCGCTATCTGGAGCACGAGGCCGAGCCGATGCTGCGCGGCACCTACGGCGAGGCCACCGGCCGCCGGCTGTTCGCGGCGGTCGCCGATCTGACCCGGCTCGCGGGCTGGACCTCGTACGACATCGCCGCGCACGGCCTGGCGCAGCGGTACTTCGTCCAGGCCCTGCGGCTGGCCCAGGCGGCCGGCGACCGGGCGTACGGCTCCTACGTCCTGGTGACGATGAGCCGGCAGGCCGTCTATCTGGGGCACGGCAGGGAGGCCGTCCAGCTGGCGCGCGTCGCCCAGCAGGGCATCGGCAGCGGTGCGCCGCCCGCCGTCCAGGCGCTGCTGCACTCCGCGGAGGCCCGCGGCCACGGTGTCCTGGGCGAGGTCCGGGCCTGCACGGCGGCGCTGGCCCGCGCGGAACGCGCGCTGGAGACCTCCCGCCCCGGGGACGACACCCCGTACTGGGCCCGCTTCTTCGACGAGGCCCAGCTCGCCGACGAACTGGCGCACTGCCACCGCGACCTCCAGCAGTACCGCGCGGCTTCCCAGCACGCCGAGCGCTCCCTGCAGCTGCGCGCCGCCGGGTTCGCCCGCAGCCGGCTGTTCTGCCGGGTGGTGCTGGCGACCGCGCGGCTGGGCCTGGGCGAGCTGGAACAGGCCTGCACGCTCGGGGCGGAGGCGGCGCTCCAGGCGTCCGAGATGCGGTCGGTGCGCGCCCATGAGTACGTCAGGGAGTTCGAGCGCCGCCTGGAGCCGTACCGGGACGCGGCGCCGGTGCGCGGCTACCGCGAGCGGATCGCCGCGCTGGGCTGAGGCACCGCCCGGGGGAGCCGGGCCGGGCGGTGCGCCGGGCCCGGCCGGCCCCGGTGGTCAGGCCGCCGGGCGCAGGGCGTCCGGTTCGGTGGTGAGGGCCGGCAGCCCGAAGTCCGTCAGCAGGGCGCGGGCCGCCCGCCGGCCCGAGTTCAGCGCGCCCTGGAGCGTGCCGGCATCGCGGTGGTCGCCGCAGACGTAGAGCCCGGCCAGCACCCGTACGGGCCGCTGCGGATCGTGCGGGGCCGGCATCGCCGGGACCGCGTACGGGTCGTGATGGCCGGTCAGCAGCTCCCAGTCGTCGGTGCGCGCCCCGTAGAGCCGCTCCAGCTGGGGCCGGACGGTCTTGTCGAGGACGGACAGCGGCAGCGCCGCCGCGGCGCCGAGCACGGTCGTGGTGATCAGCGGCCGGCCGGGCGGCGTACGGGACGGGTCGACCGCCCCGGCGCGGAAGCTGCAGGCGACCGGCCCGTCCACCGGCAGGATCGCCGTGGTGGCGTCCCGGGACGGCATGCCGCGGCCGTCCGCACCGGCCGGGACGGTGTGGTGCAGCACCGTCACCGGGTGGAAGGCGGGCACCCGCAGGCCCGGGAGCAGTTCGGCGGCGTCGCGGGCACCGGTGGCCAGCAGGACCGCCCGGCAGGGGATCCGGCCGTGCTCGGCGGTGCTGACGCCCGTGGTGGAGACCGAGGTGACCTGGACGGACGTGCGGACCGTGCCGGGCGGGAGGCCGGCCGCGAGCAGGTCGGGGACGGCCGAGGCGCCGCCGGCCGGCACCCACAGGCGGCCGGTCTCCGCGTAGCCGCGCAGCGCGAGCGCGGCGCTCCGGCTGGAGCCGCGCAGCCGCGGATCACACAGCAGCATGCCCAGCAGCGGCCGCAGGAAGACGTCCGGGGTGCGGGGCGGGAAGGTGGGCCGGGTCGCCAGGGCGTCCTGGATCGGACGGTCGGCGCGCGCGAGGGCGCGCGCCGCGGAGAGTGCGCCCCTTGTGCTCCGGGAGCCGCTGATGTGCTGCGCCCGCTGGCCGTTGTGGACGCTCAGCACCGGCGCGAACGGACGGAGCGTCAGATCTCCGAGCCCCGGCGTGCGGCGCAGTTCGGCGGCGCAGACGGCCAGCGGCCGGCCGCAGCGGTCCAGCCGGAAGCCGTCGAGCCGGTCGGTGACGGAGCGGCCGCCGATCCGCGCGGCGGCCTCCAGGACCGTGACCGACACCCCCGCGCCGGTCAGGTGGCGGGCGGCGGCGAGACCGGCCGGGCCGGCTCCCACGATGACGACGTCCACGGTCGAAGCGGTACGCAGCACATGGCCTCCCGAGGTCGGTCCCAGCGGCGGTGCACCGAGTGTCATGCCCTCTGAGGCCGCGAGGAATGCCGGGTGATGTGTGCGGAAAGGTAGGGAGCCGCCGGCGCGTACGACAGGGGGCGTACGGGGCGCGTGGGAGCGCCCTCGGCGGAGGTTTGCCGGCGGCTGCCGGCGGCCGCGGCCGTCTATCGGGGCTGGACGGCGCCCGGCCGGGCGCCCCCTCAGCCGACCGCCGCCCGGACCGCCTCGACGATCCGCGGGTGCGCGAACGTGAACCCGGACTCCAGCAGCCGCTTCGGCACCACCCGCTGGCTGCCCAGCACGTCCCCGGCGAACTCACCGAGGGCGATCCGCAGCACCGGCGCCGGAACGGAGAACAGCGTGGGGCGGTGCAGCACCCGGCCCATCACGGCGGTGACCTCCCGGTTGGTCACCGGTTCCGGCGCGGTGAGGTTGACCGGACCGGTCAGCTCCTCGGTGGTCACGAGGTGGCGGAGCGCCGCGATGTGGTCGTGCAGGGAGATGAAGCTCCAGTACTGGCTGCCGTCGCCGAGCCGCCCGCCCAGACCGAGCCGGAAGACCGGGAACAGCCGCCCCCAGGCACCGCCCGAGCGCGCCACGACCAGGCCGGTGCGGGCGAAGACGGTGCGGATGCCGGCGTCCTGGGCCGGCCGCGCGGCGGCCTCCCAGTCCACGCACACCTCGGGCAGGAAACCGTGGCCGGCCGGCGCGCTCTCGTCCGTCCGCCGGTCGCCGGTGTCCCCGTAGTAGCCGATCGCACTGCCCGAGACGAAGACCCGCGGCGGGACGTCCATCGAGGCGAGCGCCTCGGCCAGGGCCCGGGTGCCGAGCACCCGGCTGTCGCGGATCTGCTGCTTGTAGGCGGTGGTCCAGCGGTGGTCGCCGACGCCCGCGCCCGCGAGGTGGACCACCGCTTCGCAGCCGGCCAGCCCCGCGGTGTCGACCTGCTGCCGCGCGGGGTCCCAGCGCACCTCGTCGCCGGCCGCCGGGGCGCGCCGTACGAGCCGGACGACGTCGTGGCCGTCCGTGCGCAGGGACCGTACGAGGGCCGTGCCGATGAGTCCGGTCGAGCCGGTGATCGCGATCCGCATGCGCCCATACTGCCCGGGCCCGGCGTCCGGCGACGACAACTGCCCGGCGCGGGGCCCGAGTCCCTATGGCCGGAAACGGTCCCAGAGGAGGGGGAAGCGTTCGGCGAGGGTCTCGTCGTCGTCGAAGTCGACGTACGTGCCGAGCGGTTCGCGGGGCGGCGGCGGCAGTTCCAGGTCCGGCATCGACCCGCCGGTCATCTGCTCGTACGCCTCGTCGGCCGCGTATCCCACCTCCTCGGCGTCCCCGTCCACCGACTCGTCGAAGTCGTCGAGGAGCTCGGCGAGCTGGTCCGGGTCGTGCACCCCGCCCTCGAAGACCTCCCGGCCCTGGGCGATCAGCCAGCAGCGGAAGTAGTCGAAGGCGTCGTCGCTGCAGCCGTCCAGGAGGACCGCGGCCGCCGCCCACAGGTCCCAGGTGTACGCCCGGTTGTAGCGGGACTCGAAGTGGCGGGCGAAGTCCACGACGGCGTCCGGGTCGCGCCTGAGCAGCCGCTCGACCAGCGCGTCGGCCTGCTCCTCGGGATCCCCCTCGGCCGCCTCGCGCGAGTCGTCGATCAGCTCCCAGAACTCCGTCTCGTCCATCACCGCTCCAGCATCTGCCCTGCGGGGGTGTGCCGCATGCGGAGTCCCCCGGATGCTGTCGTGCCGTCGACCGGGCCGGACCGGGCCGGACGCGGGCTGCCGTCCGGGCCGGGGGAGGGGGGAATGAGCAGGCAGGGAGCGGGGGGACGGGCGGGCCGGGCGCGGGCGGTGGCCGGGCGCGTACGGGCCGCGCGGGGCCGGGCGGGCCGTCGGGTGACCGCCCCAAGAATCACTCGTTGGAAGGCGTGCAACAACCAAACGACGGCATACACGGCATAGTCGGTAAATCTGCCAATTTCTGAAGGGCTGTTCCAGGCCATGCCCATGGACGAACGCACCCGGGCCGACGTCGAACGGGCCGAGGCGGCCCTCGTCGAGCACTATCCGCGGCTGGTCCGCCTCGCCTATCTCGTCCTGCCCCCGTCGATGGGCCGCCACCGCCGGGTGCTCACCGCGCACGGTCTGGTCCAGCGGGCACTGCCGCGCACCGGTCGCCGGCGCCGCCCGGACGGCGGGCTGCCGGCCCAGCGCGGCCCGCTGCCCGAGAACGGCTACGACCTGGTGCGGCTGCGGACCCTGCGGCTGGCGCTGGCCCACGAGGGCCGGCCCGGCCGGGGGCTCCCGGCGGTGCCCCAGGTCTGGGGCCTGCGGCTCTTCCCCCGGGCCGGCGGCGCCGATGAACTCGCCCTGGACCAGGCGCTGTCCGCCGTCCCGGCGTCGGTCCGGGCCGCCATCGGACTGTGGCAGCTGGAGGGCCTGGACGAGGACGCCGTACGGGCGCTGCTGGAACGGGCCGGGGCCGCCGACCCGGAGGCCGCGCTGCGGGCGGCCGAGCAACTGGACCGGGAGACCGGGGCGGGGGCCGCGGCGCTGCTGAACTCCGGGGAGTTCGACCCCTGTACGGTCCAGACCCGGCCGACGGACCTGCTGCGCCGCCGGCAGCGGCTGCGGACCGCGGTGGCGCTGGCGGCCGTCGCGGCGATCGGCGCGGTGGTCGCGGCGGTGCCCGGCGGTGACGGGGACCCGGCGGGCCGGCCGGCGACCCCCGCCGAGCAGGCGCTGGACCCCGCCAAGCTGCTGCGCACCCGCAACGAGCAGTGGTCCGACACCGCGCGGGTGGACTTCACCGCCTGGCCCGCGCGCGGCCGGCAGGCCGGCGACGAGGAGCTGCTGGGCCGGGCGCTGCGGGTCTGGGCGGCCCCGCCCGCCGACGCCCGGATCACCGCCTCCGCGGGCACCTCCACCCGCCCGCCCGACCATCCGCCGCAGCTGCTGTACGCCGGCCTGATCGACAACGTCATGGTGGTCGTCCTCCACGACGGCGAACGACTGGTCCGCTACGCCGAACCCGAAGACGCCACTCCCACGCTGCACTTCGCGCGGGTGGACGACGCGGACCTGACGAGCGGCGCCGCGCTGGTGATCGGCCGCGGCAACGGCTGGATGCGCTATCTGCTCGCGCCCTGGATCTCCGACGTCGCCGTCCGCGACCTGCTGGCGCCGGGCGCCCCGCCGCACGGGCTGCACGTCGCCCCCGACGGCGTCACCGACCGCATCCCGCTCCCCCCGCGGACGGGCGGCGGCTGCGGGCACTGGCCGGTGGCGCAGTTCCGCCCCTCGACGCGGATCGGGGCGCCGGCCCCGCCCTTCCTGCTGGCCGACCTCAACGACCTCGTCCCCGTCCACCTCACCTACGTACCGCCGCCGCCCGCCGGCGCCGCGGGCCCGGTCGCGGGGCAGCGCGAGGCCACCGACCCCGCGGCCCTGGGGACCTGGGCCCGTACGGCCTGCGGGCTGGGCGCGCTGCGGGGCGCCGGCGTACGGTCCGTCAGCGACTGGGCGTTCGCCGTGCAGCGCCTCCCCGAGGACGGCGGCAGCGCGACCTGGGTGTGCACCCGCGCCGACACCTGGCGCGGGCCCGGGAGCGCGACGGTCCGCTTCCTGCCGCCCGCCGTACGTCCGGGCGACCCCGGCCGGATCGCCGGCCGGTCCGACGGCACCGCCGCCTGCAGCCGCTACGGCCCGCACGTCGTCGGGGACGTCCCCTGGCGGTCGCCGTCCGGGAAGTGGTACCTGCTGGCCGCGGGCGGCCCGGACGTCGAGGGTCTCGACGCCACCGGCGCCCTCCGGGCCACCGCCGAGGGCCCCACCCTCGCCGCACCGGCCCCCGGCCCGGCCCCCGCCGCCGAGGTCGTCGGACGGCTGCGGAACGGGGGGAGCGTGCGGGCGTTCCGGCCGTAGGGGGTGGCCAGGGGGACCGGCCGGCCGGCGGTGTGGCGCGCGGCGTCCGCCACGGAGGGGAATCCGGACAGAAGGTGTCGGGATTCGGTGTCAGAGTCACGCTGCGCCGGGCCGGGCGAGCCCTGGTGGGCCGCCGGCCCGTGCGCGCGGCATCTGACAGTGGGGCACCTGACATCGAGGAGTGGAACGTGACGAGTGGGCACGCGACGAACGGCGGACCGGACCGGCCGGTGACCGCGGAGCTGACCGGGCGGGTGGCGCTGGTCGCCGGGGCGACCCGGGGCGCGGGCCGGGCGATGGCCGTCGAGCTGGGCCGGGCGGGCGCGCTGGTGTACGTCACCGGGCGGACGACCCGCGACCGGGTCAGCGAGGTGGGCCGCCCGACCGAGACGATCGAGCAGACCGCTGAGCTGGTGACCGCAGCGGGAGAGGCGGCCCACAGGGCCTCGGCCGAGGGCGGTGGCGGGCGACGGGCGGGCGGGACCGGGATCGCGGTACCGACCGACCATCTGGAGCCGACGCAGGTCAAGGCCCTGATCGAGCGCATCGACCGGGAACAGGGGCGGCTGGACATCCTGGTCAACAGCGTCTGGGGCGGCGACCATCTGCTCGAATTCCACACCAAGCTCTGGGACCTCGACCTGGCCGACGGCCTGCGGATGTTCCGCCTCGGCATCGACAGCCACGTCATCACCAGCCATTACGCGCTGCCGCTGATGAACCGGCGGCCCGGCGGTCTGCTGGTCGAGGTCACCGACGGCACGGCGTCCTTCAACCGCACCTACCGCGAGAACCTCTGCTTCGACCTCACCAAGAACGCCCCGCACCGCATCGCCTTCGGCCTCGCCGCCGAGGTGAAGGAACTGGGCGGCACGGTGGTGTCGCTCACCCCCGGCTTCCTGCGGTCCGAGGAGATGCTGGACCACTTCGGGGTGACCGAGGAGACCTGGCGCGAGGCGGTGGCCAAGGAGCCGCACTTCGCGATCGCCGAGTCACCGGCCCTGATCGGCCGGGCCGTACGGGCGCTGGCCGCCGACCCGGACAAGGCACGCTGGACCGGCCGGTCGCTTTCCAGCGGCCAGTTGGCGAAGGAGTACGACTTCACCGACACGGACGGCTCCCGCCCCGACTGCTTCGGCTACTTCGAGGACGTGGTCTTCGGCGGTAAGGACGCCACCGCGGCGGACTACCGCTAGGCACCCCGATCGCCCCGATCACTCCCGTACAGCGCGGCCGTGCGCCGGGCGGCCGCCGCCAAGCGGTCACGCAACGCGGCGGGGGCGAGGACCTCGCCCTCGGGGCCGAGGGCCAGCAGCTGGGAGTACGCGACCTCGTGGGACTCCACGCGGAGGGTGACCGTCAGCCGGCCGTGTGCGTCCGGCCCGCCGGCGGCCCGGGCGGCGTCGATCGCCTCGCGGGCCGCCGCGGCCTCGGTGACGTGCGGCAGGACGCGGACCCCGGGCTCGGAGAGCCGGAGCACCACCTCGGTACGGAGGATCGAGCGGGCGAACTCCGCGGCCCGCTCGGCCCAGAACGCCGGCAGGTCGAACGACGCGTCCCGGGTGAAGGCGCCGGGCCCGTCGTCGAGCACGTCGACGGCGGTGAAGCGGTCGATCCGGTACACCCGGAAGTCCCCCTCGGCCCGCGCCGCCAGATACCACACGCCCGCCTTCAGTACGAGGCCGTACGGCTCCAACTCCCGCCGCACCTCGGTGCGTTCGGCCCCCTTCGCCTTCCGGAGGTAGCGGGCCGCGATCCGGCGGTCGGACCACACGGCCTCGGCGATCGCGGGCAGCAGACCGGGCGTTTCGGGCTCCTTGTACCAGGCGGGGGCGTCGAGGTGGAAGCGCTGGGCGGCGCCCGTGGCGGCGTCCCGCAGCTCCGGCAGGAGGGCGGCGGAGACCTTCAGCCGGGCGGCGGAGGCGGCGTCGGCGAGCCCCATCTGCCGCAGTGCGCCGGGCACTCCGGAGAGGAAGAGCGCCTCCGCCTCGCTGCGGCCGAGACCCGTGAGGCGGGTGCGGTAGCCGCCGATCAGGCGGTACCCACCGGCCCGGCCGCGGTCGGCGTAGACGGGCACTCCGGCCTCGGAGAGGGAGAGCACGTCCCGCGCGACCGTGCGCTCGGACACCTCCAACTCCCGCGCCAGCTCGGCGCCGGTCATCGACGGACGCGACTGGAGCAGCAGCACCATCTTGATCAGCCGGGCAGCACGCATGCCTTCATGATGCCGGGGGCCACTGACAACGCCGGGGCGCGCGGGGGCGGGCGGTCGCGGGCCGAGCGGTCGCGGGCGGCCGGTCCGCCCCGGCCGGCAGAAAGAAGGCCCGGCCGTGGTCAGGGCATGACCGGCCGGGCCGTGGATTCCCGTGCGGAGGTTCCGGGCGCGGGTGGGTGACCTCCGCACGGGAGTAGGGGGCCCCTGGGAAGGGGCGGCTCAGAAGCCGTAGCGCTCGCGGGCCTCCTTGACCGCGGAGGCCGGGACGTCACCGCGGCGGGCGAGCTGGGCCAGTGCCGCGACGACCAGCGACTCGGCGTCGACGCCGAAGTGGCGGCGGGCCGCCTCGCGGGTGTCGGACAGGCCGAAGCCGTCCGCGCCGAGGGAGGACCAGTCCTGCTCGACCCACTGCGCGATCTGGTCCGGGACCTGGCGCATGTAGTCGCTGACCGCCAGGACCGGCGTCTCGACGCCGCTGAGCGCCTCGCGGACGTACGGCGTGCGCTGCTCGCCGCGCAGGGTGGCCTCGTCGGCCTCCAGTGCGTCGCGCCGCAGCTCCGTCCAGGAGGTCGCGGACCACACGTCGGCGGCCACGCCCCACTCGTCGGCGAGCATCCGCTGGGCCCTGAGCGCCCAGTGGATCGCGGTGCCGGAGGCCAGCAGCTGGATCCCCGGGGCGTCGGCGGGCACCGTGACGCCCGCCGTGGCCGCGGTGTTGAAGCGGTACAGGCCGCGGACGATGCCCTCGTCGACGCCCGCGGGCTTGGCCGGCTGGGGCATCGGCTCGTTGTAGACCGTGAGGTAGTAGAAGACGTTCGGGTCCTCGCCGGGGGCGGTCTCGCCGTACATGCGGCGCAGGCCGTCCTTGACGATCGCCGCGACCTCGTACGCGAACGCCGGGTCGTACGACAGCGCCGCCGGGTTGGTCGACGCGATCATCGGCGAGTGGCCGTCCGCGTGCTGCAGGCCCTCACCGGTCAGCGTGGTGCGGCCGGCCGTGGCGCCGACCAGGAAGCCCTTGCCGAGCTGGTCGCCGAGCTGCCACATCTGGTCGGCGGTGCGCTGCCAGCCGAACATCGAGTAGAAGATGTAGAAGGGGATCATCGTCTCGCCGTGCGTGGCGTACGCGGTGGCGGCGGCGATGAAGTCCGCCATCGAACCGGCCTCGGTGATGCCCTCGTTGAGGATCTGGCCGTCCGTGGCTTCCTTGTAGTACATCAGCTGGTCGCGGTCGACCGGCTCGTACGTCTGGCCCTTGGGGGAGTAGATCCCGAGCGACGGGAAGAGCGACTCCATGCCGAAGGTGCGGGCCTCGTCGGGGACGATCGGCACCCAGCGCTTGCCGGTCTGCTTGTCGCGGATGAGGTCCTTGACCAGGCGGACGAAGGCCATGGTGGTGGCCACGGACTGGTTGCCGGAGCCCTTGTCGAAGGCGGCGAAGGCCTTGTCGGCCGGGGCCGGCAGCGGCGCGAGCGGGTGGACGCGGCGGGCCGGGGCCGGGCCGCCGAGGGCCGCGCGGCGCTCCTGGAGGTAGCGGACCTCGGGGGAGTCGGCGCCCGGGTGGCCGTAGGGGACCTGGCCGTCGGTGAAGTCGCTGTCGGAGATGGGGAGTTCGAGCAGGTCGCGCATGACCTTGAACTCGTCCACCGTCAGCTTCTTCATCTGGTGGTTGGCGTTCTTGGACTCGAAGCCCTTGCCGAGGGTGAAGCCCTTGACCGTCTGCGCGAGGATCACGGTCGGGGCGCCCTTGTGCTCCACGGCCGCCTTGTACGCCGCGTACACCTTGCGGGACTCGTGGCCGCCGCGGGAGAGGTGGAAGCACTCCAGGATCTTGTCGTCGGAGAGCAGTCTGGCCATCTCGACGAGGGCGGGCTCGGCGCCGAAGAAGTGGTCGCGGATGTAGGCCGCGTCGCGGGTCGCGTAGGTCTGGAACTGGGCGTCCGGTACCTCGCGCAGCCGGCGGGCCAGCGCGCCGGTGGTGTCGAGCCGGAAGAGCTCGTCCCAGGCGGTGCCCCACAGCGTCTTGACGACGTTCCAGCCGGCGCCGCGGAACTGGGCCTCCAGCTCCTGCACGATCTTGAAGTTGGCGCGGACCGGGCCGTCCAGGCGCTGCAGGTTGCAGTTGATGACGAAGGTGAGGTTGTCCAGGCCCTCACGGGAGGCGAGCGCGAGCGCGGCGGTCGACTCCGGCTCGTCCATCTCGCCGTCGCCCAGGAACGCCCAGACGTGCGAGTCGGAGACGTCCTTGATGCCGCGGTTGGTCAGGTAGCGGTTGAAGCGCGCCTGGTAGATGGCCGACAGCGGGCCGAGGCCCATCGACACGGTGGGGAACTCCCACAGCCAGGGCAGCCGCCGCGGGTGCGGGTAGGACGGCAGGCCCTTGCCCCCGGCCTCGCGGCGGAAGTGGTCGAGGTGCTCCTCGGTGAGGCGGCCGTCGAGGAAGGCGCGGGCGTAGATGCCGGGCGCGGCGTGGCCCTGGATGTAGAGCTGGTCGCCGCTGCCGTCGCCCTCCTTGCCGCGGAAGAAGTGGTTGAAGCCGGTCTCGTAGAGCCAGGCCGCGGACGCGAAGGTCGCGATGTGGCCGCCGACGCCGTACTTGGCGCCGCGGGAGACCATCGCGGCCGCGTTCCAGCGGTTCCAGGCGGCGATCCTGGCTTCCATCGCCTCGTCACCCGGAACGGCGGGCTCGGCGGCGGTGGGGATGGTGTTGAGGTAGTCGCTCTCCAGGAGCTGGGGGAGCGCGAGCCCCGACTGCTCCAGGGTGCGGCGCATCAGGTAGGCGGCGCGATGCGGGCCCGCTGCCTTGGTGACGGCGTCGAGCGACTCGCGCCACTCGGCCGTCTCCTCGGGGTCGCGGTCCGGGAGCTGGTCGAGCTGGCTGTACGGCAGGCGCACGGGGTCGGGCATGGGTGGCCCCTTTCCGGACGGGAGGGAAGCTCGGGGGTGCCGTCGAGGACCGGGCCGCGCGCGTGGGCTGCGGCGGGATCTCGACGGCACCCGGATGCGAGTTCGGCAGTTTCGGCAGGCAGGGTGTCGCGCCCCGTCGGAAGACGATACGCCCCTGATCGATGATCGATCAACGCTGAGCAACCGGAAAACCGCAGGTCGGCACGGGGTGCCGCGATTTCGGGCACTCGGTGCCAGCCCCGGAGGGGTCCTCCGCTATGCCGCGCCGGGGCCCCTCGGGCCCGCCCGGCGCACCCGTTCAGACCCTCGGTGCGCAGCTCAGCACGTGTGTCTTGAGCAGCGTGCCGATCTTCGGGTCACGCCGCCGGAACGCGTCCACGATCTCCTGGTGGTCCTGGGCGTGCGAGCGCTGCTCCGGGCTGAACCAGCGGATCGACAGCGCCGTCCAGACCTCGATGCCCAGCGACTCCCAGGTGTGCAGCAGCACGGCGTTCCCGGCGGCCCGCACGATCTCCCGGTGGAACGCCACGGTGTGCCGCACCTGCGCCTCCCCGTCGCCCGCCCGGTCCGCCTCGCGCAGCGCCGCCACCTCCCGCTCCAGTGCGGCGGTGTCCTCCGCCAGCCGCCCCGCGGCCAGCTCCGCGGCGACCTGCTCCAGCCCGGCCCGCACCGGGTAGCTCTCCTTGAGGTCGGCCGCGGTCAGGTTCCGCACCCGTACGCCCTTGTTGGGCGCCGACTCGATCAGCCGCAGCGACTCCAGCTCGCGCAGCGCCTCCCGTACGGGCGTCTGGCTGACCTCCAGCTCCACCGCGATCCGCCGCTCGACGATCCGCTCGCCCGGCTGCCAGCGGCCGCTGACGATCCCCTCGAGGATGTGCTCGCGGATCTGCTCGCGCAGCGAATGGACGACGGGCGGGGTCATGAGGTGCTCCTTCAGAGCGGGGGGTGACGCGGCGGGTGGCGAGGGGGCCATTATCCGGGACGGCGGCCGGACGGCGGCATGCAGAAGGGCCGGCCCCGGTCCGTACGGATGCCGTACGAACCGGGGCCGGCCCCTGCTGCTACACGCCTACCGGGTGACTGCCGGGCTCAGAGACCGATCTCGGTCTCGAACTCGGCGGCCTCCAGGATCTGCTTGACCGTGGTCAGGTAGCGGGCGGCGTCGGCGCCGTCCACCAGACGGTGGTCGTAGGAGAGCGCGAGGTAGGTCATGTCGCGCACCGCGATGGTCTCGCCGAGGTCCGGGTGGTTGATGACCACCGGACGCTTGACGGTCGCGCCGATGCCCAGGATGCCGACCTGGTTCGGGGGCACGATCACGGTGTCGAACAGCGCGCCGCGCGACCCGGTGTTGGAGATCGTGAAGGTCGCACCGGACAGCTCGTCCGGGGTGATCTTGTTCGCCCGGACCTTGCCCGCCAGCTCCGCGGTCTTGCGGGCGATACCGGCGATGTTGAGGTCGCCCGCACCCTTGATGACCGGGGTCATCAGGCCCTTCTCCGCGTCCACCGCGATACCGATGTTCTCGGTGTCGAAGTAGGTGATGGTGCCCTCGTCCTCGTTGATCCGGGCGTTGACGACCGGGTGGGCCTTCAGCGCCTGGACGGCGGCCTTGACGAAGAACGGCATCGGGGAGAGCTTGACGCCCTCACGCTGCGCGAAGGCGTCCTTGGCCTTGTTGCGCATCCGCATGATCGCGGTGATGTCCACCTCGACCACGGTGGTCAGCTGCGCCTGGCCGTGCAGGGCCTTCATCATGTTGTCGCCGATGACCTTGCGCATCCGCGGCATCTTGACGGTCTGACCGCGCAGCGGGGAGACCTCCAGCGCCGGGGCCTTCGACGGCGCGGCGGCCGGCGCGGCGGCAGGCACAGCGGCCTTGGCGGCCTCGGCGGCGGCGATGACGTCCTGCTTGCGGATCCGGCCACCGACACCGGTGCCCTTGACCGTGGCGAGGTCCACGCCGCTCTCCGCGGCGAGCTTGCGCACCAGCGGGGTGACGTAGGCGCCCTCGCCCTCACCGGCGGCCGGGGCCGGGGTGACCGGAGCCGGGGCGGCCGGAGCCGGCGCGGGGGCCGGAGCCGGCGCCGCGGGGGCGGCCGGGGCGGCGGGCGCCGGAGCGGCCGGCGCGGGCGCCGGAGCCGGGGTGGGCTCGGCGGCCGGAGCCGGGGCGGCCGGGGCCGGAGCCGCGGGGGCGGCGGGGGCCGCGCCCTTGGCGCCGATGACGGCGAGCTTGGCGCCGACCTCGGCGGTCTCGTCCTCGCCGACCACGATCTCCAGCAGGGTGCCGGAGGCCGGCGCCGGGATCTCGGTGTCGACCTTGTCGGTGGAGACCTCCAGCAGCGGCTCGTCGGCCGAGACCTCCTCGCCGACCTCCTTCAGCCAGCGGGTGACGGTGCCCTCGGTGACGCTCTCACCGAGCGCGGGGAGGACGACGTCGGTGCCCTCGGCGCCGCCCGCGGGGGCGGCGGGGGCCGGGGCCTCGGCGGCCGGGGCCGGAGCCGCGGCGGGCTCGGGCTGCGCGGCCGGGGCGGGGGCCTCGGCGGCGGCCGGGGCCGGGGCAGCGGCCGGCGCACCGGTGCCGTCGTCGATGACGGCCAGCTCGGCGCCGACCTCGACGGTCTCGTCCTCGGCCACCTTGATGGAGGTCAGGATGCCGGCGGCCGGGGCCGGGATCTCGGTGTCGACCTTGTCGGTCGACACCTCCAGCAGAGGCTCGTCGGCCTCTACGCGCTCACCCTCGGCCTTCAGCCAGCGAGTGACGGTGCCCTCGGTGACGCTCTCGCCGAGCGCCGGAAGGGATACGGAAACCGCCATGGTTTCGGTTGCTCCTTACGGGATTGGGGTCTCCCCTGCCCGAGCCGGTTTCGAGGGCTCGGGGAAGGGATGTGGTCGTCGCGCCCGGACTCGGGTCAGTCGTGGGAGTGGAGGGGCTTGCCGGCCAGGGCCAGGTGGGCCTCGCCGAGCGCCTCGTTCTGCGTCGGGTGCGCGTGCACCAGCTGCGCAACCTCGGCCGGCAGGGCCTCCCAGTTGTAGACCAGCTGGGCCTCGCCGACCTGCTCGCCCATACGGTCACCGACCATGTGGACGCCGACCACGGCACCGTCCTTGACCTGGACGAGCTTGATCTCGCCCGCGGTCTTGAGGATCTTGCTCTTGCCGTTGCCCGCGAGGTTGTACTTCAGGGCGACGACCTTGTCGGAGCCGTACAGCTCCTTGGCCTTCGCCTCGGTGATGCCCACCGAAGCGACCTCGGGGTGGCAGTACGTCACCCGCGGCACGCCGTCGTAGTCGATCGGGACCACGTTCAGACCGGCCAGTCGCTCCGCCACCAGCATGCCCTCGGCGAAGCCGACGTGCGCGAGCTGGAGGGTGGGGACGAGGTCACCGACGGCCGAGATGGTCGGCACGTTGGTCTGCATGTACTCGTCGACGAGGACGTAGCCGCGGTCCGTCGCGACGCCCTGCTCCTCGTAGCCCAGGCCCGCCGAGACCGGCCCGCGGCCGATCGCGACCAGCAGCACCTCGGCCTCGAAGGTCTTGCCGTCGGCGAGGGTGACCTTGACGCCGTCGGTGGTGTACTCGGCCTTGTCGAAGAAGGTCCCGAGGTTGAACTTGATGCCCCGCTTGCGGAAGGCCCGCTCCAGCAGCTTGGAGCTGTTCTCGTCCTCGACCGGGACGAGGTGCTTGAGGCCCTCGACGATGGTGACGTCGGTGCCGAAGGACTTCCACGCCGAGGCGAACTCGACGCCGATCACGCCGCCGCCCAGGACGATCGCGGACTTCGGCACGCGGTCCAGCTTGAGCGCGTGGTCCGAGGAGATGATGCGGTCGCCGTCGATCTCCAGGCCCGGCAGGGACTTCGGCACGGAGCCGGTCGCCAGCAGGACGTGGCGGCCCTGGACGCGCTGGCCGTTCACGTCCACGGAGGTCGGCGAGGACAGGCGGCCCTCACCCTCGATGTACGTCACCTTGCGGGAGGCGATCAGACCCTGCAGGCCCTTGTACAGGCCCGAGATGACGTCGTCCTTGTACTTGTGGACCGCCGCCATGTCAATGCCCTCGAAAGTGGCCTTGACACCGAACTGCTCGCTCTCGCGAGCCTGGTCGGCGATCTCACCGGCGTGCAGCAGTGCCTTCGTGGGGATGCAGCCGTTGTGCAGGCAGGTACCGCCGACCTTGCCCTTCTCGATCAGGGCGACGTCCAGGCCCAGCTGCGCCCCGCGCAGGGCAGCGGCGTAACCACCGCTACCGCCTCCGAGGATCACTAGGTCGAAAACGGTGCTGGCGTCGTTCGCCACGTCACGTCCTCCATGCATGGATGCGCCGGACCGGTCTGCGATGACCGGACCGCGGCTGTTGTTCGGCCGCTTTAATTTCGGCCCTGGGTAAGGGGGGCCCTGTCCTGCCGAGAACCCATCTTCGCACTTGTTCAACGAAGCCGGGACGGCGGGCCGGGCTCTGGACGGCTGAGTCGCCGCCTCGACGGGGTTACCGGTGCGTATGCACGTACGGATTTCGTTGAGGGCGAACACTGCCCCGTGCGCACACCGACGGCCCCGGGCTGTGAGCTCGGGGCCGTACGGACAAAGCGGATCAGACGGGCCGGCGTCAGCCGAGGTCGCCCGCGGCGGTGCGCTCGGCCAGCCGGACCAGGGTGCGGACCGCGGAGCCGGTACCGCCCTTGGGGGTGTAGCCCCAGGGCGAGCCCTCGTGGAAGGCCGGGCCGGCGATGTCCAGGTGGGCCCACGGGATGCCCTCGCCGATGAACTCCTTCAGGAAGAGTCCGGCGACCAGACCGCCGCCCATGCGCTCACCCATGTTGGCGATGTCGGCGACCGGCGAGTCCATGCCCTTGCGGAGGTGCTCGGGCATCGGCATCGGCCAGGACTGCTCGCCGACCTCCTCCGCGATCTCGTGGATCGAGGTGCGGAAGGCCTCGTCGTTGGCCATGATCCCGAAGTGGCGGTGGCCGAGCGCCAGCACCATCGCGCCGGTCAGCGTGGCGACGTCCACGATCGCGTCCGGCTCCTCCTCCGAGGCCCGCGCCAGCGCGTCGGCCAGGACCAGCCGGCCCTCGGCGTCCGTGTTCAGCACCTCGACGGTCTTGCCGCTGTACATGGTCAGCACGTCACCCGGGCGGGTGGCGGAGCCGGACGGCATGTTCTCGGCGAGCGCCAGCCAGCCGGTGACGTTCACCTCCAGGCCGAGCCGGGCCGCGGCCACGACGGCGGCGAACACCGCGGCGGCGCCGCTCATGTCGCACTTCATGGTCTCGTTGTGGCCGGCCGGCTTGAGCGAGATGCCGCCCGAGTCGTAGGTGATGCCCTTGCCGACCAGTGCCAGGGTCTTGTTCGCCTTGGGGTGGGTGTGTGCGATCCGCACCAGCCGCGGCGGGGCCTCCGAGCCCTGGCCGACGCCCATGAGACCGCCGTAGCCGCCCTTCTTGAGCGCCTTCTCGTCCAGCACCTCGACCTTGAGGCCGAACTCCTTGGCCGCGGCCTGCGCCTCGGCCGCGAAGGACTTCGGGTTGAGGGCGTTGGAGGGGGTGTTGATCAGGTCGCGGGCGCGGTTGATCTCCGCGGCCAGCGCCTGCGCGCGCTCGGTGGCGGCCTTGAACTCCTTGTCGCGCGGCTTGCCGCCGAGGATCGCGACCTCGGCCAGCGGCGCCGACTTGCCGTCGTTCTTCTTGCCGTTCTTGCCGTTGCCGGCGCCGTTGCTGCGGAACGCGGTGAAGGTGTACGCGCCGAGCAGCGCGCCCTCGCTCACCGCCGCGGCCGCCTCGGCGTCCTCGACCGGCAGTGCGAAGCCGGCCTTCTTGCTGCCGGCCAGCGCCCGGGCGGCACTGCCCGCGGCGCGCCGCAGCGCCTCGTGGGCGTAGCCGTCGCCCTTGGCCGGTGCGTCGCCCAGGCCGACCGCCAGCACGACCGGCGTCTTGAGACCGTCCGCCGCGGGCAGCTTGGTCACCTCGCCCTCGGCACCACTTGCGCCGAGGGTCTCCAGCACACCGGCGAGCTTGCCGCCGAACGCCTTGTCCACGGCCTCGGCACCGGGGGCCACGACGACGCCCTTGGCGCCCTTGGCCACGCCGACGACGACGGCATCCGCACGCACCGTTGCGGCGGAAGAAGTACTGAGGGTCAGTGCAGTCACGGTGATGAGAGTCCTGTTCCGTCCGGGAATCCGTTGTCGCGCCTTGGCGCGCTGCTGCGGCCGAGCCTACGCTCGGCGGCGCCGCGAGGCCCGGCCCGCTGCCGTTCCGGTGCGGACCGTTGCGCGGCGGGCCGTACCGAGCCCGGCCAACTCATGGACGATACAAGGGAATTGGCGGAATTGGCGGAATCGCCGGATCAGCCGAGGGTCAGCGCCAGCAGCGCGGTCAGCCCGGCGCCCTCCGCGAGCGCGCCGAACACGTCCCCGGTCACCCCGCCGAACCGCCGCCGGCAGCGCCCCAGCAGCAGTTCGCCGGCCGCCAGCCCGAGCACCGCCGCCAGCCCCGCGTGCACCGCGCCGTACGGGCCCCACACCGCGCCCGCCGCCGCACAGCCCGCGACGACCAGGGCGGCGCACAGCACCGCCGCACGCACCGGCACCGTCCCCGCGACCGCCGCGCCCAGCCCGTCCGGACGGGCTGCCGGCACCCCCGTACGGGAGGCCAGGGTCAGCGCGCACCGGCCGGTGACCGCGGCCACCCCCGCTCCCAGCGCGCCGTACGCCCAGCCCGCCGCGTACAGCCCGGCCAGCGCCGCCACCTGGGCCAGCAGGGTGAACAGCAGCGTGAGGACGCCGAACGGGCCGATGTCGGACTGCTTCATGATGCGCAGCGCGTCCTCGGCGGGCTTGCCGCTGCCCAGTCCGTCGGCGGTGTCGGCGAGCCCGTCCAGATGCAGTCCGCGGGTGAGGACGGCGGGCACCGCCGCGGTGCCGACCGCGGCCAGCAGCGGACCGCCGCCGAGCAGCAGCAGCGCCCCGCCGAGCGCGGCCGCGAAGCCGCCGACGACCAGACCGGCCAGGGGCGCGCAGAGCATCCCGCCGCGGGCCGCCGCCCGGTCCCAGCGGTGCACCCGCACCGGCAGCACGGTCAGCGTGCCGAACGCGAAGCGCAGGGCGTCCGCGCGGGCCGGGGGAGCGGGGGTCTCGGTCATCGCGGCAGGCTATCCGGGCGTCCGCCGCGCCCGCCTGCCACCCCCGGCCGTCACGAGAGGGCCTAATGGTGCCCATGGGTCACTGGTGGTACCGCAACATCGTCGAGCCGGGGAAGCTGCCGCTGCTGCTCGCCCTGGCCTCCTTCGTGCTGACCTTCCTCGTCACCCGGGCCGTCACCCGGCTGATCCGGGCCGGGAAGGGACCGTTCCACGACATCTCGCCGGGCGGGCTGCACGTCCACCACGTGGTGCCCGGCGTGGTGCTGATGGTCGCCGGCGGATTCATCGCGATCGCCGGCGGCCGGCGCGGCTTCGGCGCCGGCGTCGCCGCGGTGCTCTTCGGGATCGGCGTGGGCCTCGTCCTGGACGAGTTCGCGCTGATCCTGCACCTGGACGACGTGTACTGGACGGAGGAGGGCACCAAGAGCGTCGAGGCCGTCATCCTCACCGTCGCCCTGGTCGCGCTGGTCCTCGGCGGTTTCCTGCCGTTCGGCGTCAACGAACTCACCCCGGACGAGACCACCGACCGCCTCACCGTCGTCCAAACCGTCGCGGTGAACTTCCTCTTCGCGCTGCTCGCACTGGTGAAGGGGAAGGCGCGGATGGCGGTCATCGGGGTGTTCGTGCCGTTCGTCGCGCTGTTCGGCGCGATCCGGCTGGCCCGGCCCAACTCACCGTGGGCCAGGCGCCTCTACCGCAACCGGCCCCGGGCGCGGGCCCGGGCGAGGGTCCGCGCCTACCGCCACGACCGCCGCTGGTCGGGCCTGCGCCGCAAGGTGGAGCACCTCATCGGCGGCGCCCCCAGCCGCTGACGCGTTGCGCGTCGCGCGGTTTGACCGGCCGCCAGGCCTCCCACAGCCCGCACACCACCAGCACCCCGAGGATCGCCGCGAGGTGCTCCTTGCCGGCCAGGTTGTTCTTGATGAACAGCACCTCGAAGACCATCGAGAGCACCACCAGCGAACCGGTGAACCACGCCCGGTAGCGCCAGCACACGAACACCGCCAGGCCCACCACGGCCGCCGACGGGCCGGTGTCGATGACGTACTTGTCCGAGTCGGGCAGGCCCAGCGGGCTCTGCGGGCCGATCCAGATCCCGATCCGGGCGTACATCGTCCCGGCGAGCGTGGCCACGTAGGCGACCAGCAGCGTCTTCCGCCAGCCCAGGCAGGTCTCCGCGATGCCGAAGACCACCAGGATCTGCGCCAGCGCGCCCCACACCGGGAGGTCCAGCGCGGGCACGAACAGCGACAGCGGGGTGCGCAGCAGCGCGATCCACAGGTGCTCGTACGCCTGGACCGAGCCGATGTCCTGGATGGCGTGGTAGCCCCACGCCTGGTTCTGCACGAACTGGAAGACCAGCGTCAGGCAGACCGCGGCGAGCGTCACCGGGATCGCCCGCAGCCTCGCGGAGACCAGCTCCGACCGCACCGTCCGCAGCAGCGCCCCCCACTCGGCCCGCGCCGCCCGGCGCAGAACGGCTATGTCCCGCCGCCCCGCACGGGCCACACTCATCTCGCGTTCTCCAGGTGCTTGCGGTTCAGCCACTTCGGCAGACCAGGTGCTTCCAGGAAGCCTTCCGCCCGGGCAGCGGCCAGGCCGATCCGCAGCAGATCGGTGCTCTTCTCGAAGAGCATGAACCGCGGCTCCCAGATGGGCCGGTATTTCGCGTTGGCGCGATAGAGCGATTCGATCTGCCACCACCTGGAGAAGAAGCTCAGCAGCGAGCGCCACAGGCGCAGCACCGGGCCCGCGCCGAGCCGCGAACCGCGTTCGAAGACGGAACGGAACATCGCGAAGTTCAGTGAGAGCTGAGTGATCTCCACCTCTTTCGCGCGCTGGATCAGCTCCAGGACCATGAACTCCATCAGCCCGTTCTCCGACGCGCGGTCCCGCCGCATCAGGTCCAGCGACAGGCCCTTCGCGCCCCACGGCACGAAGCTCAGCAGCGCCCGCAGCTCACCCTGCTCGTCGGAGCACTCCAGCATCACGCAGCGGCCGTCCGCCGGATCGCCGAGCCGGCCCAGCGCCATCGAGAAGCCCCGCTCGGTCTCCCCGTCCCGCCAGTCGTCGGCCAGCTCCAGCAGCCGCGCCATCTCCTCGGCGGGAATGTCCTCGTGCCGCCGGATGCGGACGGTGTAGCCGGCCCGCTCGATGCGGTTGTACGCCTGCCGCACGGTGCGCATCGCGCGGCCGCCGAGGGTGAACTCCGCGGTCTCCACGATCGCCTCGTCGCCCAGCTCCAGCGCGTCCAGGCCGTGCCGGGCGTAGATCGTGCCGCCCTCCTCGCTCGCGCCCATGACGGCCGGCGCCCAGCCGTGCGCCCGGGCCTCGGCCAGCCACACCTCGATCGCCCCGGGCCACGCCTCGGGGTCGCCCAGCGGATCGCCGGAGGCCAGCGACACCCCGCCCACCACGCGATAGGTGATCGCCGCCTTGCCGCTGGGCGAGAACAGCACGCTCTTGTCCCGGCGCAGCGCGAAGTAGCCCAGCGAGTCCCGGTCACCGTGCCGGTCCAGCAGGGCGCGCAGCCGCTCCTCGTCGTCCTCGGTGAGCCGCTCGGTGCTGCGGACCGACCGGAACGCCGCCCACAGCACGGCCACCAGCAGCAGCGTGCTCAGCACGTTGATGGTGACGTTGACCCAGTTCGGGGTGTCGATCGCGGGGAAGCGGTGGTCGTCGGCGGCCAGCGACACCAGGCGCATCAGGCCGTAGCGCCAGCGCATGACGAACGTCGAGGACGTGTCCTGGGCGGTGTTGGTGACGGTCACCAGCAGCGCCGCCAGCAGCGAGGTGACCAGCAGCCCGCCGACCGCGACCGCCGCCGCCAGCTTCGGGTTCGACCGGTCGCCCTTGGCGTAGAACTCCCGCCGGCCGACCACCAGCGCGACCGCGAACACCGCCGTCACCACCAGCGACACCCAGTTCTGCGGATGCCCGCGGAACTCCGGCGCCGCCGCCAGCGCGAAGCCGAACAGCCCCACCAGCAGCCCGGAGAGGACCAGGTTCAGGATCCAGGCGGCCCGCTTGCGGCGCCGCAGCGTCACCGACAAAAACAGCGAGAAGGCCCCCGAGGCGAACCCCGCGGTCAGCAGGTACGGGGTGAAGTACTCCTCGACGTTGTGCCGGCGGATGTCGGTGCCGAACGACACCCACACCGCGCTCAGCAGATTGAGGAACGTGACCGTGCGCAGATACCAGATGCCGAACGCGGCACCGCGCTGCGACCAGGTGCCGCCGCGCTGCTCGCGGCGGTCTTCGTCCGGACTCAAGCGATGTCTCCCATAAAAAACGTGTAAAGCCGAGATCTTATGGGGCGCCGCCGGTGGTCCGGTACGGGCGGGAAGGAGCGCCGCCCCGGCCGGGGCGGCGTGCACCTCAGTCGTGTACGGGAAGTTCTGCCGCCAGGGCCGCGGCCGCCTGCACCAGTGGCAGGGCCAGCAGCGCCCCCGTCCCCTCGCCAGCAGTGACGCCGTGGTCGAGCAGAGGGTTGAGTGCGATCCGGTCCAGCGCCTTGGCCTGCGCCGGCTCGCCGCTGGCCTGACCCGCCAGCCACCAGTCCGGCGCCCGGAACGCCACCCGCTGGGCCACCAGCGCACAGGCCGCCGAGACCACCCCGTCCAGGATCACCGGCGTCCGGCGCACCGCGCTCTGCAGCAGGAACCCGGTGATCGCGGTCAGGTCCGCGCCGCCGACCGTGGCCAGCAGCTCCAGCTGGTCGCCGAGCACCGGCCGGGCCCGCCGCAGCGCGTCCCGGATCGCCGCGCACTTGCGCATCCACGCCAGGTCGTCGATCCGCGCCCCGCCGCGCCCGGTGACCACCGAGGCGTCTGTGCCGCACAGCGCGGCGACCAAGGTGCTCGCCGCGGTCGTGCCGCCGACACTCAGATCGCCCAGCACCACCAGGTCCGTACCGGCGTCCGCCTCCTCGTCCGCGACCGCCATCCCGGCCCGGAACGCCGCCTCGGCCTCCTCGGCGGTCAGCGCGTCCTCGACGTCGATCCGGCCGCTGCCCCGCCGCACCCGGTGCCGGGTGACCTCCTCGGGCAGCTCCCCGGGGTCGCAGTCCACCGCCATGTCCACCACGCGCAGCTGCGCCCCCGCGCCCCGGGCCAGCACCGCGGCCGGGCTCGCGCCGTCCAGCACCGCCCGGACCAGGTCCTTCGTCCCGCCGGCCGGCCGGGCCGAGACGCCCAGCTCCGCCACCCCGTGATCGCCGGCGAACAGCACCAGCCGGGCCTGCCGGATCGGCCGCACCGGCACCTGCGCCTGCGCACCGGCCAGCCACTCGCCGAGCTCGTCGAGGCGGCCGAGCGCGCCCGGCGGTACGGCCAGCCGCGCCCGCCGCTCCTCGGCGTCACGGCGCACCCCGCCATCGGGGCGCTCGATCAGATGGGCGAAGTCATCGAGGTTCAGGGCGCTCATTGGCCGCAGATTACCGGCAATGCGTTCGGCGTGCGGCGGGGTTGCGGCCGCCGTCACCGGCCCCGCTCCCGCCCCGCCGCGGCCGCTCGCCCTCCGGTACGGGAGCGGGCCCGGCGGCGAAGCGGACCTCGTACACCCGCGGCCGCAACGCCCGCGGGACCGGGGGCCGGTACCGCCCCGGCGTGGGCCGGCGGACGTCCCCCGGTACCAGGCCCGGACGGCCCGCGACCAGGGCGGCCGCGCGCCGCGGCAGCGCGTCGAAGACCAGCGCACCGCCGGGGAACCGCGCCGCGCACACCGTCAGCAGCGCCCGCCCGGCCGGCAGCGGCAGCCGCCGCAGCACCCCGGCCGCGATCACCACCACCCCACGGGACGTCCCGGGCACCGCGGCCGGCCACTCCCGGCCGGCCGGCTCCCGGGCGAGGGTGTGCCGCCGGGCGGTGTCCGGCAGCAGCATCCGGCGCACCGCGGCGGCCTCCTCCGGCAGCACCGACAGCCAGTGCAGCAGCCCGTTGTCCAGCCGCCAGAAGCCGGTGCCGAGGCCCTCGTCCAGCGCGACCACGGTCGCCTCCGGGTGCTCCGCCAGATAGGCACGCACGGCCGCGTCGACACACTCGGTCAGCCCGTATCCGGTCACGCTTCAAGAGCACCCGGCGGCGCGCCCCCGGGCAAGCGGACACGGGCGCGGCCGGGCCCGCGTCATCCGCGCAGCGCAAGCGCCTGGCCCGCGACGACCAGCAGCACCTGCTCGCACTCGGCGCCGAACGACGCGTTCAGCCGCCCCAGTTCGTCGCGGAACCGGCGGCCCGCCGGCGTCGCCGGCACCACCCCCGAGCCGACCTCGTTGCTGACCGCCACCACCGGCCGCCGCGTCGCCCGCACCGCCGCCACCAGCGCGTCGGTCCGCTCCCGCAGCGCCTTTCGGCCGCCGCCCTCCCAGGTCGCGTCGTCCCACGCCCCGACCTCGTCCATGACGTGCGTCAGCCACAGCGCCAGACAGTCGATGAGCAACGGCGAACCGCCGCCCGGCCGGTCCGCCCCGAAAGCCCCGCCGGCCCCGCCCTCCGCCAGCAGCGGCACCAGATCGCAGGTCTCGACCGTCCGCCAGCTGCTGGGCCGCCGCTCCCGGTGCAGCGAGACCCGCGCCGCCCAGTCCGCGTCGCCGTCCCGGCTGCCGCCGGTGGCGACGTACAGCACGTCCGGGAACGCCGCCAGCCGCCGCTCCGCCTCCACCGACTTCCCGCTGCGCGCCCCGCCGAGCACCAGCGTCCGGCGCGGCAGGTCCGGCACCGCGTGGTACTCGCCGACCACCAGCGAACTGCCGTCCGGCACCGCCCGCGCCCCCACCGCCGCCAGCCTGCGGTGCAGTTCGGGCCCCGGCGGCACGTCGTGGTCGAGGTGCACCGCCACCACGTCCGTCGCCGCGTCCACCGCCCCGCTCGCCCGAAGCCGCGCCAGCGCGTCCGGCCGCCCCAGCACGTCGAGCAGCACCAGGTCGTACGGGCCGTTCCCGCCGGCGCCGTCGTAGCCGCCGCCGGCGACCCCGTTCCCGTCCACCAGGCCGGCCGGTGCCGCGCCCGGCGGCAGATACAGCAGCCGCTCGCCGGCGGGCCCGGAGATCTCGTACGCGGTGCCCGGGATGTCGACCGCGAGGGCCCGGATCCGGTGCCCGTCGAGCAGTGCCAGTTCCCGGCCGTCCGCGACCCGGCCCGGGGTGGGCAGCCCGGCCGGCACCTCCATCGCCGGCCCCTCGTGCGGATGCGACAGCAGCACCTGCCGCACGCCCGCCAGCGACTGTCCGGCGCGGGCGGCCGCGAAGGCCGGGCCCGGCGTCAGATCGATCAGCAGCGCGCCGTCGACCAGCAGCGCGGTCGCCGCCCGCGCCTCGTCGCCGACGGCGGTCGCACAGGCGGCACACGGGCAGCCGGGGCGCGGCAGCCCCAGCGGGGCCCCGGTGCCGAGGAGAGTCACATCCACACCGCGAGTTTCTCGCGTCCGCTCCCGGTGAGCGCGGCGGGGGCGGACTCGACACGGCCGTTAGGCTCTCGATCAGCACGACAGGCACGACAGCACGACTCACGTACCCGGTGGGATCCAGGAGGCGGACATGGCGTGGACGTGGCGGTTCGAGAAGGCGGACGGTACGGAGGCGGTACCCGCCGTGGAGCCGGAGGAGTTCACGACGCAGGGCGACGCGGAATCGTGGATCGGCGAGGAGTGGAAGGCCCTCCTCGAAGGCGGCGTCGAGCAGGTCCGCCTCTTCGAGGACGGCCAGGAGATCTACCCGGCCCCGATGAGCCTGCAGGCGGCCGACGAAGACTGAGCGGCCCGCCCGGACAGCACGAAGGGCCGGACCCGCCACCCGGCGGATCCGGCCCTTTCGTATGCCGCGATTACGGCCGCTGGCCCCGCTTGACCTGCGGCTTCGGCAGCCGCAGCCGCCGCATCTGGAGCGTGCGCATGACCGCGTAGGCCTTCACGCCCTTGAGGTTCTCGTTCGGGAACTTCTCCTGCAGCCGCTTGCTCAGGCGGAACCAGATCAGGATCGAGTCCAGCACGATCAGCACGATGATCACGAGCCACAGCAGCAGCGCGATGCTCTGGATCGACGGCACCCGGATCATGGTCAGCACCAGGATCACCACGGCCATCGGCAGGAAGAACTCCGCGACGCACCAGCGCGAGTCGACGTAGTCACGGGCGAACCGGCGCACCGGTCCCTTGTCCCGCACCGGGAGGTACCGCTCGTCGCCGTTGGCCAGCGCCTCGCGCTGCCGGGCCATATCGGCACGGCGCGCTTCACGTTGGGCCTTCGCCGCGTCCTTGCGGTTGGTGGGGGTGTGCGCACGGGCCCGGCGCTGCGACTGGGAGTCGCTGCGCTTGGGCGTCGGGCGGCCCTTGGGGGCCTGCGGGTCGCGGGGCTGCTGGGGCTGGTCCGCGGTCACCTTGGCGGGCGCGGCCTGCTCATCCTTCGAACGGCTTCGGAACACAACACCCAAGAGTACGTGGTCGCCGCCCGGGGGCCAGGGGCCGACGGGCACGATCCGGCAACGGCACCGCCCGGAAGGCGGCGGTCACCTCCCGTCCGGCGACCCCCCGCAACCCCTTCCCTACTCCTTGCGCGGGAGAAGAGGCCGTCCCGATCGTCCTGGAGGAGGAGCGCATCCGGGCGCGAACAGTGCGGTAATGGAACCAGGGCCCGTACTGTGGGGTCTGTAGATGTGCTGGAGCCTAAGCCCGATGCAAGTCGGTCAGAAGGGGGCGCGCGAGGCCCATGAGCGATGGTGTCATGAAGCGGATGGGGATGATCTTCCGCGCGAAGGCCAACAAGGCCCTGGACCGGGCCGAAGACCCGCGCGAGACCCTTGACTACTCGTACCAGAAGCAGCTGGAGCTGCTGCAGAAGGTACGCCGCGGCGTCGCCGACGTGGCGACCTCCCGCAAGCGCCTGGAGCTGCAGCTCAACCAGCTTCAGGGCCAGTCCGCCAAGCTGGAGGACCAGGGCCGCAAGGCGCTGGCGCTCGGCCGCGAGGACCTGGCCCGCGAGGCGCTGACCCGGCGCAGCGCGCTGCAGCAGCAGGTCACGGACCTGGAGACGCAGCACCAGACGCTGCAGGGTGAGGAGGAGAAGCTCACGCTCGCCGCGCAGCGGCTGCAGGCCAAGGTCGACGCCTTCCGCACGAAGAAGGAGACGATCAAGGCGACGTACACCGCGGCCCAGGCGCAGACCCGGATCGGCGAGGCGTTCTCCGGCATCTCCGAGGAGATGGGCGACGTCGGTCTGGCCATCCAGCGCGCGGAGGACAAGACCGCGCAGCTGCAGGCCCGGGCCGGCGCGATCGACGAGCTGATGGCGTCCGGCGCGCTGGACGACCCGTCCGGCATGGCCAAGGACGACATCACCGCCGAGCTGGACCGGCTCTCCGGCGGCAGCGACGTCGAGCTGGAGCTGCAGCGGATGAAGGCCGAGCTCGCGGGCGGTTCGTCGGCCGGCCAGCAGGCCATCGAGAGCGGTCAGGGCGGCCAGGGCCGGCCCGCCCCGCAGCAGGACCAGCCGCGTTTCGACAAGCAGTGACGAGCGGCGGCGGTTAGCCTCGCAGGGATCGCGAGACCGTCGGAGCGGACCAAGGGAGACCGTCGTGATCGTACGGATCATGGGGGAGGGCCAGGTGAAGCTGGACGATGCCCACTTCATCGAGCTCAACAAGCTGGACGACGAACTGCTCGAAGAGATGGAGAGCGGCGACGAGGCCGGCTTCCGGCGCACGCTCGGCGCTCTCCTGGACTCGGTGCGCCGTATGGGCACCCCGCTCCCCGACGACGCCCTCGAACCGTCGGAACTGATCCTGCCGTCCCCCGACGCCACGCTCGCCGAGGTCCGGGAGATGCTCAGCGACGACGGCCTGATCCCGGGCTGAACCCGCCGCCGGACGGCCACCCGGCCGTCCGCGCCCGTGCGGCCGGCCGCCACCGGCCGCTCCTTTCCAGTGCACCGGCACCCGGCGCCCCGGTCCCCAGCGGACCGGGGCGCTACCGTTTGCTGTTGTGAGTCTCCTCGACCCCCGACCGGACGCGGCCCGCGCCGGCCGCTTCGCCTGGTGCCGGGCGCATCCGCGCGCGTTCGACGCGGCCCTGGCGGTGGCCGTCTTCGGCTGCATCCTGTTCGGGGCGGTGGCCGACCCGCACCGCGTCCACGGACCGCGCATCGTCCCGCACGAGCTGACCGCCACCACCGTGGTGCTGGCCGCGCTGGCCTGCGCCCCGCTCGTGTGGCGCCGCCGGCTGCCGCGTTCGGTCCTGGCGGCCACCGGCACGCTCACCCTCGTCGAACTGGTCGCCGGCGCGAGCAGTCCGCGCGCCCCGGTGGCGGTCGCCGCGGTGATCGCCCTCTACACCGTCGCCTCCCGTACCGACCGCCCCACCACCTGGCGGATCGGCGCCCTCACCGTCGTCGTCCTGACCGCCTCCGCGATGCTCTACGGCCCCCGCCCCTGGTACGCCCAGGAGAACCTCGGGATCTTCGCCTGGACCGGTATGGCGGCCGCCGCGGGTGACGCGGTCCGCAGCCGCCGGGCCTTCGTCGACGCCATCCGGGAACGGGCCGAACGGGCCGAGCGCACCCGCGAGGAGGAGGCCCGCCGCCGGGTCGCCGAGGAACGGCTGCGCATCGCCCGGGAGCTGCACGACGTCGTCGCCCACCACATCGCCCTGGTCAACGTCCAGGCCGGGGTCGCCTCGCACGTCATGGACAACCGCCCCGACCAGGCCAAGCAGGCCCTCGCACACGTCCGGGAGGCGTCCCGTTCGGCGCTGGAGGAACTCCGCGCCACGGTCGGCCTGTTGCGGCAGTCCGACGACCCGAGGGCACCGACCGAGCCCGCGCCCGGCCTCGGCGTGCTCGACCAGCTCGTCGACGGATTCGTCCGCGCCGGGCTCCCGGTGGAGCTGGAGGTGCCCGAGGCCCCCGGTCCGCTGCCCGCCTCCGTCGACCTCACCGCCTACCGCGTGGTCCAGGAGGCGCTGACCAACGTCCACAAACACGCCGGGGAGGGCGCCCGGGCCACCATCCGGATCGCGTACCACGCCTCCGCGCTGACCGTGACCGTCCTCGACGACGGCGCGGGCACGGCCGGAGTACCGGGCCAGCGGGCCGCCGACCGGTCCGGCCCGCCGACCGGGGGCACCGACGGGCCGGAGGAGAACGGCGGCGGCCACGGCCTGATCGGCATGCGCGAGCGGGTCTACGCGCTGGGCGGCACGATCGTGACCGGCCCGCGCGCGGCCGGCGGCTTCCAGGTGCGGGTCACCCTTCCACTGCAGACCGTCCGTACGGGGGAGACGACATGACGATCAAGGTGCTGCTGGCCGACGACCAGGCGCTGCTGCGCAGCGCGTTCCGCGTGCTGGTCGATTCCGAACCGGACATGCGGGTGGTGGGGGAGGCCTCCGACGGCGCGCAGGCCTACGAACTGACCAAGGCCGAGCGGCCCGACGTCGTCCTGATGGACATCCGGATGCCCGGCGTGGACGGGCTGGCCGCCACCCGCATGATCAGCGAGGACCCGGACCTCACCGACGTCCGGGTGGTCATCCTGACCACCTTCGAGGTCGACGACTACGTGGTCCAGTCGCTGCGCAACGGCGCCAGCGGCTTCCTCGGCAAGGGCGCCGAACCGGACGAGATGCTCGGCGCGATCCGGATCGCGGCGGGCGGTGAGGCGCTGCTGTCGCCCGCGGCGACCAAGGGCCTGATCGCCAAGTTCCTGGCCCAGGGCAGCGGTCCGGGCGACGGCGGGCCCGACGGCCCGGGCGCGGAGCGGCTGACGACGCTGACCGGCCGGGAGCGCGAGGTACTCGTCCTGGTGGCCGGCGGACTGTCCAACGACGAGATCGGCGAACAGCTCGCGGTCAGCCCGCTCACGGTCAAGACGCACGTCAACCGGGCGATGGCCAAGCTCGGGGCGCGCGACCGCGCACAGCTGGTCGTCATCGCCTACGAATCGGGCCTCGTACGCCCACGGGTGCAGTAGAGGGGGAGCGGCCCGTACTCCGAACGCGGTACGGGCCCCGGGACGGAAACCGACCTGCGAGCGAGGAAAACCGGCCTGGTCATGGCCGAAGGTGTAAGTGGGCCCGCAACGGGCCCCTGCCGTCGGCCCTGACGAAGGCGCCTGCCCGCGCCCGGCCCGGCCGACCGTCCCGCCTTCAGAACAGAAGAGAGACCCCACCCATGTCCTGGCTGTCCCGGCTCAGCCTCGTACAACGGGGCCTGATAGCGCTGATGTCGATCGTCGCGATCGCCTTCGGCGCCATCGCGATACCCCAGCTCAAGCAGCAGCTCCTGCCCTCCATCGAACTCCCGATGGTCTCCGTGCTCGCGCCGTACCAGGGCGCCTCGCCCGATGTCGTCGAGAAGCAGGTGATCGAGCCGCTGGAGGACGGTGTCCAGGCCGTCGACGGCATCAAGAGCGTCACCTCGACCTCCAGCGAGGGCTCGGGCGTCATCATGGCCCAGTTCGACTACGGCAATGACGTCAAGCGCCTGGTCGCCGACGTCCAGCAGGCCGTCAACCGGGCCCGGGCCAAGCTCCCCAAGGACGTCGACCCGCAGGTCGTGGCCGGCTCGACGGACGACATCCCCACCGTCGTCCTCGCCGTCTCTTCTTCCAAGAAGGATCAGCAGACCCTCGCCGACCAGCTCAACCGCGGCGTGGTCCCGGACCTGAAGAACATCGACGGGGTCAGCCAGGTCACCGTCAGCGGCGTCCAGGACCGGATCGTCGCGGTCACCCCCGACGACAAGAAGCTCGCCGCCGCCGGGCTGACCGCGCAGGCGCTCGGACAGGCGCTGGAGGCCGGCGGCACGTCCGTGCCGGCCGGTTCGTTCGCCGAGCACGGCCAGAGCAGGACGGTCCAGGTCGGCGCCGGCTTCACCTCCGTCGCGCAGATCAAGGACCTGACCGTCCCGCCGGCCGCGGGCGCCGGTGGGGCCGCGGGCGGCCCGTCCGCGGGCAAGGCGGTCCGGCTCGGCGACGTCGCCACCGTCAAGGAGGAGCCGGCCGCGCCGACCTCGCTGACCCGCACCAACGGCAAGCCCAGCCTCGCCGTCATGGTGACGATGGACCAGGACGGCAGCGCGGTCGCGATCTCCGACGCGGTCAAGGACCGGCTCCCGAAGATCCGTCAGGACCTCGGCGAGGGCACCGCCGTCACGGTCGTCTCCGACCAGGGCCCGGCGGTCTCCAAGTCCATCGAGTCGCTGACCACCGAGGGCATGCTCGGCCTGGCCATGGCCGTCATCGTCATCCTGGTCTTCCTGCTCAGCCTGCGCTCGACGCTGGTCACCGCGGTCTCCATCCCGCTCTCGGTCGTCATCACCCTGATCGTGCTGTGGACCGGTGACCTGTCCCTGAACATGCTCACCCTCGGCGCGCTCACCATCGCGATCGGCCGGGTCGTCGACGACTCCATCGTCGTCCTGGAGAACATCAAGCGGCACCTGGGCTACGGCGAGGAGCGCCGCGAGGCCATCCTCTCCGCGGTCAAGGAGGTCTCCGGCGCGATCACCTCCTCGACCCTCACCACCGTCGCGGTGTTCCTCCCGATCGGCGTGGTCGGCGGCATGGTCGGCGCGCTCTTCGGCTCGTTCTCGCTGACCGTCACCGTCGCGCTGCTCTCCTCGCTGATCGTCTCCCTCACGGTCGTCCCGGTCCTGTCGTACTGGTTCCTGCGCGCCCCGGAGATCCCCGAGGGCACCACGGCGGACGAACTGCGCCGCCAGGCCGAGGAGAAGGAGACCCGCAGCGCCCTGCAGCGGCTCTACGTCCCGGTCCTGCGGTTCGCCACCCGCCGCCGGCTCACCAGCCTGGCCATCGCGGTCGTCGTCCTGATCGGCACGTTCGCCATGGGCCCGCTGCTGAAGACCAACTTCTTCGACCAGGGCGACCAGGACACCCTGACCGTCAAGCAGGAGCTCAAGCCCGGCACCAGCCTCGGCGCGTCCGACACCCAGGCGAAGAAGGTCGAGAAGCTGCTCGCGGCCGACGACGACATCGCCGACTACCAGGTCACCGTCGGCTCCTCCGGCTTCATGGCGGCCTTCGGCGGCGGCACCGGCGCCAACCAGGCGTCCTACCAGGTCAAGCTGAAGGACTCGGCGGACTCCGGCAAGGTCACCGACCACCTGCGCACGGAGCTCGACAAACTCGGCCCGGCCATCGGCGACACCACGATCACCGCGGGCGGCGGCTTCGGCAACCAGGACCTCAGCGTGGTCGTCAAGGCCGGCGACGCCGACGTGCTGAAGCGGGCCAGCGAGCAGGTCCGCACGGCCGTCGCCGGGCTCGACCACGTCACCGACGTCCAGAGCGACCTCGCGCAGAGCGTGCCGCGGATCTCCGTCACTCCCAACGCCAAGGCCGCCGCGGCCGGTTACAACCAGACCACGCTCGGCGGCGCCGTCGCCCAGGCGGTCCGCGGCACCACCACCGGCACGGCCGTCCTGGACAACACCGAGCGGGACATCGTCATCAAGGCGGCCCACCCGGCCACCACCGAGGCCCAGTTGAAGAAGCTGGCGATCCCGACCCCGGCCGGCCGGGTGCCGCTCGGCACCCTCGCCACGGTCAAGACCGTGCCCGGCCCGGTCCAGATGACCCGGATCGACGGGGCCCGCTCGGCGACCATCACCGCCAAGCCGACCGGCGACAACACCGGCGCGGTCAGCACCGAGCTGCAGACCAAGATCAACGGCCTGAAGCTGCCGAAGGGCGCGACCGCCACCATCGGCGGCGTCTCCCAGGACCAGTCCGACGCGTTCTCCTCGCTCGGCCTGGCCATGCTGGCCGCCATCGCCATCGTCTTCATGCTGCTGGTCGGCACCTTCCGGTCGCTGATCCAGCCGCTGATCCTGCTGGTCTCCATCCCGTTCGCGGCCACCGGCGCGGTCGGCCTGCTCATCGCCACCGGCACCCCGCTGGGCGTCCCGGCGATGATCGGCATGCTGATGCTGATCGGCATCGTGGTCACCAACGCCATCGTGCTGATCGACCTGATCAACCAGTACCGGGCTCAGGGCTACGGCGTCGTCGAGGCGGTCGTCGAGGGCGGCCGGCACCGGCTCCGCCCGATTCTGATGACCGCCCTGGCCACGATCATGGCGCTGCTGCCGATGGCCGCGTCCATCACCGGCGACGGGGGCTTCATCTCCCAGCCGCTGGCCGTGGTCGTGATCGGCGGCCTGATCAGCTCCACCCTGCTCACCCTCCTCCTCGTCCCGACGCTCTACGCGATGATCGAACTCCGCAAGGAACGCCGGACGAAGAAGAAGGCCGCCAAGCGGGCCGAGAAGGCCGGCACCCCGGCCGACGAGACCGAACCCACCCCGGAGCCCGCGAGCGTCTGACCACCCCCACCCTCCCGAACGAAGCCCCCGCTGCCACACCGGCCGCGGGGGCTTCGTACGTCCCCCACCCTCCCCGTATGGCGCAATCGCGCGATACCGCCGGTAGCGCACCGTGTTCAATTCAATTCCCTGGGTGCTATCCTCGTCGCCTCAGAGAGCTGAGTAACCGTCAATTTGCCTAATGGGGAGGCAAGATGGGGAAAAGGTGGGTGGCCGAACCCTCGGCGTCCTTAACGCGGCGGCTCGGTAAGTCGTCGCATGAACTGGGGCAGACATCCGGAAATTCCAGCTGTCCTGATATCTGGGAGCTGGACAACGGTGACGTCGCTGTCATCGGGACCGATCTGACCACGTCGTACGAGGGCCGGCTGCCCGACGGGGTGAGTGTCGACCCCGGTGAGCGGCTGGTCATCATCCCCAGGGCGACCATCGTCGCGGCCAAGGTGGACATCCCGGATGAGTAGTCTGCTCGGCGGAGCGATCGGCGAGCGCATGCCGCTCGATGCCTACTACGCCGACTTCGAGCAACACTTCTGGCAGAGCGCTGACCTCGGCTTTTGGAAGCTGGAGCGGCAACAGACCTTCCAGGAGCCCGGCTACGACAGCTGGGAGGCGTTCGCCCGCGGCGACTGGGGTGAGTCCCTTCGTCTGCTGGAAGCCGGTCGTGCCGAGATGGACGGCTATCACCGCAAGGTGGACCGGCACGGTTTCGCCGCCCGCCGGGTCAGGGTCGTCGAAGAACCCCTGAGCCACTACCTGCAGTGGGAACTGCACGCCTTGCGTATCCGCAGCCAGTGCGGAGGCCCGACTCGTGTCGTCAGAGCTGATCAGGTCTCGCAATTCGAGTCGGACGGTCCGCTTCCGGAGATCTACACCCTCGGATCACGGGTGATGTATCAAGCGGTCTACGACGATCAGGGAATCCTGGAATCCGCTCGCAAATTCGTGGATTCCGAACTCATTCTGCACTGTCAAAAGTTCATCCAGGGCCTGTACGAGGTGGGCGAACCCGTGGAGGACTGGTTCGACGATCATGTGGCACCCCTACCGCCACCGTGCCGCACCTCGGTATGAGTGACGGCGCCGGGCACTCCAACACGTTCGGAGGTTCGGCATCGGCGCACGGCGTCGTCCAGGCCCGGGACGTCCACGGCGGGGTCCATCTCCATCAGTACGTCCCGGACGCCCCGGCCATAGTGCCCCACCAACTCCTCGGCGGAACACGGCACTTCGTCAACCGCTCGCGCGAGCTGAGCCGCCTCGGCCAGCTCGTCGCGGACGGTCGCGGCACGCCCGCCGTGCTGCCGTTGGCGGTCATCACGGGAACGGCCGGGGTGGGCAAGACATCCCTTGCCCTGCACTGGGCGCACACCATCCGGTCGCACTACCCGGGTGGTGAGCTGTACGCCAATCTGCGGGGTTACGCCGTCGACTCGCCGGTGTCGCCCGAGAGGATACTGGGGCGCTTCCTCGAAGATCTCGGCGTTCCCGCCGCGCTGGTGCCGGTCGAAGGGGAGCGCCGGGAGTCGATGTTCCGCTCCTTGATCGCGGACCGACGCATGCTGGTGATCCTCGACAACGCCGTGGACAGCGGGCAGGTGCGCCCCCTGCTTCCCGGCAGCGCAGCCTGCCTGACGGTGGTGACCAGCAGGGATGATCTGTCCGGCCTGGTCGCGCAGCAGGGCGCGTTACGCGTGCGGCTGGAGACGTTTCCGGCAGCGGAAGCGATCACGCTGCTGCGCACCGCCACCGCCGAGTACCGAGGCCGGGACCGGCGCGCCGACCTGGCGGAACTCGCCCGATTGTGCGCACGGCTACCGCTGGCCCTGAGAATCGCCGCCGAACGGGCCGCCAGTTGGCCGTCGATGCCCTTGAGCGAGCTGATCGAGGACCTGCGCGACGAGTCGGCCCTGTGGAATGTCCTCACCACCACCGAAGAGAAGGGCGGCCCCGACGCGATGCGCAGCGTTTTCGAGTGGTCCTACCGGGCGTTGCCCGCGCCCGCCGCTCGCCTCTTCCGCATCCTCGGTCTCCACCCCGGGAACGAGTTCGGCCTCCCCGCCGTAGCCGGGATGGCGGGCGTCGAGCCGGCGGAAGCACGCGCGCAGCTGGACACCTTGGTGAGTGCGCATTTGCTGGAGCGACGCCCTGCGGGCCGCTACGAATTCCATGACCTCCTACGCGCCTACGCGGCCGACCAGGCCCGGAAGAGGGACGGCGAAGCCGAGCGGAGAGCGATTCTCGAACGCTGCCTGGCGTGGTATCTCCACACCGCCGACGCGGCACAGAGCGTCATCGCGCCGTTCGACCGCTATCACCTCGACGACCGGTTTCCGGCGCCCGACGCACCGCTCCGGTTCGCCCGGTACGAGGAAGCCTTCCAGTGGTACCGGACGGAGAGCGGCAATCTCGCCACGGCGGTCCGGGTCGCCGCCGAATCAGGCTTTCCCGCTCTCGCATGGCGCCTGGCCGTCGTGCTGCGTGCCGTCTACATGCATCACAACGCGTTCGACGACTGGGCCTCGACGGCCCGCATCGCCGTGGACGCCGCGGTGCGTGCCGACGAGCCCGCCGGACAGGCCGAGGCGCTGGAAAGTCTGGGCAAGTCGGCCTTCCAGGCGCTACGGCTCGATGAGGCCCGGGACTGCCACCGCTCCGCGCTCGCCATCCGCCGGCAACTCGGTGATCGGCGGGGCACGGCAGTCTCCGTCAACGCGCTCGGGCTGCTCGGTCTCCGCCTTCGCCGGCTCCACGAGGCCCGCGCACATTTCGAAGACAGCTGTGCGATCTTCCGTGAGCTGAGGGACCGCCGTTGGACGGCCCTGCTCCAGGGCAATCTCGCGGAGTCCCTGTGCGAACTCGGCCGGTACGACGAGGCGGTGCGGACCCTCGAACCCGCGCTGGCGGAGTTCCGTGTCCTAGGCGACCGGGGCAGTGAGGGCAATGCCCTGTTCCTGTTGTGCTGGGCCCGGCGCGGTGCGGACGATGCGGAGGCGGCCGGGCATGCCATCGAGGCCGCACTGGCCATCGCCGGGGCCGAGGACAACCAGGTGTGGCGAGGGCACTGGCTGATGGAGTCGGCAAGGCTCGAACTGGCGCGGGGCAATCCGGAGGTCTCACTGTGCCTGTGCCGGGAGTCCGCCCTCATCCAGCGGAGGCTCGGAGACAGGGCCCGGGAGGCCATCGCACAGGACGGCGCGGGGGAGGCGTGCCAGGCGCTGGGACGCCACCAGGAGGCGGCGGAGTTGCACCGGCGGGCCGTTGCCCTGCACCGCGGTCTCGACGGGCGGTGGCAGCTCGCCTGCGCTCTGCACAATTTGGCCGACGCGCTCCACGTGCTCGGCGAGCGCGAACAGGCGCGTGCCGCCGGGCAGGAGAGCCGGGAACTGCTCAGCGCATTCGACGATCCGCAGGCAGCCGCACGGTCGCGGCGCCTGGCCCAGCTGCTGGAGCGCGGCTAGTCGTTCGCTTCTGTCCGACCGTTCGGTTCCACGAGCTCAGAGGCGGTGATCCACAGGGCGCCGTCGCCGCAGTCGAGGCGCCAGCCGTCGGCAGGCGTGAGACTGGTGCGCAGAATTCTTCGTCGGGTGCCGTTGACGGTGGCCACCGGGGCCGCCTGAGGCCCCATGAAGCGACATGTCCGTACCTGATGGTGGAGCTCGCGCGCCGCTTTCGTGGTGTCGAGGGTGAAGAACTCGGGCTCCATCAGGCCGGCATAGCTGACACCTGCCGTGGCCTGTGGCTCACCGGCTTCCGGGTCCCGGACACGGCGCAACGCCCGTCGGACCACCGCACGCACCGCCGGTGCGAGACCGCCCCACAGCAGGCCGGGGGTGACATCGTCCGGCAGCGGGACACCGGCCTGCTGCGCCAGAACGGGGCCGGCGTCGAACTCCTCGGTCATGCGGTGGGCGGTCACGCCCAGCTCGGCATCGCCGTTCCGGATGGCCCATAACACCGGTGCCGGGCCTCGGTACTTGGGCAGCATCGAACAGTGGACGTTGACCACTCCGTAGCGCGGGACGCAGAGCACGGAGTGCGGTAGACGCCACGAGAATCCGTAGCAGACGACGAGGTCGAGGTCGTATCCCCGTAGGGCGGCCCCCAGCCCTTCGGAACTTCCCGGCAGCAGCAGGTCGATCCCCGAGGGCAGTGCGGCGGCGATCCGGCCCGTGGCACGAGCCGCGTCGTCGTCCGTGGCCGTCCTGGGCCGCAGGGAGCGGGAGTAGGCGTAGACGAGGGGGGTGTGTCCCGCTTCGACGCAGGTCTCGTGCAGCGTGCCGAACTCCTTCGGGCCGAAGGAGAGAATGCCGATGCGCATGCCGTCCACCATGACGTGGAGCTTAGTAAGACGGGTGTGATGAAGAGGCGCAATCGCCTGCATCAGTGCACTTTTCGGGCCGCGTGCCCTTGTCGCGCAGCGCGCCCCCGCCCGCACGCCGGTGGCTCCTCATGCCGCGCGCCGGTGGCTCCGCGTTCGCCAACTGACCTTCCGTCATACGCCTTTCAGTGGTTTATGCGGGCATGTCCGCATGTGTGGGCCGGAGTTGAGAAGCATGGCCACCGGTATATGCCGCATATGCCGCTCCGGGAGGAGAACGATGACCGTCCCCGCATCGCCCGCCGACGACGAGCCGAACGAACTCCCCGACGACGAGCCCCGCGATTCACCCGACGGGCCCGCAGGCCACCTCCCCGTCCAGCCCGCCGCCCAACTCCCCGACGAACTCACCGACTTCGTCACCCACTGCGTCCCGCTCACCGGCTTCGCCGCGTTCGACCTGCACGCCACCGGTACGGCCCGCCTCTACCTCGACACCGCCCGCCGTCAGGTCGGCGAGGGCCGCTTCGCCGCGTTCTGGGCCGCCTGGAAACGCGCCGTCGAGGAAGGGCACGGCCCCGAGGTGCTCACCCCCACCCACCGCGAGGTGGCCCGGGCCCTGATCTACCTCTGGTACACCGGTGCCTGGCCCCGTCTCGCCCCGGCCGCGCACGCCGACCTGCGGCGCGAGAGTGCCAACACCGAGTTCGTCCCCGCGCCGAGCGCCTACGTGGAGGGCCTGGTCTGGCGTACCTTCCACGGCCACCCGGCAGGCGCCAAACCACCGGGCTTCGGCACCTGGGCCGTCAAACCCCCCGAGCTGCCCGACACCGCCCGCCTCCGCGCGGACCTCGGACTCGCGGACGTCCCCTACCGCACCGGCCTGGCCGCCGAGGTCCCTCCGGAGGACATCCCCGCCCACCTGCTCCCCGGCCAGCGCGTCAGCCGCGACGTCCCACCGTCCGCCGTCCCCACCGCGGCCGCCCCCGCGACCCCTGAAGCCCCCGCGACCCCTGAAGCCGCAGTCACCCCCGAGGGCACAGTCACGCCCGAGGTCCCCGTCACCCCCGAGGAGGGCATGTCATGACCGAGACCGTCTCCGCGGAGGGCGCCGCCCGCCGCCGCTACGACGCGATCATCGTCGGCGGCGGCTGGGCCGGCTCCGCCCTCGCCAAGCGCCTGGGCGCGCAGGGCTGGCAGGTCCTCGTCCTGGAGGCCGGCAACGGCGGCACCGAGACCTGGCCCGGCTACCTGGACTCGCTGGCCACCTTCTACTCGGCCGTGGCCAAGGTCCCCAACTCCGCCTACCGCCCCAACAAGGCCGCCCCCTCCCCGGACGTCCTCGACCTCGCCCCGGTGCGCAACCCGCAAGCCGGCGAGCCCGAGTTCACCGCCCACGGCTATTTCGTCCAGAACGGCCAACTCCCGTACGGCACCGACTACTTGCGGGAGCTGGGCGGCGCCGCCATGCACTGGCTCGGCGCCGTCCCTCGGATGCTCCCCGACGACTTCGCCACCCGCAGCACCTACTCCTACGGCCTGGACTGGCCGCTCACCGCCGAGGACCTCCAGCCCTGGTACGCCGAGGCCGAGCGGGAACTGGGCGTCGCCGGCCACGCCCAGGAGCAGAAGGAACTCGGTGTGATCACCGACCCCGCCTACGAGTACCCGATGCACCACATCCCGCAGAGCTATATCGACCAGTACTGCGACCACCGTCTCCGGGACACGGTGATCGACGACACCGTGGCCCAACTCCCGTACACCCTGCGGACGTTCGGACTGCCCCAGGCCCGTAACTCCACCCCGAACCCCGCCTACCGGGCCCCGTACCGCATCGAGGGCGCCGTCGGCCTGCCCAACTACGGCGAGCGCTGCGTGGGCAACGCCAGCTGCGTCCCCATCTGTCCGGTCCAGGCCAAATCCCATCCGCTGCGCCTCCAGGCCGCCTGGCCGCCGTCCGTCACCCTGGCCACCCGGTGCGTGGTCACCCGGGTACGGGCCACCTCGGCCGGCACCGTGACGGGCGTCGAATACCGCACGTACACCGACCCCGCCTCCCCGGTCAGCCGCTCCTACGTGGCCGAGGCGGACGTGGTGGTGCTCGCCGCGCACGCCATCGAGAACGCCCGGCTGCTGCTCTTCTCCGGCCTCGCCAACGCCAGCGGGCAGGTCGGCCGCAACCTGATGGACCACCCCACGATCCTCAACTGGGCGCTCGCCCCCGAGGCCGGCGGGCCGGTCGGGCCGTTCCGCGGCCCCGGCCACACCTCCGGCTGGGAGGTCTTCCGCGGCGGCCCCGGGCGCCGCGCCCGCGCCCCGTTCCGCATCGAGATCGGCAACTGGGGATGGGGCTGGGCCACCGGCGCCCCCATGAGCAACGTCGCCACCGCGCTCGGCATCGGCGGCGACAAGGACGGCAACGTCCGGCCCGACGGCGTCTTCGGCCCCGAACTGCGCCGGCTGCTCGGCAGCTCCATCGGCCGCCAGCTGCAACTGCAGATCGCCGTCGAGCAGTCCGCCGACCCCGGCAACCGCGTCACCATCGACCCCGCCCGCCACCGCGACGCGATGGGCAACCCCCGGCCGATCCTCACCTACAACCTCGACGACCACGTGCGCACCGGCCTGTTCGCCGCCCGCCTCGTCGCCCAGCAGATCTTCGCGCGGCTCGGCGCCACCGACTACACCGACCACGCCCCGCACGACGGCGTCCCGCCCCTCGGCCACTTCGTCCACACGGTCGGCGAGCGGACCCTGGACCTCGCCTACAGCGGCGCCGGCCACGGAGCCGGCACCCACATCATGGGCACCGACCCCAAGACGTCCGTGGTCAACGCCGACCAGCGCACCCACGACCACCCCAACCTCTACGTCATCGGCTGCGGCAGCATGCCGTCGATCGGCACCAGCAACCCCACGCTCACGATGCTGGCGCTGGCCCTGCGCAGCGCCGCCCAGATCCACCGCGACCTCGCGGCCGCCCGCCGCCCGGTGAACGTCCGGCCCCCGGAGGGGACGAGCACGGAACGGCCAAAGACCCCGGAGAAGGAGAAGGTGACCGCGTGATCACCGCCCTCGCCCTGGACGCCCAGGGATTCGGCATCCCCAAGGACCTGAAGACCCTGCGCGCGTACCTCCAGGCGGCCCTGGAGGTGGAACACCTCACCATCCCGGTCTACATGACCGGCATGTACTCGATCCTCTCCGGCACCAACCGCCCCGCCTACTTCGCCATCCGCAGCGTCCTGTTGGAGGAAATGCTCCACATGGCGCTCGCCGCGAACCTCCTCAACGCGGTCGGCGGCACCCCGGACGTCGGCCACTCCCGGTTCGTCGCCAAGTACCCCGCCAAGCTCCCCTTCAGCAGCGACCAACTACCCCTCATCGGCCTCCAGCACTTCTCACCCGCGGCCCTCCGCACGTTCCTCACCATCGAAACGCCCCGCAAGCTGGCCCCCAGGCCCAAGCCGGGCGACGGCTGGACGTCGATCGGCCAGTTCTACGACTCCATCCGCCAGGGCCTGGAAAACCTCGTCAAGGAACACGGCGAGGCCGCGGTCTTCACCGGCCCCGCCACCCGCCAGGTCGGCCCGGACGACTTCTACAACTCCGGCGGCGAGGTCTTCACCGTCCACGACCTGAAGTCGGCCCGGTTGGCCATCCGGGTGATCAGCGACCAGGGCGAGGGCACCGACGGCACGATCTGGGACAGTGACGACCTGATCTTCGGCGAACAGCGCCAGCTGGCCCACTACTTCCGCTTCAACGAGATCTACACCGGCCGCAGTTACGGCCCCCACGACACCCCCGCCGACCCGCCCAGCGGCCCCCTGATCGACGTCACCTGGGACGACGCGTACCCGATCCACGGCGACTCCAAGATCGCCGACTACCAGAGGTACGCCACGACCAGCGCGGTCTACGAGCAGGCGGTCGCCTTCAACACCCGCTACGCGGCGCTGCTGCGCTACCTCCACACGGCGTTCAACGGCACCCCGCGCGCGATGGCCCTCGCGATCCCCACCATGCTGGAACTCCGCGACCGCTCCGAGCAGCTGTACCGCAACCCGCACCCCGACCCGGAACTGGCCGCCCGGGGCCTGTACGCCAGCCCCACCTTCGAACTCGATCAGTCCCAGTTCGACACCGTCGGCCCCACGGTCGAGGAGAACGTACGGCTGGCCGGCCTGGAGCCCGGCCAGCCGATCGACCTCTCACCCGTCCCGTCCCACTAACCGCCCAGGGACGGCCCGTCCTTCACCATCCCGACGAACGCGGCCCACGCGGCCTCGCCGATGCATATCGCGGGGCCGCCGGGGTTCTTGCTGTCCCGGACGGGGACAAGACCGGGGATGTTGTCGGCTACCTCGACGCAGTCGGCCCCGTCATTGTTGCTGTAGCTGCTCTTGCGCCAGGTGGCCTTGCTCAGTTCGGGGCTGGTTCGCATCGCTCGTATCCCTTCATCGCCTGCCGGATCAGGTCTGCAGAGTCCCTTGGCGAAAGAGCGTACGCGCGCAGTTCGTCGTAGCTTCCCCAGCGCTCGTTCACCTCTGCCGGGTCCTCCATGATGTGGCCGCGACCCCGGTATTCGTCGTACGCCACCATCTTTCCGCCCGGAAGCCTGAGAAGCAGCGTCGGGCCATCCATCAGCAGGTATCCACCGTGCGAGAACGCAAGCACTTGGATCTTGGTGGTCGGCGTATCGACCAGTGGCAGAAGCGCCTTGAGCTGCTCGTGCATGACCCTGGGTCCGCCAAGGGGGCGGTGGAGGATCGCCTCGTCGAGGATCGCCCAGTAGCGCGGAGGTGTCGCGGAACGCAGTCGCTCTTGGCGTCCGAGGCGAACTCGCACGCGTTCCTCGACCTGCTCCGGCGTTACTTCGGGCCGCTGGCTCAGCAGAGCGCGGGCGTATCCCTCCGTCTGCAGCAGCCCGGGCACGATATGCGTCGCGAAGGCTTCGATCACCTCTGCCTGCGCCTCATAGTCCATCAAGCGGCGGTAATAGTCCGGGGGCGTCTCCCGTTTGGCCAGCTGATACAGCCCGTGGAAGTGCTTGTCCGTGCCGAACGCCGCGTCCAGCGCGGCCGGCAGCTCCGGTGGAGGCAGCAATTCGGCGACCTCCACCCGCCCCAACGTGCTCTTGCTGAAGTTCACGATGTCCGCCAGCTGCACCAGCGACAGTCTCGCCAGCTCGCGGTGGCGGCGCTGCTCCGCCCCGAAGTAGTGCCGGGCGGACAGGTACGGGGTCAGTTCCTTCGGCGTGAACTTCATGGCGTCTCGTCTCTCACTCGTCCCACGCTCAACAGGTAGACGCAAGGCCCCTGTTGAGAGCTCGCCTCACTCGGCAACCATGTCGATACACACCGTAATCAGCCGACCAACCCAGCGAAAGTAGGTCATATGTTCGATGGTTCGCCGTGGCGGCTGTTGCCGTGGACGGGGCCGGACGGTCAGCCCTGCTACCTGCACACGGACGGCCCGGAGAGCCGGATGTCGATGCTGGCCGACGACATCGAGGAGCAGATGCTCGCCGCGGCCGAGCTGCTGCTCGACGAGCCCACCGCGGAATCCAGGGTGCTGCGGCTCGCGCTGCGGGACGTCGTCCGGATCGCCGTGAGCCGGGGCGACCGGCTCGCCGAATGCGGGGGGTGATGGGAATGTAGCCGTGAGTACTGGTATGAAAAGACGACAAAGCGACGTCAGAAGCGAAAGGCAGGTAGCCCGTGCTCTCCGCACCGACCGGCAAGGCCGCCCTCGTGCCCGCTGCCGGGCTCGCCTGTGCGCTCACCTTCGCGCTGGGGCCCGCCACCGCCCCGCCCGCCGTCGCCGCGCCCGCCGCCGCGACCCGCCCGGCGGCCGGACCCCTCGCCGGCGTACGGGTGGCGATCACCGGCGGGCTCTTCACCGCCAGCCTCGGCATCATCTGGACGACCGGGCGGACCGTCTACGGCCACCCCTGTGCGGCGGCCGGCGACGCCCCCACGCCGTTCACCGCACTGGTCGACGCCGAGGACGAGTACCACTTCGGCCTGGAGGCGCACTGGGACGCCGCCACCAAGGACTTCGTCGTCGACAACATCCACGGGGACGCCGCCGACGGGAAGAAGTGGAACGCGTACGTGAACGACACCAAGATCACGACCAGCCCCTGCGCCACCGCGATCAAGGACACGGACAAGGTCCGCTGGACCCTGGAATAGCCGGAGAGGGGCGGAGAGGGCCGGCGCGCCCCAGGGGCGCCGGCCTTCGCCGCCACCGCCCCTACGGAAGCGCCAGCATCCGCTCCAGCGCCAGCTTCGCGAAGCTCTCGGTCTCCTTGTCGACCTGGATGCGGTTGACGACCTTGCCGGCCGCCAGCGACTCCAGGGCCCACACCAGGTGGGGGAGGTCGATGCGGTTCATCGTCGAGCAGAAGCAGACCGTCTTGTCGAGGAAGACGATCTCCTTGTCCTCGGAGGCGAAACGGTTCGCCAGGCGGCGGACCAGGTTCAGCTCCGTACCGATGGCCCACTTCGAGCCGCGCGGGGCGGCCTCCAGCGCCTTGATGATGTACTCCGTCGAGCCGACGTAGTCCGCCGCCGCCACGACCTCGTGCTTGCACTCGGGGTGGACCAGCACGTTCACGCCGGGGATGCGCTCGCGCACGTCGTTGACCGAGTCCAGCGAGAACCGGCCGTGCACCGAGCAGTGGCCGCGCCACAGGATCATCTTCGCGTCCCGCAGCTGCTCGACGGTCAGGCCGCCGTTCGGCTTGTGCGGGTTGTAGACCACGCAGTCGTCCAGGGACATGCCCATGTCCCGGACGGCGGTGTTCCGGCCCAGGTGCTGGTCGGGCAGGAACAGCACCTTTTCACCCTGCTCGAAGGCCCAGTCCAGCGCCCGCTTGGCGTTGGAGGAGGTGCAGATCGTGCCGCCGTGCTTGCCGGTGAAGGCCTTGATGTCGGCGGAGGAGTTCATGTACGAGACCGGCACGACCTGCTCGGCGATGCCGGCCTCGGTGAGCACGTCCCAGCACTCGGCGACCTGCTCGGCGGTCGCCATGTCGGCCATCGAGCAGCCCGCGGCCAGGTCGGGGAGGATGACCTGCTGGTCGTCACCGGTGAGGATGTCGGCCGACTCGGCCATGAAGTGCACACCGCAGAAGACGATGTACTCGGCGTCCGGCCGGGCGGCGGCGTCCCGCGCGAGCTTGAAGGAGTCGCCGGTCACATCGGCGAACTCGATGACCTCGTCGCGCTGATAGTGGTGCCCGAGGACGAAGACCTTGTCCCCGAGCTTCGCCTTTGCCGCGCGGGCGCGCTCGACGAGGTCGGGGTCCGAGGGGGCCGGCAGATCACCGGGGCACTCCACGCCGCGCTCGCTCTTCGGGTCGGCCTCGCGGCCGAGGAGGAGCAGCGCGAGCGGGGTCGGCTGGACGTCCAGGGGCTGGGCGGTGGTCACGACACGCACCCTCTCTTCTCTGCAGACAACTCTGAGGCACGCGCCTTTCTACGGGTGCATGCCTTTTCGTCTATTTGACGCTATCTATCATAGCTGCTTCACGTCACTTTGACGATGGCCATAGTGTCGATGTGACGCATCAGCACCCCGCCGTGTGCGGTAGGCCACCAGTTCCCGGCGGCCGGTGTGCGAGCATGAAAAGAGACAACGCCCAGCCGGAATGAATTCCGGGGCGTCGCCGGTTGCAGCTTGTGGCATCCGATGACAAGCGGTCCGTACAACCCGGGAGAGATGTAGATGAGCGTGCAGGACGAGAAGACCACCGTCAGCGACGGCATCATCCTGTCCGACGCGGCCGCGTCGAAGGTCAAGAGCCTGCTGGAGCAGGAGGGCCGGGACGACCTCGCGCTGCGGGTGGCCGTTCAGCCCGGTGGCTGCTCCGGTCTGCGCTACCAGCTCTTCTTCGACGAGCGGTCGCTCGACGGCGACGTCGTGAAGGACTTCGACGGCGTCAAGGTCGTCACGGACCGGATGAGCGCCCCCTACCTCGGCGGTGCCTCCATCGACTTCGTCGACACCATCGAGAAGCAGGGCTTCACGATCGACAACCCGAACGCCACGGGCTCCTGCGCCTGCGGCGACTCCTTCAGCTGAGGAGTCCGCTCCCGCGAGGAGCACGGGACACATACGAAGGCGGCGTCCCCTCGGGGGCGCCGCCTTCGCCGTGCCGTCACCGCTTCCGGCGCGGCGTCATCGCTTCGGCACGGCCTCACCGGTCGACACGTCGATCACCTTCCGGCCGTCCAGCGGCTTCTGCAGCTCCACGGTCTTGGTGAACTCCCGGGCGATCTTCACGCAGATCTGCCCCGGCTTCTTGTCCCGGGCGGTGACCTTGGTCTTCACGGCCGTGGCCGACTCCTCGACGCTCACCGAGTAGACGCTGCACACCCCGCCCCAGAAGTGCACGGTCAGCTTCCGGCCGCCGTCCCCGACGTCGTACGACTCCAGTGCCATCACGCCCGGCTTCCCGGACGGCGGCTTGGGGGTGGGCTCCTTGTGGGCCAGGTACTTCGGGTCCACGGCCGGATGCGTCACCGTCGTCGTGGTGGCGTCCGGGCCGTTGCCGGTGCCCGGCTGGCGGACCTTGAACAGCCACGACGGCACCAGCGCCTGGCCGCCGTCCACGTACTGCACCGCGAGCCCGAAGACCGCGCCGGTCACCTCGGCCGGCTGCTGGCCCTTGGTCGGCGCCGGCTCGCAGGGCGCGATCTGGTCGCCCTTGCCGTCCGAGCCGCCCTTGCGGCCGGGCGTGGAGGGGCAGGGGGCGGGCTTGCGGCCGTCGCCCGAGTTCAGCCGCGCGAGCGTCTTGTCGGCATTCAGCACGGGATAGACCGCGCCCTTGACCGGCTTCGCCAACTGCCCGCTGCCGCCGACCACTTGACCGTCCGAGCCGACCTGCAGATCACTCTGCCAGCCGTACGTCGGCAGCCCGCCGAGCACCGGGTTCGCGGTGACGATCCGCACCGCGCCGGACAGCCCGCTCGCGTCGACCGCGGCGTCCTGCTGGCCGAGCGCCGTCAGCACCGGCCGCACCGCCCGCTTCGCCTTCTCCGGCGACACCGCGCCCGCGCCGCTGCCGTCGTCCCGCGTCGCGATGTCCCCGCCACCGCGGTACGAGGGACAGCCGGGCCGGCTCGACGGCCCGCCGCCCGGCCGCTCCTGGCCGGTCCTGCCCTTGGGAGAGGCGGGCAGCGCGCAGTTCGTACCGCCCGGCGTGCCGTACTTGGAGAACGTCCAGGAACCCGAGCCGCTCTTGGTCACCTGGAGGATCGGCCCGCGGGCGTCCGGGGTGACCTCACCGACCTTCCAGGTGCTGCCCTCCGACCTGACCTTTCCGGCCACATCCAGCGCCTTCGCCAGCCGTTCCACCGTCTCCCGGGCGACCTCGCCCTTCGGGCGGTACACCGGGGCGGACCCCGGACCGCCCGGCAGTTTCGCCACGGCCTTGTACTTCGCCCCCTGCGGGTTGGGCTCCCCGGCCGCTATCGAGCCGCCCGAATAGCCGTCGAGCGCCAGCGGCGGCGGATTGCCGTGCCCGGAGCCCGGCCCGGAGCCGGCGCCGTCGGACGCGGACGAGGCCCAGTACGCCGCGCCGCCCCCGGCCACCAGCACCGCGGCGGCCATCGAGGCGACCACGAGCCGGGTGCGGCGCGTGCGCTTCTTGGGATCGGTGGTGTCAGGGGTGTCCTCGGCGTTCACCGCATCGCTCCTTCAGCTCCGCTGAACTTCTGGCCTGCCTGCCCGCCTCTGAGGGGGACGCCGATGGGACGGACCCGGGCCGGATCCGGTTCCCCGGCGCCCGCGGCCGGCGGCCCGGCCGGGCGGATCTACTATGGGAGGGTTTGCGCGGCCACCGGCTGCCAGCTGTCCCGGTTGACCGGCGGGGCACCCTCCCGACCGGTACCGTTTTCCCCGTCCGCCGCCCCTCACGCCGTCCCACAGGAGCAGACCCGTCGTGCGTATCGCAGTCACCGGCTCCATCGCCACCGACCACCTGATGACCTTCCCCGGCCGCTTCGCCGACCAGCTCGTGGCCGACCAGCTGCACACGGTCTCCCTCTCCTTCCTGGTCGACCAGCTCGATGTCCGCCGGGGCGGCGTCGCCCCCAACATCTGCTTCGGCATGGGCCAGCTCGGCATCCGTCCGGTCCTGGTCGGCGCCGCGGGCACCGACTTCGAGGAGTACCGCGCCTGGCTCGACCGCCACGGCGTGGACACCCGCTCCGTGCGCATCTCCGAGGTCCTGCACACCGCCCGCTTCGTGTGCACCACCGACGCCGACCACAACCAGATCGGCTCCTTCTACACCGGCGCGATGAGCGAGGCCCGGCTGATCGAGCTGCAGCACGTCGCCGAGCGGGTCGGCGGCCTGGACCTGGTCCTGATCGGCGCGGACGACCCGGAGGCGATGATCCGGCACACCGAGGAGTGCCGCAGCCGCGGAATCCCGTTCGCCGCGGACTTCTCCCAGCAGATCGCCCGGATGGACGGCGAGGGCATCCGCAACCTCATGGAGGGCGCGGCCTACCTCTTCTCCAACGAGTACGAGAAGGGCCTGATCGAGTCCAAGACCGGCTGGACCGCCGACGAGATCCTGGCGAAGGTCGGCACCCGGATCACCACCCTCGGCTCCAACGGCGTCCGCATCGAGCGGGTCGGCGAGCCCGCCATCGAGGTCGGCGTCCCCGAGGAGAAGACCAAGGCCGACCCCACCGGCGTCGGCGACGCCTTCCGCGCCGGCTTCCTGTCCGGCCTGGCCTGGGGCGTCAGCCTGGAGCGCGCCGCCCAGATCGGCTGCATGCTCGCCACCCTGGTCATCGAGACCGTCGGCACCCAGGAGTACGAGCTGCACCGCAGCCACTTCATGGACCGCTTCACCAAGGCGTACGGCCACGAGGCCGCCGCCGAGGTCCAGCAGCACCTCGCCGCCTGACCCGACCGGGCCGGGCGGTTCCCGCGCCGGCCCGTTTCCGCACGTCAGACGCGGCGCCGCACCATGTACGCGGCGCCGCGTTCGGCCGCCCGCTCTCCCACGTACTCCTGGTCGCGCATCCCGCACCAGGCGGGGATGTCCTGCCGGGCGGCCTCGTCGTCGGAGAGCACCGTCACCGTCCCGCCGACCGGCACCTGCCCGATGGCCTTCGCCAGCTCGATGACCGGGATGGGACAGCGCCGCCCGAGCGAATCGACGACCAGGCCGGCGGGCACCGCTTCCCCCGCGGCCTTTTCCGCGGCAGCCCCGGCGGGCTCCGCCGCGACGGCCGGTGAAGGCCCCTGCGGCGCGGCCCCTGCGGTGTCCGCCGCTCCGGCGCCCGGCTCCGCCCCCCGCACCCCCAGCCGCTCCCGCACCGACCGCACGACCCCCGGCAGCACCTCCAGGAACCGCTCCACGTCCGCCTCGGCCGTGCCGTACGGCAGCGAGATGCGGACGTTGCCCTCGGACAGCACCCCCATCGCGCGCAGTACATGGCTCGGCGTCAGGGTGCTGGACGTACAGGACGATCCGGACGAGACGGAAAAGCCGGCCCGGTCGAGCTCGTGCAGCAGGGTCTCCCCGTCGACATAGAGACAGGAGAAGGTGACGAGGTGGGGGAGGCGGTGCACCGGATCGCCGACCACCTCCACGTCCGGGACCAGCTCCGGCACCCGGGTGCGGATCCGGTCCACCAGCTCCCGCAGCCGGGCCGCCTCGGTGTCGGCCGCCGGCCCGGACCGCAGCGCGCGCAGCGCGGCCGCGGCCGCGACCACCGCCGGGATGTTCTCGAAGCCGGCGCTCCGGCCGGCCTCCCGCTCGTCCCGCGGCCCCTGCGGCGCGAACCGGGTGCCCTTGCGGACCGCGAGGAGCCCGACGCCGGGCGGGCCGCCCCACTTGTGGGCGCTGGCCGTCAGCAGCGACCAGGCGCCGGGCACCGGCCCCCACGCCAGCGACTGCGCGGCGTCCACCAGCAGTGGCACCCCGGCCTCCTGGCACAGCTCGGCCACCTCCTCGACCGGCTGCTCGGTGCCCACCTCGTGGTTGGCGGACTGGACGGCGACCAGTGCGGTGTCCGGGGTGAGTGCGGCCGCGACGTCCCCGGCGGCCACCCGTCCCGTACGGTCCACGGCCAGCTCCGCGACGGTGCCGCCGGCCGCGGCATGGGCCTCGGCGGCGTGCAGGACGGAGGAGTGCTCGACGGCGGAGTGCAGCAGCCGGCGGCCGGCCCGGCGCCGGCCGGCCAGCGCACCGGCCACCCCGGCGTGCACCGCCTGGGTACCCGAAGGGGTGAAAACCAGTTCGTCCGGGCGGCAGCCGACGGCCTCGGCCGCGGCTTCCCGCGCGGCGTCCAGCAGCAGCCGGCCGCGCCGGCCCTCGCGGTAGAGCCGCGCCGGGTCAGCCCAGCCCTCGTCGAGCGAGGCGAGCAGCGCCTCACGGGCGACGGGATGGAGGGGAGCGGCGGACGCGGCGTCGAAGTAGGGCACGTACCCGACGTTAGTCCCCCGGGCGGCGGTCGGTGGTGGGCCCACCGGAGTGGTCCGTTCCACCCGCCCCCGGGCCGAGGCCGGGCGCGCCGTCAGATGCCTGGTGGGAGCGGGTAATCGGGTGTGCCGGAGGCGGCCCGCGGCGGGCCCGGCCACCCCTTAGGGGTGGCTCGCGGCGCGTTGGGCACCCTCCCCGCGCGACCCCAAATAGCGTCCAGTAGGGTTTGGTCCGCATAAACATCCAAACCCCTGCCCGACGCAGGGCGGCGACCGACCAGCGAGTAAGGCCGCAGCCGACCGCGCGGGCGAGACTCTCGGGAAGGCGCTACGTGAGTCCCAACGGCTCCGACCGCTCGTCGCGGCGCCCGATGCGGCGGAAGCTGCCGCAGGTGCTTGCTGCGGGCCTGGTCCTGGCGACCGCTACAGGTTGCACATACAAGGACTTCCCCCGCCTCGGCATGCCAACGCCCGTCACCGACGAGGCGCCGCGGATCCTCTCTCTTTGGCAGGGCTCCTGGGCCGCCGCCCTCGCAACGGGCGTGCTGGTGTGGGGCCTGATCATTTGGAGCGTGATCTTCCACCGCCGCAGCAGGACCAAGGTGGAGGTCCCCGCGCAGACCCGGTACAACATGCCGATCGAGGCGTTGTACACGATCGTCCCCTTCATCATCATCGCGGTGCTGTTCTACTTCACCGCGCGTGATGAGAGCGCGCTCCTGAAGACTTCCAAGAAGCCGGACCACGTCGTCAACGTGGTGGGCTTCCAGTGGAGCTGGGCGTTCAACTACCTGGAGAACGTGGACGGCAACAAGTCGACCACGAACATCAACTCCAGCGCGCTCTCCGCGATCCCGGACAAGTGGAAGAAGACCGCGCCGGCCGGTGCTGACGGTGTCTACGACACCGGCACCCCCGGCGAGCGCAACCCGCAGACCGGCAACCCGGGTCCGACCCTGTGGCTGCCGAAGGGCGAGACGGTCCAGTTCGTGCTGACCTCTCGTGACGTCATCCACTCCTTCTGGGTGGTGCCGTTCCTGATGAAGCAGGACGTCATCCCGGGCCACACCAACGTCTTCGAGGTGACCCCCAACAAGGAGGGCACCTTCATGGGCAAGTGCGCCGAGCTCTGCGGCGTCGACCACTCCCGGATGCTCTTCAACGTCAAGGTCGTGTCCCCTGAGCGGTACCGGGCGCACCTGAAGGACCTGGCGAAGAAGGGCCAGACCGGATACCTGCCGTCGGGCATCAAGCAGACGGATCACGCCAGGAATGCGGAGACGAAGAACCAGTGAGCATCCTCAACGAACCTCAGGGTGCCGCCGCCGATACGGCTCCGGCTGCACCGCCCGTCCGCAAGAAGCAACCCGGTATCGCTGCCGTGAAGTGGCTGACGACCACTGACCACAAGACCATCGGCACGATGTACCTGGTCACGTCGTTCGCGTTCTTCTGCGTCGGCGGCCTGATGGCGCTCCTCATGCGCGCCGAACTGGCCCGCCCGGGTACGCAGATCATGTCGAACGAGCAGTTCAACCAGGCGTTCACGATGCACGGCACGATCATGCTGCTGATGTTCGCGACGCCGCTGTTCGCCGGATTCGCGAACTGGATCATGCCGCTGCAGATCGGCGCGCCCGACGTGGCGTTCCCGCGGCTGAACATGTTCGCGTACTGGCTCTACCTCTTCGGCTCGCTCATCGCGGTGGCCGGCTTCCTCACCCCGCAGGGTGCCGCCGACTTCGGCTGGTTCGCCTACTCCCCGCTGTCGGACGCGGTCCGCTCGCCGGGCGTCGGCGCCGACATGTGGATCATGGGTCTGGCCTTCTCCGGCTTCGGCACCATCCTCGGTTCGGTCAACTTCATCACCACGATCATCTGCATGCGTGCGCCTGGCATGACGATGTTCCGGATGCCGATCTTCACCTGGAACGTGCTGCTGACCGGTGTGCTGGTCCTGCTGGCCTTCCCGGTCCTGGCCGCCGCGCTGTTCCATCGCGCTGCCGTTCTTCGGCATCATTTCCGAGGTCATTCCGGTGTTCTCCCGGAAGCCGATGTTCGGTTACATCGGTCTGATCGCGGCGACGATTTCGATCGCCGGCCTTTCGGTCACGGTGTGGGCGCACCACATGTACGTCACCGGCGGCGTGCTGCTGCCGTTCTTCTCCTTCATGACGTTCCTCATCGCCGTTCCGACCGGTGTGAAGTTCTTCAACTGGATCGGCACGATGTGGAAGGGCTCGCTGTCCTTCG
>NZ_JOIX01000030.1 GCF_000720175.1 Streptomyces sp. NRRL S-337
GCGGGGGTGGTGGGCAGGGAACCTGCTCGTTCCGCGCTCGCGGCTCCAGTCGTCACCCTCGGCCCGTACTCGTACTCGTACAGCCACCCTCCGGCCCGTACGCGTACTCGTACGCCTACCCCAGCCCGAAACCCGCGCCCGTGCGTGCGGCTGCGGCCGAGTTGCCCCCCGCCCCCGATCCCCACCCGTACCCCCATCCGAGTTGCCACCCACTCCCCCGCCCGAAACCATGGGGGCGTGAGCGATGCACCCGAGGCCGTCGGGCCTCGCCAGGGGACGGATGTCGTCGAGACGGAGGGGCGGCTGCGCAGGATGCCGGCCGGCCCGGGGGCGTCGGCCGGGCCGGGGGCGCCGCCCGGGGCGTATCTGCGGTTTCCGCATCTGCACGGGGATCTGCTCTGCTTCGCCGCCGAGGACGATGTGTGGGTGGCCCCGATCGCGGCGGAGGGGGAGGAGCCGGGGCGGGCGTGGCGGCTGACCGTGGACCGGACGCGGGTCGGGCATCCGCGGTTCTCGCCGGACGGGCAGCACATCGCGTTCACGACGTGGCGGAGCCTCGACCCGGAGGTGCATCTCGCGCCGGTGGAGGGCGGTCCGGCGCGGCGGCTGACGTACTGGGGCAGTACCGATGCGCGGGTGTGCGGGTGGACGCCGCCAGATCATGAGGGGCAGGCGCACGTCCTCGCGGTCTCCTCGCACGGGCAGCCGTTCTCGTACTACTCGTGGGCCTACAGCCTGCCGACCGACGGCAGCCCGGGCGGCAAGCTGCCGTGGGGGCCGGTGTCCGACATCGCGGTCGCCGATGTGGAAGGTGAGCGGCGCACGCTGCTGCTCACCGGCAAGCCGCCGCACGAGCCCGCCTCCTGGAAGCGCTACCGGGGCGGGGCGATGGGCCGGATGTGGCTGCACGGGACCCGGCTGCTGCCGGATCTGTACGGGCATCTGGACTCGGTGATGTTCGTGGGCGGGCGGATCGCGTTCCTGTCGGATCATGAGGGGGTCGGGAACGTCTACTCGTGTCTGGCGGACGGGACCGATCTGCGGCGGCACAGCGATCATGCGGATTTCTACGCCCGGCATGCCTCGACCGACGGGGAGCGGATCGTCTACCAGTGCGCGGGCGACCTCTGGCTGGTCGAGGATCTGAGTCCGGAGGCGGTACCGCGGAAGCTGGCGGTGCGGCTGGGCGGGCCGCGGGCCGGCCGGCGCGGCTACCAGGTCCCGGCCGCCTCGCACGTCACCTCGCTCGCGGTGGACGCCACGGGGCGGGCCAGCGCGATCGGGGTCCGCGGCAGCCTGTACTGGCTCACCCACCGCGACGGCCCGGCCCGGGCGATCCACGACACCCCGGGGGTCCGCGTCCGGCTGCCCGAGATGCTGGGCTCCAGCGGCCGGATCGCCTACGTCACCGACGCCGAGGGCCCGGACGCCGTCGAGATCGCCAATCTGCCGCGGGCCAGTGATCCTGGGCGGCCGCGCCGGCTGGCCGCCGGTGAGCTGGGCCGGGTCCATGAGATGACCTCGTCGCCGGACGGTGAGCGGCTGGCGGTGGCCTCCCACGACGGCCGGCTGCTGCTGGTGGACGTGACCCGGCCGGACGAGGAGACGACCGAGGAGGACCGCTCGGCGGAGGAGGAGGCCGCCGGTCCGGGCGGGGTCACCGAGCTGATCCGGTCCACCAACGGCCCGGTCCGCGACCTGGCCTTCTCCCCCGACTCGCGCTGGCTGACCTGGTCGCACCCCGGCATCGGCCGTTCGCTGCGGATGATCAAGATGGCGCGGCTCTCCGACCGGCTCGTCGTGGACGTCACCAACGGCCGTTTCGAGGACGAGCAGCCGGTGTTCACCCGCGACGGCCGCTATCTGGCGTTCCTGTCCTGGCGCGGCTTCGACCCGGTCTACGACGTGCACACCGGGGACCTGTCGTTCCCGCTGGGGTGCCGTCCGCACCTGGTGCCGCTGTCGTCGGCGACGCCGTCGCCGTTCGCGCTGTCGCCGGAGGGGCGGCCCGCGGCGGGCGGGCTGGACCCGGACGAGAACCCGCCGACGACCGGCGAGGGCACGGTCATCGTGGAGGTCGAGGGGCTGGAGAACCGCGTCACGCCGTTCCCGGTCGCGGCGTCCAAGTACTCCTCCCTGGAGCCGGTCAGCGGCGGCGGGCTGGTCTGGCTGCGCTGGCCGATCTCCGGCGCGCTGGGTGAGACCTTCGCCAGCCCGGACAACACCTCCGGCAAACCCACCCTGGAGCACTTCGACCTGACCAAGGCCCGGCGCACCGAACTGACCAGCGCGATCGACGAGTTCGCGCTCAGCGGCGACGGCACCCGGCTGGTCGTCAACGACGACGGCGAGCTGCGGGCGGTCCCGGCGACCGAGCCGGCGGACAGCGATTCGATGGTCTATCTGGACCTGCGGCGCATCCTGCACGACGTCGATCCGGGCGCGGAGTGGCGGCAGGCGTACGAGGAGGCGGGCCGGATCATCCGGGCGTACTTCTGGGAGCCGCGGATGTGCGGCATCGACTGGGACGCGGTGCTCGCGCAGTACCGGCCGCTGGTCGAACGGGTCGCCTCGCCGGACGAGTTCGCCGATCTGCTGCGTGAGGTGCTGGGCGAGCTGGGCACCTCGCACGCGTACGTCACCGGCGCCCGGCGCAACGAGGGGCCGCCGCACTACCAGCGCGCGATCGGCCTGCTCGGCGCCAACTTCGTCTGCCGGGACGGGCGGTGGGTGGTGCAGCGGATCCTGCCCGGCGAGTCCTCCGACCCCAAGGCACGCTCCCCGCTGGCCGGTACGGGCATCCGGGAGGGAGCGGCGCTCACCCAGGTCGACGGGCGGCCGGTGGACCCGGTCGCCGGACCGGGCCCGCTGCTGGCCGCGGCCGGCGGCACCACCGTCGAGCTGACCTTCTGCCCGGCCGAGGGCAACGGGCACGCCCGCCGGGTCGCCGTGGTGCCGCTGGTCGACGAACGGCCGCTGCGCTACCAGGACTGGGTCGCCAAACGCCGCGCGGTGGTGCGGGAGCTGAGCGGCGGCCGGTGCGGCTATCTGCACATCCCCGACATGGGCGGCTCCGGCTGGGCGCAGTTCAACCGGGATGTGCGGATGGAGATGTCGATGCCCGCGCTGATCGTGGACGTACGGGGCAACGCCGGCGGCAACATCTCGGAGCTGGTCATCGAGAAGCTGACCCGCACCATCATGGGCTGGGACCTGACCCGGGACGCCGAGCCGGTGTCGTACACCAGCAACGCCCCGCGCGGTCCGGTCGTGGCGGTCGCCGACGAGATGACCTCGTCCGACGGCGACATGATCACCGCGGCCTTCAAGCTGCAGGGCATCGGCCCGGTGGTGGGCATGCGCACCTGGGGCGGGGTGGTCGGGATGACCGGCCGGCACCGGTTGGGTGACGGCACCACGATCACCGTGCCGATGAACGCGGCGTGGTTCCGGCTCTACGGCTGGGGCGTGGAGAACCACGGCGTCGAGGTGGACATCGAGGCGCTGCGCTCGCCGCTGCACTGGGCCGAGGGCCGGCATCCGACGCTGGGCGTGGCGGTGCGGACCGCACTGGAGCTGCTGGAGCGGCATCCGGCGGCGACGCCTCCGGACCTCTCGGACGTACCGGACCGGCGGCGTCCGGCCCTGCCGTCGCGGGAGGCGGGCGGCGACGCCGAGGAGGCGGCGGGGGCCTGAGCGGGCGGCGCGAGGCCGGCCTCTCCGGCCGGTTGCGTTGCCGCGCGTCCCGTCACGCCGGGTCGGCGCGGTGCGGCGCCCGCGTCACCCCGGGACGATCACGAAGGTCTGGTCGTCCGCGCCGGTGCGGCAGGGGACGCCAACGGCCGTGGCACCCGCTGTCCGGCCGCTGAGGCCGACGCACCGGTCGCCGTCGGTCAACCGCAGCCGGTACGCGGGCCGCCCGCCGTCGGTCGGCCCGTCGACCGGCTCGATCCGGAACCGCTGTGCGGGCCCGCCCGCACTGCAGTCGTTCTGCGGCTCCAGCAGCCCGGCCAGGCCCGGTGCGCGCAGCAGGACCAGGCAGCCGGTGCCCTCGTCCGGGTGTGACCACTGGACGAGGTGGCGGCCGTCGCCGGCCGCCGTCAGCCGGGTGTGCGGGGGCACCGCCTGCGCGCAGGGCCGCACCACCGCGACCGTGCGGTACGCGTGCGCCCGCAGCACCCGCCCGTCCGTCAGGCACAGTCCGGGCGCCCCCAGCGGACGGATCCGCACCTCACCGGTGGGCAGCGGGGTGCCGTGCTCCGCGCCGCCGTCCCCGGCCAGCAGCGGAACGCCGACGGCGAGCACTACGACGCCCAGCAGTGCGGCGCCGGTCAGCAGCCGCCGCCGGCCCACGGGCGGAGGGTCGGTGCGAGCGGGCGGGGCCGCCGTGCCCTCCTCGATGCGCCGCCGGGCCGCGAGCCACTCCCCGACCTCGTCCTCCGGGCGGCCGCACGCCCGCAGGAACGCGCCGAGCACCTCGGCCCGCGGCAGGGACTTCCGGCCCAGCACGTCCGCGAGGGTGCTGCGGGCGAGCACCTCGCCGCGCTCCGCCGCCCGCTGCTCCAGCTGACGGTAGGTCAGGCCGCTGTCGTCCTTGAGGCGTTGCATCAGTGCGACGAGCGCAGCGGGGTCGTGGGCCGCCGCGGGCCCCGCACCGCCGGTTCCCCCCGTGCGTGTCATGCCGGTCATTGAACCGCCGCCCGGCCACGGCCACAACACCCCCTCCGGTCATCCCGGACAGCGTCCCTCACCCGTCCGGACAAGCCCCGCACCCCCGTCCGACCTGCCCGGACAGCGCGCGGCCTGTCCGGGATGACCGAAGGGCCTTGCCGGACACCGGCCGACCCAGCAAGGTCGTGTCCTGCCCCGGCCGGGCACACCGCAACAGCCACCGACTACCGCTCACCCAACGGGAGATGACCGATGCGCATCCGTCACCGGATCGTTCCGCTCGCAGCCGCAGTCGCCCTCACCGGCGGCCTCGCGGCCACCGAGGCCGCCCCCGCGCTGGCCGCCCACCCGGCGCCCGGGAAGGCCGTCTCGGCTGCGGCCGGCGGTACGTACCTGTACTTCAACAAGAACTGGAGCAACCCGAGCAAGTCCAAGCTCTTCCTGATGAAGAGCATCCCGAACGCCAAGGACCAGGTGCTCGCCAAGTACCGCGCGGGCTCCGGCAACGGCGGCCGCAACGGCACGAACGAGTGCGCCAGCATGCAGGGCTGGCTGCCCACCGGCACCTACCGGGTGCTGAACCACACCAAGCGCCACAACGGCGGCCGCAGCGGCATCAACGGCTACGCGATCCAGGTGCAGGACAAGGTGTGCAAGAACCACCGGACCAAGCGCACCGAGCTGTTCGTGCACAGCGAGATGAACGTCAATGGCACCCAGGGCCCCCGGAAGCCCGGCCACGACAGCCCCTACCGCTGGGACGGCGACAGCGACTACTACTCGCTGGGCTGCATCAAGCTGACCCCGGCGCACATCAAGAACCTCTTCGCCAAGGCCGCGCACTACGGCTGGCCGACGAGGCTCAAGGTCGTCAACTGACCCTGTAGGGAACCACGGGGAACAGGGGGACAACGGGGCCACGGGCGAACCACGGGGGAACAACGGGGAATGCAGTTGGGGCGCACCCGGTCGACCGGGTGCGCCCCGCACGCATGGCGCGTACGCCGCCACGCGTGACCTTCAGGACTGCGGATCAGCTCTGGAAGCGGTCCCGCTCGTCGTGCAGCTCGTCCATCGGGTCGGGGGCAGGACGACGGCCCTGCTGGCCGCGCTCCTGCTGACCGCGCTCACGACCCTGCTGGCCGCGCTGACGGGCCCGGTCCTGGCCCTGCCGGCCGCGCTCGTCCGCCTCGTCGCGAGCGCTGCCCATGGCCTTCTGGGCCTGGTCCTTGAGCTCGTTGGCCTTGTCCTGGAACTGGTCCTTGATGCCCATGCTGTTCACTCCTAGTGGGGCGTAGGGGAAGGGCCCCGGACAAGAGTGACACGCCCGGACATTGCTCGCATTTCGATCACGTTCGACTACCCGGCGTCACAAACGCCAGGAAGGGAGCGGGTCGGTCAGCGGCCGGCGCGGGCCTTCTCGTCGGCCTCGCCGCCCGCGCCGACCAGGCCGACCCGCATACCGTCCAGCCGGTCGGCGAACCGCCGCATCTCCCGCTGGCCCGCCGCCCCGATGACCGACGGCAGGTACCCGCGCAGCGACTGCATCCCGCGCAGCCACCACTGCCCGTAGACGTGCGCGGAGCGGCGTTCGACGCCCGCCACGATCCGGTCCACCGCCGGCCCCAGCGGATAGGTCTTGTTCGTTGGCCAGGGCATCCGGGCGCGCAGTTCGCGCATGATGTCGTTCTGGTCGGCGCCGCGCACCATGTCGGTGTCGGTCCAGCTCAGATAGCCGACCCCGACCCGTACACCCTTGTGGCCGACCTCGGCGCGCAGGCTGTGCGCGAACGCCTCGACGCCGGACTTGGAGGCGCAGTACGCGGTCATCATCGGCGCCGGAGTGATCGCGGCGAGCGAGGCGATCTGCAGGAAGTAGCCGCGGGACTCCATCAGCACGGGCAGGAAGGCCCGGCCGGTGACCGCACCGCCTATGAGGTTGACCTCGATGACCCGCTTCCAGGAGACCGGGTCGGAGTCGACGAACGGGCCGCCGGTCGCCACCCCGGCGTTGGCGACGACCACGTCGACCTTGCCGAAGCGTTCCTTGACCCCGGCCGCGACCCGGGCCATCGCCTCGTGGTCGGTGACATCGGCGTGCCAGTGGTGCGCCGGGCCGTGCAGGCCCGCGGCCACCTTCGCCAGCTCGTCCGGTTCCAGCCCGACCAGCGCCAGCGTGGCGCCGCGCGCCGACAGCTTGCGGGCCAGCAGCGCACCGACCCCGCGCGCCGCGCCGGTCACGACGACGACCTGCCCGTCCAGGCTCCTGTTCCCGCTCATGTGGTCTTCTCCTTCTCCTGCGCGGTCTCCCCGGCTGCCTGCCCGGTCTCCTGCGCGGCGTTCTGGGCTGCCTTCTGTGCGGTCTGCTGGGCGGGCACGGCGGCGCCGGCGGGTGCCGTCGCGGGCCGGTCGGCGGTGGGCCGGAGGTGGTCCCGGACGAGTTCCCGCAGCAGGCCGGCGACCGCGCCGGGGTCCTCGATGGGCGTCATGTGGCCCTTCCCCGGCAGCTCCGTCAGCCCCTGGAAGTCCGGGAGCACGGAGGCCAGCCGGCGGGACTGCACCGGCGGGGTCAGACGGTCGGCGGACCCCGCGAGCACCACCGTCGGCACCTCCAGCCGGCTGACGCCACCGGTCAGTTCGAGGACGGACAGCACGTTGCCCCAGCGGGCCCGTACGGCCGTCGGGCAGGCGTGCACGATGCGGGCGCACGCCTCGACCTGCTCGGGGGTGGCGTCGGGGCCCATGGTGGCGTACTTCAGCGCGCGCCGGGTGAGGGGCGAGACCGGGCCGAGCGGGGACCGGGAGCCCAGCAGCAGCCGGTGTGCCAGACGCCGGGCGCCCTCGCTGCGGAACGGGAACACCTGTGACGCGGCGGGCAGTCCGGCGCAGCCCGTACTGCACAGCATGGCGGCGGCGGCCCGGGCGCGCAGTTCCGGGCGCTCGGCGGCGGCCATGATCGTCATGCCGCCCATGGAGTGGCCGCCGACCACGGCGCGTTCGTCCGGGCCGAGGGTCGCCTCCAGTACGGCCACCAGGTCGTCGGCGAGCGCCGTCGTGCCGTAGCCCGCCGGGCCGGTGGCCGGGCTGCGGCCGTGGCCCCGCTGGTCGTAGACGACGACCTTGTGGTCGGCGGCCAGGTCGCGGACGACCGGAGCCCAGAAGGCGGTGGAACAGGTCCAGCCGTGGGCCAGCACCACGGCGGGGGCACCCTCGGGGCCGTGGGTCTCGGTATAGATGCGGGCGCCGTCGGCCGAGGTGACCTCGGTGGTGGTGCGCGGGACCGGCGGCGCGTAGGGGCCGCTGGTGACGTGGCCGGGCCGGCGGCTCATGCGGCCACCTCCGCCCGGGCGTCGGCGGAGGTGCCCACGGGCCCGGCCGCGGTGCCGGTCTTCGGGCGCAGCACCTCGTACTCGGCGAGGTCGACCTGACGGGTCAGCCGCTTGAACTCGCCGGTGGTCCCGGGCCAGGCGGTGGTGTTCCGCCCGTTCGCGTCGAGGTACCAGCTGTCGCAGCCGCCGGTGTTCCACACGGTGCGCTTCATCCTCTCCTGAACCATGCGGTTCCAGTCCTCCACGGCCTCCGGGCGGGCGCTCAGCGCGGTCTTCCCGCCGAGCAGGTCCAGCTGCCGGAGGTAGTCGGCCAGGTAATTCAGCTGGGCCTCGATCATCAGGATCATCGAGCTGTTCCCGAGTCCGGTGTTGGGCCCGATGAGGGTGAGGAAATTCGGGAATCCGGCCGCGCTGGCGCCGCGCAGCGAGGCCATTCCGTCCTTCCATTCCTCGGCGAGCGTGGTGCCCTTGGCGCCGGTCACCCGCTGGGCGATGGGCATGTCCGTCACATGGAATCCGGTCCCGAAGACGATGGCGTCGGCCTCGACCTCGCTTCCGTCGGCGCCGATGAGGGTGTTTCCGCGCACTTCCTGGAGCCCGGAGGTCACCAGGTCCACATTGGGCCGGGCGAGCGCCGGATAGTACGTGTTGGAGAGCAGGATCCGCTTGCAGCCGATGCGGTAGTCGGGCGTCAGCGCGGCCCGCAGCGCCGGGTCCTTGATCGCCTTCTTCATGTGGTTCCCGGCCAGGAACTCGATCAGGCCCAGCTGGTCGGGGCGCTTGGTGAACGCACTGACCTGCAACTCCCGGATGCCCCAGAGCAGTTGGCGGCGGGCGGCCCGGGTGGCCGGGACCTTGGTGTGCAGCCATTTCTCGACGGCGCTGATCCGGCGGTCGGCGCGCGGCAGCACCCACGGCGCGGTGCGCTGGAAGAGCGTCAGCCGCTCGACCTCCGGCTGGATGGCGGGCACGATCTGGATCGCCGAGGCACCGGTGCCGATCATCGCGACGCGCTTGCCGCGCAGCTCGTATTCATGGTCCCAGCGCGCGGAGTGGAAGACCTTCCCCGGAAAGGAGTCCAGCCCCGGAATGTCCGGGACCTTGGGATCGGACAGCGGGCCGGTGGCCGACACCACCACATCGGCGGTGAGCCCGCCGTTCGCCGTCTCGATCTCCCAGTGCAGCGCGTCCCCGTTCCACCGCAGGTGCCGTACCTCGGAGCGGAAGCGGATATGCGGCCGCAGCCCGAAGATGTCGGTCACCCGCTCCAGGTACGCCCGGATATGGGGCTGTCCGGAGAAATTCCGCGGCCATTCCGGATTGGGCGCGAAGGAGAACGAGTACAGATGCGAGGGCACGTCGCACGCGCACCCCGGATAGCTGTTGTCCCGCCAGGTTCCGCCCACCGAGTCGGCCCGCTCCAGGACCACGAAGTCGGTGATCCCCTGACGGCGCAGCCGTACCGCCGCCCCCAGACCACCGAATCCCGATCCGATCACCGCCACCCGCACGTGTTGCTCTTCGCGCCCGGCCATCCGCCGCCTCCCGAGTCCGACGCTCTTCCTGCCCGCCCGCGGCCACACATACCGCGGCCACGGGGCGTTCCGCACACCGCCCGTCAATCGCGCCAGCAATCACTGGCACGATTGGGCACAGGGGGAGCGTAGGGCAGCCACGTACCGAGCGGTAGGGGTCGGGCGGCAGGAAGTTACCGGCAGTTGCACCCCGGACCGCCGTCACATTCCCGGCATAGGCTGACCCCCGTGGCAGCGAACGAGAAGCCGAAGGACGAGCGCGCGGAGCCCGGGGACGACCACCGCCCCGCGCGCGAATTCCGCATGACCGAGCTGGCCGAGGAGGCCGGCATCACGGTCCGCACGCTGCGCTTCTACCGCGAACGCAAGCTCATCCCGCCACCCCGCCGCGAGGGCCGGATCGCCTGGTACAACGAACACCACCTCGCCCGCCTGCGCACCATCGGCGCCCTCCTGGAGCGCGGTCACACCCTCGGCGGGATAGCCGAGCTCCTCGCCGCCTTCGAGTCCGGCCGCGACGTCGGCGAACTCCTCGGCCTGCGGGACCCGTTGCTGCCCCCGTGGTCCGAGGAGACCCCGGTCCGCCTCCGCCCGGAGCAGCTCGCCGACCACTTCAGCGAGGACATCACCGCGGAGAACCTCTCCGCCTCCCTCGACATCGGCTATCTGGCCGTCGACGGCGACGAGTTCGTGCACATCAGCCGCCGTCTCCTGGACGCCTCCACCGAGCTCGTCGGCAAGGGCATCCCGCTGGCCGCCGTCCTGGAGGCCGGCCGCAAGGTGCGCGCCCACGCCGACGCCCTCGCCGACGTCTTCACCACCCTCATCCGCACCCACGTCCTCGCCGACATCCTCGAACGCGCCACGGCGGCGAACCCGCCCACCGCACAGGAGGTCGAGCAGTTGGCCCGCACCATCGAGGCCCTCCGCCCGCTCTCCAAGGGCGTCGTCGAGGCCGAACTCTCCATGGCCATGGACCGCCGCATCCAGGCCGAACTGGACCAGTGGCTGAAGGAGCAGGGCCAGGAACCGAGCTGACATCTCGTCACCTCACCGAGCGGGCCGGCCGTTGTCCCGCCCTGTCCCGGAGGACAATTGCCGGTGGATCGCGTGCGTGGTTGGGTGCGGCGTCAGGTATGACACGACCGCATATCGAGGGGGAAATCCACGTGCGCATCCGTACGGGGGCCGCATCCGCTGCGCTGGCCGGCCTGCTGGCCGTCGCCGCCACCGCCCCGGCCCAGGCCGACGACCGCGAACCGACGCAGCCGCCCAGGAGCACCTACAGCAACGGCCACGGCCCGGGCCTTGCGGCCGGCGGGGGCGTCGGTGCCTTCGTGACCGAGGGCGACCGGGTGCACTTCTCGCACACGGTGCGCGGCGCCATCAACGCCCACGGCTGGTGGAAGCGGCTGAACGGCCCGGCGAAGAAGGCCAAGGTCACCGTCTGGCTCCAGGTCAAGAACAACGGCCACTGGTACACCCTGAACAAGGGCGTCAAAACCGTCTACTCCGGCGGCGGCAGCGGCAAGCGGGCGTCGGCCGCCTGGAAGTGCACGAACCTGGTCGCGAAGTACTCGTTCCGGAGCGTCATCGACGTGGACATCGTCGGGTACCCCGACGACGCGCACAAGAAGATCACCGACACCCAGACGCTGTTCTGCGGTACCTGAGCAACGGCTGACGGCGGCGCTGGAAGATAGCCTTCCGGCGCCGTCCGTCTTTCCGGGAGTTGCCTGTGTTTCCCCCTACCGTGATCATCGGCCTGCACGGCATCCTCCGGCGCGCACCGTGGTACGAGCGCGTCGTCGAGCAGTACAGAGGAGAACCCGACGAGGACGAGGAAGAGGACCGGGACGAGAACGGGGACGAGGACGGGCACAAGGACGGGAACGACGGCTCGGTCGAAGAAACCTCCGTCGAAGAGGACGTGCTCAGCAGCCTCGTGATCGAACGGGCCGGTGCCTACGGCTGGCAGACCGTGACCAGTTGGCTGACCGAGAACGGGCAGGTCACCGCCCGTCACGAGCCGACCGTGTGGGCACACGAGGAGGTCGGCGGCGACTGGACGCCGGACGGCCGGGTGCACCAACTGGCCTGGCTGCAGGCCGGAGTGCGCACCGACCCACCGCCCCTCGGTCTGCCCGTCCGGCCGATCACCCTGGTGCTGGCCGAAACGCTGGCCCGCATGGGCACCGTGACCTTCACCGGTCTGCACGCCCTGCTGCCGTTGCCCGCGGCCCGGCGCAACACGGCCTTCCACCAGACCGAGCTGGCGCCCTGGTTCGCCCTGGCGGATCCGGACGCCCGGCACGAGGTCGTGGTCACGGTCTCCTGCCACCCCGGGAAGGGCGCGGTGACCGGGGAGGATGCCGAGGCGGTGAGCGAGGCGGTGCGGGAGACGGCACAGGGGGCGGTCGAGGTCACCCTGGCCGGTCCGCACTCCGCGGCGCCCGGCATGTCCCCGGCCCCCGTCCCACCCGGCCTGGACCTCGACCTCACGCACGGGGTGCACACCGAGGGCATGCGCGAGGCGTTCCGGTTCGGCTGCACCACCCGGGAGTGGTCACCGGACCTCGCGGTCTGGCTGGTGGAGCTGGCCGCCGACGCCCTGCGCGCGGCGGGACGGGTGACACCGGTGGTGGTGACGGCCTCGCTGGTCCTCCCACCTGCGTGAACCGGTTGTTGCGGAAGCTCACGGGGTGCCCGCCCGGCATCCGGCGTCCGGCGTCCGGCTGCGTGCATCCTTCCCCTCCCCCCGGCCATCCCGAGGGCGGGAGTCTCCGAAGGCCGGCTTACTTGCCTCCGCCGCTGGGCTGCGGGGCGGGCTCGCGGGGCGCCTCCGGGGGCATCGGGCCGCCGTCGTGCTTTCCGCCGTCCGTCTCCATATCGGCAGGGTGCCGGAACGGGACGCCGCGCCAGCCTTCCGCATCAGGGGCGCGCGTCTCGAACGTCTCAACCGCTACCGCGCTCATCCATCAACCTCCTCTTCCGTGAGGGGCCGCGCCGCCGTACCGTCGAAGGCACGGCCCGAACGTCCGCAGGATTCCTGCGGTGGGGTCACCCGCCCCGGCTGCTCGACTGTCCAGGTTTCCGCCGCCGGGGCGGGAGTTCGATGTCAGTGGTTTCGGTTCGTCATAGCATCTCCGCAGTTCTCCCTCGCGCGTTGTCTCACTCCAGTCAACGGCTACGGGCCAACGCAACTCAACGAACTTCTACGGACTTGTATGCATTCACCCGAGGGCGTCAATTGCTGACGTGATCAGCTTTCTGGCCGAGGCTCCATAGACGGCGATACCTGCCAGCTCGCTGAAGGTCTTCGCGTACTCGGCGATCTCGCGTGGTTGCATCACGGTGAGGCCGGCGGACACAAGCTCTGCGGATACCTGTTTATCGTCGTACATGGAGAAGGATTCGGCAGGCCATGCGTTGCCTCGCGCCACGCCCATGGGGATCACGCCAAGGCTCAGAGCGGGGGCGGCGGTCACCCCGATGAGGTGCCCGAGTTGATTCGCCATCGTGGCGTGTGTGCCGATGATGGAGCGAAGGACCCATTCCTCGATCAGGAAGGCGAAGCGGCGCCCTCCCTTGTGCAGAATGCGTTGACGGTTCATGCGTGCGGCAACGGCCTCTTCGACGTCGTCGGGCGTCTGCCTCATCGCAACGACCGTGTTGAGGATGGCTCGGGTGTAGTCCTGCGTCTGGAGCAGGCCGGGAACGACCTGGGACTGATAGAAGCGGAACCAGCCGGTTCGCTCGAAGAGTGGCAGTACAGACTCCTGGACGCGTTTCAGGCCCGCGCTTTCCAGGCGGCGCCACTCGACGTACATGCCGTCGATGCCACGGGCTGTGGCAATGAGGTCCGGGGCTTCTTCCTCAGCGTGGCAGATGCGGGTCCAGATCCGAATGTCCTCATCGGAAGGGAGAGTCCTGCCGTTCTCAAGCCGTGAACTCTTCGATTCGTGCCACCCCGCCGCCGCTGCCAGGGCACGAGCAGTCAGGCCAGAGTCTTTGCGGATCTCTCGGAGGCGCTTCCCGAGCGCTTCCCTGGCTTCCTGGACACTGGAAGGCGGCGACGACGAGGACACAGACGTTCAGCCTTGGGTGAGCGGGGGTCAGACCGGCCTGTACTCCTCATGAGGCACCGCACGTTGCCAAACCGACTCGAAGGCTGCGGAGCACAGACGCACCACTGACGGCTCGGTCATGCGCTCCTCATCGCCCTCGGGGGAGAGTTCCCCTTCGCCGGTGAAGTGCAGGAACACGACGAGGCTGTCATCGAAGAGCCAGAAGTCGTTGCCGGGGAGAGCCAGATCCGAAGCCCTGCGGCGCGGGAGCCACCGAACCTGTTCTCCGGCCGCAATGTTGGCCGGTGCGAGGCAGTGCTCAAAGCGAAGGTAGTCACTCATCGGCTCCGAGAAGACTCGGGCGCGACGAACCTCCACCCCGCGGTCGGTGATCTCCTGCATCAGGGCGAGCCAGGGGCGCGACTTCGGATCCCACTCGGACAGGAGGCTGCCGGGATCGTCCTGCCAGGAGATGAAGCTTGGGTCGGATCGCATGTAGCCATCCCGCATCTCCAGATGCACGGCGGAGTGCTTGGCCTGTCGGAACAGGTCTTCAAACGTCGGTTCCTCGACCACCGCTCACCTCCGGGAAGAACTGCATCATGCGCTTGGGGATCTCGACAACCGCCTCGTGGGACGGGAGGTCGAGCTGGGACAATCGCTCGTCGTCCAAGACCTTCCACCCCTGTACCAGGTAGTTGTCGGTCTGGTCGTCGTAGTACACGGTCGGCGACTTGCCCTCGGGCGACTCTGGGTCCTTGCCGAGCATGTGCAGAGCCATGGTGACCTCCCTCGTTCGCGGTAGACGATCTGTACGAGCTTGCCCTCAACCCGCCTCGTAGCGCACCGGACTTGCATGGACTTGCACGGGCTCAAGGTTCCCGTGATGCGGCCATCCGCAGTTCCCGCGCCAGAACCGCGGATGGCCTCCGCACTCCCCTCTTCGTCCCGCTGGGACTGGGGCCAGGGGGATTATGTGGGGCCCTCCGTGAGGAGCACGCCCGGCCACAGGTAACCGGGGGTTGGCTGGAGTGAAACGGGATCACTGCTGGGATCGCCGGGGTCGGCCGGCTCCCCATGTGGGCTCCGTGACCTCCGCGTACTCGTGCTCGACCCGGCCCAGCCGGCCGGGGAGGTCGAGGTGCACCGTGTCGTGGATCACGACTGTCACACCGTGATCGTCACAGCGGAACATCCGGCTGCACATCTGTGCGAGCTCGTGCGATCCGAAAGGGCATCGCATGTGCTGCTCAGGCATGGTGACCACGTCCGTGGTTTCTGATCCGCTGGCTTGCCACAACAGCAACGGCGAACTTCCGGCGCTTCCGGGCCTCGTATCGCTCCTCGTCCAGCGCGCTGCACTCGGCACAGCCGGGAACAGGGTCGGGGATGAGATCGGCGTACGGCTCGCCGAGCGACACAGGACGTTCCTGGTACCGGTTGCCGCTCATCGCCGCACGGTCTTCACGATGCGGGTAAGCCGGGCGGTCCGGCTGACAGCGGTGGTCATGGCGCCCTCCATGCCTCTCTGTAGTGGTTCCACTACCGGGGCGACTCAGCGTGGCCTACAGTCGGGGTGTCTTCAACTTGCGCCGTTTGAGCGGAGAGTTGGTCGCCTGGATGGTGAACCGCAAGGAACTGGACCCCAACACATCGCCCGGAGCACGCTTCGGGCAGCGTTTACGCAGGTTGCGGGATGAACGCGGCTGGACACAGGATGAGCTCGCGGAACGGATGGGATGCTCCGGAACGCATATTTCCGCTGTGGAAACTGGCCGTCGTCCCCCAACTCCTCGGTTCACTGCAAGTGCTGACAGGGTGTTCGGCACGGGTGACCAGTTGGAGCGTCAGGGTCGGGCGGTACGGAACAGCGCGATACTTGAGGGGTTCCCGGAGTTCGTTGCGCACGAGGTACGCGCGGCGGAGATCAGGCTCTTCGAGTTGGGCATCATTCCTGGGCTGCTCCAGACCCCGGAGTACGCTGCCGCCATCACGACCGGCGCCGTCCGCCGAGGGGCCATCACAGAACAACAGGCAGAGGAGCGGTTGTCTCTGCTCGCGGAGCGGCAGGCATCCCTGGAGCGCACGCCTGCACCGATGGTCTACGCGGTGCTGGACGAGAGCTGCATACGGCGGCCGGTAGGCAGCCCCGGTGTCATGACGGCGCAGTTGGACCGACTTGCCGCGTTCGCCGAGCTGCCGTCCACGGTCCTCCAAGTGGCCCCGTTCGATCTTGGCGAACGCCGAGCGTTCGATTTGCCGGTAACACTGTTGACCCTCGCCGATCGATCCCATGTCGCCTACGCCGAGTCCGCACAGCAAGGGCGGCTGGAGCGCGAATTGAGGTGCGTGCAGCCTCTGCTGACGGCCTACCATCAGCTACAGGCCGAAGCGCTGTCGCAGGCGGCATCCGTGGCCATGATCGAACAGCTTCGAAAGGGTTCCCAGTGACGACCGAATCCCCTCGCTGGTTCAAGTCCTCCTACAGCAGCAACGGCGGTCAGTGCGTCGAGGTCGCCACCAACCTCGTGACCTCTCAGGGCGTCGTCCCCGTCCGTGACAGCAAGGCGCCGCGGCGCCCGGCCCTCTCCCTTTCCACCGCGTCCTTCTCCGCCTTCATCGCGGCCCTCAAGAACGACGCGTTCTGACCCCGGAGCGCACCGTGAGCGCAGTGGAACGGCCCTCTTCACCACGATGGCGAAGAGGGCCGTTTTCGTGGACCGTCCCCCGGACCCGCGCCCCGGCTACTGCCCGTAGACCACCGTCACCGGCGCATGGTCGCTCCACCGCTGGTCGTACGCCGCCGCCCGCTCCACGTACGCCTTCACCGCGCGCTGGGCCAGCCCCGGCGTGGCCAGGTGGTAGTCGATGCGCCAGCCGGCGTCGTTGTCGAAGGCGCGGCCGCGGTAGGACCACCAGGAGTAGGGGCCCTCGGTGTCGGGGTGGAGGGCGCGGACGACATCGACGTAGCCGCCGCGGGTCTCGGTGAGGACGTCGGTGAGCCAGGCCCGTTCCTCGGGGAGGAAGCCGGACTTCTTCTGGTTGGCCTTCCAGTTCTTGAGGTCGGCCTCCTGGTGGGCGATGTTCCAGTCGCCGCAGACCACGACCTCACGCCCGTCGGCCGCGGCGCGCTCGCGCAGGTCGACGAGGTAGGGCAGGAACTCCGCCATGAAGCGTTCCTTCTCGTCCTGCCGCTCGGTGCCGACCTCGCCGGAGGGCAGGTAGAGGCTGGCGACGGTCACGCCGGGCAGGTCCGCCTCGACGTAACGGCCGGAGGTGTCGAACTCGGACGAGCCGAAGCCGGTCCGGACCCGGTCCGGCTCGCGGCGGGTGAAGAGGGAGACGCCGGCGCGGCCCTTGGCGGCGGCGGGGGCGTGCACGGTGAACCAGCCAGCCGGCTCGCGGACCTCGTCCGGCAGCTGGGCGGTCTCGGCCCGTACCTCCTGCAGGCAGAGCACATCGGCCGCGGTCTCCGCCAGCCACGGGACGAAGCCCTTCTTGGCCGCGGCGCGCAGCCCGTTCACATTCACAGAGGTCACGGTGAGCATCCGGGCACGATACCCAGACCGGGGCGGTGATCGTCTTCGGGCCGGGCGGCGTGGACGCCCACAGCTCGCGGGGACCGCCGCCCGGCCCCGTACCCTTCCTCGCATGGAGACCCGCCCCGTCCGGACCGGCCCCGTCCAGATACGCCCGGTCCGCTACGACCACCCCGACGCCAGGACGCTCGACACGCTGGTGCAGCAGGAGTACGTCCGCCGCTACGGCGACGGGGACATGACTCCGCTGGACCCGGAGATGTTCGTGCCGCCGCGCGGGACGTTCCTGGTCGCGTACGAGGGTGACCGTCCGCTGGCCACCGGCGGCTGGCGGGTGCAGGAGGACGCCGCCGAGGGGTACGCCGTCGGGGACGCCGAGATCAAGCGGATGTTCGTGCTGCCGGAGGCGCGCGGGCGGGGCCTGGCGCGGCGGATCCTGGCCGCCCTGGAGGCGGACGCCCGGGCCGCGGGGCGGGCGCGGATGGTGCTGGAGACCGGCATCAAGCAGCCCGAGGCGCTGGCGCTGTACGCCTCCAGCGGCTATCTGCCGGTGAAGAAGTTCGGGCTGTACCGGACGTACGAGGACAGCCGCTGCCTGGCGAAGGCGTTGGGGGACGCGGCGGCCGGCTGAGCCGCCGGGGCGGTGCCCGCCCGCCCGGTGCCGCGGCCCCGGCGGCACCGGACGCTGTTTGACAGTGATCGCGGCCGCTCCCCATACTCATTCCACTAATCAACTAGCTAAAGGGGGAATCCGGGTGAGCGACGACCCGAGCCCGTGGGCCATCGAGGCGGTAGGACTGGGGAAGAAGTACCGCCGCGGCTGGGCACTGCGGGACTGCTCCTTCCGGCTTCCCGCCGGCCGTATCTGCGCCCTCGTCGGTCCGAACGGCGCCGGCAAGAGCACCTTCCTCGGCACCGCGACCCGCCTGGTGACGCCGACCACGGGCACGCTGCGGCTGTTCGGCGTCCCGGTGACCGACCCGGCCGTCATGGCACGGACGGCGTTCCTCGCCCAGGACAAGCCGCTCTACCCCCGCTTCACGGTCGCCGAGATGCTGCGGCTCGGCCGGGAGCTGAACCCGCGCTGGGACCAGGCACTGGCCGAGCGGGTCGTACGGTCCGGCAACGTGCCGCTCACCGCCCGGATCGGCTCCCTCTCCGGCGGCCAGCGCACCCGCGTCGCCTTCGCCCTGGCCTTCGGCAAGCGGCCCGATCTGCTGCTGCTCGACGAGCCGATGGCCGACCTCGACCCGCTGGCCCGACACGAACTGTCCGGCCTGATGATGGCCGAGGCCGCCGAGCACGGCACGACCGTGGTGATGTCCTCCCACCTGGTCTCCGAGATGGAGGAGATGTGTGACTACCTCCTGCTGCTCGCCGAGGGCCGGCTGCGGATGGCCGGGCCCACCGACGCGCTGGTGCCCGCACACCTGCTCGTGACCGGGGTGGCGTCCGGTGACGACGGGGTCCCCGAGGAGCTGCGGCAGCGGCACACCGTCGTCGAATCGCGGGTCACCGGGCGGCAGTTCAGCGCCCTGATCCGGCCCGGCGGCCCGCTCTCCGACAGCTGGGAGGCCCTCGTGCCCGGCATGGAAGAAGTACTCCTGGCCTATCTGCGGTCACCCGGCGCACCGGACCTGATCGCCGGCGAAGCGCGGCCCGACGCCTCCGGGGAGGTGGCGGCATGACGACCACCACCGCCCCCGCCCCCACCACGGCAGCCCCGGGCCGCGGCCCGCTGCGCGGACTGCCCTGGGTGGTCTGGCGCCGGCACCGCACGTTCCTGCGCGCCGCCCTGCTGCTCACCCTCGTCGGCTGCGCCCTCTTCGTCTACCAGCGCATCGGCGTCATGGACTTCCTGCACGGCAAGGGCGTCCCGCCGGGGGGCGACGAGAAGCTGATGACCGAGTTCCAGAGCCGCTTCGGGGCGGACTTCGCGCGCGACATGGAGTACCTGCAGTACGTGCCGCTGGTCGTCGGCGTCTTCCTCGGCGCACCCCTGATCGCGAGCGAGCAGGAACACGGCACCCTCAAGCTGGTCACCACCCAGTCGGTCAGCCGCAGCCGCTGGCTCGCCGCCACGCTCGGCCTGCCGCTGGCCGTCGCCGTGGGCTGCTCCGCCCTGCTGTCGGCCGTCTTCACCTGGGTGTGGACGCCGGTCCACGGCCTGGCCGTGAGCGGGGACTGGCTCACCGGCGGCGCCTTCGAGGCCACCGGCCCGGTGCCGGCCGCCCGGACCCTCTTCCTGGCCTCCTGCGGCATCGCCCTGGGCATGCTGATCAAGCGGGTGGTAACGGCCATGGCCGCCACCGCCTTCGTCGGCGTGGCCACCTCCGTCGTGTGGGGTGAGAGGCTCCGCGGTCACCTCGCCGCCGTCCGCAGCGTCACCTCCCCCTACGACGGCGACGGTCCGAACCTGCCGTTCGACGCCGCCCGTTTCGACGACTGGGTCGCCACCGCCGACGGCAAGCTCTACGGCTTCGGCACCTGTGTCAGCCCCGACAGCGCGGCCGACCGTGTCTGCCGGGCCAAGCTGGGCATCGTCAACCGCGTGATCCAGTACTTCGACTACGACCAGATGGCCGGGATGCAGTGGCGCGGCGCGGCCGTCCTGGTGACGCTGGCCGTCCTGGTGCTGGCGTTCGTGGTCTGGCGCACCCGGAGGCGGCCGCTCTGAACGGCGCGACCCGGCGCCACGCCACGGGTGGCGCTTTGACACCCTTCACGGGCGGGCCGATCATCAAGCGGTCGAGCCGCACGGCCCCGGCGCCGCCCGGGCGGGGCGCGGGGGCGGTTCCGGCGGCACGGGGGAAAGCAGCAGAGAGGTGGTGAGCGCCGTGGAATTCCGCATCGACCGCCGCAGCGGCGTCGCCACCTACCTCCAGATCGTCCAGCAGGTCCAGCAGGCGCTGCGGCTGGGCATCCTCGTCGAGGGCGACCGGCTGCCGACCGCCGCGCAGGTCGCCGCGACGACCAAGGTCAACCCCAATACGACGCTGAAGGCCTACCGCGAGCTGGAGCGCGAGGGCCTGGTCGAACCGCGCCCCGGCCTCGGCACGTTCGTCAGCCGTACGCTCGCCCGCCCCACCTCCGCGGCGGACGCCCTGCTGCGCGAGGAACTGCGCGCCTGGATGGAGCGGGCCCGTGCCGAGGGGCTGGCCCGGGAGGACGTCCAGGCGCTGATGAACTCCCTGCTGGAGGAGCGGTATCCGAACGCCTGAGCCGGGCCGGGTCCGCGGTGGACCCGGCCGGCCGCGGCGGTCCGTCCCGCGGGCCGGCCGCCCGCTTGACCCTCACGTCACGTCAGGCCGCACCCTGAAGCGGTACGGCCCCACGGGACGAAAGGCGCTGCGATGAGCTACTCGGTCGGGCAGGTCTCCGGCTTCGCCGGGATCACGGTGCGCACCCTGCACCACTACGACAAGACCGGTCTGCTCTGCCCCAGCGACCGCAGCCCCGCCGGCTACCGCCAATACAGCGACGCCGACCTCGCCCGGCTGCAGCAGATCCTCTTCTACCGGGAGCTCGGCTTCCCGCTGGAGGAGATCGCCGCCATCCTGGCGGACCCCCAGGCCAACGCCCTCGACCACCTCCGCGCCCGGCACCGGCTCCTCAACGAGCAGATCGTCAAGCTGCGGCGGCTGGTCGAGGTCGCGGAGCATGCCATGGAGGTGCAGCAGACCGGGGTCGAGCTGACGCCGCAGGAGCGGTTCGAGGTCTTCGGCGAGGTGGCCTTCGACCTCACCTACGCCACCCAGGCCCATCTGAAGTGGCAGCACAGCGAGGGCCACCAGCGCTCGATGGCCCGGGCCGCCGCGCACTCCAAGGACGACTGGGCCACGCTCATGGCCGAGGCCGCCGACTGGCGCCGGCGGCTGCTCGCCGCCTTCGACGCCGAGGAGCCCGCGGACGGCGAGCGCGCCATGGACCTCGCCGAGGAACACCGCCGGCACATCAGCCGCTGGTTCACCCCATGCCCCACCGCTATGCACGGCCGGATCGCCGATGACTTCGCCGCCGATCCCCGCGCGTTCGCGCTGATCGTCCCACCCACCGAACAGCGCCCCGGCCTCGCCGCGTACCTGCGCACCGCAGTCCACGCCAACGCCGTACGCCACCCGGACGGCGACGGCTCCTGAAAGGCCCGGCGCGCCCCGGGCACCTGCATGGCCTGCATGACCTGCATGGCCTGAGACTTCCGCGCCCCGCGGGCCGCCCCCGTCAGCCGTAACCCGGTACGCAGGTATCCCGTACGCCGGTATCGCGTACGCAGGTATCCCGTACGCCGGTATCGCGTACGCAGGTATCCCGTACGCCGGTCTCACAATCTCCCGGTTTTCCCGGCCACCCCGAACCCCCCGAACACCCCGAACACCTCACCACCCGAAGGCTGCCCCATGCCCAAAATCCTGCTCACCGCCGCCGGTTCGTACGGCGACGTCGCCCCCTACACCGGCGTCGGCGCCCGGCTCCGCGCCGCCGGCCACGACGTCACGCTCGCCACCCACGACGCCTACGAGCCCCTCGTCCGCGCCGCCGGCCTGACGTTCCGCCGGCTGCCCGCCGACCCGCGCAGCCGGCGCCCGGCCGACGACACCGCACCGCCGGAGGGCGCCCCGCCCGGCCGCCGTGCGCTGATGCGCCGGGCCGCCGCCTTCGTCGAGGAACTGGGCGGGGGCATGGCCGACGCCGCCGACGACGGCACCGAGCTCCTGCTGCTCTCCGCCACCACCGCACCGCTCGGCCACCACCTCGCCGAGGCGCACGGCATCCCGTCGCTGGGCCTGTTCCTGGTCCCGCAGGCCCCCACCGGCGACTTCGCCCCCGTCGTCAGCGGCGGCCGCACCCTGGGCCGAGCGGGCAACCGCGCCCTGGGCCGCCTCTCCCTCCGCGTCATCGACCGTCTCTACGCCGGCGCCACCCGCACCCTGCGCGCCCGCCTCGGCCTGCCGCCCACCACGCCCGCCACGGTCCGGCGCCGCGCCGAAGCAGCCGGATGGCCGGTCCTGCACGGCTTCAGCGAAACCCTCCTCCCCCGCCCCACCGACTGGCGCGCCGGCCTCGACGTGGTCGGCAACTGGTGGCCCTGGCACGCCCCGGACGCCCAACTCCCGTCCGCTGTACGGGACTTCCTCGCCGCCGGCCCGCCCCCGGTCTTCATCGGCTTCGGCAGCATGGCGGGCGGCGAGGGCGAACGCCTGGGCGAGCTGGCGGTACGGGCCCTGCGCCGCGCCGGGGTCCGCGGCATCCTCCAGTCCGGCTGGGCCGGCCTGTCCGCCGCGCACGCACCCGGCGCGGACGACGTCCTCACCATCGGCGAGGTGCCGCACGCCCTGCTCTTCCCGCACCTGGCGGCGGTCGTCCACCACTGCGGCGCGGGCACCACCGCGGCCGGACTGCGTGCCGGGGTCCCCACCGTCCCCGTCCCGGTCACCGCCGACCAGCCCTTCTGGGCCGCCCGCCTGGCCGCCTCCGGCGTCGCCACCGCCCCGATCCCCTTCGCGCACCTCACCGGGGAGACCGGCGTCGCCCGCCTGGCCCACGCCCTCACCCAGGCCACCACCGGCCCCGAACGCCTCACCCGCGCCCGCGCCGCGGCCGCCCGCCTCGCCACGGAGGACGGCGCCGGCGCGGTCGCCGAAACGATCGACCGCCTCATGGCCTGAACCACCGGGCCGTCGCATCCGGACGCAGAACGACGGAAGACACCACCGCCCGTCGCACCACAGCTCACCGCACCGCGGCGGACTGCCACCCGATCGGGGGCCCGTCAGCCCGTCCCGGGATGCGACCGCCCGCCCGAGGGCGTGGGCTCGCAACTATGACCACGTTCCGCAAAGGCACCCCGCTTCGCAGAGCGCTCCTCCGTGCCGCCCTGCTGGCGGCCGCGGGCCCCGTCGTCACCGTGACGGCGGCCCAGGTCGCCCTCGCCGCCCCCGCCGGCAACTGGACCCACCCGGTCGCCGCCCACTACCGCATCAGCTCGCCCTACGGCGTTCCCGGCGCCTGGCAGGCCGGTCACCACACCGGCGTCGACCTCGCGGTCCGCGCCGGGGCCAAGGTCAGGTCCGTCGGGCCCGGCACCGTCGTCCTCGCCCGGCGCTCGGGCGCGTACGGCAAGGCCGTCACGGTCCGGATGCGGGACGGCCACTACACGCTCTTCGGGCACCTCTCCCGGATCACCGTCCACCCCGGCCAGCGCGTCCGCGCCCGCACCCGCCTCGGCTACGCCGGCGCCACCGGCCGGGCCACCGGCCCCCACCTCCACTTCGAGGTCCGCACCCGCCGCCACTACGGCTCCGACATCAACCCCCTCGCCTACCTGGCCCGCCACGGCATCCGCCTGACGTGACGTCCGACCCTGCATGCGGCCCATGACGGCGAACTCCCCCTGCCGCAAGGAAAGTCCGCCCCACACAAACGAAAATCCCGCCCGATCTGACCGATCGGACGGGATTCGCGAAGTGCGTGGACCTGAGGGGATTCGAACCCCTGACCCCCTCGTTGCGAACGAGGTGCGCTACCAGCTGCGCCACAGGCCCTTGCGACGAGTGAAACTCTAGCATCTCGGTCGCGGTGCTCGGAAATCGCTTCCGGTGCTGGTCAGCGGAGGGGCGGCCGGTGTGGTGCGGGTCACTCGTTGGCGGCGCGGGGGCGGTCCTCGTCCTCGTACTGGTCGAAGAGCGGGGTGCGGCCGCGGGTGCGGCGGCCGGGGGCCGGGCGGTCCTGCTGGGGGGTGTCGGGCTGCGGGCGTTCGGCGGCGGCGCTGGAGCGGGCGGAGCTCCAGGCGTCCTCGGCGTCGAGGTCGACGTGGCTGGTGGCGCGCGGGGCGACCGGGGCGGTGACGTAGGTGGGGAGCGGGACCGGGACGGGGTCCCAGCTGCCGGCGGCGGGGCGTGGGCGCTCGCGTTCGCGCTGCTGGTCGACCCACTCGGCGTGGTCGGTCTCCTCGACGACGGCGCGGCGGCCGGCGGTGGGGGAAGGACGGGAAGGCGGTGCCGGGCGGGGGGCTTCCACCGCGGCGTCGGCCGGGTGGTCGGCGCGGGCGTCGGCCGGGTGCTCGGTGCGGACGTCGGCAGCCGGCTGGTCGCCGGCCTGACGGGGGCGGCGGCCCTCGCGCAGGCGCCGGGCCGCAGCCTCCGCGCGGCGCTGGTCCATGGTGAAGACGAAGCGGCGGCGCTCCTGGGCGCGCAGGTAAATGATGTACGCGGTCAGGAGGAGTGCGGGAAGGGCGGGCGCCCAGAGGAAGGGGGTGCCGCCGACGGCCGCGACGATGGCGCCGGTGGTGAAGGTGAGGAACAGGATGGTGATGGTGCGCCGGCGGCGGGCGAGGACCTTGGCGCGCTTGGTCCGCTCGGCGAGCGAGGGCCGCGGCGGGGCGGGCTGCACGCGGGTGGGCGGGGCCACCTGCTCCTCGTCGGGTACGGGGTCGGTGAAGGGCCCGGCGGCGGCCTCGTCGGCCGGGTCGTCCGGGTCCACGTCGTCGCCCGCCTCGTCGGCGGGGTACTCCCCGTGCGCCTTGTCGTAGCGGCGCTGCATGGCCGCACGTCCGGACAGCAGCCGGATGGCGGTGCTGAAGCGCTCGGTCGGACGGGCCTCGTTGAGCTCATCCTGTCTACGGAGCCACATCGGCACCAAGTAGGCGGCCCAGGCCCCGACGATGACTGCGTAGATGAGGCCGCTGCTTCTCACAACTCACACGGTAGAGGGGTTTGCAGGGGGCCATCCGCCAATTGGGCCGGTGTGTCGCACGATCTGGCTGATATCTCGAACTTTTTTGTGATGGTAGAGATCCGCACCCACCCCAATCCGGCCAATTGGGGATTGCATTCGAACGTTTATTTTATTTGTGGGGCGTAGTACCGGGGGCGGTGCCGGGCCTGCTGGGTTTCTCCCGGCGCCAGCGGCTGAGCAGGCCCTCGGGCACTTCTTCCGCGGTGAGGGCGTAAACCGCGTGGTCGCGCCAGGCGCCGTCGATGTGGAGGTAGCGCGGGCGGATGCCTTCCTCGCGAAAACCGAGCTTTTCCACCACCCGCCGGCTCGGAACGTTCTCCGGGCGAATGCAGACCTCGATGCGATGCAGTCCGACGCTGCGGAAGCAGTGGTCGACGGCGAGCGCGACGGCGGTCGGGATGACACCGCGGCCGGCGACTTCCTGGTCGACCCAGTAGCCGATATGGCCGGAGCACATCGAGCCCCAGGTGATGCCGGCGACGGTGAGTTGCCCGACGAGGCGGCCCTGGAATTCCACGACGAACGGGAGCATCCGGCCGGCGTGCGCCTCCGCGCGCAGATGGCGGACCATCTGGCGGTAGGTGGGCCGGTGCGGCGGGACGAGACCGGGCGGGGGCGGCGGAATGGTGGCTTCCCAGGGCCGCAGCCAGTCGCGGTTGCGGCGGTTGACCTCGCGCCAGGCCCGCTGGTCGCGCAGCTTTATGGGGCGGAGGGTGATCTCACCGTCCGTCAGGACCACGGGCCAGGGCGCGTTCAGCTCGTGCTCCCGGAGGGTCTGGGGTGGTCGCCGCCGCGGATCTGGTCGACGGCATGCGGCAGCAGGTCCGCCAGGACGGCCAGGCCGTCGCGGACGCCGCCGGAGGAGCCGGGGAGGTTGACGATCAGGGTCCTGCCGGCGACGCCGGCGCGACCGCGGGAGAGCGCCGCGGTGGGGACCTTGTCGCGGCCGGCTGCGCGGATCGCCTCGGGGATGCCGGGGACCTCGTAGTCCAGCACCCGGGCGGTGGCCTCGGGGGTGCGGTCGGTGGGCGAGATGCCGGTGCCGCCGGTGGTGAGGACCACGGCGTAACGCGACGACTCGACGGCCCGGCGCAGGGCGGCCTCGACCGGGTCGCCGTCGGGGACGACCTCGGGCCCGTCGACCTCGAAGCCCATGGCGGCCAGGCCCTCGGCGAGCAGCGGGCCACCCTTGTCCTCGTAGACGCCGGCCGCGGCGCGGTTGGAGGCGGTGACGACCAGGGCGCGGGCGGGGGTCATGACCGGCTCCAGTCGCCGGACTTGCCGCCGGTCTTCTCCTCGACGCGGATGTCGGAGATCACCGCGGCCTTGTCGACCGCCTTGATCATGTCCACGACGGTGAGGGCGGCCACGGAGACGGCGGTGAGCGCCTCCATCTCCACGCCGGTGCGGTCGGTGGTCTTGACGGTGGCGGTGATCTCCACGGCCTCGTCGGTGACCGAGAGGTCCACCTTCACCCCGGAGACGGCCAGCGGGTGGCACAGCGGGATCAGCTCGGGGGTGCGCTTGGCGCCCATGATCCCGGCGATACGGGCGGTGGCCAGGGCGTCGCCCTTGGGCATGCCCTCGCCCCGCAGCAACTCGATGACCTGCGACGACACCAGCACCCGGCCGCGGGCGCGGGCGGTGCGGGCGGTGACGTCCTTGGCCGAGACGTCGACCATGCGGGCCGCGCCCGCCGCGTCGAGGTGGGTGAGGTGTTGCTGGCCGCTGCTCATCGTTCTCCCGGTCCAAACTGCCGCCTGTGGGACGACACCGTACCTCCGGTGGCCGCGGAGCACCCGGTACGGGTTTTCGGGGGCCGGTTATCCGAGCGGGACGACGCCCACGTCCGCGCCCTCGGGGACCTCGGTGGTGTCCTCGGGGACGACGATCAGCGCGTTGGCGTGGGCCATGGCCTTGATCAGGTGGGAGCCGGCGCCGCCGACCGGGGTGACGGTGCCGGCGTCGGCGTCGTAGGAGCCGCGCAGGAACTGCCGCTTGCCCTTGGGCGACGAGGCGAGGGCGGCGGTGCAGCGGGCCGTGGTGGTCGGGCGGTGGACGTCCGGCAGGCCCATCAGGGCGCGGATGACCGGGCGGACGAACAGCTCGAAGGAGACGTAACTGCTGACGGGGTTGCCGGGGAGGGCCAGCAGCGGGATCTCGTCGGGGCCGATCAGGCCGAAGCCCTGGGGCTTGCCGGGCTGCATGGCGAGCTTGCGGAACTCGACCTTCCCCTCGTCCGCGGAGAGGCCGGCCAGGGTCTCCTTGACCACGTCGTACGCGCCGACGCTGACGCCGCCGCTGGTGACCAGGACGTCGGCCCGGATGAGCTGGTCCTCCAGGGTGGCGCGCAGGGTCTCGGCGTCGTCGGCGACCGCGCCGACGCGGTAGGCGAGGGCGCCGGCGGCGCGGGCCGCGGCGGTGAGCTGGAAGCTGTTGGAGTCGTGGATCTGGCCGGGGCCCAACGCCTCGCCGGGCTGGACGAGTTCGCTGCCGGTGGACACCACCACGACGCGGGGGCGCGGGCGGACGAGGACCGTGCCGCGGCCGAGGGCGGCGAGCAGGCCGATCTGGGAGGGGCCGAGGAGGGTGCCGGCGCGCAGTGCGAGCTCTCCTTGGGTGACGTCGCTGCCGCGGGCGCGGATGTGGGCGCCGGCCGGGGCCGGGCGGTGGACACGGACCTCGCCGCCGGCGCCCTCCGGGGCGGCGCTGTGGGCCCGCATCGTGGCGGCCGGGCCTTCTCCGGCGCCGCCGTCGGTCCATTCGACGGGGACGACGGCCTCGGCGCCGGGCGGGAGGGGGGCGCCGGTCATGATGCGGGCGGCCTGGCCGGGGCCGACCTCGGGGAGCTCGCCGCTGCCGGCCGCGACGTCGCCGATGACGGTCAGGGTGGCCGGGGCGGCCTCGGTGGCCTGCGCGACGTCGGCGGCGCGGACCGCGTAGCCGTCCATGGAGCTGTTGTCGAAGGGCGGCAGGGGGACGGTGACGGTGACGTCCTCGACCAGGACGCAGCCCTGGGCGTCGAGGAGCTGCAGCTCGATCGGGTCCAGCGGGACGATCTTCGACAGGACGTCGTCGAGGTGCTCGGCCACCGACCAGACGCGGTCCGGGTGGCTGGTCTGGCCGGTGGCGTGGTTCAACGTCCTACATCTCCTCGGTGACGTAACTGCGAAGCCAGGTCCGGAAGTCGGGGCCCAGGTCTTCACGTTCGCATGCGAGTCTGACAATGGCACGCAGATAGTCGCCACGGTCACCGGTGTCATAGCGCCGGCCCTTGAAGACGACGCCGTGCACCGGGCCGCCGAGCGACGGGTCGGCGGCGAGCGCCTGGAGGGCGTCGGTGAGCTGGATCTCGCCGCCGCGGCCGGGGTCGGTCTTGCGCAGCACCTCGAAGACGGCCGGGTCGAGGACGTAGCGGCCGATGATCGCGAGGTTGCTGGGGGCCTCGGCCGGGTCGGGCTTCTCGACCAGGTCGGAGACGGTGACCACGTCGTCGTCGCCGGTGGGGGCGGCGGCCGCGCAGCCATAGAGGTGGATCTGGGCCGGGTCGACCTCCATGAGGGCGATGACCGAGCCGCCGTACTGTTCCTGCACCTCGACCATGCGGGCCAGCAGGGGGTCGCGGGGGTCGATGAGGTCGTCACCGAGGAGCACGGCGAAGGGCTGGTCGCCCACGTGGGGCGCGGCGCACAGCACCGCGTGGCCGAGGCCCTTGGGGTCGCCCTGGCGGACGTAGTGCATGGTGGCCAGGTCGCTGGATTCCTGGACCTTGGCGAGCCGGGACTCGTCGCCCTTGCGGTGCAGGGCCTCTTCGAGTTCGTAGTTGCGGTCGAAGTGGTCCTCGAGCGGGCGCTTGTTGCGGCCGGTGACCATCAGGACGTCGGAGAGCCCGGCGGCGGCCGCCTCCTCCACCACGTACTGGATGGCGGGCTTGTCGACGACCGGGAGCATCTCCTTGGGTGTGGCCTTCGTGGCGGGGAGAAACCTGGTGCCGAGGCCGGCTGCCGGAATGACAGCCTTGCTGATCCGTGTGTGCGATGGAGTCATGCGCGACACCATAACCGGCCCTTTCGGAACGATGATGAGGGTCCGGTGAATAGAGCATGAGAGCGGGAGCAAGGGCACACAGTGAGCAAGCAGCACGATAGGAAACGAAGGTTGCGGCGGGATCTCCAGGAGGTAAGGAGATCATTGCCGCCGGATGTCCTCGCGGCAGCGGGCGAGGCGCTGGCCCGACGGACCCTGGAACTGGAGGAGTTGGCGCCGTTCCTCGCCCCGTCGACGGCGGACGAGGGCGCCCGCCGGCCGACGGTCGCGGCGTACGTCTCGATGGGCTCGGAGCCGCCCACCGGGGCCCTGCTGGACCGGCTGCGGGAGGCGGGGGTGCGGGTGCTGCTGCCGGTGCTGATGCCGGACAACGATCTCGACTGGGCGCCGTACGAGGGTGCCGACCGTCTGGTGCCGGCGGGCTGGGGGCTGCACGAACCGGCCGGTGAGCGGCTGGGCCCGCAGGCGGTCGCGCAGGCGGACGTGGTGCTGCTGCCGGGGCTGGCGGTGGACCGCGACGGGGTGCGGCTGGGCCGCGGCGGCGGCTCGTACGACCGGGTGCTGGAGCGGCTGGACCGGGCCGGGTCCCCGGCGCACCTGGTGGTGCTGCTGTTCGACGCGGAGGTGCGGGACGAGGTGCCGGCCGAGCCGCACGACCGGCGGGTGCACGCCGCGGTGACCCCGTCGGGGGTGCACCGGTTCCGGCACTGAGCCCGCCGGCCCGCCGCGTACGCCGGAGCCACCGGACCGCGGCCGGACCCGCGGCCGCCACCGGTCCGCCGGACCGGGCCCGAACGCCGCCGGGCGGGCCGGAGATCGTCCCGTGGGAGATCTCCGGCCCGCCCGGCGGCTCATGACGGCCGCGGCCTTACGGCGACAGCGTCAGGGTGTCCTTGCCGGCCTTCTTGACGGCGTCCTCGCTGTACGCCCAGGGCAGCAGCTCGCCCTTGGCCCACTTGTCGGTCTGGTCGTAGTAGTGGGCCTCGTAGGCGTGGCCGGAGGCGCCGGTGAGGTTGATCCAGCGGGACTTGTCGAGGTCGGCGAGGTTGACGACCATCCGCATCGACGGCACCCAGGTGACCTTGTAGCCGCCGGCCGCGTTCCAGCCGGTGGCGTCGACCGCGGCCTCACCGCCGCCGAGGTTCCACGGGCCGCGGTTGAACAGGCCCTGCAGCATCCCGGGGCCGTCGGTGCCCAGGGTCTGGTTCTTCAGGAACATCTGGTGCAGCCGGCCCCAGGTCCAGTTGTCGATGTTCTTGCCCAGCTTGGAGGTCAGCTCGTAGCGGGCGTCCTTCATGGCGTGCGCGAGGAGCTGGTCGCGGTTCTTGTCGCCGGGGCGGCCGGGCCGGTCCTCGGTCTTCCACCAGGCGTTGCCGGGGTCGTCGAGGATGTCGCGGACGACCTCGTACCAGCGGTCGCCGCCGTCGGGCTGGGCAGTGTCGCCGGCCCGCTCGCCGCACTCGCGGACGTAGGTGTCGTTCTCGTCGGCGGGGCCGGTCTCGTCGGCCGGGCGGACGGTCAGGCACTGGCCCTCGGGACGCAGCTCCTTGGGCATCTTGTTGCCGAAGGCGAGCTTGAGGGTGTTGCGCCAGACGGCGTTGAAGTAGGCGGCCGCGGCGGAGTCGGGCTCCTGGGTGAAGTCCCAGCCCTCCAGCAGCTGCTGGGCGTCGCGGACGTATTTGTCCTTGATGTCGATCTTCGTCAGGTAGGGCGTCAGCAGCCGGGCGATCTCACTGCTGTTGTCCTTCTGGAAGGCCTGCATGTCGTCGGTGGAGACCTTGCCGCCGTCCTTGATCTTCGACTCGATCAGGTCGTTGATCCGCTGACTGCGGGAGCCGTAGCCCCAGTCCTTGGTGATCAGGTACGGGTACTTCTCGTCGGTGACGGCCTGGTTGGCGGTGACGATGTAGCCGCGCTCGGGGTTGTACTCGTACGGCAGGGCGGACTGCGGGATGTAGCCCTTCCACTGGTAGCGGGAGTCCCAGCCGGGCGCCGGGTAGGTGCCGTCGAAGTGGCCGTCGCCCTTGCCGCGGACCGGGATCCGGCCGGGTGCCTGGTAGCCGATGTTGCCCTTGGTGTCGGCGTAGACCAGGTTCTGCGAGGGCACCTCGAAGTGCGCGGCGGCCTTGCGGAAGCCGGTCCAGTCGTGGGCGCGGTTGAGCTCGAAGACGGCGTCCATGGAGCGGCCGGGGTCGAGCGCGGTCCAGCGGAGCGAGACGGCGTAGCCGTCGCCGCGGTCCGGGGCGGCGTTGCCCACGGGGGCGTCCTTGCCGACGTTGCCGAGTTCGTCGTCGCGGTCGGAGACGATCGGGCCGTTGTTGGTGGCGCGGACGGTGATCTGGTGGCTCTCGCCGCCGGCGACCTTGATGGTCTCCTTGCGCGTGAGGAACGGCCGCTGTCTGTTGTCGTAGAGGTAGCCGTCGGCGTTGACCTTCTCCAGGTACAGGTCGGTGACGTCGGCGCCGAGGTTGGTCATGCCCCAGGAGATGTCCTGGTTGTGGCCGATGACGACGCCGGGCATCCCGGAGAAGGTGAAGCCGGAGACGTCGTAGCCGCACTTGGGGCCGGTGTTACGGCAGTGCAGGCCCATCTGGTACCAGAGCGAGGGCATCTGCGGTGCCAGGTGCGGGTCGTTGGCGAGCAGCGGCTTGCCGGTGGCGGTGTGCGCGCCGGAGACGACCCAGGAGTTGGAGCCGATGCCGTTGCCGTTGGGGCCGAGCAGCGCCGGGACCTCGTTCACCGTCTTGGACAGCGAGGACAGCTGGGACCGGAGTCCGGTGACGGCGCCGCCGGCCGGGGTGGCGTTGGCCGAGCCCTTGGGCGTGAACTTCTTGGTGGCCGGGTCGACCGCGCCGCCGTCCACGATCGGCTTGTTCCGCTTGTACGGGTATGCCGGGTAGAGCTCGTTGATCTGCTGCTGGCTGAAGCGGCTGGTCATCAGGGACCGGTCGATCTCCTCCTGCATGTTGCCGCGCAGGTCCCAGGCCATCGCCTTGAGCCAGGCCACCGAGTCGGCCGGCGTCCACTTCTCGGGCTTGTAGTCGTTCTCGAAGTCCAGCGCCGCGTACTCCAGGGAGAGCGCCGAGCCCTCGTGGTCCTTGAGGTAGGCGTTGACACCGGCGGAGTACGCCTGGAGGTACTTCTTGGTGCTGGGCGAGAGCTTGGTGTCGTATTCCTGCTGCGCGACCCGGTGCCAGCCCAGCGTGCGCAGGAACTCGTCGGTCTTGACCTGGCTCTTGCCGAACATCTCGGACAGCCGGCCGGCGGTCATGTGGCGCCGGACGTCCATCTCCCAGAAGCGGTCCTGGGCCTGGACGTAGCCCTGGGCGCGGAAGAGGTCCTCGTCGGTGTCGGCGTAGATCTGCGGGATGCCGTTGGCGTCGCGGACGACGTCCACGGGGTCGGCCAGGCCCGGGAGTTTGAGTGAGCCGGTGGTCTGCGGGAACGAGGCCCGTACGGTGCTGACTCCCCAGAACGCGCCGAAGCCGATGCCCGCCACGAGCAGCAGCACGACCGTGATGGCGACGAGGCGGCCGCGCCGCCCCTTCTTCTTCCTGGGGACTGGGCCGGACTTGTTGGCGGGCATCTCTGTCCTTCGAGGGGCAGGGTGGGAGTGCTGGAGCAACCATAGGCGCACGGGTTCGGCGACCCCTACGCGGAGTCACCACCAGCACCCCCAACCTTCAAGCAATGGTAAATTGTTAGCCTCAGTAACTAGATAGGGTAAGGAAAGAGCGCCCGAAGACCACCCCCGGACCGTCGTTTTTCGGAACCCGTGCGAGGAAGGACCAGCTCCTGACTGTCGACCACCTCAACGAACTCCTGCTGCTCTGCTCGCTCGTACTGCTCATCGCGGTCGCCGCGGTACGGCTCTCCTCGCGCAGCGGGCTCCCCAGCCTGCTCATCTACCTGGGGATAGGCATCGCCATCGGCCAGGACGGCCTCGGCGGGGTCGTCTTCGACGACGCCGAGCTGACCCAACTCCTGGGCTATGCCGCGCTGGTCGTGATCCTCGCCGAGGGCGGTCTGGGCACCAAGTGGAAAGAGATCAAGCCGGCACTGCCCCAGGCGGCGGTGCTGTCGACGGTCGGCGTCGCGGTGAGCGTGGGGGTCACCGCGGCCGGAGCGCACTATCTGGCCGGCCTCGGCTGGCGGCAGGCGCTGCTGATCGGCGCCGTGGTCTCGTCCACGGACGCCGCGGCGGTCTTCTCCGTCCTGCGCAGCGTGCCGCTGCCGGCCCGGCTCTCGGGTGTCCTCGAAGCGGAATCCGGCTTCAACGACGCCCCGGTGGTCATCCTGGTCGTCGCCTTCTCCACCGCCCGAGAGGTCGACCACTGGTACGTCCTCCTCGGTGAGATCGCCCTGGAGCTGGCGATCGGCGCCGCCCTCGGCCTCGCGATCGGCTGGCTCGGCGCCTACTGCATGCGGCACGTGGCGCTGCCGGCCTCCGGTCTCTACCCCATCGCCGTCATGGCCATCGCGGTCTCCGCCTACGCGGCCGGCGCACTGGCGCACGGCTCGGGCTTCCTCGCCGTCTATCTGGCCGCGATGATCCTCGGCAACGCCAAGCTGCCGCACGCCCCGGCCACCCGCGGCTTCGCCGAGGGGCTCGGCTGGATCGGCCAGATCGGCATGTTCGTCCTGCTGGGCCTGCTGGTCACCCCGCACAACCTCCTCGACGACGTGGTGCCGGCCCTGGTCATCGGCATGATCCTCACCCTCGTCGCCCGCCCGACCTCGGTGTTCGTCTCGCTGCTGCCCTTCCACGTGCCCTGGCAGGAGAAGACCCTGCTGTCGTGGGCCGGGCTGCGCGGCGCGGTCCCCATCGTGCTGGCCACCATCCCGATGGTGGGCGCCGTCCCCGGCAGCGAGGGCGTCTTCAACGTCGTCTTCGTCCTGGTCGTGGTCTACACCCTGATCCAGGGGCCGACCCTGCCCTGGCTCGCCCGGCACCTCCGGCTGGGCGACGGCGAGGAGCCCGCCGACCTGGGCATCGAGTCCGCCCCGCTGGAGCGGCTGCGCGGCCATCTGCTGTCGACGTCCATCGGGCCGGCCTCCCGGATGCACGGCGTCGAGGTCGGCGAGCTGCGGATGCCGGCGGGCGCCGCGGTCACCCTCATCGTCCGGGACGGCTCCAGTTTCGTGCCCTCGCCGTCGACCGTGCTGCGGCGCGGCGACGAACTGCTGGTCGTCGCCACGGACCCGGTGCGCGACGCGGCCGAGCGGCGGCTGCAGGCGGTCTCCCGCGGCGGCAAGCTGGCCGGCTGGCTGGGCACCGGCGCCGCCCCGCGGCGCCGCGGTCACGGCCACCACTGACGTCCGCGGGGCCATGGTGGCGGGCTGCCCCGCAATGTGGCGGACATCTCCAAGAAAGCCAAGGAAAAGCGGGTGAAGCGCTGGCTAATCCCAGGGCCTCCCCCGCTCGGGCCTGTACAATCAAGAAGGAACAACGACGAACCACCTCTGCCTGATGCAGAGCTGGCGCGACCGCTCGGCGGCCGCGGTCCCCTGCCACCTGCAGCCACCTCTCGGGGTGCGGACCACGCGGTATCACTCGGTCCAGCGCGAGAGGACAGCTCTCGGCGCGTACCCGTGACGACCTCTCGGCGACGCGCTACCAGGCGGCAGAAAGGCCCGGCCGTGGCATCCGCGGTCAAGCACTCCCGTCCCGGTTACGGACAACTGCTCCGCACCCCTGGTGCGTGGACCTTCCTCCTGCCCGGCTTTCTGGCCCGGCAGCCGTTCGCGATGCTGACCATCGGCATCGTGCTGCTCGTCCAGTCCACCACCGGCTCCTACGGCACCGCCGGCGCGGTCTCGGCCGCCACCGGTGTCTCGATGGCACTGTTCGCCCCGCAGAGCGGCAAGCTCGCCGACCGTTTCGGCCAGCGCGCGGTGCTGATCCCCGGCATCCTCGTGCACACCGCCGGTGTCGCGGCGCTGATCGTCCTGGCCCTGGCGCACGCGCCCCTGTGGGCGCTGCTCGCCGTGGCCGTCCCCACGGGCGCCTCGACTCCGCAGGTCGGCCCGATGGTGCGGGCCCGCTGGGCGTCCCGCCTCGGTGGCAGTCCGCTGATGCCGACGGCGGCCGCCTTCGAGTCGGTGACCGACGAGTTCACCTTCGTGGTCGGCCCGGTCCTGGCGACCGCGCTGTGCACCGGCATCCACCCGGCCGCCGGCCTGATCGCCGAGGCCGTGCTGACCCTGGCCGGCGGCCTGCTCTTCGCCTCCCAGCGCCGCACCCAGCCGCCCGTCCACCAGGCGCGGGCCGACGACCGGCCGCGCGTCTCGGCCCTGTCGGTCCCCGGCGTCCGCGTGCTGATCGTGGCGTTCCTCGGCATCGGCGCCGTCTTCGGCGGCATGCAGGTCTCGCTGACCGCGTTCACCCAGGCCATCGGCCAGCCCGGCATCAACGGCCTGCTCTACGGGATCTTCGCCGGCGGCAACATGCTCGCCGGGATCGCCTGCGGCGCCATCGCCTGGAAGGTCGGCCCGCGCCGCCGGCTGCTGGTCGCCTACGGGCTGCTGGCGCTGGCCACCACCCCGCTGTGGACGGTGACCGCGGTGCCGCTGCTGGGCGCCGTCGGCCTGGTCGTCGGTCTCTGCATCGCCCCCGCCCTGATCACCGGCTACACCCTGGTCGAGTCCCTCGTCCCGGCCGCCGCCCGCACGGAGGCGTTCACCTGGCTGACCGGCGCGGTCGCCCTGGGCCAGGCCGTCGCTGCCACCTCCGCCGGCCAGCTCACCGACCGCTTCAGCCCCAGCACCGGCTTCCTGGTCCCCCTGGCCGGCACGGCCCTGGCCCTGGTGGTGCTGCTGGCCCTGCGCGCCCACCTGCTGCCGCGCTCCTCGTCCGTGGTGACCGGCTCGGACCTGCCGGACACGGCGGCCGAAACGGACCCGGCGACGGAGCAGACGACGGAGCCGGCCACGGCGTCCGGGAGCGACTCCGCCACCGGGACGGGCCCGACGGCCGAGGACCGCGGGCGGGAGCTGGCGAACGCCTGACGGGACGGGCGCGGACAGGTGCTGGCGGATCAGTGCCGGCGGAGTGCCGGCGGGGTGCCGGCGAACGCCTGCCGCCGTCCGTCGCGGACCGGCCCCGGACGTGGGGTCGGTCACCGTCTGCCCGGTCGCAGTGGACTGACGCGCCGGAATACTGCAATATGGAGCGTCGTTAGCACTCATCGAGTGAGAGTGCCAGGAGGAAGTCAAGTGCCGACCTACCAGTACCAGTGCACCGCGTGCGGCGAGGGCCTTGAGGCGGTGCAGAAGTTCACCGACGACGCGCTGACGGAGTGCCCCAGCTGCAACGGACGCCTCAAGAAGGTGTTCTCCGCGGTCGGCATCGTCTTCAAGGGTTCCGGCTTCTACCGCAACGACAGCCGCGGTTCGTCGTCCAGCAGCAGCCCCGCGAAGAGCTCCTCCTCGTCGAGCACGACGTCGTCCTCGGACTCCGCCGGCTCCTCGTCGAGCAGCTCCAGCTCCGACAGCAAGCCGTCCGCGCCCGCCACGTCGTCCTCCGGCAGCGCGTCGAGCACCAGCTCCGCGGCCTGAGCCCGACCCGGCAGCGCCGGCAGCACAGCCACCTTCGGGCCCCGCCGTCATCGGACGGCGGGGCCCGCTGCATGCGGGTCCACGCGGGTCCACACTCCATGCCGGTCCGCCGCATCCCGGCGCCACGGGCGGGTCCAGGCCATGCCGGTCCATTTCCTCCCGGCGCCACGGGCGGGTCCGCGCCATGCCGGTCCATTTCCTCCCGGCGCCGCGGGCGGGTCCACCAGCCATGCCGGTCCACTTCCTCTCCGCCCCCTGCCGCCTCGGTCCGCTGCATGTATGCCCACGGGGTGGCGGATCCCGGGGTGGCGGATCCGGCGGTGGCCGCCCCCGCTAAGGTGACCGCCATGGCTGACGCGGAAATAGGCGTAATAGGCGGTTCGGGCTTCTACTCCTTCCTCGACGACGTGACCGAGATCACGGTCGACACCCCCTACGGTCGCCCCAGCGACTCGGTGTTCCTCGGCGAGGTCGCCGACCGCCAGGTCGCCTTCCTCCCCCGGCACGGCCGCGACCACCGCCTCCCGCCGCACCGCATCAACTACCGCGCCAACCTGTGGGCGCTGCGCTCGCTCGGCGTACGCCAGGTCCTCGGCCCGTGCGCGGTCGGCGGGCTGCGCCCCGAATACGGCCCCGGCACACTGCTGGTCCCCGACCAGCTCGTGGACCGCACCAAGGCGCGGGTCCAGACCTACTTCGACGGCGAGCCGCTGCCCGACGGGAGCGTCCCCAACGTCGTCCACCTGACGTTCGCCGACCCCTACTGCCCCGCCGGCCGCCAGGCCGCCCTCGCTGCCGCCCGCGGCCGCGAGTGGGAACCGGTCGACGGCGGCACGCTCGTCGTCATCGAGGGCCCGCGCTTCTCGACCCGCGCCGAATCCCGCTGGCACGCCGCCCAGGGCTGGTCCGTGGTCGGCATGACCGGTCACCCCGAGGCGGTCCTGGCCCGCGAACTGAGCCTCTGCTACACATCGTTGACCCTGGTCACCGACCTGGACGCGGGCACCGAGACCGGCGACGGCGTCTCCCACGAGGAAGTCCTCCAGGTCTTCGCCCAGAATGTCGGCCGGCTCCGCGAGGTCCTCTTCGACGCGGTCGCCGCGCTGCCCCGGTCCACCGACCGCACCTGCCCCTGCGCCGACGCCCACGCGGGCTGGGACCTGGGCATCGAACTGCCGTAGGACGCCTGACGGGCCGGGGACCGGGGCCGGGCCGGGGTCAGGCCGGCGACCAGGGCCGGGACCAGGGCCGGGGGTCAGACCCGGGCCCGCTGCCTTTCCCCTGCCCCGCTCGTCCCCCACCCGAGTGGCGAAGTTATCCCCATCCCGAAGCTTCTCCACAGGCCACAGCGGGCACGGGCGCGATACGGCACGGTGGTGCTCGCCGATTCCACCGAGGCTCGTCCGATCTCCGATCTCCGATCTCCGATCTCCGATCTCCGACCTCCGCGTCGCCGACGAGCCGTCACCACCCAAGGCGGTCCCACCATGCCCACTACGCCGTACACCCCACTCGCCCCTCTCGCCTCGTGCTCTCCCGTTCCCTCTGCTGCTCTCCCGTCCGATCGCTCGGCTGATCTCTCGTCGCCGCCCCTCCCCACTCCCCCACGGTGTGAAGTGCCCCACTTTCCACCGGTACGAGCCGGCGGCGGCGGGGGCGGATGGGGCAGGGCCGGGCCACGCCGGATGCTGATCGCCGGGCTCGCGATGACCGCCGCAGCACTGGCCGGTGCGGCCTCGTACGGGGCCGTACGAGCCTTACCCGCGACGGGCTGCCCGTCGACGGCGGCCATCGGAGGGCGGTAGCCATGCCGCAAGATCGAGTGGCTTCTCCGCACACCGCCCGCGAAACTGCTGCGAGTGGCGGGGCACCTGCCGCGGGGGCCTGGGCCGGTCGCGCCAACGGTGGCGCGCCGCCCGTACCGGAACCGTCGGTCCGGCCCACCGCACGAAACCCATCCGCCGGACCAGCACCGACGCACTGGCCGATCACTGGTTCAGTCGCCGGCTCGATCGCGGCTTCGGTCGCTGGTTCGTGTTGCCCGACTGGACATCGCTGCTGTGCCCTGCCGTAAGTTGCGGTGCTGATTGTTCGTGCACCGTCCGTGGTGAGCGTCGTGAGCGTGGAAAGAGGCTGTCAGGTGAGCGAGAGCAAGGGCGTCCTGCAGGGGTTCCGGGAATTCCTGATGCGGGGCAACGTGATCGAACTCGCGGTCGCGGTCGTTGTCGGTGCGGCGTTCACCAACATCGTCAACGCCGTGGTCAAGGGCGTGATCAACCCGATCGTCGGCGCTCTGGGTTCGCAGAACCTCGACAACTACAAGGCGTGCCTCACCACCTGCCACACGGACAAGAAGACGGGCGCGTTCACCGACGGGATCTACGTCCTCTGGGGTTCGGTGCTCAGTTCCGCACTGACCTTCCTGATCACCGCCGGGGTCGTCTACTTCCTCATGATCCTTCCGATGAACAAGTGGAAGGAGCGCCAGGCGGCCAGGAAGCCGGTCGACAACAACCCGCTGGCCCCGACCGAGGTCGAGCTGCTCACCGAGATCCGCGACGCCCTCATCGCCCAGCGCACCACCTCTGCTGCTCCCGTGCCCTCCTCCACCTCCGGCACGATCGGCACCCAGAAGACGCAGACGCAGCGCTAGCAGGTCAGAAGCGGCCACACCCGGCGGCCGCCCCAGAGATCTCCGAGGCCTCCAGAGTTTCAGAGCTCTCCGAGGTCTCCCAGGTCTCCGGAGTTCCGGGGACCTCCGAGATCTCAGGGATCTCAGAGGTGATGGGGCGGCTTCTCCGCGAGAAAACGGGCGAGGTCGGAGGCGCTGTCTCCACCGGCCGGGCGTTCGCCCCAGCCCCTGTCGGTGTCGTCCGAGGACTGCTGGTTCAGCGGGTCGTCGAAGATCAGCGCCGCGGCAGACTTGGGAGCCGCCCGCCGAGGGGCCACGGCCGCGGGCTCAGACACGGCCTCGGAGGTGTCCGCCGGCCCACGGTCACCGTCTCCCTCGACGGCGGCGTCCGGGGCAGCAGGACCGGCCTGAGGCTCAGCGTCCCGCTCGAAATCAGGGGTGGTACTCACCTCTCCAGAGTACGGGCGGGCCCAACGAAGCCACCGAGCGGCAACGACCCTCGGCACTCCCTCCGGGGTACGCCGCCCCCTCAGCCTCTGTCCCCTCCGCTCAGCCACCCTCCACCCTCCCGCCAGCGTGCGTGCGTGCGTGGGTATCGGCTGCCGGGCCCGCCGCCCCCCTCCCATCCCCTCCCGTCGCCAGAGCTCCTCGCAGACCGATTCCAAGGCAGAACGGCCGGGGGATGCCTCCGGCACGTAGACGCACCCCCCGCTTTCCCGCTCCCCCCAGGGCGGCGCTGATGTCTAGTGGCCCTTGTCGTGGGTGGGTATGGGGCGCGGGCGCTGGCCGCCGTTGGGCCGGGTCGGCGGGCTCTGTGAGGCATGGCTGCGTTTGTGGGGGCGAGTCCGGTCGGTGCTGCCGGGGAGGGAGTGGCGAGCGGGTGCGGATGATGAGTGAGGGGAGGACATGGGTCGGTCACCTTTCAGATGGACCTGGAACAGGTACGTCACTTGAACCCCGTCGACCTGGGAGAGGTGGGCGCCGCCGCGCAGTACGGGTTTGCGGCGGGGCCGTATTGGTGCATGCGTCGAAGTCGAGGCGGAGGTCGCACAGGGTGCTGCGGAGGTTCTCGACGTAGGGGCGATGTGGATGAGGGCGCCGCCGTGCCGCAGTGGCGGCAGGCGAAGAGCTCGTCGTCCTTCCGGGCGGCGTATTTGAACACCGTGGGCCGCAGGGCGAGGGAGGGGTCGGCGCCGCCGCGCAGGAAGGGCGCGGGGAACGTCAGCCGGAGTCCGGTGACGGAGACGGCGAGCAGGGGCAGCAGCGGGACGACCTCGTAGGCAAATCGCTGGCGGGTGCCGGCTGTTCGGTCGTGTAGGTGGCTCCACAGGAAATGGCCGGCGCCCGCGATGACGAGGCCGGCGGCGAGGTCGAGGCCGTGGAACACGGCCCGGCCGACGGCGTCGGAGGAAAGGAAGCCGAGGGCTTTCGGGCCCCAGAGCCGCATCTCGTAGCCGGGGCCGGCGCCGGCGCCGGCGCCGGTCGATGCGGGGAAGGTGAACCATCCCCAGGCGAGGGGAAAGGTGATCACCCCGGTGAACAGGAAGCCCCGGAAGGCGAGTTGGTGGGCGGCCCAGCGGGTGGCGGAACGGGCGCCGAGGAATTTCAGGGAGCCCAGGTAGGTGGTCGCCAGTTGGGGCAGGGCGGTGGGCGCCTTACGGAAATTCTCGCGGGAGATGAGGGGGTGCCGGCCCTGCCGGAGCAGCCCGCGGGCGAGTGGTTCGCTGCCCCAGAGGGTGTGGCGGTAGGCGACGCGGATGGCGAAGAAGACGGCGGCCACGGCGTACGGGAGCAGCGTCGAGTCGGAGCCCCGGAGCAGGCGGCTGCCCAGAACGAGGCCGTTGGTGAGGGTGAGGGTGACGGCGAGGACGAGGAGCAGCGCGACGGCGGAGGGCGTGAGTGGGGCGCGGACGTTCCCTGTTGACCTGGTCCGCGTTGACCTGGTCCGCGGCGGGGCCATAGGTGCCTGAGGTCGGCCGGTCACCTCGCTACCGCCGGTTACCTGGCTACCGTTGGTCGCCTGGCTACCGCCGACCACCTCTCTGCCGTCGGTCGTCTCGCTACCGCCGGTCGCCCCGCTTTCGTCGGTCGGCCCGGTGTCGTCGGTCGATTCGGTGGCGTCGGTCGGCTTGGGGCTGCCGGTTGCCGCAGGTATACCGGTTGCGTGGTCCGCCTCGGTCCCGGCCGGGGTGGCGGCAGGGGCGGGTGGGGCGGCGTCCGGGTGCTGGGGCACGAGGCCCACGCTAGGAAGATACTGGGCGGTTCGCCCGTTTTTGTGGCCTCAGTGGGTGACGTATGCGGGAGGGATCGAGGCCCTCTCCTACCGGCAGGCGGGGGTCCGTCCCTCCAGGGCCTCGTGCCACCACAGGTCGCGGCCCGGCTTCCAGGACACCGGCCGGGAGCAGCGGTTCACCACCAGGACCGTCCGTACGGGCGTCTCCCCCGCCGCGGCGGCGCGCGCCAGTGCGTGGTCGAGCAGCGGTTTCACCGGCCGTACCGCCCCGTCCCAGAACGCCGCGTCCGCCGTGATCACCACCCGCGTCGACGACTCCCGCGTACGCGCGACGAGTTCGGGCACCGTCAGGGAGACCGGCAGGGTCGTCCGGATCGCCTCCAGTCGACCGCAGGCGAGCGTGGCGATCACGGATTCCGGCACCAACGGCAGGTGCACCGCGACCCGGTCACCGGCCCGGACCCCGAGCCGGGCGAGTGCGCCGGCGGCCCGTTCGGCCTGGTCCAGGAGCATGCCGTGGGTGAGCTCTTCCAGGCGGCCCGGTTCCCCGCTCCAGGTGAGGGCGACCCGCGAGGAATCGGGCTCTTGTATTTCCCCGGCGGGGTCTGCATGCTTGGTGATCACACGGCGCAACATGCGGATCAGCATGGAGATCACGGATCAACGATCGCTGAACGTCCGCTGTACGGGGCCCCGCGCCCGCCCCTTCTCGCACCCAGGCAGCTGGCTCGCGCTCTGAAGTCCTGCCCCCTTCCGGTGCACTTCATCCCTCCTCTCCACTTCCGTTTTTCCGTCTTCCGTTGCCTGCCGTACGTCGCACGGAGCCGTCGCACGGAGCCGTCGCACGGAGCCGTCGCACGAGCACGTCGTGTACGGCATGGCGCACGGCCAGCCGTACGTGACGCTGACCGCGGCCGGGGCGGTGGCCAGGCGGTGATGACGGCCACGGCGGGCCTCGGGCTTAGGGCCGGCGGCGGGTCGGGCCCGTCCTTGGCGCTCCCGGCCGCGGCCTGCCTGGTCGCAGGCGGGGCGCTGGTACTCGTCCGCGTAGGGCGCCCGGGGCGGCGGCACTGACCGGTCGACGGGCCGGGGAAAGGGGCCGGAAAAGGGCCGTCCCACGATGGCCGCCCCTTCCGGTCTGCGGCTGCGCCCACCCCTACCGGGCCGCGCCTCACACCCGCCCCTCCCGCCTCAGGTCCCGCCTCAGGTCCGGTCGCAGCTCCCGGCCATCGCCTCATAGCCCCCTTCCACATCGCACACGTCCCCGAACCCCCGCGCCTCCAGGAGGGCCGCCGCGATCACCGAGCGGTTTCCGCTGCGGCAGTAGAGGACGACCGGGCGGGCCGGGTCCAGTTCGGTGATGCGGTCCGGGAGGGTGGCCAACGGGATGCTGCGGGCGCCCGGGAGCGCGCCCGCCGCGTACTCGGCGGGATTGCGGACGTCCACCAGCTGGGCCCGGGAGAATCGGCCGCCGGTATCGGGACCCGTAGCCGTATCCGTATCCCAACCCGGATCCGTACCCATCGCCGTAGCCGTACCCGTAGCTGTACCGGTAGTCGTATCCGAAGCCGCAGTCAGGTCCGCATCCGGGGCGCCGACGGGCAACTCACGCCACGCCTGCGGGAGTTCCTCAGGTCGGACGCGGTGGCTGCGGCGGACCAGTGCGGGTTCCTGGTCCAATACGGCGGCTGGGTCGGGGAGATGGCCCAGGACGTGGTCGTAGCCGATGCGGGCGAGCCGCAGGCGGGCCTCCCGTTCCTTACCCGGGTCGGCGAGCAGCACGATCGGGGTGCCCGGGGCGACCACGCTGCCCGCGTACTCCGCGAACCGCGTGTCCAGGCTCGTGTGCAGCGACCCCTTCAGATGCGCCCGGGTGTAGGAGGCCAGCGGCCGGCAGTCCAGCAGCACGGCACCCTGCTGGTCGCGGGCCGCGAGGGCCTCCTCCAGGGTGAGGGCGGGCGGTTCGGCGGCATCCAGGAGCGGGTGCCCGTCCCGGTTGAGGGCGGCGTCGTGGGCGAAGTAGCCGGGTGTGGCGGGCTGTCCGGCGGTGACCAGCCGCACGAATTCGGCCACCGGCATGGGCTGCAGGGCGTAGTTGAGGCGTCGCTGGTCCCCGATGGTGGAGCTGGTCTCGGTGGACAGGCTCCGGCCGCAGGCCGATCCGGCGCCGTGTGCGGGAAAGACCCGGGTCGCGTCCGGGAGCGTCAGGAGCTTGGTGTGCAGGGAGTGGTGCAGGCGTACGGCCATGTCGTGCGGGGAGTGGCCGGCGGCGGAGAGCAGGTCGGGGCGGCCGACATCACCGACGAACAGGGTGTCGCCGGTGAGCACGCCGAACGGCACGGGATCGTCGGGGTTTTCGTGGACGACCAGACAGAGGGACTCCAGGGTGTGGCCAGGGGTGGCGAGCACGGTGAGGGTGACGCCCCCGCGCCTGCCCCCGCGCGCGCCACCGTCCTGCTGACCGCCCCCGCCCTCATCCCGGTTCCCCTCATCCCGGTTCCCCTCACCCCCGTTCCCGCAGGTCCCCCCGTTCGCCCCGTTGCCCGCCTCCCCGAGGAAGATGCGCTCGCCGTCGCGTAACCGCCGTATGGGGAAGCCGGTTCGGGCGGCCTCTCCGAAGGCGATGGTGGCGCCGGTGGCGCGGGCGAGTTCGAGGTGTCCGGAGAGGAAGTCGGCGTGCACGTGCGTCTCGATGACGAGCTCGATGCGCAGGCCGGCGGCCGCCGCGTCCTGGAGGTAGTCGTCGATGTCACGGCGCGGATCGACGAGGACGGCGCGTCCGGTGGTCTCGTCACCGATCAGGTACGACGCCTGGGAGAGGCAGTCGAGGTAGTACTGCGCGAAGTGCACGGTCGGCCTCCAGGGGTGGGCGCCCCGGGCGGCGGCTGAGGTCCGCTCGGGCGGGCGGGACGATGCGTTGTGCGGATGCACGGATGTACGTACATTAGGGAGCCGGGTTGGCGGGCGACAAGCCGGGTTCCGATGCGAGCGCCCCGAGCTGACCCGGCATCAGCCGATCCGATCCGTCCCCCAGGCCGCGGAGGGGTATCCCGCACATGTCGACCGAACCGGCAGACCCCCCGCACGGTGGGCACGGTACGAACCGTGAGCACGGCATGAACCATGAGCATGGTGCGCACAGCGCTCGCGAGGCGCATGCCGCCCCCGGCGCGCACGCCCCGCGCCCCCTGGACCGGCGCTCGCCGCTCCCCCTCTGGGCGCAGCTCCTCGCCGATCTGCGCCGTCGGATGGACGCCGGCGCGTTCACCGAGGAGTTCCCCGCAGAGCACCGGCTCACCGTCGAGTACGAGGTCAGCCGGCACACCGTCCGCGAGGCGCTGCGCAAGCTGCGCGCCGACGGCCTGGTGATCGCCGAACGCGGGCGCGCCAGCCGCCTGGACCCCCGCCGCATACAGCAGCCGCTCGGCTCGCTCTACAGCCTCTTCCGGGAACTGGAGGGGCAGGGCGTGGAGCAGCGTAGTGAAGTGCTGCGTCTCGAACGGACCGCGGACGGCACGATCGCCGGCCATCTGGGGCTGGTGCCGGACGCACCCCTGGTCGTACTGGAGCGGCTGCGGCTCGCGGACGGTGAACCGCTCGCCCACGACACCGCGTATCTGCCCGCCGAGATCGCCGAGCCCCTGCTGGACGCGGACTTCGGGCACACCTCCCTCTACGGCGAGCTGTCGCGGCGCTGTGCGGTGAAGGTCACCGGTGGCCGGGAGCGGATCCAGCCGTTCCTGCCGGACATCCGGCAGGCGTGGCTGCTGGGGCTGGCCGACCGGGAGCCGGCGTTCGCGATCGAGCGGCTGGGGCGGTCCGGGGAACGGCCGGTGGAATGGCGCGAAACGGTGGTCCGCGGTGACCGGTTCACGTTCGTGGCGGAGTGGTCGGACAGCAGCCCGGCCGTCGCACTGGCCCCGCGCGCGGCGACCCCGCCCGCCGCCCCACCTCCGCACGCCGCGGGCCCCGCCGCCCGGCACGCCGCGGGCCTCTCCGCCCCGCACGCCTCGTCCCCGCCCCCGGCCCCCTCCCCGGATCCGTCCGCGCATGCAACCTCGGATCCGAATCCGTCCGCGCATGCGCCCTCGGAACCGTCCGCGCATCCCTCCTCGTGTCCGTCCGCCTAGCGTGTCCGTCCTCATAGCCGCCGCGGCGCTGCCGTGCGGGCTGCTGATCGGGCTGCTGCTGGGGGCGCTCGGCGGTGGCGGTTCGGTGCTCGCCGTGCCGGTGCTGGTGTACGTGCTGGGCCAGTCGCCGCACGAGGCGACCGCGGGTGCGCTGGTCGTCGTCACGGTCGGCGCGGTGTCCGGGCTGCTCTGCCATGCCCGCGCGGGCCGGGTCCGGTGGGCGTCCGGCGTCACCTTCGGCGCCCTCGGTACGGCCGGCAGCTACCTCGGCTCCCGGTGGAGTGCGGCGGTGCCCCCCGCCGTCCTGATGGCGGCGTTCGCCGGGCTGATGCTCGTCGTTGCAGCGCTGCTGCTGTTACGGGGCCGGAGCGAACGGCGTGCGGCACGGTCTGCCCCGCCTCCCCGCCGATCCGCGACCCGGTCGGCCCGATTACGCACGCCCCACCCGGACCACCCGAACCGCCCAGACCGCCATCCGGACCACTCGGACCACCATCCGGACAACCCGCCCCACCCGGACCACACAGGCCGCTCCCGCCCTCCGCACCCCGCCCTCCGCTCCGGCCGGGTCGCCGTGACCGCCTCCGCCGTCGGCCTGCTCACCGGCTTCTTCGGGGTCGGCGGTGGCTTCGTCGTCGTCCCGGCCCTCACCCTCGTCCTGGGCCTGGAGATGCCGGTCGCCATCGGCACCTCACTGCTCGTCATCCTCCTCAACTCCCTTACGGCGCTGGCGACCCGGGCCGGCACCGGCGCCCTGGACTGGCCGCTGCTGGCCGGCTTCGCGGCCTGCGCGGCGGTCGGCAGCCACCTGGGCAACCGCCTCACCAACCGGCTCCCCACCCAGGTCCTGACCACCGCCTTCGCCACCCTCGTCACGCTGCTCGCGCTCACCACGGCAGCGGCCGCCGTCCCCCGCCTGTGGCCCCCGTAGCCGCGGACACCCACACCGGGACCGCCAGCAAGAACAACAGCAAGACCACCAGCAAGACCGTCAGCAAGAACCCCAGCGAGAACAACTCCCCACCCCCGTAGGAGGAACCAGATGTCCACCGCCCCCGCCCGCCACCAGGTCCTCATTGTCGGCGGCGGCACCGCAGGCATCACCGTCGCCGCCCGGTTACGCCGGGCCGGGGTCACGGACATCGCCCTGCTGGAGCCGTCCGAGACGCACTGGTACCAGCCGCTGTGGACCCTCGTCGGCGGCGGGCAGGCGCCGTTGCGCGCCTCGCTGCGTACCGAGGCGGAGCTGATACCGCCCGGTGTGCGCTGGCTGCGGGAGCGCGCCACCGGCGTGGACCCGGTGGCGCGTACCGTCACCACCGCCTCCGGCCGGGTGCTCTCCTACGGGCGGCTGGTCCTCGCGCCCGGTCTGCACCTCGACTGGGACGGCGTGCCGGGGCTGGCCGCCGCCCTGGGCCACGGCGGGGTGAGCAGCAACTACCGGCCCGACCTCGCCCCGTTCACCTGGGACCTGATCCGCCGGATGCGGCGGGGTACCGCGCTGTTCACCATGCCGTCGGGGCCGGTGAAGTGCGGCGGCGCACCGCAGAAGATCGCGTACCTGGCGGCCGATTACTGGCGCAAGCGCGGCGTGCTCGGCAACATCCGCACGATCCTGGTGCTGCCCGAACCGGCGATGTTCAAGGTCCCGGTCTTCTCGCGGGCGCTGACGGAGACGGCCCGGCGCTACGGCATCGAGGTGCGACTGAGTTCGGAGATGACCCGCCTGGACGGTGCGGCACGCGAGGCGGAAATCACCGATCACACCACCGGCGCCACGGAGACGGTCCGCTACGACCTGCTGCACGCGGTACCGCCGCAGCGGGCCCCCGAGTGGCTGGCGAACGGCCCGCTGGCCGACCCCGGTTCCCCCCAGGGGTACGTCAAGGCCGACCGCGAAACCCTCCAACACCCGGATTTCCCCACGGTTTTCGCCCTGGGGGACGTGGCGGCGCTGCCCACCTCCAAGACGGGCGCGGCGGTCCGCAAACAGGCCCCGGTCGTGGTCGCCAACCTCCTCGCGGGTCTGCGCGGCCGCCCGGCCACCGCACGCTACGACGGGTACACCTCCTGCCCGCTGGTCACCGCGCGGCACAAGATGCTGCTCGCCGAATTCGACTACGACCTGCGGCCCGCCCCCTCGTTCCCCTTCCTCGACACGACCCGGGAGCGGACCGACATGTGGTTCCTCAAGCGGTACGGCCTGCCCCAGCTCTACTTCAAGGGCATGCTCAAGGGCCTTGCGTAGCCGCGGCGCTGACGTGGGCTACGCCGCCGCCACCGCGGCCGTGCGTTCCGCCCGCACGTCGGCCACCACGCACCCCACGTTGTCGGGGGCGCCCGCCGCGCGGGCCAGGGCGATCAGCTCCGTCACGGCCTCGGCGGGGTCCGCGGCCGTGGCGAGCACCTGCTGGAGCGTCTCCGGCGGGACCACGCCGGCCAGGCCGTCGGTGCAGAGCAGGTACCGCTCACCGGGGCGGGCCTCCAGGAGCGTCACGTCGGGGGCGAAGTCGGTGGTCGCGTCGAGGGAGCGCAGGAGCAGGGCGCGCTGGGGGTGGGTGGGGGCCTCCTCGGGGGTGAGGCGGCCCTCGTCGATCAGGGACTGCACGAAGCTGTGGTCCTGGGTGAGGCGGATGAGGCCGGTGTCCCGCAGGACGTAAGCGCGGGAGTCACCGATGTGCAGCAGTCCGAGCCGGCCGCCATGGTGGAGGAGGGCGGTGAGTGTCGTACCGGTGGTGTGGGCCGTACTGCCGGCGCCCGTGGGGCCGCCCGCCGACGGTGCGTCCCGGAGGGCCTGGTGGGCGCGCCCGGCCGCCTCCTCCAGCGCGGCCAGGAGGTCCGCCGGCGTCAGGTCGCCCCGGTCGTCGGCGTCGAGGTGCCGGAGGGCGTCGATGGCCGCGGTGGCGGCCGCGGCGCCGTCGGGGCCGTAGCCGTCGGCGACCGCCAGCAGCCGGTGACCCGCGTGGGCGGCGTCCTGGTTGGCCGGGCGGACCAGGCCGCGGTCGGTACGGGCGGCGGCGCGCAGGGTCAGCGGCGTGGACGATGCGGTCATGGTGGTGGGGTCCTTCCTGGAGAGCTGGTCCACGAGGAAGGCGGCCAGGTCGCGGCGGGCTGCCGTGTCGGCCTCGACCTGCGCCCAGTACGCGGCGACCGCCTCGGCCGCCGCGGCCGGTGCCAGCTCGCACACCTCACGGATGCGGGCCAGCGGCATGCCGAGCCGGCGCAGCCAGGCGACCAGCCGGGCCCGTTCCAGCTGGGCCGGCGCGTAGTGCCGGTACCCGCTGTGCGGGTCGACCCGGGCCGGGCGCAGCAGACCGAGCTCGTCGTAGAGGCGCAGGGCCTTCGGCGAGAGCCGGGAGGCGCGGGCGAACGCGCCGATGGTCAGCAGTTCCACGCCGCACCTCCCCTCTGCACGCCGTCCTCCTCGTGCCGGGCACCTCGCCCGGCTCCACCGATGCTGGGGCTTCCCCCAAGGGCAAGGTCAATCGCCCGCCCGCGCCCCGTCTCCCAGCTGGTTGAGCGCCGCCGCCGTCAGTGCCTCGACGCCCATGGTGAGGGTGGGCCGGACGACCGGGGCGAAGTGCGGCGAGTGGTTGGAGGGGATGTCCTGGGCCAGCCGGCCGGCGGCCAGCGCGGTCCGGAAGGCGTCGGGGTCCCAGCCGCCCAGCCACCAGTAGTAGAGGGGCGCACCGGCCGCGGTCGCCAGCAGCCCGGCGTCCTCGCTGCCGGTCGCCGGTTCGTAGGCGAACAGCCGCTGTTCGCCGAAGAGTTGGGTGAAGTCCCGGTTGACCTGCGTCAGGAGGTCGGTGTCGTTGACGGTGACCGGGAAGGTGTCGAGCGTCGTGATCTGCGGGTCGCGGTCGGCACCGGAGGCGGCGGCCTCGGCACGGGCGATGCGTTCGATGGCGGCCAGGACGGCGGTGCGTACCGTCTCGTCGAAGGTGCGGACGCTCAGCCGGACGACGGCGCGGTCGGGGATGACGTTGGCGGAGTCGCCGGCGTGGAAGGAGCCGACAGTGACCACGGCCCGGTCCTTGGGCGCGACCTCGCGGGCCACCACGGTCTGGACGCGCTGGACGAAGGAGGCCGCCATCAGGATCGGGTCGATGGTGGTCTCGGGCCGGGAGCCGTGGCCGCCGGTGCCGTGGAAGGTGATCTCCAGGCTGTCGGCGGCGGCCATGCAGGCGCCGGCGCAGTACGCGATGAGCCCGGCGCCGAACGGGGCGACGTGCTGGGCCAGCACCACGTCGGGGGTGGGGACCAGGCGCTCGCTGTAGAGGCCGGCCTCGATCATCGCCCGGGCTCCGCTGCCGACCTCCTCGGCGGGCTGGAAGAGGACGACGAGGGTGCCTGACCAGTGCGCGCGGCCCGCGGCGAGCAGGTCGGCGGCGCCCAGCAGGCAGGTGACGTGCACGTCGTGGCCGCAGGCGTGCATCCGGCCGGGGACGGTGGAGGCGTAGTCGAGGCCGGAGTCCTCGGTGACCGGCAGCGCGTCCATGTCGGCGCGCAGCAGCACGACCGGGCCGGGGCCGTTGCGCAGCACCCCGGCGACGCCGGTCTTGGCGATGCCGGTGGTGACGTCGTAGCCGTGGCCGGTCAGCCGGCGGGCGACCTCGGCGGCGGTGCGGGTCTCCTGGAAGCCGAGTTCGGGGTGGCGGTGGAGGTCCTTGTAGAGCGCTTCGAGGTCCGGGAGGCGGTCGTCGAGGCCGGCGAGGACGGCGCCGGGCGTGGTCGCTTCCGCGCTGTCGGTCCGTTCTGCCGTATCGGTCTTTCCGGTCTGGTCGCTGTCGCTGTCGCTCATACGCGCATTCGACCATGAACCGCCGCCCGGCATCGAGCGCCGGCCCACCGGCCGTACGCCCGCTGCCCTGGCCGGACTTAGCGGTTGGTCAGCACCGTCTCCGTGACACCACCGCCGGCTGCTGCAACCGTAAATCACCCGCCTGCGAGCGTCGATCCGCAGGCCGAGCCGACGACCGGAGGCAGACGTTGGCCACCTCATCCCAGCGACCGACCGGCGCGCCCCAGGACATCGCGGCCCACCTGATGGACCACGCCATGGGGCACCTCTTCTCCGCGGCGTTACGCACCGCGGCCCAGCACCGCCTCGCCGACCACCTCGCCGGCGGGCCGCGCACCGTCGAGCAGCTCGCCGCCGCCACCGGCACCCACGCCCCGCACCTGCGCCGGGTGCTGCGCTACCTCGCCGCGCGGGGCATCTTCCACGAGGACGCGACCGGTGCCTACCGGCTGACCCCGGCCGCCCGGCCGCTGCGCACCGACGTCCCCGACTCCCTGCACACCGCCGTCCTGATGGCCACCGACGAGCTGTTCCTGCGGACCGCGGCCGGGATGCCGGAGGCGGTACGGCACGGCGGCGCGTCCTTCGAGCGGCTCTTCGGCACGCCGTTCTTCGACCATCTGGCGACCGCGCCGGCCACCCGGCAGCTCTTCGACGACGGGATGGCGTCACTGTCCGCGCCGGTGGACGAGGCGGTGGCCGACGCCTATCCGTTCCCCCCGGCCGGCACGGTCGTGGACGTCGGCGGCGGCCGCGGCGGGCTGCTGCGTGCCGTGCTGCGCCGCCGTCCGCAACTGACCGGGGTGCTCTTCGATCAGGCTCCGCCGCTCGCCCACCACCTGCTGGACGGCGACGAGTTGAAGGGTCGTTGGCGCACCCAGGAGGGCGATTTCTTCGCGGCCGTGCCCGAGGGCGGGGACGTGTACGTCCTCAAGCACGTGCTGCACGACTGGCCGGACGACCACTGCCGGCGGATCCTGCGGGCCTGCCGTGCGGCGATGACCCCCGGCAGCCGGTTGCTGGTCGTCGACTGCGTGCTGCCGCCGGGCAACGCCCCGCACTTCGGCAAGACCCTCGACGTGGCGATGATGGCGGTCCTCGACGGGCAGGAGCGGACCGCGGAGGAGTTCGCGACGCTGCTGTCGGCGGGCGGGTTCCGGCTGACGCGGGTGCTGCCGACCGCGGCGTTCCCGTCGATCGTGGAGGCCGTCGCCGAGTGACCGCCGCGCCGCGCCCCCGGATGCCGCGCGACACGCCGTGCGCCCCTCGTGGGCGGCATCCGCCACCCGCGCTCTACTGGTCACGTCCGCCCCGGCCGACCTGCCTTCCCGGCCGGCCGGCCCCGGCCGACGAGAGGAGCCGATGTGCCGGTCCGCATGCGCGCCCGCCCCCGCGACGAGGCGCACCGCGCCGCCACCCCGCTGGAGCTCTTCTTCGACCTGTGTTTCGTCGTGGCGGTCGCCCAGGCCGGCCGCCAGTTGGCGCACGCACTGGCGGCGGGCCACTGGGGGCACGGCGTGTCGGGCTATCTGATGCTCTTCTTCGCCGTCTGGTGGGCGTGGATGAACTTCAGCTGGTTCTCGTCGGCGTACGACACCGACGACCCGCTGTACCGCGTGGTGACGCTGGTCCAGATGGCGGGTGTGCTGATCCTGGCGGCGGGCGTGCCGCGGGCGTTCGTCCGCAGCGACTTCACCGTCATCTGGTTCGGCTTCCTGGTGATGCGGCTGGCGATGGTCGCCCAGTGGCTGCGGGCCGCCGTGGGCAGCGCGGGCGCCGAACGGCGGACCGCGCTGGGCTACGCCCTGGGGGTGACGGTGTGCCAGGTCGGCTGGCTGGGTCTGCTGGTCCTGCCCCGGCCGGACGTGCCGTGGGTGTTCCTCGTCGTGGGCCTGCTGGAGCTGGCCGTTCCGGCGCTGGCGGAGCGGGCATGGCAGACGACCTGGCATCCGCACCACATCGCCGAGCGGTACGGCCTGTTCACCATCATCGTGCTGGGGGAGACGGTCGCCGCGGCCACCGTCGCGGTGCAGGCGGTGCTGGACGAGCACGGCGCGCTGGGCAGCCTGCTGCCGATCGCGGCCGGCGGGCTGCTGGTGGTCTTCTGCGCGTACTGGATCTACTTCGCGGTGCCCATCCACCTCCATCTGCGCTCGAACCGCCAGGCGTTCGTGTGGGGCTACGGGCACTACCTGGTGTTCGCGTCGGCGGCCGCGGTCGGGGCAGGCATCGAGATCGCGGTGGAGCAGGCGTTCGGGAAGACGCGGCTGTCGACGGCGGCGGCCGCCGCGTGCGTCACGGTGCCGGCCGCGCTGTTCATGTCCACCGTCTGGCTGATCCATTCCCGTCACCAGAAGCGCGGGGCGGCGCAGCAGCTGGTGCTGCCGGTGTCGGCCGTACTGGTGCTGGTGTGCACCTTCGCGGGCCGCTGGGCGGTGCTGGCGGCCGGGCTGGTGGCGTCGGCCGCGGTCGCGGTGGGCGTCACCCTTACGGCCCGTCAGGGCACCGCTCTGGCGGAATAGGCCCGGACCGGCCCGACGGACCCCCGGCAGGGCGTCCCCCATAAGCGTGCCGAACGGCCGTACCTGTCCGGGCACCACCCTGATTCCGCATCAGATCCGGCCATCTTCGGGCCCACCCCGGGCCCCTGGTCAGCAACACCGGCGGCGCCGCCCGTCAGCCCATTCCCCGTCAATTACCCACCAATGGATCCCACTTCCCAGGAGCTCGCGCTGTTGTTCCCCCGGCTTCCCCCCGGCCAGCGGAGGCGCCCCGACACAGACGCGGTAGGGTGCAGATTGCCCTTTTTATGACAGGGGGAGTCCCTTACGGGAGGCCCCGGAGGGCACGCCCACCGTCCGTACCTGAGGAGACGCCAGACATGGCCCGCCACGCCCAGACCCGCGCGCGGACGAGACTGTCCCGGCGCAGCAAGGCCGTGAGCGGTCTCGCCCTCTCCACGCTCGTCGGCACCGCCCTGTGGGCGTGGCCGGCATCGGGTGACGACCACGAAAGCCGGACCGACGCCAAGAGCACCATGTCCACGATGGCTTCCGGCCCGGACACGCCACGCACGCCCGCCGCCGCGGCGAAATCCGCCCCGAACGCCGCACCCGGCGTCCCGGCCGGCCAGCCCATCCCCGGCCTCAGCGACGCGGCCCGCAAAGCGATACCGGCCGACTCCCGGCAGGTGCTCGTCGTCACCGGCAAGGGCATGGACTCCTACGAGTCCCAGGTCGTCCTCTACACCCGCGCGGAGGACTCCGACACCTGGGAGCCGGGCCCCACCTGGTCCGCGCACAACGCCGCCCACGGCTGGACCGACGACCACCGCTACGGCGATCTGCGCTCCCCCATCGGCGTCTACTCCCTCACCGACGCCGGTGGCCGGCTGCCCGCCCCGGACGGCACCAAGCTCCCCTACGACCACAACGACAGCTTCGTCGCCGACGGCACCGGTGTGGAGGGCGAGCCGCTGGCCGGCGCCTTCGACTACGTCATCGCCATCAACTACAACCGCGAGCCCGGCACCTCCCCGCTGGACCCGCACCGCCCCTGGGGCGACTCCAAGGGCGGCGGCGTCTGGCTGCACGTCGACCACGACGGCCCGACCCAGGGCTGTGTGAGCCTCAAGCCCAAGGTGATGCGGGAGCTGCTGCGCACCCTCGACCCCGATCTGCACCCGGTCATCGTGATGGGACCGGCCCATTACTGAGCAGGCCGCGGCCGCCGGGCTCCCCGCCGGGCCGCGGGACGCGCTGACCGACGTCCTCGGCCTGCGGGTCGGCCACGCCCGGCGTACCGGCGGGGGCGCGCTGACCGGCACCACCGTCGTCCTCGCCCCGGAGGGCGGCGTGGTCGCGGCCGTCGACGTGCGCGGCGGCGGCCCCGGCACCCGGGAGACCGACGCGCTGGACCCGCGCAATCTCGTGCCGCGCATCGAGGCGGTCGTCCTGACCGGCGGCAGCGCCTACGGTCTTGACGCCGCGTCCGGTGTCGTCGGCTGGCTGGAGGACCACGGCCGCGGCTTCCGCGTCGGCCCCGACCCCGCCCAGGTCGTACCGGTCGTCCCGGCCGCCGCACTGTTCGACCTGGGCCGCGGCGGCGACTGGCGGGCCCGCCCGGACGCCGCCCTGGGCCGCGCGGCCGCCGAGGCCGCCGCGGCCACCGGCCCCGGCGCGCCGGTCGCCGAGGGCAACACGGGCGCCGGCACCGGCGCCGTGGCCGGCGGCTTCAAGGGCGGCACCGGCACCGCCAGCGCGGTCCTTCCCTCGGGCGTGACGGTTGCCGCGCTGGCCGCCGTCAACGCCGCGGGCTCGTTCGCCGATCCCCGCACCGGCGCCCTCTACGGCCTGCCGCACGCCACCCCGCCCGACCCCGAGGTGCACACCGCCGCCCTCCGCCGCCTGGCCGAGGCCCGGAAGACCTCCGCGGCCCGCTTCGCCGCCTCGGTCCGCCCTCCGCTGAACACCACCCTCGCCGTGGTCGCCACCGACGCCGTGCTCACCCGCGCCCAGGCCCAGAAACTCGCCGGCACCGCGCACGACGGGCTGGCCCGCGCGCTCCGCCCGGTGCACCTGCTCTCCGACGGCGACACCGTCTTCGCGCTGTCCACCGCGGCCCGCCCGCTGCTCCCCGACGAGACCGCCGCCACCGACCCCGCCTTCGGCGTCCATGCGGAGGCCGGTGCCCTGAACGACGTACTGGCCGCCGGTGCGGACGTACTGACCCGCGCGGTGGTGCGGGCCGCACTCACCGCCCGGACGGTCGACGGCCCCGGCGGCTACTTCCCCTCGTACCGGGACCTGTACGAGGGTTGCTGAGCGCCCCTTCGGGGTGCGGAGGGTTTTCAGCGGGCGGGCGTGAACCGGGCGGGCAGCCGCCTCCCCTCGTACCCGGACCGCCACCAAGGCGGCCGAGCGACCTACCGGGGTGCGGACGGTTTTCACCGGGCGACGGTGAACCGGACGGACGGCCGCCTCCCCTCGTACCGGGACCTGTACGGGGGCGGCCGAGCGGCCTTCCGGAGCGGTCGCGTCAGGCGCCGGCGGCGCCCAGCAGGGTTCCTGCCACGTAGGTGACCGCCATGGCCAGTGCGCCGCCGCCGGCGTTCCGCAGTACCGCGCGCCCGGGCGGCGCGGCACCCAGCCGGGCGCTGGACCAGCCGCAGACCGCCAGCGCGACCAGCACCGCCACCACCGTGATCCACAGCCGGTGCGCGGCGGGCGGCAGCACGATCGCCAGCAGCGGCAGCAGCGCCCCGGCGGTGAAGGCGAGGAAGCTGGCCGCGGCCGCGTGCCAGGGGTTGGTGAGTTCATCGGGGTCGATGCCCAGCTCGACCTCGGCGTGCGCGCGCAGCGCGTCGTGTTCGGTGAGCTGCTCGGCGACCTCGCGGGCGAGCTGCCGCTCCAGCCCCTTGCCCTCCAACAGGTCGGTCAGCTCGACCAGTTCGGCCTGCGGTGCGGTCGCCAGCTCCCGCCGCTCCAGGGCCAGCGCCGCCTTCTCCGAGTCGCGTTGGGTGGACACCGAGACGTACTCGCCGGCCGCCATCGACATCGACCCGGCCAACAGCCCGGCCAGACCGGCCGTCAGCAGAGTCGTGCGGTCCTGGGTCGCGCCGGCCACCCCGACGACCAGCCCGGCCGTGGACACGATGCCGTCGTTGGCGCCGAGCACCGCCGCCCGCAGCCAGTTGAGCCGGCTGCCGAGGCCGCCGCCGTGCGCCTCGTCGTGCTCCGGAGTCTGCAAGGTCACCTCCTGAGGGTCTCACCTGTATCCCTTGTGCCCCGCCCGACGCCCCCGCCGCACCCCGGTTCGGCCGGTGGTAGAACGGCGGTATGTCCGCACCGCCCCCCTCCCGCCCTCCTCAACACCCGCCGCCCACGCTCGTCCAGCCGGCTCCCGAGGCGCCCGCAGCGCCCGCACCACGCCGCCGGCTGTGGTGGCACCGGCTGATATTCGGGCTCTGGTACCGGCCGGTGGAGGTCCTGGACGAGGCGCGGGACCGCAGCGCGTGGAGCGCGGCGGTGCTGCTGTCGTTGATCAGCGGCGGCATCGGGGTGCTGTCGGTGCACGCGTTCCGCGGCCAGTGGGCGGCCGACCGCTCGGCCGCGCTGCAGCTCGTCGGGCTGGCCGAGGCCGGGGTGCTGGCGGCGAGCCTGGCACTGGGCGCGGTGACCCATGCGATAGCCCGCACGCTCGGGGGCAGCGGACGGTTCGCGCCGACCGCGAGCCTGTTCATCGTGCTCTTCTGGGTGACGGACCTGCCGCGGCTGGCGATCGTCGCCTGGCTGCCGACCGACGCCACCTTCGTCCAGGCCGCGACCTGGACGACCTGGGGCTTCGGCTACGTCCTCGCGGTGCTGCTGATACGCGGCCAGCACCACCTGCCGACGGGGAAGTCGGCGCTGTCGGTGACGGTGCAGATGCTGGCCGCACTGGCCCTGCTCAGGCTGGGCCCGGTCCGCTGAACCGGGCCGGCACTCGCTCGCCCGTCCCAGGGGCCGGCCGTTCCGGATCCGGCCCCCGCGGCACCGGTCAGCTGCGGCTGGTCAGCTGCCGGACGAGCTCCTCGAACGCCTCCCGCTCCGCGGCGCTCAGCTCCACGCACTCCGCCGGGGGCCCGGCCGGCCCGGTCTGCCGGGGCACCGAGCAGAGCAGCTCCGGCGGTTCGGGGAGCCGCTCGGGGCCGGGCGTCGCGTACCGCATCCGCATCTCGTGCCGGTCGCGCCGCATGGCCGCCTCGTACCGGCCGTTCCGCAGCAGTCTGACGATGCCGACGACCCAAAGCACGGCCACCGCGAGGAGCACGCCGAGGCCGATCTGCTGCAGAATCGATACGGAGGGGAGCATGCGGTCCTCCAGGACGTATGAGGCGCTGGGCTAGAGCCAGTAGACACCACGCATCCACGGTTACAACAGAGGATCTTGGGACTTAAGTCCCGAAGTGACGCATCTCCTATGACATTTCGCTACATTTCTGGCAGGCCTCCGGGTCCGTACGACTGCGTATACGTACCGAAGAGGCCGACCCGTCAGGGTCGGGGACGTGTCCTTGGACACCCCGGACGCTTCCCCGCGGTGCGGCGGGCCGCCCACGATGGCGGCACATCGCCCGCGACGTGAGGAGCACCGCCGTGCCGCAGCCGCCCCGCCCGCCCGCGTCCCCGCCCGCCCGGGCCCTCGACGGCGTCCTCGTCGCGGACTTCAGCCGGGTGCTGGCCGGCCCGCTGGCCGCCGCGACGCTCGCCGACCTCGGCGCCGAGGTGATCAAGGTGGAGCGGCCGGGCACCGGTGACGACACCCGCGCCTGGGGCCCGCCGTTCGGCCCGGACTCCGGCCCCGAGGACCCGGAAGGAAGCAAGGGCGGCGCTCAGCGGAGCCGTACGGCCGCGTACTTCGACGCCGCCAACCGCTCCAAGCGGGGGCTCGCCCTGGACCTCGGCGATCCGGCCGACGCGGCCGCGGCCCGCGAGCTGGCGCGGCGGGCCGACGTACTGATCGAGAACTTCCGCCCCGGCTCGCTCGCCAAATACGGCCTGGACCACACCGCCACCCGCGCCGCCAACCCGGGCCTGGTGCACTGCACCATCACCGGGTTCGGCTCCGGCGCGGGGGCCTCGCTGCCCGGCTACGACTTCGTCGTGCAGGCCGTCGGCGGGCTGATGAGCATCACCGGCGAGCCCGGCGGCCCGCCCCTCAAGGCGGGGGTCGCCCTGGTGGACGTGCTGACCGCCAAGGACGCCACGACCGGCATCCTCGCCGCGCTGCGGCACCGCGACCGCACCGGCCGGGGCCAGCTGGTGGAGGTCAATCTACTGTCGTCCCTGCTCGGTTCGCTGGTCAACCAGGCGTCCGGCCACCTGGCCACCGGCCGCGACCCGGGCCCGATGGGCAACCGCCACCCGAGCATCGCCCCGTACGAGACGCTGGCCTGCCGGGACGGGCGGCCGCTGGCGGTGGCGGCGGGCAACGACCGCCAATTCCGGGCCCTGGCCACGGCGCTGGGCGCCCCGGAGCTGGCCGACGACCCCCGCTTCGCGCGCAACCAGGACCGGGTGCAAAACCGTAGAGACCTCATCAAAGCGCTGGAGGATCGGCTGGCCTCCGACACCCCGGAGAACTGGACCGATCGCCTGCTCGCCGCCTCCGTCCCCTGCGGCCCGGTCAACACCCTCTCGCAGGCCTTGGAGTTGGCCGGACGGCTCGGACTCGACCCGGTCACCCCCGTCGGCGAGGGCCGGATCCCCCAAGTCACCAGCCCGCTCCGGCTCTCGGACACGCCGGTGACGCCACCGACGGCCCCACCCCGCCTGGACGAACACGGCACCGCGCTGCGAACCTGGCTGTCGGGACCGGCCGACCATCCCCTCCCTTCCGAAATGTGACCTTCGTCACAACATGGCCTGACCCGCAACCAAATCTGCCCGTAGATGCTGTTTACCAGCACGGAAATACACAACACCCCTGTATGGAGCAGCTCGTGACATCGCCGGACACCCCCGCGCCCGATCGGTCCCGCACCCCGCACCAGCTGTTCCCGTCAGCCGAGCAGCAGGTGACCGGCGCCCCGCGCCGCACCCGCCGGATGCGTCGCACGCTCGCGGTGACCGCCCTGCTCGCAGCGGGTGCGCTGGCCCTGTCGGCCTGTGGCGGCGACGCCGAGGCCGGGGGCAACGACGACGGGAAGAACGGCCAGGCGGGCGCGGACGCCGCGGCCAAGAAGGACGCCTCGGCCGCCAAGATCACCGTCTCCTCGAAGGACGGCGCCACCGACGCCAGCATCAACGACACCGGTGTGAAGGTCACCGGCGGCAAGTTGACCGACGTCAAGCTCACCGTCGCCGACACGGGCGCCACCGTGGCGGGCGCCATATCGGCCGACGGCACGTCCTGGAAGCCCGGCGTCCAGCTGGAGCGCGGCACCAAGTACAAGATCACGGCGAACGCGAAGGACGCCAAGGGCCGTTCGGCCACCGAGAACGCCACCTTCTCGACCGTCTCGTCGGCCAACAGCTTCATCGGCACCTACACCCCCGACAACGGCAAGACCGTCGGCGTCGGCATGCCGGTGTCCTTCAACTTCGACAAGGTGATCACCAACAAGAAGGACGTCCAGTCCCACATCAAGGTGACCTCCAGCAGCGGCCAGGAGGTCGTCGGCCACTGGTTCGGCGCCCAGCGCCTGGACTTCCGGCCGGAGGACTACTGGAAGGCCGGCTCCAAGGTCACCATGAAGATCGACCTGGACGGCGTGAAGGGCGGCAACGGCATCACCGGCGTGCAGTCCAAGACGGTGTCCTTCACGATCGGCCGCTCGCAGGTCTCCACGGTCGACATGAACACCCAGACCATGACGGTCAAGCGGGACGGCAAGGTCCTCAAGAGGGTCCCGATCTCCGGCGGCAGCCCCGAGCACCCCACCTACAACGGCCAGATGGTGATCTCGGAGAAGTTCGAGCAGACGCGGATGGACGGCTCGACGGTCGGCTTCGGCGGTGAGTACGACATCAAGGACGTCCCGCACGCCATGCGGCTGTCGTCGTCCGGCACCTTCATCCATGGCAACTACTGGGGCTCCCCGTCCGTCTTCGGCAACTCCGGCACCAGCCACGGCTGCGTCGGCCTGCGCGACAGCAAGGGCGGCGGGGGCGACACCCCCGGCAAGTGGTTCTTCAACGAGTCGCTGGTCGGCGACGTCGTCATCGTGAAGAACTCCCACGACAAGATGGTCCAGCCGGACAACGGCCTCAACGGCTGGAACCTCTCCTGGTCCGACTGGAAGGCAGGCAGCGCGACCTGACACGCGCCCCCACCAAGCAAAGCGGTGGCCGGTCCCGGAAGGGGCCGGCCACCGCTTGCTACCCACCAGCTCGCAGGCCCGCCCCCACCCACCGTCTTCCCGCCCCCCAACGGGACGGGACCGCCAGGTACGTGGGCAGGCAGCCCCAGGGGCTCTACCGCATCAACAGCTCCACCACCCCCGCGAACCCCTCGCTCCCGTGGCCGTCCGCCACCCGCCGCTCCATCAGCGCCAGCACCGGTGCCCACAGCTCCGGGCTCACCCCCTGCGCCCGCGAGACGTCCCCGAGGGCGTCGTGCGAGACCTGCATGGCCAGCGGCGACCCGGTGACCGAGTAGTCGCCGGAATCGATCTGCTCCGCCATCGCGGGCAAGCTGCCGGCCATCGCCTGGATCCAGGGCACCAGCAACGTGCTCGTGAAGCCGGTAACCGACCCGCCCGCCGAGCGGATCAACGCCGCGGCGTGCGCGAAGCCGCCGAACATCCCGTACATCCCGCTCAGCAGCGCAAGATCATTGAGCGGTGCGAGCCCGGGCTCCTCCCCCAGGTAGACGCTCCGCGCGAACGCGTCCAGCAGCCCCCGGTGCGTGTCGAAGGCCGTCCGGGACCCGCTGTACAGCACGAACGCCTGCGGCGTCGCCAGCATCTCCGGTACGGCCATGATGCCGCCGTCGAGGTACTCGCCCCCGAGCGCGGTCACCCGCTCCGCCATCTCCCGGGCTTCCTCGGGCGACCCGTTGGTCACATTGACCACCACCCGCCCCTGCAACCCCGCCAGCCCGCCGGCCTGTTCCAGCAGCGGCCCGACATCGCCGTAATCCAGGATGCAGACGATCACGACGTCACAGCCGTCCACCGCCTCGGCCACCGACCCGGCTTCCCGCGCCCCCCGCGCAACGAGCTCCCCGGCCCTCCCCGGCGTACGGTTCCACACCCGCACCGCATGCCCGCCCGCCACCAACGCCCCGGCCAGCGCACTCCCCATGCTCCCCAGCCCCAGCACCGCAACACCGGTCTTCTCCACCGACACGACAGAACTCCCCCTCCACCTGGGTACTCGCGATCTCTCGCTCTCTCGATCTCTCGATCCGTCGCTCAGTCTTGACCCAGGCAAAAGCAGGAACAAGTACCCACTTTTCAGTGCGTACTTACCTGGAGGTGGCCGACTTACTTTCAGGTGAGTGAGGCGCGGAATCCAGAGCCGGCGCCCACTCCTTCACCCCCGTCAGAGCACGTCCTGCAACAGCAGACACAACCCCACGGCGAGCGGATAACACCCCACCCCGACCAGTACCAGCGCCCGCCGCGAGGCCCGCCGCCCGTACCAGACGAGCCCCAACCCCGCGTGCATCACCACCGCCGCGAGCACGGGAAGGTCCTTGCGCAGCCCATAGGCGAACGCGAAATACAGCCACATCCAAGGGATGAGCACCCCGAAGGCCAGGGGGAGGTACGACCAACCACGCACCTGTCGCTGCAGATATTCGTCGGCCGGGTTGGCGGGCTCCAAAGGCGGTAGATCATTGCCACTGCCACCGAAATTCCTTATCATCGCTACAAACTAACAGCGGGCAATATTCGAGTCAAGAGTAAACCAAAAGGGCACGCGTGGAATTTTCGGTCGAACCGGACGATTTGAACGCATTCGGCAAGCAAGTACAGCGAGCGGCCGATGACGTGGAAGAGGCGCGGGACTACATCAAACGTTCTTGCGAGATGTTCGCTTCTGACGTGGGCCCGATTTCAACGGTGGCGCAGCTGTGGGGCGGCGGACACGAAGACGTCGTAGGGCGCGTCCAGAACACCATGAAGGCGCTGCACAAAATCCTGGCCAGCTCTTCGGAAGAATTGCTGAAATCTGCGAGGCATTACGACACTACGGACCGGGAGGAATCCCGGAAGATGGACGCCACATACCCGGCGTCCAAGCGGTGAGCAAGCAGCGGACGAGGGGACAGGCATGGGATTCGCAGACGTGGCCGAGCCGACCAGCCGCCTGGTGGCACCACATGTCGACGCGGACAAAGACGAGCCGGAGGGCGGGGTCGTCAAGGATCTGCTGTCGTTCGGCGACGTATTGAGTCCGTCCTGGTTGATCAGCAAAGGATTGGAGCTCGCCTTCGACTTCAATCCTGTCGACGAGGCCAAGAAATTGATTGCCGGCGACTGGGTCGAATATGCCCAGTGCGCCAAGGCGTGGAAGGCCATGGGGGATTTCTGCGAGGACCTGTCGAAGAATATCGCGGCCGGAAACAAGACCCTGGACTCCTCTTGGAGCGGAAACGCCGCAGACGCCGCGTATATCTATTTCGAGACCCTGGCCAGAGACCTGGACCAGATGAAAGAATCTTTCGTCGCCCTGAAGGAGAACTACGAGAAAACCTATGAAGAGGTTTGGAATGCCGCCGAGGCGTGTGGCGATTTGCTCAGTGGAATTCTCGACACCGCGGCCCTGGTCGGACTGACGGCGCTGGCCGGGGCCTCAACCAGTTTTACACTGTTCGGACCGGTCATCGCGGCAGGTGCAGTGGCCGGAGAAATCATCGCGATGATCAATATGTGGTCCAAACTGACCACCACCATCAGCGCCCTGCAGACCGCGATCAACGGCTCGGTGGGAATCGTGAGCGGCATCAGCGCGTCGATCGAGAGCAAGACCATCAACTTCCCCGTGCCGGGGCGGGCTTACGACAGCCCGGTGGCGTAGCAGACGGGCGTCGGTGAAGAGGGGAGAGTGCAGTGCAGCATGGCAATGAGCAGCGCGAGGTCGGTGACGAGGAGTTCATGAGCCTGGCGCGCGACGAGGCCAAGGCGAGGATGCTCAGGAAGATCATGCAGAATCTTTCCCGGGGCAACGAGGGCGATCCGCTCACGGAGATGGCCAGGGACGTGATGTCGGGGCGCAAGGGGATCCGGGAGGCCATTCGGGAAGCTCCCCAGGACGAGTCCCTCCTCGTAAGGTTCGAGACCTTTCAGCGGCGCTGGGATTCCCTGTCGGAAAGCGACCGTCTGGCGGCCGAACGCGAGGCCAGGAGCTACCTGGAGGAACAGCGTCAGGAAATCGTGACGGAGCGGGAGGCCTCCCAGCGGGCGAGTTCGACTCCCCCGCGGCACAGCGCCCGGCGCTGAGAGCGCTGAGAGTCCGCGGCAAGCAGGCCGGGGCCCGGGCCGCCCGTGGTGGCGGTCCCGGGCCCCGGTGGGGTGGAGGGTCAGGCGGCGGCCGGGACGGGGTGGTCGGGGGACGGGGTTTCGGCCGGGGTGGTGGGGGTGGGCCTGCGGAGGGTCTTGAGGAGGAGGACCAGGGCGGTGCTGACGCAGGTACCGACGGCGATGGCGAGCAGGTAGAGGAGCGGCTGGCTGATCAGCGGGACGACGAAGACGCCGCCGTGCGGGGCCCGCAGGGTGCAGCCGAAGGCCATCGACAGGGCGCCGGTGACCGCGCCGCCGACCATCACGGAGGGGATGACGCGCAGCGGATCGGCGGCCGCGAAGGGGATCGCGCCCTCGGTGATGAAGGACGCCCCGAGCACCCAGGCCGCCTTGCCGTTCTCCCGCTCCGTCTTGGTGAAGAGCCGCCCGCGGACGGTCGTCGCCAGGGCCATCGCCAGCGGCGGGACCATACCGGCGGCCATCACCGCCGCCATCACCTTCAGGCTGCCCTCGTTGGGGTTGGCCAGACCGCCGACCGCGAAGGCGTAGGCGACCTTGTTCAGCGGCCCGCCGAGGTCGAAGCACATCATGAGGCCGAGCAGCGCGCCGAGGATGATCGCGTTGGCCCCGGAGAGGCCGGACAGCCAGTCGGTCAGCCCCTTCTGCAGTGCGGCGATCGGCTTGCCGACCACCAGGAACATCAGGAAACCGACGAGTGCCGAGGACAACAGCGGGATCACCACGACCGGCATGATGCCGCGCAGCGGTGCCGGGACGTTCAGGCGCTGGATCGTCATCACCACCCCGCCCGCGAGGAGACCGGCGATCAGTCCGCCGAGGAAGCCCGCGTTGATGGTGAGCGCGATCGCCCCGCCGACGAACCCGGGGACCAGCCCTGGCCGGTCGGCCATGCCGTACGCGATGAAGCCGGCCAGCACGGGGACGAGGAAGCCGAAGGCGACGCTGCCTATCTGGAACAGCAGGGCCGCCCAGCTGGCGGACTCGGTCCAGAGGAAGTGGTCGGCGACGGACGGCGCCTTGTTGATCGTGTAGCCGCCGATCGCGAAGGCGAGCGCGATGAGCAGACCACCGGCGGCGACGAACGGAACCATGTAACTGACGCCGGTCATCAGCCACTTGCGCAGGCGGGTGGCGTAGCCGTCGGCGGCGTCGGCGCCCCGGTCCAGTGGCACGGCGGCCCGCGCGGCGGTGCCGGTCCCGCCGATCTCACCGGTCTCGCCCCGGGCGGCCTTCTCCCGTACCTCCGCGATGAGTTCGGCGGGGCGGTTGATGCCCGCCTTCACCCCGACGTCGACGATCGGCTTGCCGGCGAACCGCTCCCTGTCCCGTACCTCGACGTCATGGGCGAAGATCACGCCGTCCGCGTCGGCCACGACCTGCGGATCGAGCCGCTTGAACCCGGCCGAGCCCTGCGTCTCGACGAACACCTCGACTCCGGCGGCCCGTCCGGCCTTCTCCAGCGCCTCGGCGGCCATGTAGGTGTGCGCGATGCCGGTGGGGCAGGAGGTGATGGCGATGAGGCGGAAGGGGGCGGGGGTGGGAGTGGGAGTCGGGGCGGGGGGGGTTTCGGGGGCTGCGGGGGTCTCCGGCTTCGGAGCGGCTTCTGGGGCGGCCTCCGGCTCCGGGGCGGCTGCGGGCTCCGGCTCCCGAGCGGCCGTCGGCTCCTCCGCCGCAGCGGCCTCCCCCGGCTCCTCCGGTGTCTCGCCCCGTATCAGCGCCGCCGTGCGGCCCGGCTCGGTGGCGGAGCGCAGGGCTCCGGTGAAGGACTCGTCCATCAGGTGGCGGGCGAGGGTGGAGAGGATCGACAGGTGGTCCGCGTCGCCGCCGGCCGGGGCCGCGATCAGGAAGATCAGGTCGGCCGGGCCGTCCGGCGCCCCGAAGTCGATTCCGGCGGCACTCCGCCCGAAGGCCAGCGTCGGCTCGGTGACGTGCGCGCTGCGGCAGTGCGGGATCCCGATCCCGCCGTCCAGTCCGGTCGGCATCTGGGCCTCGCGCGCGGCCACGTCCGCGAGGAAACCCTCCAGGTCGGTGACGCGACCGGACGCGACCATCCGCTCGGCCAGCGACCGTGCGGCGGCGTCCTTGGTGTCTGCGGACAGGTCGAGATCGACCAGTTCCGCGGTGATCAGCTCGCTCATCGCGGGCTCCCTTCCGTACCGGCCCGAGCGCCTGCCGGGCGACCGACCCTCGCGAACAACTCGTCGGCGGACCGCAGCACGCGCACACACTCCGCGGCTGCCACCGCCCTGCTTCCGCTCCCCCGGCTACTGCTCCCGCTCCCCCGGTTCTTGATGACGCCCGTCCGCCCGTTCATGACACCGGCTCCGTCAGCGGCCGGTCGTACGGCACGTCATCGGTGGTCATGACCGCCGCGGGAGCGAGATCCCGCGGGGTCGGCATCTGGCTGCCGGGCAGTTGGACGGCGGCCGCGCCGTGCGCCACCGCGGCGGCCAGCGCGGCCTTCCCCTTACCGCCGGCCGCGAGGAATCCGGCCAGTGACGCATCGCCGGCCCCCACGTTGCTGCGGACGGCGGCGACCGGCGCGCTGCCGAAGTGGGTGCCGTCCTCGTCGACCAGCAGCTGGCCGTCCGCGCCCAGGGAGGCGAGTACCGCCCGCGCACCGCGCGCCCGCAGCTCCTCGGCGGCCTTGACCGCCTGGCCCACGGTCGCGAGCGGGCGGCCGACGGCCTGTGCCAGCTCCTCGGCGTTCGGCTTGACGACGTCCGGCCGTTCGCGCAGGGCGGCGGTCAGCGACGGGCCGGACGTGTCCAGGGCGATCCGGGCCCCGGCGCCGTGCGCCCGGGCGACCAGCTCCGCGTACCACTCGGGCGCCAGGCCGCGCGGCAGGCTGCCGCAGCAGGCGATCCAGCCGGCGCCCGCCGACCGCTCGCCGACCGTCGCGAGCAGCGCTTCCGACTCGTCGGCGGACAGCTCGGGACCGGTCGCGTTGATCTTGGTGAGGGTGCCGTCGGGTTCGGCGACCGAGATGTTGGAACGGGTCTGGCCGGCCACCGGTACGCCCACCACCTCGATCCCCTCCCCGTTCAGCAGCGCGGCCAGCGCCGCACCCGCGGGGCCGCCCAGGGGCAGTACGGCGAGGGTGCGGTGCCCGGCGGCGGTGAGCGCCCGGGAGACGTTGACGCCCTTGCCGCCGGGGTCGATCCGGTCCGCGGTGGCCCGGAGCACGGCCCCGCGGTCCAGCGCCGGGATCTCGTACGTCCGGTCCAGACTGGGGTTGGGCGTGACGGTGAGGATCATGGGCGCCTTCGAGGGGCTCACGGGCGTCTCGGAGGGGGCCGTGAGCGTCTCGGAGGGGGGCATGGGTGTCTCGGAGGGGGTCATGCGCGTACTACTTCCGTGCCCGCGCGCTCGATGGCGAGGGCGTCGTCGGGGCTCAGCCCGGTGTCGGTGATGAGCAGGTCCACGTCCGAGAGGTCGCCGAAGCGGGCGAAGTGCCGCTGCTCGAACTTGCCGGAGTCGGCGAGCAGGACGACCCGGCGGGCGGCGCGGATCAGCGCCCGCTTGACCGCGGCCTCCGCCAGGTCGGGGGTGGTCAGCCCGCCGTCGAGGGAGAAGCCGTTGGTCGCCAGGAACAGCACGTCGGCGTTGATCTCGCGGTAGGCGCGCAGCGCCCAGTCGTCGACCGCGGCCCGGGTACGGTGCCGGATCCGGCCGCCTACGAGGTGCAGGGTCAGCCCGGGGTGGTCGGCCAGCCGCGCGGCCACCGGAAGGCCGTGGGTGACGACGGTCAGCTCGGCCTCCAGCGGGATCTCGGCGGCGAACCGGGCGGCCGTGGTACCGGCGTCCAGGATCACGCTGCCGAAACCTCGGTCGCGGGGGGCGCCACCGCCGTGCTCGCCGTTCTCGCTGCCCGGGAGCTCGGCGAGGGCGGCGCGGGCGATGCGCACCTTCTCGTCGGCGGCGACGCCGTCCCGCTCGGCGAGGTCCGGCTCGAAGTCCAGCCGGCCGGCCGGGATGGCGCCGCCGTGCACCCTGCGCACCAGACCGGCCCGGTCCAGCGCCTTCAGGTCGCGCCGAACGGTCTCGGCGGTGACCTGGAACTCCTCGGCGAGCGAGAGCACATCGACCCGCCCGCTCTCACGGGCCAGTCTCAGGATCTCCTGCTGCCGCTCCGGTGCGTACATCGCGTTTATGTCCGTTTCCCTGCCCGAACCTGTGGTTTCTCTGTGATGCTACGCCCACATGATGGCTAAGTAAACAGACTCGGGCGTCGGTCGGACTCAAACAGACATCGACGGGGGGCACCCCAGTAGCAGGGGCGGGCCCCGGCGGGCAGGGGCGGGGGCAGGGGCCGCGCCCGCTCGGCCCCCACGCCTGCACCTGCACCCACACCCACACCCACACCCACACCCGCACCCGCACCCGCACCCGCACCCGCACCCGCACCAAGCAACCGGGCGCCGCAACAAAAAAGCGAGCCCCGACGCCGCGAAGGGCGCCAGGGCTCGTCCTGCTTGCCGGGGAGGGGTTACCGGGGTCGGTCGGGGTTACGCGGCCGCGTCGAACCCCGTGTCGTGCGCCATCCGCTTCAGCTCCAGCAGCGCGTGCTTCTCGATCTGCCGGATCCGCTCGCGGGTGAGGCCGTGCTGCTTGCCGACCTCGGTCAGCGTGCGCTCGCGGCCGTCCTCGATGCCGTAGCGCGCCTTGATGATCGACGCGGTGCGGTGGTCGAGGCGGTCGATGAGGTCCTCCAGCTCCTCGCTGCGCAGCAGCGTGAGGACGGACTGCTCGGGCGAGGCCGCGGAGGTGTCCTCCAGCAGGTCGCCGAACTGGGTGTCGCCGTCGTCGTCCACCGACATGTTCAGGCTGACCGGGTCGCGGGCCCAGTCCAGTACGTCGGTGACGCGGGCGGGCGTGGTGCCCAGCTCGCCGGCGACCTCCTCGGGCTCCGGGTCGCGGCCGTTCTCGCGGTTGAACTCGCGCTGCACCCGGCGGATCCGGCCCAGCTCCTCGACGAGGTGCACGGGCAGCCGGATGGTGCGCGACTGGTCGGCGATGGAGCGGGTGATCGCCTGGCGGATCCACCACGTGGCGTACGTCGAGAACTTGAAGCCCTTGGCGTAGTCGAACTTCTCCACGGCCCGCACCAGGCCCGCGTTGCCCTCCTGGATCAGGTCGAGCAGGGGGAGTCCGGCGCGCGGGTAGCGGCGCGCCACCGCGACGACCAGCCGCAGGTTGGAGCGGATGAAGACGTCCTTGGCCTTGGCGGCCTCCGCGGCCAGCGCCTCCAGCTCCTCGCGGCTGGCACCGGCGGCATTGCCGTCGGTCACCTCACCGTCCAGGATCTGCTGGGCGTAGACGCCCGCCTCGATGGTCTGGGACAGCTCGACCTCCTTGGCGGCGTCGAGCAGGGGCGTACGCGCGATCTCGTCGAGGTACATGCCGACCAGGTCGCGGTCGGCGATCTCCCCGCCTACGGCGCGAACACTGTTGGCCCCGTCAGAAGCGCTGGTGCTTTCCTGACGACGGGCGACGGCACGGGTTGCCATGCGTGTGCTCCCTTTGCGATGAGTCGGTCGCGGGACGGTGGGGCGGGCCGGTTGGTGCACCGACGTGCTGCGACGTGTGCGGTGCGACATGCCGCGTCGCACCGGCTGACGTGCGCCGATACCGGTAGGGCATCGACTGCGATGCTTGCCGAGTGGCCCGTCCGAAGGAAACAACGGCTGGAATCCGGACAGAATTCCCACACGGCGCGGCTATTTTTCTGATCATGCAGTACCCTGCGCCCGCAGCGAGGGAGGTCGTATGCCGTTCGGGCAAGGGGAAGTGCAGGTCAGGGCGGGCGTCGAGGCGGACCTTCCGGCCCTTACGGATCTTTACAACCACTACATCCGTGAGACTCCGACCACCTTCGACCTGGAGCCCTTCACCCCGGAGGAGCGCCGCCCCTGGCTGCTCTCCCACCCTCAAGACGGCCCCCACCGCCTTCTGGTTGCGCAGCTACCCGCAGAACGGGGAAAAAACACCCACAACGGGCCGGGCGGGGACCCGGAGGGTCCGCTCCTCGGCTACGCGACCAGCAGCCCCTTCCGTCCCAAGGCGGCCTACGCCCCGTCCGTCGAGGTCACCATCTACTGCGCGCCGGAGGCCGCGGGCCGCGGCGTCGGCACGCTCCTCTACGAGGCCCTGTTCGAGGCGCTGGCCAAGGAGGACGTGCACCGCGCCTACGCGGGCATCACCCGGCCGAACGAGGCGTCCGTCCGCCTGCACACCCGCTTCGGCTTCCGGCACCTCGGTACGTACACGGAGGTGGGCCGCAAATTCGGCCGTTACTGGGACGTGGCCTGGTACCAGAAGGACCTCGGCTGAGACATGTCCGGCTGAGGACCTCGTGAGCACGCCCCCGTGAGGACTCCTAGCGAGGACGCCTGGTGAGGACGCCTCGTAAGGACACCCTGTGAGAACACCTCGTAAGGCCGTTTCGCCGCTCCGGCCGTAGGGCCCCTTCGCTGCTCCGGTTGACGCGGCGGCCGCCCGGGTGTCGCCTGGACAGAAGACGTGCCCGGCAGGCAGGAAGACGCCTGGGCACGCCGGCATACGGGAGTGGGTCCGGGGAACGCGGGCCCAGGACCAGCGGGGCGATCGAGAGGAGCCCGCCATGGACCAGCACGCACGCCGGCACGGCGCGAGGGCCGCCCGCTCACACGGCACGGTCGAGGGTGAACACGGAGCCACCGCCGGCCCCCACCCCGGCTCCGCGGAACGGGCCTCCGACAGCTCGGGGACCTCACGCCTGGCGGCCATGGCCGAGCGCGTCCCGGCCACCGTCACCTGGCCGCTCATCGCGGCGCTCGCCTTCGGCCTGTTCACGATCTTCCGCACCCACACCGCCGGCATCAAGGGCGGACCGGCCCTGCTGTACGGAGTGGCCGCGGCCGTGGTCAGCGGCGTCCTCGGGCTGCTGGTGGCGCGCTACCAGTCGTCCATGCTCACCGAGACCCGGGCGCTCTCCTACGGCGCACTCTTCGGGCTGTCGATGGGCTGGGTGTACAGCCTGGGCGGCGAGTCACTGCTGAAGTCGTGCATCTTCGGGTTCGTCATGGGCGGGATCATGTTCATCTCCGCTCTCTACCTCTTCCGCGCCCACAGCGCCCGCGAACCACACGGCCGGCACCGCCCGCACGAGGCGCAGGACACCCACCGCCGCCGCCTGCCCGCCGCCACACACTGACCCCGCCACCTGCACGGGGGGGCATGGCCTCAGACCTCACCCACACCCGCAACACCTGGCCCCGCAACGTCAACTGATCGTCAGCGTCGCGTCCTCCGACGTCCGCCGTATCGTGCGCAGCGGCCGCCCCGGCGACCAGGTCTCCACCACCACATACGGACTCTCGATGGACGTACGCACCACCTCGGTCACCTCCGCCCGGAACAGCTGGAACGGCTCGGGCGGACGCACCTCCGCGGCATAGCGCGCGATCAGCTCGGGGTCGGTCACCTCGACCGCCCGCCCGGACACCCGTACGTCCCCCAGCTCCGGCACCTCGGCGTCCTGCCCCGGATTGGCCTGGAGCGAGAAGCGGGGATCGCGCCGCAGGTCCAGGACCTTGCGCGAGCCGTTCATCATCCCCAGCCACAGCTCCCCGTCCCGGAAGTCCGCCTCCAGGCCGCTGAGTCGCGGAGCGCCGTCCCTCCGGAGCGTGGCCAGCACGTGGTGCCGGTCCGCCGCGAAACGCGCCCGCACCCGGCCGGCCAACTCGGGCGCCGCCTCCTCGACCACCGACCAGGCGACCCCGGCGATCACCGCGCCACTTCGACTCGTCATGCCGCCACTCATGCCGTCGCTGATGCCGCCACTCATACCGCTGATGCCGTCACTGATGCCGTCGCTCATGACGTCACTCTCCCCCCGATACCCGACACCTCCTGTCGGGATTTCCGTGCCGGATGGATCGGCGCTCCTGCCAGCCGATCCGCCACTGACTTCAGCGTGCCACCGGCCACTGACAATCACCCCGACCGCGGTCGCTCACCCCCGTGCCCGTGCCTCCATCCCCCGCGCCCACAGCCTTACGACCAGCGCCGTAAGCCGAAAGCCCGTTACGTTCCCGCCCGCGGCCGACCTAGCCTCGCTCCATGGAAACGACGAGCGGCACACTCGACGAGGCGTTACAGCGCCTGCACGCATCCGGCCCCGAATTCAAGGGATTTCTGAGCAACCACGGTCCGATGGCCATCGAAGCGATGGTCCGCAACGGCCAGGCCCGCACCGTCCACCGCTGGCTCGACACCTACGAGCACAAGCTGGAGGACGTACCGGTCGCCAAGGCGCCCATCACCGACGCCAACTGGCAGCAGGCACTCGGCGAGACCGACCGGGTCACCGACTGGACCGCGTACTTCACCACGCGGGTCGCCGAACAGACCTGGCGGGACGTCCTCGCCGAGTGGTGGCCGCGGCTGCTCCCCGGTATCGCGGGCGCCGCCACCCACCCGGTCATCCGCCTGGGCCACGCCGTCCGCAGCCTCCTGACGGAGGGTGAGAACGCGCCGCGGCTGGCGGAGTTCGCGCACGCCCTCGGCTACTGGGCCGCCCGGCACCTGCTGCTCCCCACCGCCGTACGCCCCACGGGCCGCGCCACCCCGGCCGAGGCCCTCGCAGCCGTTCCCCGTATTGCCGACCAGCGGGTGGTGCCGGTCCAGGGATACGCCCAACTCCCAGAGACCCACGGGTGGTTGACGACGACCGAGTCGCTGCACGTCCCCGAGGACCCGGAGGCCGCACGGGAGGGCCTGGCCGCGCTCGTCCGGGCCGCCACCCTCAACTACGGCGACTACGGCCACGGGAACGGCATCATGCTGGTCCACGCCGCCACCGCGCCCAACGCGGTCCTGCGCATCCTGCCCGCGCTCCCCCAGCACCTGTGGGCGCCCTCCTTCACGGTGGCCTGGGCGGCCACCTCGGCGATCACCGCCATCTACGCCGCGGACACCCCGCGCCGGGCCCCGGACGCCGGCTCCCTCACCCCGGAGGAGGTCTTCGCGCGGGCGATCGCCAACGGGAACGAGCATGCGATCAAGTTCGCCGACACCGCGCTGGACGTGGCCGCGGCCTCCGAGGACGGCGACACCCGCGCCCTGTCGGCGGCCCTGAACGCCGTGGCGCTGATCGACGTGGACGACTGACCGGACGAGGCCTTCAGCCGGGTCCGCTCGGCCGTCAGCCGTACTGCAGCGACCGCTTCGCCAGCCCCATCCAGAACCCGTCGATCACACTCCGCCCGCTGTCCAGCTGCCCCTGGGCGTCCGCGGCCCCCAGGGTCACGAACAGCGGCGCGAAGTGCTCGGTGCGCGGATGCGCCAGCCGCCCGGCCGGTGCCTTGTGGACGAAGTCGAAGAGGGCATCGAGATCCTGGGCCTCCAGGGCCTGCCGCCCCCAGTCGTCGAACTCCGCCGACCAGGCGGGCGTGCCGTCGTGGGACTGCCGCAGCGCCGCCAGGTTGTGGGTGAAGAACCCGCTGCCGACGATCAGTACGCCCTCGTCGCGTAGTGGGGCGAGCCGGCGGCCGGTCTCGTACAGGAGGCGCGGATCGAGCGTGGGCATCGAGACCTGGAGAACCGGAACATCGGCGTCCGGGTACATCTCGACGAGCGGAACGTACGCGCCGTGGTCGAGCCCCCTGGCGGGGATGTCCACCACCGGGGTGCCCGCGGTCCGCAGCGTCTTCCGTATGCGCTCGGCCAGCTGTGGCGCACCGGGCGCGGGGTACCGGACCTCGTAGTAGTGGCGCGGGAATCCCCAGAAGTCGTAAACGAGCGGCACGGTCTCGGTGGCGCCGAGGGCGATCGGGGCCGCCTCCCAGTGCGCGGAGATGATCAGCACCGCCTTCGGGCGCGGCAGCTGCGCGGACCAGGCGGCCAGTTGGCCCGGCCACAACGGGTCGTCGGCGAGCGGGGGCGCACCATGGCTGAGGTAGAGAGCCGGCATTACGGACATCACATCTCCACGGCGTCACACTGGCGATAGTCGGTGATACAGAGACATCCGGCCACCGCAGACCAATTACTTGAATCTTCAAGCGTCAGGTTTCAGTCTAACCCCGACGTTGTTAAAATTTAAATAACTCTCCGAGCGGTGAGAGAGTGGATGGTATGAGCAACGAACCCGCAGTCGAGCCGCGTTGGCTCAGTGACGAGGAGCAATTCGCCTGGCAGTGCTACCTCCACGCCACCACGCTCCTGGAGGACCACCTCGACCGTCAGCTGCAGCGGGACGCCGGAATGCCGCATGTCTACTACGGGCTGCTCGTCCAGCTCTCCCGGGCACCGCGGCGCCGGATGCGGATGACCGAGCTGGCCCAGAACGCCAAGATCACCCGTTCCCGGCTCTCGCACGCGATCGCCCGCCTGGAAAAGAACGGCTGGGTGCGGCGCGAGAACTGCCCGTCCGACAAGCGCGGCCAGAACGCGTACCTCACGGACGAGGGCATGCGGATGCTGGAGAAGGCCGCCCCGGGACACGTCGCCGCCGTCCGCGCCGCGATCTTCGACCGCCTGTCGCCGGAGCAGGTCGGCCACCTGGCCGAAATCTGCCAGGTGATGACCGAAGGACTGCAACCCCAAGGCGCCGACCTCCCCTGGCTCCGCTGACCGTTCAGCGAAGCCGGGGAAAGCCGGCGCCCTCGGAAGCGTCCGGAAGCCGGGCCCGCCCCCGTAGGGGTGGGTCACCCGTCCGAGCGAGGTAAGCGGCACGTAGGAGTCCGGTAAGAGTCGAGCGCCGCCGCGTCGGTGGGTGTCGGCGCGGAGCGCCTCAGTGGGCCATCACCGGAACCGGGACCTCGTCCACGTCCTCGGCCGCGTGCTTGCCGTCGGCCGAGGAGGCCACCGGCGAACCGGCGCCCGGACGCCCCGTGTTGATGAGGGTGAAGGCGATCGCGCCGGCCAGCAGCAGGATGCCGACCGCCCACCAGATCGCGGAGGTGTAGCCGTGCACCATCGCCTGCAGCTTGAGCAGGTCGCGGGAGCGCGCACCGGCCGCGTGCGAGGTGGCGTACGCCGTGGTGGCGCTCGCCGCGATCGTGTTCAGCAGGGCCGTTCCGATCGCGCCGCCCACCTGCTGCGAGGTGTTGACCATCGCGGAGGCGACACCGGCGTCGCGCGGCTGGACCCCGTGGGTGGCCAGCGACATCGCGGGCATGAACGCCGTACCCATGCCGAGGCCCATCAGCAGGAAGCCGGGCAGGATCAGCGCCGGGTAGGACGTGTCCAGGTCGATCTGGGTCAGCACCAGCATGCCGGTCGCGGCCACCACGAAGCCGGGGGCCATCAGCAGCCGCGGCCGGATCCGGGTCATCAGCCGGGCGCCGATCTGCGTCGAGCCGGTGATCATGCCGACGATCATCGGCAGGAAGGCCAGGCCGGTCGTCACCGGGGTGTAGCCCTTCACGATCTGCAGGTAGTAGGTCAGGAAGAGGAAGAGACCGAACATGCCGATCACGGCCAGGCCCAACGAGGCGTAGACGCCCGCGCGGTTCCGGTCCGTGACCACCCGCAGCGGCAGCAGCGGGGCCTTGACCTTGGACTCGACCAGGACGAAGGTCAGCAGCAGCACGGCGGCCGCGGCGAACAGTCCGAGCGTCGGGCCGGCCAGCCAGCCGTCGGACTCGGCGCGGGTGAACCCGTAGACCAGCGAGACCAGACCGAGCGTGGCCAGGACGACGCCCGGGATGTCCAGCCGGGAGGGGTTGCGGCTGTCCGCGGGCTCCCGGATGACCAGGTAGGCACCGGTCGCGGCAACCACGGCGAACGGGATGTTCACGAAGAAGGTCCAGCGCCAGTTCATGTACTGGGTGAGCACACCGCCGAGGATCAGCCCCACGGCGCCGCCACCACCGGCGATCGCACCGAAGATGCCGAACGCCTTGGCGCGCTCCCTGGCCTCGGTGAAGGTCACGGCGAGCAGGGAGAGGGCGGAGGGCGCCAGCAGCGCGCCGAAGACGCCCTGCAGTGCCCGTGCGCCGAGCAGCACGCCCTCGTTGGCCGCGGCCCCGCCGAGCGCGGAGGCGAGCGCGAATCCGGCCAGCCCGGTGATGAAGGTCCGCTTCCGGCCCCACAGGTCGGCGACCCGCCCACCGAACAGCAGCAGCCCGCCGAAGGCCAGCGCGTAGGCGGTGATCACCCACTGCTTGTTGACGTCGGTGATGCCGAGGTCCTTCTGGGCGGAGGGCAGCGCGATGTTCACGATGGTCGCGTCGAGGACGACCATCAGCTGGGCGAGGGCGATGAATATCAGCGCTTTCCAGCGCCGGGGATCGACGGAGGGGACGGTTTCAGGCATGGCGGGATCCACCTAGTGGGGCGTGAGCGAACAGGAGCGAAGAACGGGACGGGACGGAACGGGTCAAGCAGAACGGGACGGCAAAGAGAGAAGGTGAGGGGAGGTAACGGGCGGTGCGAGGAGGTGTGGCGCGTCAGGGCTTCCGGCGCCTGAGGTCCTCCAACGTGGCGGCACAGCCGGGGAGTTCGGAACGGGCGGGCGCCTGCAGGCCGTCCAGGAACAGCTGCAGGTGCCGGTGGACGAACTTGTCGAAATCGACACAGGAGCTGCCCGGCAGCGGCCGGGTGAGCTGGGTGATCGCGACCATCAGATCACCGACGGCGATGTCGGTGCGCAGCTGACCGCTGTCGCGCGCCGCGCCCATGAGGGCCTCGACGGCCGCCTCCAGGCGATCGCGCGCGGCGAGCAGATCGGGGTGGTCACGGTCGACGCCGTCGGAGAGCAGGGGGCACAGCGCCCCGATCTTCTCCTCCACCGCAGCGTGGACGAAGCGCCTCAGCGCTCGGAAGGCATCGGACTCCTCGGCAAGGACGGATTCCGCCTGGTCCGCGGTACGGGACATGACGGAGAGCGTGACGTGGTGGATCAACTCCAGGCGATCCGCGAAGTGACGATAAAGCGTCGCATTGCCGACCCCCGCGCGTCGAGCGATTTCATCGAAGGGGACATCGGCCCCGAACTCGACCATCGTCTCGCGGGCGGCCGCGATGATCCGCTCCCGATTGCGCACCGCGTCGGCACGCAGTCGGGGTGACGACGCACCGCACTTCGCCGTCTTGGCGCTCGTGGCGCCGACGCCCACGGCCATCCGACTCACCCCTTCCGACTTCCGACGTCGCACTCCAGTGACTCCGACCAACCGGGGTGAGCCTCCCCGTTTCCGTCGGACGACTGGTTAAACGGGGAACCGCTCCCCGGATATTTCACGTCAGCATGTGACCTGAAGCACACGGGGCGGCAAGTGTGCGGCTCGGCAAGCACACCGTGCGGCAGGCTCACGGTGCGGCGCGCGCCGCCCGCCCCTCGCACCCCTCGCGTCCCCAGTGCCCCGGCTGCCCCCGCTGCCCCCGCTGCCCCCGGGTGGCCCGGTGCCTCCGATTGATGTAACTCCGCGCGCGAGCGATCACCCGGCGCTCCAAGGTGATCGTTATGAAGCTCAAGGTATCCGCGGTGCTGGCCGCCGGCGCGGCCACCGCGGCGGCGGCCATAGCGCTGGGTTCACCCCCCAACGCCGTGGCCATACCTCCCGGGCCCGGCGCCCCGCCCAGCGGCCCCTGCGCGCTGCACGGCATCGACAACGACGTCGCCGAATCGGCCGACACCCCCGCCGGTTTCGCCCGCTCGTCCGGCGTCGTACGGGCCCTGACGCTCTTCATCGACTTCCCGGACGCCCGCGCCACGATGCCGGCCAGCGCCCGCTTCGCCGAGTTCTTCCCGGCCACCACGGACTTCTTCCGCACCAGCTCGTACGGCAGGCTGACCTACCTGCCGATGCCGCTGTTCCGGTGGATCCGGATGTCCCGGCCGCTGGCGGCGTACGGCATCCAGCGCGGCACCAACTTCGACCCGGCCTCGGACGGCGGTTACCACGCGCTGTCGCAGGAGGTCGTGCGCGCCGTCGACCCGATCGTCAACTTCCGCGACTACGACGTCATCAACATCATCGCGGCGCCCAATGCAGGGCCTCCCGCCACCCGTACGGTCCTGTCCGTCACCTTCAGCGGGGGCGACATGGGGATGAAGACGGCCGACGGGGTGCCGTTCCGGAACGCGTCCTTCATCTGGAGCCGGCAGTCGGGCCTGAGCGCCTTCCGGGTCCTCAACCACGAGAACGCTCACAGCTTCGGCCTGCCCGACCTCTACTACACGGACGGCCGCCAGGCGCCGCCACCGGTGGGCCACTGGGACCCGATGGACGAGGACTGGGGACCGAACAACGACTTCGTCGGCTGGCACAAGTGGAAGCTCGGCTGGCTGGCACCCCAACAGGTGCACTGCGCGCCGCCTCACGGGACGCCCGGCGAGCACACCCTCACCCCGGTCTCCACGCCAGGCGGCACCAAGATCGTCGTCATCCCGACCTCGCCGCACACCGCCCTGGTGGTCGAGGCCCGCGGCCGCGGCCTGCTCGAACCCGCGGTCTGCCGGCCGGGCATCCTGATCTACCGTGTCGCCACCGACGTGCCCTCGGGCCGCGGCCCGCTCCGGATCGTGGACGCCACCCCGCACAGCGGCGGCTGCTACCGGGACAGCCCCTACGTCGACCCGGAACTGACCGATGCGACGTTCCTCCCCGGCGAGACCTACACCGACCACGCCACCGGGGCCGCGGTCACCGTCCTCACGGAAAACCAGGACGGCACCTACCGCGTCCGCGTCACCCCCGCCCGCGCCTGACCACGGTGCACCCTCAGGAGAGGTCCCCCTCCTCCTGCCAGTGCTGCCGCCCGATGCTGATCAGCCGCAGCTGGCGGCGCGCCGTCAGCACCACCTGGTCGGCGGCCCCGGGCGCCCCGTCCTCGTCGGCGTCGAGCAGCGCCGCGGCCGTCGTGACCAGCCGGTCCACGTACAGCTCGGCCAGCATCCGGATGTCGTCATCGCGCCATCCCTCCGACACCGGCTGGGACTTGAGCGCCGCCGCGACCTCCTCGGCGAACCGGTCGAGTTCGTCCGCGATGGCCTGCCGTACGGCCCGTACGCCGCCGTGCCGCTCGCGGGCGATGAACCGGATGTGCAGCGGGTACGCCCGTACGTGCCGCTCGACGACCGCGACCGTCCGGTCTATCCGTTCCTCGGCGCCGTCCTGTTCGGCGAGGATCGCCCGCACCATCACATGCAGGCTGCCGAGCGCCTCCTCGACCAGTGCGACGCCGAGTTCCCCCAGGTCCTTGAAGTGCCGGTAGAACGCGGCCGGGGCGATCCCCACCACCCGCGTCACCTCCCGCAGGCCCAGGCTGCTCAGGCTCTGCTCCGCCAACAGGCCGAGCGCCGCGTCGAGCAGCGCCTGACGGGTCTTCTGTTTCTGGGCCTGGCGGACCCCAAGAGTGTGACTCATGCCATCCAGTAAACAACCGTTCTCTTAACTTCTCCACCCATGGACCGCCGTATGCTGGAGGCACTGAGTGAACAAGTGTCCTCCGAGTGGAAAAGGCAGATCATGCTCTTCCTCGTCGCAGCCCTCCTCCTGATGGGGATCATGCTGGGCACCGCGGCACACCTCCCCGTCCCCGTCACCCTCATCGCGGCCGCCGTCATCAGCGGCTGGCTGCTCGTCTTCTTCCTCCGCGAACGCCGCCACAAGACCGAGGTGACCTCCCGATGACCGCGCTCAGCGAAGCCCCGCGGACGACCTCCCCCGCGCCGGCCGCCGCCACCCGCGCCGCCCGCCCGCACGCCGACGGCATGGCCGTGGCCTCCTTCATCCTCGGCCTGCTCGGCACCCTGGTCCTCAACCTCGTCCTCGGCCCCTGTGCCCTGATCCTCGGCGGCCTCGCGCTGGCCCGCGGCACCACCCGCCGCGGCCGCGCCCTCCTGGGCCTCGCCCTCGGCGCCACGGACCTCCTCCTGCTCGCCCTCCTCGTCACCACGGACGGCACGGTGAGCTGGCACATCGCCGGCTGACCCACCCCACAGGGTGGCTCCCGCACCCCCGCCGCGCCCCCGCAACCCCCCTGCCACGACCCCGCCGCGACCACGCTGACCTGCGAAAACGCAAACCTTGCAAGCGTGGATCCCTTATCCGCTAGGCTAGTCGCCGGATCACGCCGTGATCCACGCCTCCGTAGCTCAGGGGATAGAGCACCGCTCTCCTAAAGCGGGTGTCGCAGGTTCGAATCCTGCCGGGGGCACCGCGTATCACCGCTCCGACCTGGAGGTTTCTCCCCAGGGAGGGGTTCTGCTCGGCCAATCAGCACTATCTGGCATGGACTCCGGGCCGGGCTTCTCCGCATCATCGGCCTCGGGCTCCGCTTCGGGGGCGGCGTTCTCGGAGGTGGCGCGTGCGCGCGGTACGAGCCGGGCTGCAGCCTCGGCGATCGCCAGATCCGCCTCGCAGCAGACTCGTGTATGTGTCGGCCGTGATGGTGATCGAGGAGTGGCCGAGCATCTCCTGGATGTCCTTCAGGTCGGCCCCCGCCGCGTGGGCCAAGGTCGCGGCACCGTGACGCAAATCGTGGAGCCGGATTGGCGGGAGACCGATCTCCTCGTACAGCTCGATGAAGCGGCGGGTGACGTTGGCCGGGTGGAGCATCTCGCCGTTCTCACGCGTGAAGACGCGGCCGGTCTCCACCCAGGCGGTGCCCCACTCCTTGCGGTCCTTGTCCTGCTGGGCGCGGTGCAGCTTGAGGGTCTGGACCGTGTCGGAGTCGAGGGCGATGGTGCGCGCGCCGGCATCGGTCTTGGGGTCGTCCCCGTACACCTCCCAGCCGTCCACGACGAGTTGCTTGGCAACGGTGAGGAGACCGGCGTCCAGGTGGGTGTCAGTCCACTTCTGCCCACACGCCTCGCCCCGTCGCAGCCCGCGGAACGCGATCAGGTGGAACAGGGCGTACAGGCGGTCCTCCGCGACATGGTCGAGGAAGAGGCCGGTGTGCTCCGGCGTCCAGACCATCACCGGCGACGGCTTCTCGACCGTGCGCTTCCAGTGAAGGATGCGCTCTTCGGTCCACACCAGCGCCTTGGGGCGCTTACCGGCCTCCAACTCGACACTAGCGGCCGGGTTGAAGGTGATCAGCTGCTGGGCGATCGCGGCGTTCAGCGCGGCCCGCAGCGTGGAGCGGACGCGCTGGCGCGTAGCCGGACCGACGATGCGGCGGTAGGGCTCCATCTCTGCGATAGACGCCTTCATCGCCTTGCGGCGGGCGCGGTGCTCGCGCCCCTTCCAGGGAATCTGGGAGAGGTCCTCGACCGCCTTGCGCCGTGCAGCGTTGGCCTCGGCGATCGCCTCGAACATCTCCGACAGACGGGTGACCCGTAGCCGGTCGAGCCGGTAGTGCCCGATCCGCGGTTTGAGGTGGACGCGGATGTTGCTCTCGTCGCGGCTGATGGCGCTCTGCCGCCCCTTCTTGCCCGCCAACCACATGGCGAGCCACTCGCCGACCGTGAGTCGACTCGTCAGGTCCAGGCCGTGGCTGAGGCGCCTGCGGGTCGCCTCGATGTCCGGCAGCGCGGCCTTCTCGTCGGCCACGTTCTCCAGCAGCGCGGCGATCTGAGCCAGCCCTTCGGCATCGTCGGATTCGGCGAGGCCGAGGAGCGCGCGTATGTGGTCAAGGTCCGCCTGGGCGGCGTTGAGGGTCTCGTAGCCGGCACGGCTGAAGGAACGGCGGCTGCCGTCCTCACGGGGCGGGAGTTCCTGGCGTACCGAGTACGAGCCGTGCTTACGGCTCGTGAGCTTGGGGCAGGTCTTGCCGAGCGGCTTGCCGGTGTGGGGGTCGCGGCAGTAGCAGCGGCGGTGGGTGGAGCCCTTCAAAGAGTGTCCTCCTCAGTGGTGTTGCCGACGGGAGGGTCCACGTCGGCCAGTGCGGTGGGCAGGTGGGGTGGTGTGCCGCCGCCTTCACGGATGGCGATGCGGAGTTGGCGGAGCCGGTACTTGGCGAGTACGGCTTTTTCGGCGTAGTCGGCCTGGGCGCGCTGGGCCTCGTCCCTTTCGGCGTGGGTGGCGGAGGTCTCCGCGTTCCAGCGTTCGCGTTTCTCGCCTTCCAGGGCAGCCAGGGCAACGCGTTGATCGCGGGCGTGGGCGCGGAAGCGGCTGAGCATGGAGTGCTTCGTGTCGCGGTCATCGGTGTTGCCGGTGAACCAGGCCATCCCCTGCCAGGGCGATACGCCTTCCTGGGAGGGGAGTTGGCGGAACTGGTCGACGTATCCGATCGGGTAGAGCAGGCAGATCGGGGGCGTGCGCAGAGCCTTGGCAAGGACCATGACCTCGACCAGGGAGAGGACGGCGCGGCGGCCGGACTCCATGTTGGCGATCACATTGCGGGGGATCGGGTAGCCGATCTCCGCGCAGGCGTCGGCCAGGTCCTGGGCACTCATGCGCAACTCCTAACGGAGGCCATGGCCAGCCGCTGGGGCTACTATCGCCCGCCTCAGCACGTCGGAAATGTTGTCTGGGCTGAGGTGCCCACCCAGCCGTTTGGTGATTGTCGCGACAAGGCTGGCAATCCTTAACGGCACAACCGCCCAGAGGGCTAATCGGACGGCACTCCTGAGGTGAACGCGGTTGTTGGAAGCGCTGTCTACTCGGCCACGTTGCGGCGGAGACGCTCGACTTCGTCCCTGAGCGCGAAGTTCTCCTCCTCCAGTTCGGCCTTCGTGCCGCGACCAGTGGCACCACGACGTGACTCCGTGGCCTCAGACATTGTCTGCAGCGCTTTCGGCGGCTCAGGCCAACGCTCGACTAGGCCACTGAAACTCCGTCGAACCCATGGTATGACCGCTAATTAGTAACCGCATTGCAAGGAGCAGCCAAGGGAGGCTCACCAAGTGCACAACTGGAATGGTCACGCCAAATCTGGCGAGGGAACTGCTAGACCACCAGCGGGCATTTCACCTGCCTCTAATGCCCTCGGATGGAATCAGCCCGTTGCAGGCTCAGCAGGCGAGGTCGACAGCAGAGGCAGCGTAGTCGTCCTCAAGCAGCTGGGGAGCGTCGTCCCTCGCCTGCAGAACGCCAGCGTCGAAGAGCTTGGAGGTCAGCGCCTCGGTCAGAGGCGGGGGTACGGCGTTGCCGATGATGACCTGAACCTCGGTGCGAGTCAGCTCGTAGCGAGGCTTGGCCCTCTCGTCGACGAACTTGAAATAGTCTGGAAAGCCCTGGATACGCGCGGCCTCGTGGGCGGTCAAACATCGGGGGACACCAGGATGGACAAACCGTCCGCGACCCATCGTCGCGAAACCGCTGGTAATGGTCTGAGACGGACGGTCCCACCACAAGCGGCCATACATTGAGGTGTAATTGTGCTTGCCCTGGTGACACTCGGGGCGCTCTTCGTTCGGCAGATTGTGCTCGTCGTTGTCGAAGAGATACTTCATACGCCGCTGGTTATCCGCGTTGGGTATGGCAGCTTCATCGAAGAAAGACTTCGGTCGAACATCGAGCAGGTCGCCGATCGCCCAACGCAGGTCATGAGGTGTGGCATCGTGGTCTTCGATCTGCAGCAGGTCAGCAGCCGAAAAGCCAAAAGGCAGCGCGTCTTCGCGGACGGCCAGTAGTATGTGGCGCTTGCGCGTCTGGGCGACCCCGAGCTTGAGTAGGTCGATACGACTGGTGGCGACATCGTATCCAAGCTTCTTAAGGTGAACGATGGCGCGGGAGACCACCTGCTGCTTGTCATTGACAACGGCCAGCACGTTCTCGATGACGACTGCACAGGGGCGCAGAACCTCTGTGGCGCGAGCCATACGCAGGTACAGCCGGTTCTTGGGATCATCGCGGCGGGTGTGGTTGTTGAGGTTACTGTGCCCCTGGCACGGCGGCCCGCCGATCAGTAGCCCCACCTCACCCACCATGGAGAGAGTCTCGGCCTCCTGAGCGGTCAACGAGGCGCCGAGGTCACCGTCGAAGTAGGACTCGACGGTTCCCTCTCGGACGTTAGCCTTGGGAAAGTTAGCCTTGAAGACCTTCGTGGGAGCTGCCTCGAAGTCAACTGCGAGACGAACTTCGAGCGAGACGCCATGCTTGTGCGCTGCCTGGGCTATGCCGAGGGTGAGGCCACCGCAGCCGGCGAAGAGGTCCACGACTCGCAGGGAGCCGACGCCCTCCTCAAACTTCGGCCGCCGCTTGGCCCGCAAGGGGTACCGCTCACCCACGTGTGACCCCCATCTGCACTTGCTCGTAGAACCGTCGGAACGAGCGGTCATCGTACTCGATCAAGGATGAGCGCGCGCGGTAGACCGAGATACCTTAAGAGTCGCCTGACGTGCCGATCACGACGGTTCTACGCCTCACCTTCCGGCATCACGGGCACCCCGAACGAGCTCGTCAACAGCCATCAGCTGCAGCGCAGTTGCTACCACGGCGTCGACAAGGCCCACGTCCCTCACGTCCTAAACGCGATCGCAGTCAACATCGAGCGCCTCAGCACCAAGCACGACGATCAAGGATCCTCAAGATTCCCGACACAGTCACGCGCTGGCGAACCAGGCGTACTTCGGCGCTATGACATGGCATTTGATCTACCGTTAGGAGCGCTGCCAGCTAGAATTCCGGAGCGCTCCCGGCCCGGTCGACGAAGGACAGCAGCATGCCGCTAGAGGTCAACAAACACGTCCAACGGATACGTCGTTACCAGCCGTTCGACGTCGACACCTCTGAGATGATCTACGAGCTGCAGGCAGACTGGACGCAGTCCCTGTTCCCCGTCGTGACGCTGGACTACCTGCTGAACGCCATCGAGCGACCGACCACGAAGACCATCGTCCTCACCGGGGACGCCGGGCATGGCAAGACGAGCCTGTGCGCCAGCATTCTGGCCGAGCGGATCGATGCCGAGACGATCACACCAGATGTCCGGAAGGCAGTTTTCCGCGAGCTGTCCGAGGCCGGAGACGCCAGCCGCCCTATCGGCCGGACCCGTAGCGGACGCCCGCTGTACATACTCAGGGATCTCAGCGAGCTCAGCCTGCAGGCGGGCGCTCACAAGCTCGTGGAGCTGCTTGACCCTCCTGACGAGGGCGTCGCGATCATCTGCGCAAATGAGGGCCAGCTACGTAAGTGCGTCGCCGAAGACGACAACCACAACAGAGGCGGCACCGGGCGCGCCAAGATTCTAGTGGAGACCCTCACGGGAGGTATTGTCCGCGGGCAGGTCAGCGACCCCGATGGCACAGTCATCGTCATCAACCTCAACTACCAGTCCGTAGCTGCCGACAGTTCCAACGGCGGGCTCATACCTTGGGTACTGAAGCAGTGGACGACGACGCAATGGTCGCGGTGGAAGCCTTGCGAGACCTGTGATGCGCGGAACGTCTGCCCAATCCTGGCCAACCGCAACGAGCTAAGCGATCCCACACGCGGGCCTCAGCGCCGGGCCGCGATCCGAGATGTGTTCGCCGCAGCCGAGCGCACCGGGGCCGTAGTCACGACCCGGCAGGCGCTGTCGGTGACCAGCTACATGCTCACTGGCGGCCTGTCCTGCGAAAACGTCCATGCCAAGTACCAGCGGTCGCACTCGAACAGGTTCTGGCAGGCTCCCCACTTGTACCACCAGGCGCTCTTCGGTGACGGGTTGACCCAGCAACAGCGTCGTCTGGTTCCTGCCTTCTTCGCGCTACGAAAGCTGGACCCGGGCAAGGTTTCCCGTCGCCAGGTCGACGACCGGCTGGACCCGGACACGGCCGGCGACTTCCCTCCCGCGGACGCCAGCAGCTACCTGCAGAAGGTCCGTACGAATCGCGACGTCCAGAAGCAGGCCGAACAGTTGCGGGGCTTGTACACGTTCCTGCGACGAGCTGACTTCTTCAACAGCGACGACAACACGGACCGGTTCGCCCGCATGGGCCTGCAGGCCGGCGACGACTTCGTCCTTGTCCAGGACAAGAACCGGGACCCGGCAGACACCAGGGTGCGAGACCGCTTCCTCAAGGGCCTGGAGGCCGTCCAGGGCATCCACCGGGCGGGGAGCAACCCTGACTTCTTCATACTTGACCCTGCCTTCTTCTCCCACCGCGCCCGCGCGGCCGTGATCTCCCGGCGAGTGCCCAGCAAGGGCGTCGAGGTCGTCGACCAGGTCACCCAGTGGCAAGAGGAAGGCCGCACGGGCGTCACCCCCGAGATGCAGAACGCCGTCGAATGGCTCAACCGGGCCATATACATCCGTATCCCGGCTGTCGCCCCTGACCAGGACGCAGTCTCGGTAGAAGCGGACCTTCTGCGCTTCGAGTTGCTGACACGGTGGGCCGCAGGTCTGCGTAGCGAGGTCCAGCACGAGGCAGAGATCCGCGGCCTGAGTGGATCCTTGGCAGAGCTGGCTGACTCCTCAAACAAGGACGACGAGATCCAGGTACTGGTGGGCGACGTCATGAGAAAGCTCATGATCGACGTCGGCAACAAGATCAGGTCGGTGCGTGCGTGATGGCTGACCGTTCCAAGGCAGAGGTCGTCCTTCGTCTCTTCGGGGTGAATCTCGAACAGCAGGGCCGCGGTTTCTACGTCCCGCTTGAGATGCTCGCGATCGCCCGCGGCGTCTACCTGGCACATAAGGAAGACCCGGAGAAGTTCGCAGGACTCCTGGACAACGGAGCCGACACAGCTTATAAGAGGACCTCGCACGACCTGGCCCGGCGGATAGCGACCAAGGCCCGCATCGTCGAGGGCGACGAGGAACTCGGCAAGGCCGTCGAGCTGGACTCCCCCGAGACGATGGAAACGCTCCACGCCTTGTTCTCGTCCCTGCTGGTCGAGATCCCCGGGCGTCGTAGCCAGCCCAGTTGGTTCGGCGCGCACATCTATCCGTTCGTCGGTGAGCTCATCCACTACGACGCAGTCGAACGGCGAATCAAGCAAAGCGATGCCTCCCCCAAGAAGAGCGCAAAGAAGCGCAAGCAGGCCGACAAGGTCGCTGCTGGCATTAACGCTCCGAGTATCGAGCGCTACCTCTTCCGCGATGGTGGCAGCTGGGCCTACAAGGTCTTACGCAGCGACTCTGAGCCTGACCGCAAGGAAGCGACCCGACAGGGCCTGCGCGATCTCGTGCAGGACAGCGGCACCCCGCTGGGCAACCTTGCCAAGGCCCTCAGCGCGCACGACTTCGACTACGACGAAGCACCCGTGGAGGGCTCAGACGCAGAAATCAAGCTGCACGAGGATCTCAGCCCGTGGCCTGATCTGCTGAGGGAAGGGGCTCGCAACATCGTCGCTCGGACTGCGACGGTCCCCAGGGCCAAGCGCACCGAGAGCCTCATGCACTGGGTTCCCTACTGCTTGGCACGCCACCAGCTGCAACTCGCACGCCAGAAGCTCGGAGCTACCGATCGCGAGTCGATCCTGTTGGACTTCGGCAACGAGGCAACCCCGCTGCGCAGAGAGTCGCAGAAGAACCTCACCGGCTTCCGCAATGACATCGTCAACGCGATCAACGTCCAGGCTCGGGAAATGATCGACGAAATCAAAGCCGAAGGCGACGAGGCCAGGAAGCGCCGCTACGAAAGATTCACCAAGGAGGCCGGCAACGCGGTCGCCTCGCCCCGAGCGTTCTTCAGCGAGACCCTCGCCGCTGTGGGAGCCCTGAACGCGACGGTCGGGCGCCGACACTTCACCATGAAGCCCCCGATGCTTGAGGGTCTGGTATCTGCCACCGTCCCGCAGGGCACGGAGATGGAGTTCGACCAGTTCTGCGCGCTGTTGTACGAGAAGTACGGGCTCGTGGTGGAGAACAAGGTCGCGGCTGCGAGCCCGTTGGCCTACGAGGTCGATCCATCGGTCCTTGACCACAACGGCAAGGCGTTCCGGGAGAAGCTGGCCGCTATCGGTCTGCTCACTCAATATTCAGATGCAACCAGCATGGTTCGAGGGGAGCCCCGGTGACGGACAGCAGCATCCGAGCGCTCGGTCGGTTCGTCGCCGACGAAGCACTCCGCAAGGTCACTGAGATCAGCGGAGCCCGTGCCGTCCTGCGAGTCAGCGGTTTCGACCGGCCGACCGTGGCCGAGGCTCTCCGTCGCACGGCTCAGAGGCTGTCGGAGTCGCCGGACCGTCAGGTTGTCGTCAAGGTCGGCACCTCAGAGCCAATCGAAGGCGTACCTGTTGATTACCTGCTGGATCCGCAGGACCAGCTGACCAAGTGGCGAAATTCCGGACAGGGTACGGCGGTGTTGCTCTTCGAGTGGGGGCAGTCTCCGGACGCACAGGGACTGGCGGCCATGAACGCCCTTGACGATGCCACGATCCTGGGCGACTACCACGACGCCTCCGGCGAGCGCGGGTTCGACAGGTTCATGGCAGAAGCATGGCGGGAGGCGGGTGGCATCGGCACCGTTCCGGCCCTGATGGTCACCTTTCTGCCGGAGATCTGGCGTGCCATCACTGGTGAGGAGCCCCGGTCCTTGCACCGCTGGGCGGCCTTCCTGGTCGAGACCGCGCAGAAGGTCGCAGCAACTCAGGTCCACACCCCTGACGTGGTCTACCCCGAGATCTCTGCAGCCCTGCCCGCTCTTGACCTCTTCCCGGACCGAGGACTCTTCATCAAGCCCGCCGCACTGCCCGCCCGGATCAAGAAGAACGTCTCGGTCAGTGCCTTCAAACAGCCCACCGGCAAGGAGATCGCCGAGGACGACCTGATAGACCGCATCACCACGACCGAGTTCAGTGAGGAGTCCCTGGACCACATCGGTACAGACTCCGAGACTGCCAAAACGCGCATGCGCAGCCTCGTACTCAACCTCAATCGCAGTGGTTCTACCCCGCAGGATCCTCGCCAGCTGCGCTGCGAGCAGGACCTGACCCTCTGGCTTGAAGTCTTCGAGCAGAAGTCCAAGAAGATCGGCCTAGGCCAGCAGGTCCGGCAGGAGATCGAGAGGACCGACGCAGAGCGGGTCGACGAGTTCGACGCCATGATGATCGAGGACGCGCTCGACCGCGGAGACCAGGAATCCGCACAGCGCTTCCTTGACGAGGCTCCCGTCGGTGGGGCCGAACCGCTGGCCGATCTGCTGTCCAAGCGGTCGCGCCGCAAAGTCGAGAAGCTTGCCTTTCCGGACTCTCAGTTCGTCCAGGACCCACTGCGTGCCCTGCTGCGCGAGCTGACCTACTTCTCCGACGAAGAGGAAGGCGCCGTCGTCGTCGGGCTTGAAGGCAACCAGGAAGCCGGGCGGTGGAGCCGCTGGCTGTTCGCCTTCCTGTATGCACGCACCCTGCGTGATGTCCAGGATTCCACCGGTCTTCGCCTGACCCTGGAGGTCAAGGACTGCCTGCTGGACCTGACCAAGCCACCCCTGCCGGAGGAGGACGAGCCGTTTGACCCGAACACCGAGTGGGCCCCGCTTCGCATCCTGGTCGAGATGGACGGCGCCGCCCAGCGACGCTTTCGCTGGGACCCCCTGGGCATCCCTGGGCAGATCGCACTGGTGGCCCTCATCCACGGCTGGCGAACCCCCCCTGGCCATGCCACCAATCTGACCTTCGACACCTTCCTCGAGAAGTTCAATGACCCCCGGCAGTGGCAGGTCGACGAGCCCGCGCCCGTCCCCACATCACATTTCGCCGGTCAGCTGGAGTGCCTCAAACTGGAACACTTCGAGCGGTTCTCCGACGGGCTTGACGCCGGGAACATCAATGATTACGTACGCGAGTGGGAAGGCATACTCCGCGAAGCTCGCACCACCCTGGTCCCTGACAACGCTCCGAACGCAGACCTTGAGGCCGTCGTCCTGACCGATGTCGTCGGGCTGGCCGATCACCGCATGATGATGCTGGCCACCCACCCGCTGAAGCTGCGCTGGCTGGCAAGGAACTACGCGGAGGCCGCCGACAGCATCGAGACCGCCCTGAACAAGGAGGGAGGTCTGAGCCTCAACCAGGAGAACGAGGACCTCTTCTTCGACGCCATCGACCGTATCTCCCCACATGGAACACCGGCGGTCCTCGTCGGGCCCGGCGGCACGATCGCCATCCCGATGCGTGAATCGGCCGGGCACGAGGAGTACGCCCCGGTCCGCCACGGCGGCAACGAGTCCAAGGAATGGCTCTCCAGCGTTGACGAGACCGCGATCGACGAGATGGTCCGCGTCATCACCGACTACCTGACGACCTACCCCCACAAGCTTGACGGCCTACGCGTACTGCTTCTGGACCGCAATGGCGACCCTATCCTGCCAATGCGCGTGGCCAAGCAGGTGCGGGCCAAGAACCCTCGTCTGAAAGTTGATCTGGTCGTGCTGGCTCCCCAGGCCACCCATCACGAGATCATCCAGGGTTTCGACCTGCAGTTCTCCGGTGCGGAGATGTCCGAGGACAGCTTCCTGCCCGACGTCCAACTCATTCTGCAGGCATGGGAGCCCGACCAGGAAGCAGACCTGTCAGGGCTGGAAAACACCATCGACCTCGCCCTGGCTCCGGCGCTGTTCGGCACCCAGACCAGTATCAAGGAGAGCACCAAGAAGGAATCCTTGTCGGGCTCCTTCAACCCCTGGAAGCACCCGGCCTCACACAACCTGGCTCAGACCAGCGAGAACGTCGTGAGAGCACTGTTGCCCGAAACCGCAGACGAGACTCTTGAGTCCTGGTCCACCCTGTGCGTGCGCTACGACCGCCGTTCCCCGGTCTCCCGGGAGAGTGTCGACGGCATCGACTACTTCGAGATGCAGGTGCAGTTCGACCAGCACCTGGACTTGTTCACCACTCTGCACCGCGTGGCCCACTGGGTCGTCACCCTCGACAGCTTCATCGGCCGTGAGCAGATCGATGCCCTTCGCAACCGCCCTGACGTCATCCTCGTCAAGCCCAGTGTCGGCAAGAACGAGTCCTACACCCTCATTGTCAGCTCGCAGACCGGCCGGCAGTTCGTCGTCCAGCGACTGCGGCGCCGCCTGGAGCAGATCGGCGTCGTCACCCCGCAGGACTCCGAAGGCACCTCTAAGCGGGTCTACGAGGTCGGCCGCAACGTGGCCCCTGGCGCCGTGCTGCGCTCCCTCGGCATCGGCACCACGGTTAACGAAGTCGTCGGCCTTGTCGCCACGCGGTTTGTCATCGACCAGCAGTTTCCTGTCCCTCGACAGGGCACGAGCCTGGTCACCTGGATCAGCTTCGACGAGCACCACCGCTGGTTCGGTCGCGGACACAAAACCCGTGCCGATCTGGGCCGGTTCGTGCTGACCGTTCAGGACGACGGCTCGGTTCGCCTGGATGTCCTGGTCGCCGAGTCCAAGTTCCGCCAGACCTTCGATGTCGGCTCTGCTGAGGAACAGCTCAACCGCACCACCGACCTGTGCGAGGATGCCTTCCGCTCGGGCGGCGAGGCTCGCCACGACCGTCCCTTCTGGCTGGACGAACTTGCCGCCGCGATCGCTCAGACCAGTGGAAACGCCCTACAGGCCGCAGACCTTCCAGCTCGTACCATGATCGGTAACGACGACCACCGTCAGGTTGAGGCGAAGGTCCTCGACGCCCTGCGCTCCGAGGATGTCCAGCTCGGTCAAGTCACCGGCGTCGTCGTGGCCATCTCAGCCGAGGACGACCAGCCGGCCCCCGCGGTCGGAAGCCTCGGCGAGCACACTCTGGTGAGGCTGAACAAGCACGAGCTGCTGGACCTCATCGGCGCTCTGCGCGCCAACCAGGACCCCACCGATGCCGATCCCCTTGTTGACTCTGGGGACCTCAATGGGACCGTGAAGATCCCAGACACTATCGTCAAGGCCCCCTCAGTGGGCACTTCCGCCGAACTGCCCACTCCGGAAGAACCGGCGGCATCTGTCGAGGCTGTCGGAGCGACTGCTCCGACGACCCTGCCGAGCCCGGTTGTTGCACGTCACCCTGCCGCAGAGGTAGATCCTGTCCCTCTGAAAGCTCACCGCGGTGGGCTCCACGAGGAGGAGCTGAAACTTCGATACAACAAGGTCGTCGATGTCTTCGCCCGCCACAAGGTCGAGGTCATCGCCCCGGAGAGCGGCAAGTGGCAGGAAGGACCAGGCTTCTACATCTTCCGTTTCATCCCCCGTCCTGGGGTCACTGTGGACAAGCTGACCAACCGACGCGACGAAATCTTCCTGGCCCTGGCGTTGCCCTCCGGGTTCAGCATTCGCACCCGCAACGACCGCGGCTCCGTGCTCTTCGAGATCCCCAAGATCGACGACGAGAAGTACGGGGTCGACGCCAAGGCGCTGTGGCAGCGGTGCCCGGCCGATCCTGAGAGCCTCATCGCCCCGCTGGGCGCCGACATCGAAGGCAACCCGGTCACCATCGACCTGTCCTCCGCGGACTCACCGCACTTGCTGGTGGCCGGTACTACCGGATCAGGAAAGTCCGTCGCCCTGGACACGATTCTCAAGGGCCTGGTCCGGTACGACAAGAGCACCCTGCGACTCCGCCTTGTCGATCCCAAGGGCACCGAGCTTGTCGATTTCGAGGACGACCCTCACCTTGATGGCCTGATCGGTATGGACGCCGCCGACGCCATCGAGATTCTTGAGGAAACCGTCGAAGAGATGGCCGTGCGCTACAAGGACATGAAGGCGATCCGCACACGCAAGCTCGTCGAGTACAACGCCAAGGTCGACAAAGCAGACCGAAAGCCCTGGATCGTCATCGTCCTGGACGAGTACGCCGACCTCACCAGCGATCCCGAAGAGAAGAAGCAAATCGAAGCGCTGCTCAAGCGCCTGACGCAGAAGGCCCGCGCTGCGGGCATCCACGTCATCGCAGCCACACAGCGCCCGAGCGCGGACGTTATCTCGACGACCATCCGCTCCAACTTCCCCGCCCAACTCGCCCTGCGGGTCAAGACCGCGACCGACAGCCGCATCATTCTGGACGAGACCGGAGCCGAAGCTCTGGCCGGACAGGGCGACGCCTTTCTGCACACGGCCAAGGGCACCATACGAGTGCAGGTTGCCTACGATGGGAGCTGACCAGGCCGGGCCATGTTTGATCGGCTCCATCTCGCAGAGGCCGACCTCGGATTCCATGAGCGCATCGTCCAGGGCATCGCCGACGACGCCGATCAAGGCGTCGATGCCGCCTTGATCAGGTGCGCGATGAAAGCGACGAAATCGCGTTGCTGTGTGCGCAGGGCCACGGGGTGCGCGAGGTGGCCCGGCACCTGAACCGCTCGCCCTCGACGATCTCCCGAGAGCTGACGCGGAGCGCCGCTACCCGCAGCAATCAGCTCGCGCATCGGGCCTTGTTCCTCTCAGGGAATCGAGCCTCCACCAGACCCAGACTGGTTCAGCTGCCGTTCCGGAACCCCACCTGTCGTTGGAGGCACTCCGGAGTCCGCTCGATGGGTGACCGGGGGTTCCTTCACACACCCCGGGGGAGGATCTGTGGACCGAGGGGCTACCTCAGAGAAAGACTGCTGATACGAGGGGGACATGAACCAGTTCGAACTGCGTCGCGTAGAGCATCAGCTCCGCGCAGCTCTACAGGACACCGCTCTGAGTTGGGTGCTCGACGATGTCGACGCGGCAATCGCCGCGGGAGTGCCCGAGGAAAAGATCCTCCGCCGGCGCCAACAGCGCCGCGGTGATGACTCCTCTGCTGCGAGTCCGGCCGCGGCAGCGCTTCGATATGAGGTCGTGGACCGCAGCGTGCTTGGTCTCGTCGAGTTCGAGGCATCACGCAAGCGGGGAACGCTGGTCATCGCGACGCGAGCCATGACGGATGAAGAACGTGTCCAGCTCCTCCTGGATGCGGTGAGGCGAGTACTCGTCGAACTGCCTGAAATGGAACTGGAGGTGCTGAAGACGCTCCGGACCGAACCCGAGGGCGACGCCGGAAGCCGGAGCATCGCCGGGGCGGTCGTGTTCGAGCCGGACGAAAGCGCTCGATCGCGCCGTAGCCGAACGGAGTTCCAGGGAGATCGGACGTCGGCTGAACGACGTAACCACGTCAGCCAACTGCTGGCCGACGTGGCGAGGGAGGTTGTCAGTTGAGCGCGGTCGACAGCCTGGTCAACGAGATCAAGAGCCTTCTGGCGGCAGGGGCAGTGTCGTACAACTCCGCTTCGAAGCCTTCCGACATCTATGAGGGTTTCATCTTCTCCCTGATCGTCGCCACTGCGAGTCGGCACGGTGCCACTGTCACCTACGAGGACGTCTACGGGGCGAAGGCCAGCAGCCTTGTCTTCCGGACGGGCCCTGGTCATCTCTACGGCAACAGCCAGCCCTTCACCCATGCTGTGATCGAGTTCGACGGCGCTCCCGCCGTTGAGGTCCACCTCGGCGTGTATGTGACCGGTACATCGGGCGTCCTGCACGAGTGCGACGTGCTGGTGCTGCCGGCCGAGGAAGCTGCTCTGAGCCGAGCACAGGGCATCGCGCCACGAGGCAGTCAGTGCGTCCTCATCGTCGAGTGCAAGTACTACGTCTCCAACCTCGGCATCGATCTCGCACGGAACTTCGAGGGACTGCGCGCGGACATTCGCACCCAGAACGAGCTCTTCGTCTCCAACACCAGGTCGTCGAGCATCGTGCGGTACCTTGATGCCCGAAAGAGAGGCTTCGAGCCGGACGTGGTGCCCAACTCACCGCAGGCGGGCTACCTCCAGGCGGAGATCAGGAAGACCTTCAAGAGCTACCTGAGTAAGCACGCACCCTCGACGGTGATCTGAGCCCTCCGGACAAGCGTCGCGCGCCGCGGACTGCGCACAAGCCGATACGGCGGGACAGTCGGCGTCAGCGGCCGTCAGCTGGGAGCCGACCCGCCCCCAAGCCCCTTCGACACCAATCGGAACCGCCCCACCCCAACGCCCTGACCAGGTGAAATAGCAAACCACCCGGTGTCGATCTTGCCCGAACTTCATTGGGGACGAAGAGGTCGTGGGTTCAAGCCCCGTAGCGCTGAAAGCTCTCTGCGCGTGAGCGATGCGTGAGCGGATGGTGGAACACGAGGCCCCCCCGCGAAGGACTCAGCATCAGGCTGGGTGGTGCTGACCTGCAAGGACAGCACCACCCAGCACGAGCGAACACCCCCGATCAGGAATTCGACCCCACTCCTAAAGCGGGTGTCGCAGGTTCGAATCCTGCCGGGGGCACCGCGTATCACCGCTCCGACCTGGAGGTTTCTCCCCAGGGAGGGGTTCTGCTCGGCCTCGCTTCGGCGTCGCTGCGGAAGCAGGCTTCTCGCGGAGTTCAGCGCGACAGTACGTGCGCCGCCGTCGGTCTCGGAGTCGTCCTCGTGAACTTCCCAGCCGCCCACGACCAGTTGCTTCGCGGCGGTGATGAGACCGGCGCCCAGGGGCGCGCCAGATCATGCCGCGGGCGAGGGTGCCCGCGGCGGCGGGCGTGTGCCCGTCGAGGAAGGCATGGCCGATCGACCGCCCCCGGCCCCTCGCGCAGCGAGCGCAGTTGGTCTCCTTCGGCTTGTTTCATGCCGGGCTTTTCATCCAAGAGACGAGCCGGGCCCACCAGCCGCCCGACGATCGGCCCCGCGAACCGTCCGGGCTTCGAGGAACAGGCGCCGGCTTCGGCCCCGTTCGAGTCATCGGCTCCCCCGAGCGTGCAGGCTCGGGCTTCGCAGGCTCACACGTGCACCGCTGAGGTGTGGGCACGTCGGCGAGCACTTGCTCCACGTGTCTTCCGCAGCCCTCATAGGTGATCTTCCGGCACAACCGGCAGACAGCACGTTGGCACATGATTTCCCTCCCATAACGTCCCCGCTTACGACCAGCGACATCAACAGTTTCGTCACAGTCGAATTCACAATTTCGCCATAACCAACATCGATATGCGCACGGTCTTCACGAACAACTGACTCCCGCCACCAGGAGTGTGAGCCATGAGGCCGCGGCGCGCTTCAAGCGGTCTCCTTATCGGCCGCGAATATCCGGATATGAGAGCCATAGAGCATAAACACGGCGTGACGATTCTTACTGAGTGATGTCATGTGGTCACGGTCGGATTCCCCCTTGAGGTTGCTCGGGGCGGCGAAACAGTGGTTCCATCACGCCCGGTCGAAGGAGTGGAGGGCACGGTTCCGCATTGTGACAGGCCGTCATTGCGTCGCTTTGAGATCGACCCTGACGCGGCGAAGGCCCGAATTCGAGAACGGCAACCACCCTCACCGAGTGGGTGGTACGCGCCGCTCAGAAGGGAGCAACGTGGGTTGCTCGCACGCCGCAGGATGCCCCCTTTTCCCGCTGCTCAGGGCGAGCTTGCAAGGCTGGCGCGACTACTACTGCGACAGCGGGGATCAGTGGCTCGGCTGTGCCCGCTACCAGATGTCACTCACCGGCGAGCGCGTGCCGATCAGCCTGCTGCCCAACGGAGCCAGCGCGCGACACCTCGAAGCCGCTGCCCCCGACGCAGACCGCTCCAGCGCCCCCACACCGGAGCAGAGACCCCGGCAAGCCCACCCACCACAGCACTATCAATGGTCACCGGAGAGCGCGTCCTGGTCCCAGCCGGCACCGGCTGCCCGGCCATCAGAGCCGTCAGAGCCGTCAGAACCCGTGACCGCGGCACCGGAGACCACGGCTCGGTTCGGGGCGGCATCTCCGCCGATACCGGTCTCGCATGACCAGCCGTCACCACCCCCAGAGGGTCCGCTGCCTCCAGACCGCCCGTCTCGGCACTCTCGGCAGGCGCCCGGCTCGAAGCGCGGCTGGTGGGCCCGATTCACCGAATGGATGGGAGGCCCCGCATGAGTAACTACTGGCCCTGGTGGGCCGGCGCTGCCGGGCTCGCTCTGATCACCATCAACTACGCCCTCACCACGGACCGGTCTTTCGGCGTGTCGTCCGCGTGGGATCGCGTGTTGCACTGGCGCAGGGAGCGCCGCCTAGAACGGATGGACGAGGAGTTCACCGACGAGCGTGCTCTCGCTGACGCTCTCGCCGCAGCTACAGCGGAGCATTTCGGCACCGGCCCCGCCGCGCCCGCCGGGCCACCGGCTCCGTACGAGGCGTCGCAACGGCTCGAAACGGACGTCGAATCGACGGCGGGTGAGGACACCCCGGTCGTGGCCCCGAGCCCGGCCCCGCTGGTCACCCAGGCTGCCCTGCTGGTATCGATCTTCACCGGTGGATTGATCGCCGCGATCACCTCCGGGCGGTTCCACCTCCGCTTCGATATGGGCCCGGGATTCCGGAACGTGGTCACCGCACATCCGATCACCATGGTCGCCCTGCTGTTCGTCGGAGGCGTGCTGGTCGGCTTCGGCACTCGGCTGGCCGGTGGGTGCAGCTCCGGCCACGGACTCAACGGCTGCGGCCGTCTGCGCCCGGTCAGCCTCGTCGCGACCGCCGTGTTCTTCGGCACCGCCGTCGCGGTGTCGTTCCTGCTGTGGAAGGTGATCTGATGCGTACTCGTGGTGCGATTCTGCTGGCCAACATCATCACCGGCCTCACCCTCGGCTATACCGTCTCCAACATCGGCTTCGGCGACTACACCGAGCTGAACCGCATGTTCACCTTCCAGGACCTGCGCATGCTCCTCTCCTTCGCCGGCGCCGTCGTGATCATCGTGTGCGCGTTCGCTCTGCTGCGGGTCCGCCGCACCCCAGGGCGCATCCACGCCGGCGTGGTCCCCGGAGCAGTGATGTTCGGTACGGGCTGGGCGATCTCAGGCGGGTGCCCGGCAATCCCGATCGTCCAGGTCGCCAGCGGATACCTGCCCGCCCTGGTCACCATCGTCGGCGTCACCGTCGGCATCCGGCTGTGCCGCTGGGCCAACGCCCGGTACTTCCACCTCGACCGCGGCTCCTGCGGGCTGTGACCAAGGGCGCCTGCCGGCACACCCCGCCGGAGCGGCCCGTGCTGCGGCACGGCTCGGTGCCTCGTGACGGACGCTGACGCTGGGCAATCGCGGCGTCGCCCGCCGGCCATGCCTGCGACGGCCCCTTGGGAAAACTCCTGAAGCGAATGTCGCTGGTGCGAATCCTGCCGGGGGCACCCCGAGAAGGGCCGGTCACGCGAGTTGATCCTCGCGGACCGGCCCTTTTGCATGGGCGGGGACAGGCGCCCGGGCCGCTCCCGGCCGGGTGCGTGCGGCGCTCTACCGCACCGGCCACCGGTGGTGCCGGGGAGGCCGAGCCGAGAGTTATCCACAGGGGCCGCGGGGAGGGGCGCGGAGCTCGTAGGCTTTCGGGGTGGCTCTGACGGACGTGGGAATGGTCGAGGACATGGATGCAGCAGACGCTCCGGAGGCGGGCGAGGCGGTGCAGGTGCTGCGCCGCGTCTTCGGGTACGACGCGTTCCGGGGCAGCCAGCAGGAGATCATCGAGCACGTCATAGGGGGCGGCGACGCCGTCGTCCTGATGCCGACCGGTGGCGGCAAGTCGCTCTGCTATCAGATTCCTTCGCTGGTCAGGCCGGGTGTCGGGGTCGTGATCTCGCCCTTGATCGCGCTGATGCAGGACCAGGTCGACGCCCTGCGGGCGCTCGGGGTGCGGGCCGGATTCCTCAATTCGACGCAGGACCTGGAGGAGCGGCGGCTCGTCGAGGCGGAGTTCCTGGCCGGTGAGCTGGACCTGCTGTATCTGGCGCCGGAGCGGCTGCGGGTGGAGCAGACGCTGAGCCTGCTGGACCGGGGCAAGATCTCCCTCTTCGCGATCGACGAGGCGCACTGCGTGGCGCAGTGGGGGCACGACTTCCGGCCCGACTATCTGGCGCTGTCGATGCTGCACGAGCGCTGGCCCGACGTACCGCGGATCGCGCTGACCGCCACGGCGACCGACGCCACGCACGCCGAGATCACCTCCCGGCTGAAGATGGCGGAGGCCCGGCACTTCGTGGCGAGCTTCGACCGGCCGAACATCCAGTACCGGATCGTCGCCAAGAGCGAGCCCAAGCGGCAGCTGCTGGAGCTGCTGCGCAGCGAGCACGACGGGGACGCCGGGATCGTCTACTGCCTCTCGCGGGCCTCCGTGGAGAAGACCGCCCAGTTCCTGGTGGACAACGGCATCGCCGCGGTGCCGTACCACGCCGGCCTCGACGCCCGTACGCGAGCCGAGCACCAGGCGCGGTTCCTGCGGGAGGACGGGCTGGTGGTGGTCGCCACCATCGCGTTCGGGATGGGGATCGACAAGCCGGACGTGCGGTTCGTGGCGCATCTGGACCTGCCGAAGTCGGTGGAGGGCTACTACCAGGAGACCGGGCGCGCCGGGCGGGACGGCCAGCCGTCGACGGCCTGGCTGGCGTACGGGCTGCAGGACGTGGTCCAGCAGCGGAAGATGATCGACGGTTCGGAGGGCGACGAGGCGCACCGGCGGCGGCTGTCCGCCCATCTCGACGCGATGCTGGCGCTGTGCGAGACGGTGCAGTGCCGGCGGGTCCGGCTGCTGGCCTACTTCGGGCAGGAGAGCGCCGGCACCACCTGCGGCAACTGCGACACGTGCCTGGCCCCGCCGCAGACCTGGGACGGCACGGTCGCCGCGCAGAAGCTGCTGTCGACGGTCGTACGGCTGCAGCGTGAGCGCGGGCAGAAGTTCGGCGCGGGCCAGATCATCGACATCCTGATGGGGAAGAAGACCGCGAAGGTCATCCAGTTCGATCATGATGCGCTGAGCGTCTTCGGGGTGGGCGCCGACCTCCGCGAGGCCGAATGGCGTGGTGTCGTACGGCAGTTGCTGGCGCAGGGACTGCTCGCCGTGGAGGGTGACTACGGCACGCTGGTGCTCACGGAGACGAGCGGCGAGGTGCTGGGCGGCCGGCGCGAGGTGCCGATGCGGCGGGAGCCGGAGAAGGCCGCGCGGGCCGCGAAGGCGAAGACCGCGAAGGGCAAGCGGGCGCCGGTGGATCTGCCCGAGGAGGCGCTGCCGGTCTTCGAGGCGCTGCGGAGCTGGCGGGCCCGTACGGCCAAGGAGCAGGGCGTGCCCGCGTATGTGATCTTCCATGACGCGACGCTGCGGGAGATCGCCCTCCTGGGGCCGGCGACGACGGCCGAACTCGGCACGGTCAACGGCGTCGGCGAGAACAAGCTCGTGAAGTACGGCCAGCCGATCCTGGACGTGCTGGCGGGACGGGAGAGCGACGGGGAGGACACGGGCGGTGGGCGCGCGGTGGCGGTCGCCGAGCCCGAGCCCGGGGCGGGACCCGGGCCCACGGACGAGGAGGTGCTGCCGGAGCCGCCGGACGACATCGACTGGTGAGCGGACCCGGCCGGCCGGTGATCAGGCGACATTGACCGGTGGGACGCTCAGGGCCGGTGAGCCGCCCAGCGGCAGTGAGCCACTCAGCGCCGGTGGGCCGATCAAGGCCGGTGGGCCGCTCAGGGAGGCGCCGGGGTGTCTTCCCGGGGGAGGCGGAGGACCGCGCGGGCGCCGCCGTCGGGGGCGTTGGTGAAGCGGAGGTCGATGCCCAGGACGGCGGCCTGGCCGACGGCGATGGTCAGGCCGAGACCGTGGCCCCTGCCCCGGCCGGGCGCGTCGGTGCGGAAGCGCTGCGGGCCGTGGTGCAGCAGGTCGACGGGGTAGCCCGGGCCGTGGTCGCGGACCTCGATGGTCGGTGGGCCGCCGGGCGGGATGTCGACGGTGACCACGACCGGCGGCCGGCCGTGCCGGTGCGCGTTGAGGACGAGGTTGGCGAGGATGCGGTCGAGCCGGCGCCGGTCCGTCTCGACGACGGTGTCCGCGGCGACCCGTACGTCGCTGTCGAGGCCGGTGGCGCGCACGGAGCGGGTGACCAGCGCGCCCAGATCGTACGCGGCGAGATCGGCGTGTTCGGCGCCGGCGTCCAGCCGGGAGATCTCCAGCAGGTCCTCGGTGAGGCGGTGCAGCGCCCGCAGCCGGTCGTTGATCATCTCCTTCGGCCGGCCTTCGGGAAGCAGTTCGGCCGAGGCGAGGATGCCGGTGAGCGGCGTACGGAGTTCATGGGCCACATCGGCGGTGAACCGCTGTTCGGCCCGCAGCCGGCTCTGCAGGGAGCCGGCCACCGAGTCGAGGGCGGCGGCCACCGCCGCCACCTCGTCCCGCGCCGCCGGTCCGCCGCCCGCCTTCCGGCCGCCGCCCGCGCCGCCACCGTCACCCTCACCTCCACTGCCACTGCCACTGCCACCACCACCGACCCGGGCGTCCAGATCGCCGGCGGTGATGCGGCGGGCGACCGCCGCCGTGGTGGCCAGCCGGCGGCTGATGCGGTGCGCGAGGAACAGCCCGGCGAGCGCGACGACCGCGGCGGCGAGGACGGCCGAGCCGAGGATCGCGGTGTCGAAGTTCTCCAGCGAGCGGCGGGTGTTGCCGTACGGCGACCAGACGGCCATGACCTGGCCGTCGGCAGGCGCCGCGGCCCACATGACCGGGTGGCCGCGATACGTCCCGACCATGCTGCCGCGCTGCCCCGAACGCGCCAACTCCCGCAGCGGCTGCGGCAATTCGATCGGGTCGAGGAGGGAGTTGATGCCCTCGCGCGAGGTGCCGTACTCGAAGAGGTCCAGCGCGGTGTCGAGGTTCGCGCGGGTCTCCTTCCGTACCTGCCCCACGGTCTGACGGGCCACCGCATTGTGGACGAGCACGCCGAGGACGGCGGCGACCGCGCAGCTCACCGCCATCACGGTCAGCGCGATCTTCCAGCGGAGGGAGACCGCCGGGCGCCTCATGGACCGCTCCCGGCACTCCCGTTGCTCCCCCCGGGCCCCCTGCTCCCCCGGCCCGCCCTGCTCCTCCTGCTCCCGCTGCCGCCGCCGGCCTGGCGGGTCTGGTGTCTGCGGACCTCGTCGAGGGTGAGGTCCCACAGGGCCATCGCCCTGCCGTCCCAGACCAGGTCGGTGACGCTCACGTAGCGCGGGTCCTTGGTGGGCTCACGCACCGCCAGGTGACCGGCCGCCAGCTCGACGCCGGCCAGCACGCCGCGCAGCACCAGCACCCGGGTCACCACCGTCTTCCGCACGCTGTAGACGCGGAGTTCGCTGGTGCGCGGATCGAGGTCGATGACGGTGATCAGGTCGGGTTTGCCGTCGTCGGTGAGGTCGTGCAGCTCGGGGCGGCGAACGGCTTGAGGGGCGGGCGGATGCTGCCCCTCCGCGGAGATGTCCGCGTCGAGGACGGCGAGCGGGTCGGCGTCGGCCATGCTGCCGCTCGGGACGTGCGGCACACCGGCCACGGGCCTGAGGGCGGCCGGGTTGTCCTCCCGGCCGAGCGGGGCGGGGGTGTACTCCGGCCAGAGCGCGAGCGGCGCCTTGACGTCGCGGGCCGGTCCGTCACTCTCCAGGCCCTCCAGACCGGCGCATCCGGCGAGGAGCGGGAGCGCACAGAGGGCGGTGGCGCGGCAGATGCACCGCCAGGGACCGTTGCGCCACCGCGAGCTGACTCGCCGCCACGGGCGGAAGCGTCTTCGCGCGCAGCCGTCCTCGCCGCCTCGCATCCCGTCGTCACCGCCTCCCGTCGGGCCCGTTCCTCAAGCTATCCAAAGCGGCGGGCGGGGGAATCTTCGGCGCGGCCATCCGACGACGAGGCGCGGGCGACCTGGCCGGCGCCCGGCCGAAGTTCCGCCGGTGCCCGGCGAAGCACCGCCGACGACCCGACCGCCTTGCCGGGGTTGCGGCCTTTGGACCGGACTGGCGGGCGCATCGTCACGGGACCGATCCCAGAGATCTTGCTGACTGTTACACAACGTACGGATTGCCGTTAAGGACGCTCCGTAAGGTGCCTCCCGTACCGTGACCCAGGGCGGCCCGAGCCGCCCCCGACGAGGAGTACCCATGCGGGCCCAGCGCCGCTCCATGATCCGTACCGCCACCGTCGCCGCCGGTGCGCTCGCCGTCCTGCTGCTGCCCACGGGCGCCGCCTTCGCCGCGGACTCCACCGCGCCCACGGAAAGCCGTACGTCGATCATGCTCCCCGACGACGGGCTGGCCGGCCTGGCCGAGAAGGCCGGGCACCTGCCCAAGGCGGGCCTGATCGGTGGCGCGGGCGCACTGGGTGTGGCGGGCGCGGCCGTCGCCGTCCACCGCCGCCGCCAGGCGGGCCGGGGCCGGCAGGTCTGAGCGCCGGGAGCAGGGGGACCTACTCCCCCTGCTCCTCCCCCACCATCCGCTGGACGTCCTCGTACATGAGCGCCGCGCCGCCTGGCTCCGGCAGTGGCTGCCCCGTGCGGATCGCCTCCGCCGTCCCCAGGGTGGCCTGCAGGGCCGTACGGAAGAGCAGCGAACCGGTGCTGATCCGGCGCACGCCGAGTTCCGCCAGCCGGGCGAGGGTGTGCCGGCCCGGCGTGAAGAGGATGTTCAGCGGGGCCTGGACCTCGCGGACCAGCACCGCGATGTCCTCGTCGGCGACGATCCCCGGGACGAACACCCCGTCCGCGCCCGCCGCCAGATAGCTCTCGGCGCGGGCCAGCGTCTCCGACAGCGGGGGCGGGGTGGTCACCCGCCAATGGGTGTCGATCCGGGCGTTCAGGAACAGCCCGGGCGCCCGCTGCTTCACCGCCGCCAGCACCTCGGCCTGCCGCGCCATTTCCTGCAGCCCCCCGCCACCGGGCAGCCCGTCCTCCAGATTGAGCCCCGCCGCACCGGCCTCCGCCAGCGCCCCCGCCAGATCCGCCACCTCCTGCGGCCCGCCACCGAACCCGCCCTCGATGTCGACGGTGTACGGGCAGGTCAGCCGGCCGTTGAGGCGCAGCGCCAAGGCGAGAGTGGCGTCCTTGACCTCGGCGAGCCCACGGCCGTCCGGATAGCCGTGGGCCGCCGCGACCCCCAGGCTCGTCGTGCCGACCGCCGCGAATCCGGCCGCGGCGAGGGCGACCGCCGACGCGACATCCCAGGCGTTGGGAAGCAGCAGCGGCTGGTCGGCGTGGTGCAACGCGTGGAAGTGGAAGGTGGCGTACTCCGGGGAGGTGCTCATACGGGCACCGTAGGCACGAGTCCCTTCGGTACGCACCGAAGACTCGCGGCGGACAATCGAGTCATGACCACTCCGGCGTACAGCACCGCGACGAACCGGACCGCGGCGAACCAGGCGGTGACGGACCGGACCGCGACGCACCGCACCCCGGCGGCCGGCACTCCGCCGTACAGCACCGAGCTCGCACGGCTGGCCGCGCTGCTCGCGGACCGCACCCGGGCCGCCTTCTGTCTGGCCCTGCTCGACGGGCGGGCCTGGACGGCCGGCGAACTGGCCGCGTACGCGCAGGTCGCGCCGTCGACGGCGAGCGAGCACCTGACCCGGCTGACCGAGGGCGGGCTGCTCGTCGAACGGCGCCAGGGCCGCCACCGCTACCTCCAGCTCGCCGGCCCGCACGTCGCCGAGCTGCTGGAATCCCTGACCGCGCACCTCGATCCGCCGCAGGGCGCGCCGCGCGGGCTGCGCGCGGTGTCCGCCTCCGCGGCGCTGGCCCGGGGCCGCACCTGTTACGACCACCTCGCCGGCCGGCTCGGCGTGGCGATCACCGACGCGATGACCGCCCGCGGGCTGGTCGACCAGGACGGCGGCTTCGCGCTCACCGACGCCGGCCGGGACTGGTTCACCGACGCGCTGGGCGTCGAACCGGCCGACCTGCGTACCGGCCGCCGGCCCCAGGCCCGCGGCTGCCTGGACTGGACCGAGCGCCGCAACCACCTCGCGGGCACGGCCGGCGCCCGGCTCTGCGACGGGCTGCTCGACCGCCGCTGGGTCCGCCGGATCGGCAGCGGCAGGGCGGTACGCCTCACCGACGCCGGCGCGGCGGCCCTCCAGGAGCTGCTGGGGCTCGACGGGGCGGCGGCCGGGCTGCGGTGAGGGGCCCGGGGGGCCCGGTTCAGGCTGGGGCTTCCTGTCCGGTGCCCTAGCGGGCGGCTCCCGTCCCGCACGCCCCGGCCCGCCCGTACACCGTGATGCGGGCGCCGCGGACCTCCGTGGTGCCGCAGACCTCGAAGGCGTCGCGCAGGGTGGCCCGTTTGGCGATTTCCTGGTCGTTGTCGTCGGCGGGCTGGCCGTCCGGGTCGCCGGCGACCACGATCCGGCGGCTGGCCAGCATCCGGGCGCGGATGGCGTCGCCGGAGCGTTCGGTGCCGTAGAGGGTGTGGGAGGCCAACGGGCTCTTGTCCAGGGCGAGATCGGTCAGGCCGCGGAAGTCGTGCGGCCGGGTCGCCGTCCAGATCCGCCGCCGGGCCGGCATGAAGAGCAGGCCGTCGCCCGGCTCCGCCACCGCGCGCACGGCCCGGGCGACCGCGGTGACGTCGTCGACCCGGCTGTCCGGGCTGCGCAGATGGACGTCGATGGGCAGCAGGGCGGCCAGCACCAGCGCGACGGCCGCGGTCCGGCGCAGCCGGCGGGTCCGGGTCTGCCCCGCTTCGCCGGCCGGGCGCAGCAGCCGGGCCAGCGCGGCGCCGGCGAGCAGGGCGAAGCCGACGACGTAGTAGAGGACGTAGCGGTCGACGTAGGCCGGTTCGACGTGCGAGAGCAGCAGCAGGAGGAGGGTGGGCAGGAGCAGCAGCGGGATGCCCAGGGCGCGCAGGCCGATCGGGCCGCGGGAGCGGATCCGCACGCGGGCGCAGGCCAGGCCGAGGACCGCGAGCACGGCGAAGGTCAGCAGCTGCAGCGGGTCCGGCCACATCAGCCAGCTGATCTGCGCCGACTGCCGGGTGCTGAAGACCGCGAGCGGGGCCAGCCCGGCGAGGACGGTGGCCGCGGACAGCGCCCAGGCACGCAGTACGCGGCGGGGCAGCCGGGCGAGGATCAGTGCGGCGGCGTGGACGGGCAGCACCAGGCACGCGAACTCGTGCAGCAGGCAGGCGGCCAGCATGAGCGCCGTGTAGCCGAGCCACAGCCGGGGGCGCGGGTGCGGAGACGCGTGCGGGGGTGCCGCCGCGGCCGCGGTCAGGACCAGCAGGTACGTGGCCCAGACGACCAGTGCGCAGACGGTGGCGTACGAGCGTCCCTCCTGCGCGTACTGCTGGACGACGGGGATGCACGCGAACGTGAAGCCGGCCAGCAGGCCCGCCCGCCGGCCGACGAGGCGGTGCCCGAGCAGGGCGACGCCCGCGGTGGCGGCGGTCATCGCGGCCACCGACGGCAGCCGCAGCCCCACCACCTCGCCGAACGTCCCGTCGAGGGTGGCGTCGTAGGCCCGGAACCAGACGTGCATCAGGGCGTAGTACAGGCCGTGGACGACATCAGCGTGCAGCAGCGTGTGCCACAGGTCGGGCAGGCTGCGGTGGGCCATGTCGTAGCTGACCGCCTCGTCGCGCCAGATGGCGTCCTGGCGGCGGATCCCCCACGCCCCCAGGAGCAGCATCACCCCGGAGGGCATCAGCATCACCGCGCCCCGCGCCGCCCACGCTCGGCGTGTGGCGACGACGGACGCATAGGCCGGCTTCGGTGCTTGCGCTACGTCGATGGCGGGCTCCGGTCACGTACGGGACGGAGGAGGACGGGCGAGCACACTGTAAGCCGCAGCGCGCCCGGGTTCCGGGCGCGCCGCGTGGAGCTGGACGTCCGAGGCTCGTTGAGGTGGGCCGGCCCAAGTCGCCACGCACGGCCGCCCGGCGTGCGACGGCCGGAGCAGCAGGAGGGTGGGAGGGAGAAGCCGGGGGACGCCCAAGGCGCGTATGCCGAGGGGCCGCGGGTCGGACGCCCGCGGCCCCTCGGCAGCCGGCTCAGGTGATGCGGACCAGCTTCGCTCCGAACGAAGGCTCGACCAGGTCCTCCTTCAGGGCGACCGGCACCTTCTGGATGCTTTCGCCGTTGCCGACGGTCAGCACACCGACCTCGGTGCCGGCCTTCGCGGTGTGCGGGACGGTCTTGCCGCCGTCACCGACACTCAGCTTCAGCTTCTGGCCCGGAACGCCCACCGCCTTCAGGTCCTTGGTGGCGACGACCGGCGTGAGGCCGTTCAGGCCGTCGTCGACATAGCCGACGACCTGGCCCTTCTTCACCGCCGGCGCAGAGGTCAGCGCGTTGCGTACGGCCTCGATGACCTTCTGGCTGTTCTGCTTGACCAGGGTGAGGCTGTTGGCACCGTCAGGGTCCAGGCCCTTGAAGTGCTGGTCCATCATCGTGCCCAGGATCAGCCGGTCCTTACCGTCGACGGTCTTGTAGGCCGCCCAGGAGAGCGTGCCGCCGGCCGCCGTGCTGGAGCCGGTCTTGATGCCCTTGATGCTGAGGCCGGCCAGCAGCAGGTTGTCGATGTTGCTGTTGATCCGCTGCGACAGGCCCGGGATGTCGGCGTTCGTCATGGCGACGATCGGCCGGAAGGCGTCGAACTTCATCACGGCCTCGGCCAGCTTGAGCTGGTCGACCGCGGTGCTGACGGTCTTGGGGTCCAGGCCGCTGGGGTCCGTGTAGGTGGTGTTCTTCATGCCCAGGTCCTTGGCGGCGGCGTTCATCTTCTTGACGAACGCCGCCTCGTTGTCGGACTTGGAGTCCCAACGGGCCAGCAGCCGGGCGATGTTGTTGCCGGACGGGATCATCAGCATCTTGAGCATGTTCTGCTGGCTGAACTTCTGCCCGGCCTTCAGCCCCTCGATCCGGGACTCGTGCCTGGAACCGCCCTCGGTCACCGCCTTGGCGTCGACCTCGATCTGCGGGCCCCCCTCGTCCTTCTTGAGCGGGTGGTCCCGGAGGATGACGTAGGCCGTCATGATCTTGGCCACGCTCGCGGTCGGCACCGGCTTCTGCGGCCCGAACGTCCCCAGGTCACCGGAGCCCACCACCTTGATTGCCGCCTGGCCCTGCGCGGGCCACGGGATGGTGAGCTTGCCGCCCTCGAAGGTGAACGAGGACGGGGCGTCGCCGACGGTGAGCGTCGGGTTGGGCAGCGGGCGCACGCCCTGGACGATCACGAAGATGATCGCCAGCAGCACCACCAGCGGGGTCCAGATCTTGAACCGGCGGACGACGATGCGCAGCGGGGTCTCGGGCGGCGGCGGGGTGTTGGTGAGCTTCGCCAGGAGGTCGAGCGGCGGCAGCGGCTGCTGCTTGGTCCGCTCGGACTCGGGCAGCGCGTCGGGACGGGCCGGCGCGCCGGCACCCGTCGGGGCGGCGGGCGGCAGGGCACCGGGCGGACCGGCGGGCTTGGACGGGGCGGCGGGCGCGGCGGACGCGGCGGCCGGCTGGGCTCCGGAGGTCTTCTCCTTCGTCCCGGCCTTGTCCGCGGGCTTGTCCGTCGTCTTGTCGGCGGGCTTGTCCGTCGTCTTCTCCCCCGCCTTGCCGGCGGGCTTGCCGGGCGTCCCGAGGGGGGTGCGGGGCGCCGTCTTGCCGAGGGACTTGCCGGCCGTACCGTCGTCCGCCGACTTCAGCGCCACGAACTGGCTGGTCCGCTCCGCGTCACTCTCGGCAGCGGGCGCCTTGGTGTCCTTCTTGGCGCCCTCCTTGGCGTCCTTCCCGTTCTCGCTCTTGCCGGAGCCCTTGCCGGAGTCCTTCGCCGAGTCCTTCTCGGAATCCTTCCCGGAGTCGGAGTCCTTGGCGGCGGCCGTGGTGGTGGACTTGGTGGGGGCCTTGGTCGGGGCCTTGGCAGGCGGGTTGATCTTCAGAGTGGTGGTCGCCTGGTCGACCGGGGCGGACGCGTCGGTGGAGGCGCTCTTCCCCTTGACCTTCGCAACAGCGAACACCCGGGTCGCGTCATCCACTGCCGACCCGTCGGCCCCGCCCTCCTCGTCGGCCGCCTCTACGGGCTTGCTCTTCTGCGGCCCGACGGTCTTGAACACGGCGGTCGGCTGATCAACAACCTCGGACTTGGCCTCGGACTTGGCCTTCGACGTGGACCGGGCCTTGGCCTCGGACTCAGGCTTCGCCTCGGACTTGGCCTCGTCCGCCGAGCCCTTGGGCTCAGACTTGTCGCCACCCTCGGACTCGTCCGCACCGGGCTCAGCGTCAGCCGCGGCCGCGGCATCGGCCTCCGGCTTTGCGGAAGCGTCGCCCGTCTCCGCGCGCGCCTCGTCATCCTTCGAGCCCCCGCCACCGGTCTCGGCGCGGCCCTCGGCACCGGCTTCGGTACCGCCCTCGGTGTCCTCGTCGCCCTTCCCGGCGACCCAGGCGGCGACAGCCGTCCGCAGACGCTCGTCGCCGGCTTCCGGGCCCTCCTCGTCGCCGGCGTCCTTCTGCGCCCCGTCGGACGCCTCCGGAGCCTCGACATCCCCGTTCAGCTCGGATGCCTCGCCCGTCTCGCCCGCCCCGGACGCCTCGGACGGCTCGGACGGATTCGAGTCCTCGCCCTCGCCCGTCGCCGCTTCCTCCGCCGGCTCGGCCGGCTCCCTTCGGAGGACGGACAGGCGCGGATCACGTTCGCTCCGCGCCGTCTCCCCCGACGACTGCTTCTTGTCCGACTTGTCGGGGGACTCGCCCGCCACCGATGTCTCCTTCATATGTCGCACTGCCGCATTGGCCCAGTGTTTCCAAGTGTCCTGTGTTCCCGTGGCAACACCTCGCCGCCACGCGAATCGGTACGCGCCGCACCCCACGGATAGATGTCGCCAACGTGCAAGACGAGAACGACATACCTACCGGTTCCCTACCGAACCCCCCACGCACTCTCGACAGATGAATGTGAGAGGGGTCACCCTGTCATTCATCCACGCGGGGAGGCATGGATGGGCAGGAGCCGCAGAACAATTCCGGAGGAGCTTCTGCTGCTCGCTTTGGACCCGGCGACGGGCACCACAGCGCAGCCGCAGTCGCTCGACCTCGGCCTGGCCGGGGCCCAGCTAGTAGAGCTGGCTCTGGCAGGACGGATAGCCCCAGACGGGGATCGTATCGCCGTGGTGATGGCACGGCCGACAGGAGATCCGACTCTGGACTCCGCGCTCGAACTGCTGCGCCGACGCGGCAGTCCGGTGCGCGCGGTCCACTGGATCGGCGGGCCCCGGCTGGGGCTGCGCCAGACGTACCTCACGCATCTCGAACGGTGCGGCATGGTGCATGCCGTGGCGGGCCAGATGTGCGGGGTGCTGCCGACGACGCGCTACCAAGCGACGGAGTCGGCCATCAGCCGGGAAATCAGGTCCCGGCTGGACAACGCGATCCGCACCGGCGTACCCCCGGACCCGCGGACCGCGGCGCTCGCCGCGCTGGCACATGCGGTCGGACTCGGCAAGCACCTCTACCCAGGGAACGAGGGGCGGTCATCGCGCTCCCGTCTCCGGGATCTGATCCGGCACGACCCCATGGGCGGGCTGGTGGCCCACGCGGTCATGGACGTGCAGAACGGCGCCGCGGCGCAACCACGGCGGGCGCAGGCCGCCGCCGGCGGTGCCGTACGGCAACCCGCGGCCCGGGCCACGGCGAACGCGTCCGGCACCCCGGGCCAATCGCGGCACGGTCACGGCAGGATGGCCCGCGTGGGCGCCCGCTGACGCCCTGAAGGGCCCGTACGACCGGGTGCCCTGTCAGGACGCCCCACGGTCCACCAGTGCCGCACCAGCACCACCGGCGCACCACCGTCCCACGATCCCGTTCGGGAGCCGCAGCAAGGAAGCGCGGGGTGGCGGGCCGGCCGTTACGGACGACGGCCGGCCCGCCACCCCGCGCACACGCTCGCTCGCCTTGTGTGCGCATTTCACTGCGCGGTGTCACTCCGGAGTGGCAGTCTGCTGACCAGGAAATGACAGCAGTACGGAGCCGGAGGTGCACATCCCGTGGCGTCCCACGTCAATCCCACCGTCAGGCGACGCCGGCTGGGCCAGGAGCTGCGCAGGCTCCGCGAGCTCAAGGGCATGACGGCGGAAGAGGTGGCCGAGCGGCTGCTGGTCTCGCAATCGAAGATCAGCAGACTCGAGAACGGCCGCCGCAGCATCAGCCAGCGTGATGTCCGCGATCTCTGCGGGGTCTATGAGGTCGAGGACCACCGGATAGTCGATTCGCTGATGCAGATGGCGAAGGACTCCCGCCAGCAGGGCTGGTGGCACGCCTTCGGCGACATCCCGTACAGCGTCTACATCGGTCTGGAGACCGAGGCTGCCTCGCTGCGGATCTACGAGTCGCTGCTCGTGCCCGGGCTGCTGCAGACGCCCGGTTACGCCGAGGCGGTCATCCCCGGCACCGTCCCCGAGCTGGCGCCGGACCATTTGGAGAAGCGCATCCAGGTACGGATGCGCCGCCAGGAGCGGGTCAACGAGCCCGAGCGCCCGCTGCGGCTGTGGGTCGTACTGGACGAGAGCGCGCTGCGGCGGGTGGTCGGCAGCCACCTGATCATGCGCGAACAGCTCGACCATCTCGTCGAGGTGAGCCATCTCCCGCATGTGACCGTGCAGGTGCTCCCTTATGACGCCGGTGCGCACGCCGGAATGTCGGGGACGTTCTCCATCCTGGAATTCGACGATGCCGCGGATTCCAGCGTGGTGTACATCGAGGGCGTCACCAGTGACCTCTATCTGGAGAAAACCAATGATGTGCACAAATACACGATCATGTACGAGCATTTGCGGGCCCAGGCCCTGAGTGCGGAAGCGAGCCGGGAGTTCATCGCGGAGGCGGCGAAATCCCATGCGGACGCGATGGGGTGACCCGAAGCGAGGTGACCGGAGGTGAGGTGAGACCGGAACAGCGGACCGGCACGACGGACCGGGCATGGCGGAAATGGGGCGGAATGCGAGGTTCCGGATTGCGGGTTCGCACGGTACACCTGCCCCTGCTGCCGTGAAAAGAGATCAAGGAATATGCCATTCGGACGGGTGAACGGCCCCTGCGGTTGGTGATGTTGGCGCGTAGCGTCATGACTACCGAATCCGCGGTAACTCAGAGTAAGTTGGAGTGAACATGGCCGTGCAGCCGAATTCCGCATTCTCCTGGACCAAGTCCTCGTACTCCGGTGGTAACGGCGCCTGTGTGGAAATCGCCGTACCGACCACCGCCGCCATCGCGGTGCGCGACTCCAAGGACCCTGAGGGGCCGCGCCTCACGTTCGACAACGCCTCCTGGAGCCGTTTCCTGTCGGACGTCGCCGATGGCGGGTTCGACGTCGCGTGACCTGAGCCGACACGCTCCACAGTCCGCATCCGCGGATACGAGCCCTCTCGACTGGATCGCCGTCCCGGCCGAGGGGGCTCGGCCTTGCCCGCCCTCCACGCATGCCCTCCCGCCGTCGTTACCGCGCGTCAGCATTCGTCAGCGCAATTCGGCCACGTACCGGTCCGTCCCGGGCACGGTCGGCACGAACGGCGCCACCAGCTCCACCCGTCCGAGCCCCTCGTCCGCGACCTCCTCCCCGAGGCCCGCGAAGTGCGCCGCCCAGTCGTCGCGGGGATCCCGCTCCAGGAACCACAGCAGCGTCAGCCGGGTGTCGACGCCCTCGACCTGCCGTACGTACGACATCCGGTCACCGGGCAGCGGGGTCGGCCGGAAGACCGTGACCATCGCCGCGGGTGAGCCGGCCAGCCGCCGCGGCAGCTGCCGGTCCCGCAGCCACTCCAGCAACTCGCCCCGCTCCTCCGGCCCGGCCGCGTCGACCACCTCCAGCACCAGGCCCGCATAGGGGTGGTCCAGCGCATGGAAGTCCCGGGGGCCCACCGCGCCGTCCCGGTAGACGGTCGCCAGGTGGTCCTGGAAGGCCGTGAAGACGTGTGTACGGTCCTGGTGGACCCGGCCGTCCCGGTTGAGGCGCCGGTTGATCGCCACCGTCCACCGCATGTGCTCGTCATAGCGGCCTTCGGTGAGCCAGTACGTGGAGAGGTAGCAGCCGGCCGTGACCGGACGGGCGACGGCGGACTCCTGGGGATAGCGCAGGAGTTGCAGGTCTCGGGTGGCGACCCAGCGGCGGCCCGCGAACATCCAGGGCATCGCCATGGCGCCGGCGATGTAGTGGTCGTCCTCGTACCAGCGGTTGTAGGCGTACTCATGGCCGGGGTGCGGTTCGACCATGGTGATCAGCGCATGCCCGGGGCGGACGCCGTAGGGGCCGACGGAGGCCAGCGCGGCATAGGCGGCGAGGGGGTCGGCGGCGAGGGGTGTGGCGGGGGTGTCCTTTGGCGTGGGCCTGTTCGTGCGCTCGCTGTCTGCGGTCATGGGGAACAGATGTAGCTGACGTAGCGTCAGAACGGGAGGGGTCCGGCATGCTCACCATGTGGGCATCCCTGCACACCCGTTCCCCTCTTGCCTAAGCTGCCTGGCACTTACAGCTAACGCGGGTTAACCCGCGGCCCGGAGTGATGGGAGTCGCCATGCCGGATGCGATCCTCGCCGATGCCCGTACGCCCCTCCGCACGCCCGACCGTGCGCCGGTCCCCGAGCTCGCCGCGCGGGCGGCGCGCACCGGCAGCTCGCCCGTACGCGACATCCTGGCGCTCACCGCCCGGCCCGAGGTCATCTCGTTCGCCGGCGGGCTGCCCGCTCCGGAACTGTTCGACGCCGCGGGGATGGCCGCAGCCTTCCAGCACGTGCTCACCGACGACCCGCGGCGCACCCTGCAGTACTCCACCAGCGAGGGCGACCCGGCGTTGCGCGCGGCCGTCGCGGCGCGCACCACCGCCCGCGGGCTGCCCACCGACCCCGACGAGCTGCTGGTGACCACCGGCTCCCAGCAGGGACTGTCGCTGCTGGCCACCGTCCTGCTGGAGCCGGGCGACACGGTGCTGGTCGAGGACCCCTGCTATCTGGCGGCGCTGCAGATCTTCTCGCTGGCGGGCGCCCGGGTGGTGCCGGTGCCCACCAACGACGAGGGGATCGACCCGGCCGCACTGGACGAACTCGCCGCCCGGGAGCGGCCGAAGCTGCTCTACGTCATCCCCACCTTCCAGAACCCGACCGGCCGTACGCTCTCCGCCGGACGACGGGCCGCGGTCGCCGGGATCGCCGCCCGGCGCGGACTGTGGATCGCCGAGGACGACCCGTACGGCGAGCTCCGCTTCGAGGGCGAGGCCGTGCCGTGGGTGGCGTCGTTCCCGGGGGCCGAGGATCGTACGGTGCTGTTGGGTTCGTTCTCGAAGGTGATGGCGCCCGGCCTGCGGCTGGGCACGCTGCGGCTGCCGGCCCCGCTGCGGCGCCCGTGCGTCATCGCCAAGCAGGCCGCAGACCTGCACACCTCGACCGTCGATCAGGCAGCCGCGGCACGGTACTTGGCGACCACGGACCTGGACGTCCATCTGGCGCGGGTGCGCGACGCGTACCGCGGGCGCCGGGACGCGCTGGTCGACGGGCTCGCCACGGCGCTCCCCGAGGGCTCGCGGTGGAACCGGCCGTCGGGCGGCATGTTCGTCTGGGCCACCCTGCCGGCCGGCTACGACGCGACCGCGCTGCTGCCCGAGGTCGTACGGCATGACGTCGCCTACGTGCCCGGGGCGCCGTTCTTCGCCGGGACACCGGACCCGGCCTCGGTCCGCCTGTCGTTCGTCACGCACACGCCGGAGGAGATCCGCGAGGGCCTGGGGCGGCTGCGCGGAGCGCTGGTGGCGGCGCGCGGGGAGGAGTGAGGGCGGGCGCCGGGAGAGCCGCGGCTTCGGGGCGGCCGCCACGGGGAAGGACAGGGGTGGGAACACGTTTCCGGGAGGACGGATGACCCAAGGCAGCCACGGCACCCAAGGCCCCCACGGCGCGGACGACCCGACAGGCGGCGCGCCGGCCCCCGATTCCTCCGACGACTACCCGACCGAGCCGCCGCCATCCCTCGCCCGCCGCCTGTGGGCCCGGCTGTGCGGTGCCCGGGTGCGGGTGGCCGCCGTCCTGCGCCGGCTGCGGTCCGTCGCCCGCCTGCGCCGGGGCCACGCGCACTGACCGGGCAGCAGCCCGCCACCCGAGAAATCCGCGGGCGAAGGGCTGTTCCTTCCCGGGCCACCGCCCTAATCTGACTCACCGTCAGAACGCGTGAGTGGTGCTCGGCGTCCGGAGGCGGAGATGCTGCTGCGGAACAAGACCGTCGTCGTCTCGGGCGTGGGGGCCGGCCTCGGCCATCAGGTCGCGGCGGCCTGCGTACGGGACGGCGCGTCGGTGGTGCTGGGCGCGCGCACGGAGGCGAACCTCGCCAGGTCGGCGGCGCAGATCGACCCTTCGGGGACGCGTACGGCCTGGCGGGTGACCGACATCGTCGACGAGGCGCAGTGCACGGCGCTGGCCGCGCTGGCGGTGGAGCGGTTCGGCGGGATCGACGCGGTGATCCATGTCGCCGCGCTGGACTCGCTGTTCGGCGGAGTGCGGGACGCCGACTTCGATTCCTGGCGCGCCGTCGTGGACGTCAATCTCTTCGGCACGCTGCGGATGACCCGGGCCTGCCTGCCGTCGCTGACCGCGCGCGGCGGGGGTTCGGTGGTGTTCATCGGCACCCAGTCGTCGGTCGCGGCGCCCTCACAGGTGCAGCAGGCGGCGTACGCGGCGTCGAAGGGCGGGCTGGTCTCCGCGATGTATGCGCTCGCCCGTGAGCTGGGCCCGGACCGGATACGGGTCAACACCGTGCAGCCGGGCTGGATGTGGGGCCCGCCGGTCGAGGCATACATACGGTTCCAGGCGCAGGCCGAGGGCGTACCGGAGTCCGAGGTGCTCGGGCGGCTCTCCGCGCGGATGGCGCTGCCGGAGCTGGCCACGGATGCCGATGTGGCCGAGACCGCGGTCTTCCTGGCGTCCGACCGGGCGCGCGCCATCACGGGCCAGTCACTGCTGGTCAACGCGGGTGAGCTGATGCGGTAGCGGCCGCGCTCCCCGCCCGCTTGCCGTTCGCCCCGCCCGTTACGCCCGCGGATACCGCGCCAGCCACCCCGGGGAGGAGCCGGCCGGACCGTGCAGGGCGGGGCCCTGGGTCATTTCCATGGCGAAGTCGTCGGCCAGTTGCAGGATCGTGGCCCGGCCCTCCAGTTCGACCAGCCAGACCGGCGGCAGCGCCGTCTCGCCGTGCAGGGTGCCGAGGAGGTTGCCGCAGATGGCGCCGGTGGAATCGCTGTCGCCGCTGTGGTTGACGGCGAGCAGCAGGCCGTGCCGGATGTCCTCGGCGACCAGTGCGCAGTACACGCCGATGGACAGCGCCTCCTCGGCCGTCCAGCCCTCGCCCAGCGACTCCACCCGGGCCGGCGTCGGCATGCCCTGCCGTACGGCGCCCAGCGCGCGCTTGAGGGCCTCGGTGGTCTCCTCGTGACCGGGGCGGGTGGCCAGGTGGGCCAGCGCCTTCTGCACCGCGCCGTCGAGGTCCTCGCCGCGGGCCAGCGAGTGGCTGATGACGGCGAACGCACCGGCCGCCAGATAGCCGGTGGGGTGTCCGTGCGTCTGCGCCGCGCACTCCACGGCGAGCTGGAAGACCAGCTGCGGCTCCCAGCCGACCAGCAGCCCGAACGGCGCCGAGCGCATCACCGCGCCGCACCCCTTGGAGTCCGGGTTCTTCGGCGCCTCCACGGTGCCCATCACCTCGTCGCCGAGGCCGCTCAGGCAGGCCCGGCCGGGCGCGCGGCGGGAGTACAGCCACTCCTCGCGGGCCAGCCAGCCGTCGTCCGTCTTGCGTTCGTCGGGGCCCCAGTCGTGCTGGGTGGCGGCCCAGCGGAGGTAGGCGCGGTGGACGTCGGTGGGCGGGTGCCAGGCGCCGGTGTCGCGGCGTACCTGGGCCCGGATCAGCCCGTCGACGGTGAACAGGGTCATCTGGGTGTCGTCGGTGACCGCGCCGCGCCGCCCGAAGGCGGGTACGAAGTCCGTCACGCCCTCCTGGCCGTGCGCCGCACGGATCGCATCGAGCGAGTCGAATTCGATGCCGGCACCGAGCGCATCACCGATGGCACCACCGAGCAGGCAGCCGCGTACCCGGCTGCGGAAGTCCTGCTGTTCTGCGCGCCCCCAGATGGCGGCGCCGCCTCCCGCTGCGCTCACTGTGCCTCCCGAAGCTCACCACGTTCCGGGGCCTTGCGAAGGCCCCATGGCGCAGCACTGTAATCGACCGGGATTGATCGGTTTCTGGCCAGGTGAGTATGCGCATAGTCGCTGGCTAGGCGGCTTTTGGGCGCTACGGTCCGGATGAACGCCGAACTGCACCTCCGGGAGATCTTGCTATGACACTGCGCTGCGCCGTACTCGACGACTACCAGGACGTCGCCCGCTCCGTGGCCGACTGGTCACCGCTGGACGGTGCCGTCGAGGTCCGTACGCTGCGCGAGCCGTTCCGCTCCGAGGACGAGGTGGTCGCGGCGATCGGCGACTGCGAGATCGTCGTGGCGATGCGCGAGCGCACCCCGTTCCCCGCCTCGCTGCTCGCCCGGCTGCCCCGGCTCCGCCTGCTGATCACCTCCGGGATGCGGAACGCCGCCATCGATCTGGCGGCCGCCGCCGGACACGGGATCACCGTGTGCGGCACCGCCAGCAACACCGAGCCGCCCGTCGAACTGACCTGGGCGCTGATCCTGGGCCTCGCCCGCAACGTCGCCACCGAGAGCACCGCGATGCGCGCCGGCGGCCCCTGGCAGTCCACCCTCGGCGCCGATCTGCACGGTCGCACGCTCGGGCTGCTGGGCCTGGGCAAGATCGGCAGCCGGGTCGCCCGGATCGGGCTGGCCTTCGGCATGGACGTGGTGGCGTGGAGCCGGAACCTGACCGCCGAGCGCGCCGCGGAGGTGGGCGTACGCGCCACCGCCGGCAAGGAAGAGCTCTTGGAGGCGGCCGACTTCGTCTCCGTCCATCTGGTGCTCGGCGACCGCACCCGGGGGCTGCTCGGTGCGGACGAGCTCCGCCGGATGCGGTCCACGAGCTACCTCGTCAACACCTCGCGCGCCGCAATCGTCGACCAGGAGGCGCTGTTGCGGGCGCTGCGCGAGAACTGGATCGCCGGGGCCGGCCTGGACGTCTTCGAGCAGGAGCCGCTGCCGGCCGGTCACCCCTTGCGCACCCTCCCGAACGTGCTCGCGCTCCCGCACCTCGGCTACGTCACCCGCCGCAACTACGAGGGCTACTTCCAGCAGGCCGTCGAGGACATCACGGCCTTCCTGGCGGGCAGTCCGGTGCGTCAACTCAACTGATGCACACCGGCGCCGGGGCTCATCCGTTCGATGATGGCCGCGGCGCACGGTGGGCATGCTTTCCCCATGTCCGAGTACGAGTGGGATCGCACCACCATGGCCGTTGTCGCCTCGGCCCTCTCCGGGGACAGCGACGGCGCGGTGGAACTCCTCCGGCCGCTCCCCCAGAGCGACGTCTGCCACATCGCCGTACGGCTCGCCGCGATGGCCGCCGACGCCCTGATCGTCGCCGCCCAGGACAGCGGGGGCGACCGCGAGGAGGCGCTGTCCCAGTGGCAGCAGTGCATCCTCCAGCACGAGTCGGAGTACGACGGGGACTGAACCGGGGCACGGCCGCTGCGGCCGGTGCCCCCGGGGCAGCCGTGACCACTGCACGGCCACTACGGCCGGCGGCTCAGTCCACCACCGGCAGCAGCTCCGGGAGGTGGCCGTCCGAAGCGAGGGCGGCCGCCCGGCGCTCCTCGGGGACCGGGCCGTAGGTCGTGGTGCGGGGGCGGGCGGGGCGGCCGGCCAGGTCGGCGATGGCGATCAGGTCCTGGAGGGAGCGGTAGGACCCGTAACTGGAGCCCGCCATACGGGAGATGGTCTCCTCCATCAAGGTGCCGCCGAGGTCGTTGGCGCCGGAGCGGAGCATTTCGGCGGCCCCTTCCGTGCCCAGTTTGACCCAGCTGGTCTGGATGTTGGTGATGTGCGGGTGGAGCAGGATCCGGGCCATGGCCGTCACGGCGCGGTTGTCGCGGGTCGTCGGGCCGGGGCGGGCGATCCCGGCGAGGTAGACGGGCGCGTTGGTGTGGATGAACGGGAGCGTGACGAACTCCGTGAAGCCGCCGGTCTCCTGCTGGATCCCGGCCAGCAGCCGGAGGTGGCCGAGCCAGTGGCGCGGCTGGTCGACATGGCCGTACATCATCGTCGAGGACGAGCGGATGCCCAGCTCATGGGCGGTCTTGATGACCTCGACCCAGGTGGCGGTGGGCAGTTTGCCCTTGGTGAGGATCCAGCGGACCTCGTCGTCGAGGATCTCGGCGGCGGTGCCGGGGAGCGTGTCGAGACCGGCCGCCTTGGCCTCGCTCAGCCATTCCCGGATCGACAGTCCGGTGCGGGTCGCGCCGTTGACCACCTCCATGGGCGAGAAGGCGTGGACGTGCATGCCGGGGACGCGTTCCTTGACGGCGCGGGCGATGTCGAAGTACGCCGTGCCGGGCAGGTCGGGGTGGATGCCGCCCTGCATGCACACCTCGACGGCGCCCATGTCCCAGGCCTGCTGGGCGCGGTCGGCGACCTGGGAGAGGGAGAGGGTGTAGGCGTCGGCGTCCGTGCGGCGCTGGGCGAAGGCGCAGAAACGGCAGCCGGTGTAGCAGACGTTGGTGAAGTTGATGTTCCTGGTGACGATGTAGGTGACGTCGTCGCCGACCGTGGCGCGGCGCAGGTCGTCGGCGATTCCGCAGAGCGCGTCGAGGGCCGGTCCGTCGGCGTGCAGCAGGGCCAGCGCCTCGGGGTCGGTGAGCCGGGTGGGGTCGTCGGCGGCCCGTGAGAGCGCCTGCCGTACGTCGGCGTCGATCCGCTCGGGCGCCATACCGGGCGCGGCGGCCTCGCGCAGCGCCTCCCAGTCGCCGTAGACCTCGTCGAAGTCGTCCCGGCGGTCGGCGCTGCGGCCCTCGGTGTCGATGGTGTGGTGCAGGTCCGTACGGCCCGAGGAGGCCATCGTGAAGCCCTCGTCGGGCTCCTGCCAGGGCCGGCCGACGACGGGTGCGTCCTCGACGGCCAGGCCGGTTTCGGGGTCGGCGAGGGCGGTGACGTGCGGCAGCAGGCGGGGGTCGAGCCAGGGTTCGCCGCGCCGGATGAACTCCGGGTAGATGGGGAGGCGTTCACGCAGGCGGAAGCCGGCGGCGGCGCAGTGCTCGGTCAGCTCCTCGATCTGCGGCCAGGGCCGCTCGGGGTTGACGTGGTCCAGGGTCAGCGGGGAGACCCCGCCCCAGTCGTCGATGCCGGCGCCGATCAGCAGCGCGTATTCGCCGTCGACCAGGTTGGGCGGTGCCTGGATGCGGGTCGAGGGGCCCATGATGTGCCGGGCCACCGCGATCGTCGCGGCCAGCTCCTCCAGTTCGGCGTCCGGCATGCCGCGCATCGCCGTGTCCGGCTTGGCGCGGAAGTTCTGCATGATCAGTTCCTGGATGCCGTGGTAGGCGCGCTGGATGCGGCGCAGCGCGAACAGGGACTCGGCGCGCTCCTCGTAGGTCTCGCCGATGCCGATCAGCAGGCCGCTGGTGAAGGGGACGTTGGAGCGGCCGGCGTCCTCCAGGACGCGCAGCCGGACGGCCGGTTCCTTGTCCGGTGAGCCGTGGTGCGGGCCGCCGGGCTCGCTCCACAGGCGCTCGGCGGTGGTCTCCAGCATCATCCCGAGGGACGGGGCGACGGGCTTGAGCCGCTGGAAGTCCGTCCAGGACAGCACACCGGGGTTGAGGTGCGGCAGCAGCCCGGTCTCCTCCAGGACGCGGATGGCCATGGCGCGGACGTACGAGAGCGTGTCGTCGTAGCCGTGCGCCTCCAGCCACTCGCGGGCCTCGGGCCAGCGGTCCTCGGGCTTGTCCCCGAGGGTGAACAGGGCCTCCTTGCAGCCGAGTTCGGCGCCGCGGCGGGCGATGTCCAGCACCTCGTCGGGCGACATGAACATCCCGTGGCCCGCCCGGCGCAGCTTGCCGGGGACGGTGACGAAGGTGCAGTAGTGGCACTTGTCCCGGCACAGCCGCGTCAGGGGGATGAAGACGCCCTTGGAGTACGTGATGACGCCGGGGCGGCCGGCGGCCTCCAGGCCGGCGTCGCGCACCCGGGCCGCGGAGGCGCACAGGTCCGTCAGGTCGGCGCCGCGGGCCTGCAGCAGCACCGCGGCCTCCTCGACGTCCAGCGCCACGCCGTCGCGGGCCCGCTTGAGCGCACGGCGCATCGCGTTCGCCGTCGGGCGGCTGTCCGGGGCGGGCCGGGCGCCCGCGCCGCGGTCGGCCGCCTGCCCGGACGCCTGGTCGGATACCTCGTCGGATACCTGGTCAGGTCCCTGCGCGCTGGAAGTCATCCTCCGAGCATACGAGCGCCGACCGACAGCGCCGCGGCGGGCGAACGACGCCCCGGTGTGCCGCTGATCACTGGCCCGGGGCGGCCCCGCCGGACCGGACTCCTACAGGTGGGACAGCAGCTCGTCGGAGTACGTACGGGTCAGGAACTCCATGGAGTGGCCGTCGGGGTCGTCGACGTACACGCCGCGGCCGCCGTCCCGGGTGTTGATCTCCTGTGCATGGCTGTGCTGCGGGTCGGCCCAGTACGGCAGGCCGCGGTCCGTTATCCGCCCCAGGATCTTGTCGAACTCGTCCTCCGTCACCAGGAACGCGTAGTGCGTGGGCACGAACTCCCTGCCCCCGGCCGCGTGCTCGGCGTAGTCGAGCGTCACTCCGTTGTCGAGCTTGAGGGCGGCGAAGGGGCCGAACGCCTTGGGTTCCGGCGCGTCGAGAAGGCCGGCGAGGAACCGGGCCGAGGCGAAGCGGTCGGTGCTGTGCACGATGGTGTGGTCGAGGCTGGGCATGAGATCTCCTTGATCTGCCGAGGCTCTTCGTGGGTCCCGGTCCGTGGCCCCCGCTTTGTGCCTCCGGATTCGTGAGTCCGGATTCGTGGGTCTCGTTCCGGGATCCCGTTCACCTTCGACGCTACGTCCGCGGGGCCGGCCGCGGATCGGTCTGCGGTCCCAGCCGCGCGGGCGGCCCGTGGGCCGATGGACCTAGGGCGGGGCGGCGCCGTACGGATGCCCGCCCCGTGAGCGACGGGCATCCGCCACCGGTCACCTCGTGTATCGCCGCGGGTGCGGTGCGCAGTCCCGCATCCACCCGCCCGTTCCGGCCTCGTTCACAAGTACTGCGCGAAGTCGTCCAGCGTGCGCAGGACCTCGCTCTCCTCTGCCGGTGGCAGTTGCAGCACCACCTCGTCGAGGCCCAGGTCGCGGTAGTGGGCCAGCTTCCCCGGGGTCGGCCGGACCGCGTACGGGACCACCACGGGCTCGCCGGCGCGGCCGGCCTCCGACCAGGCCCGCCGCAGGACGGGCAGGGTCTTCGTCAGCCCCCGCCCGCCGATCGGCAGCCAGCCGTCCGCCGAGTCCGCGATCTCCCCGAAGAGCTTGGGACCGGCCGCACCGCCGAAGAGGGTGCGCGGTGCGCCGTGGGCCGGCTTGGGGTGGGCCAGGGAGGCCCGTACGGACCCGAACGGGCCCTCGTACGCGGTGGGTTCGTCGGCCCACAGGGCGCGCATCAGGGCCATCCGGTCGCGGGTCAGCGCGCGCCGGGTGGACCACTCCACCCCGTGGTCGGCGGCTTCCTCGACGTTCCAGCCGTAGCCGATGCCGAGGGTGAAGCGGCTGCCGGAGAGGAAGTCCAGGGTCGCGATCTGCTTGGCCAGGTCCACCGGGTCGTGCTGGGCGACGAGGGTGACGCCGGTGCCGAGGGCGAGGCGTTCGGTGACCGCGGCGGCCTGGGCGAGGGCGACGAACGGGTTCAGGGTGCGGCCGTATTCGCGGGGCAGTGGCTCGCCCATGGGGGCGGGGGTGTCGCGGCCGGCCGGGATGTGGGTGTGTTCGGGGAGGTAGAGACCGGCGAAGCCGCGCTGTTCGAGCTCACGGGCCAGCCGGACCGGCCGGATCGTCTCGTCGGTCAGGAAGATCGTGGTCGCGATCCGCATGGTGGGACCTCCGTCAGGCGGGTGGATGACGGCATGTTGCCGCACCGTCCGACGGTTATCCACAGGCCTTTCGCTGCGCGTCACGGCCGCGTACAACAGTTTTCACCTGGTTCTGGCGAGGATGCCCCGGCGTTCACGCCGGGGAGGAATCGCCTCCTGCGGCTGCGACGCGGAGCGTCGCCGCATCGATTCTCTGCCGGGCGCGGAGCGCCGGCATGGCTGCCCGGCGGAGCCGGGGAATGCGAACAACCGTCCTGCGGGTCACCTGCTGTGCTGAGTATGGGGTGAACGGCGGTTGTGTGTGCGGAAGTCGTACTACGGTCCGATGTCATGAAGCTGGTCGTGCAGGTGAAGCTGCTGCCGTCGCCCGGGCAGGCGTCGGCACTGGAGGCGACCCTGCGCGCCTGCAACCGGGCCGCCGCCCACGCCTCGCAGGTTGCCTTCGCCAAGGATCTGAAAGACCGCAACGGTCTACAGAGGGAGGTGTACACGGACCTGAAGGCCACCTTTGGGCTGTCCGCGCAACCGGTGGTGCGGGTGGTGAAGAAGGTCGTCGACGGCTACGCCGTCCTGAAGGCCAACCTGCAGGCCGGGAACCTGGGCCCGCCCACCGCCAAGCGGTACCGCAATGCGGTCGGCACCCCGATCGCCTTCCGCCCGGAGGCGGCCCAGCCGTTCGACGACCGCTGCCTTTCCTGGCAGTACGACGCGCGAACCGTCTCCATCTGGACCATCGACGGGCGGATGAAGGGCATCCGCTTCGCCTGCTCCCCCGACCAGCTGAAAACCCTCGTGGCCCACCGCAAGGGCGAGAGCGATCTCGTCCGGCGCGGCGGAAAATGGTTCCTGATCGCCACCTGCGACATTCCGGATCCCAAGGTGTACGAGCCGGCCGACTGGATCGGAGTCGACCGGGGCATCGTGAACCTGGCCACCACCAGTGACGGCACCAACCACCAGGGCCGCCGCCTTTCCCGCTACCGGCGTTGGCAGGCCCGCAAACGCGCCGAACTCCAGGCCCGGCAGACCCGCTCGGCCACCCGCCGCCTCGCCCGCCGCGCACAGAAGGAACGCCGCCATGCGTCAGATGTGAACCATCGGATCAGCAAGGAGATCGTGTCCGTCGCGCAACGCACCGTTCGCGGTATCGCCGTCGAAACACTCGGCGGGATCCGTGACCGGGTACGGCTTCGCCGCGACCAGCGGGGCACCCTCTCCTCCTGGCCCTTCCACCAGCTCGGACAGCACCTCGCCTACAAGGCCAGACGGGCCGGGGTGCCGTTTATGGAGGTGGACGCGCGCCATACCTCGCAGCGCTGCCCGCGCTGCGGTCACACCGAACGGGCCAACCGGCCCGACCGGGATCATTTCCGCTGTCGTCGGTGCGGGCTCGCTGGTCCGGCCGATGTCGTCGCCGGGGTCAACGTGCGCGAGCGTGCACGCTCGGCGTGGGTATTCGTCACCATGCCCGTCCCGCAACCGGTGTAGCCGGAAAGCACGGGAGATGCGACCCGTGACCGTCCTGTCGTAGGGGGCAGTCGGGAGCGCGACGAGGTGTGAACGACCGAGTGCACAAGCTCGGCCGTTCACGGCCGAGAAGGTGACGGGACGCAACACGGAAGGGGGTGGAGCGGGATGGAACGACGCGAGATTCTGCGGCTTTCGGCACTCGCGGGCGCCACGGGTGCGCTCACGCTCGGCCGGGTGAGCTTCGCCGACGCGACGCCGGCGGCCGGAGCACCGGGCGGCGGAACGGGAGGCGGGCAGGGCAGCGGGCCGGGTGACGGGACGAACGGCGGGACGGGCGAGCAGACCCGGCGGGTGACCGGCCATCTGCCCATGGGCACACCGGACTTCGTCTACCTCCCGGTCGAAGTGCCGTGCGGGGTACGGGAGATCGCCGTCTCCTACAACTACGACAGACCCCCCGTCCCCGAGGGCACGGTCGGCAACGCCTGCGACATCGGCATCTTCGACGAGCGGGGCACCGACCTCGGCGGCGCCGGCTTCCGCGGCTGGTCCGGCGGGGCGCGCTCGGAGTTCTTCCTCCGCGCCGACGACGCCACCCCCGGCTATCTGCCCGGCCCCGTCAACGAAGGCCTCTGGCACATCGCCCTCGGCCCGTACACCGTCGCACCGCAGGGGCTCTCCTACGACGTCACGATCACCCTGCGGTACGGCCTCCAGGGGCAGACGCCCCGGCCCGTCCACCCACCGGAGCGCGCCCGGGGCCGCGGCCGCGCCTGGTACCGCGGCGACAACCATCTCCACTCGGTCCACTCCGACGGCAGGCGCACGCCCGCCGAGATCGCGGCGCTGGCCCGCGCCGCCGGGCTGGACTTCCTCACCACCACCGAGCACAACACCACCTCCGCGCACCGCGCCTGGGAGGGGTTGTGGGGTGACGACCTGCTGATCCTGACCGGCGAGGAGGTCACCACCCGCAACGGCCATGTGGTCGCGATGGGCACCGACCCGGGGGTCTTCATCGACTGGCGCTACCGCGCCCGGGACAACGCCTTCGGCAAGTACGCGCGCGCCATCCGGCGGGCCGGCGGCCTGGTCATCCCGGCGCATCCGCACGCCACCTGCATCGGCTGCAACTGGAAGTTCGGGTTCGGCGAGGCCGATGCGGTGGAGGTCTGGAACGGCCCGTACGGTCCCGATGACGAGGTCACCCTCGCCGAGTGGGACAACACCCTGGTCGCGCACGCCCGCGGCCGCGGGGACTGGCTGCCGGCCGTCGGGCACAGCGACGCCCACCGCGACCCGGACGTCGTCGGCCTGCCGCAGACGGTGGTGCTCGCCGACGACCTCTCCCGCCGCGCCCTGCAGGACGGCATACGGGCGGGCCGGGTGTGGATCGCCGAGTCCTCGAAGATCGACCTGTCGTTCTCGGTCACCGGCGAGCGCGGCGAACACGCCGGTATCGGTGAGCGATTGGCACTGCCCGGAGCGTCCGGGGTCACCGCGCGGCTCAAGGTCTCCGGTGCCCCGGGCTGCACGGTCTCCTTCGTCACCGACCAGGGCCGCCTCCACGCGGCCGCCCTGCCGGCGTCCGGTGCGGACACCGTCACCTGGCGGACCACGCCCGATCACGCCGCCTACCTACGTGCCGAGGTCCGGCACCCCGCCACCACACCCGGTCTCCCGGGCCCCATGGCGGCCCTGACCAACCCGGTGTTCCTGGACCGCAGGGACTGAGGGGCGCGGCCGAGGGGTCACCTCCTGAGCCTCCCCCCCCCGCAGCGCCGTCCGTTTTGTTGTGGTTCCAAATTTTCCCGTCCGGCTTTCGAACGTCCCCCCGGCCACCGGAACGCCCACCCCTCACCCCGGCCAGACGATCGCCTGCAGCTCGCTGTACGCATGGAGCGCGTACGAGCCGACGTCGCGGCCCACGCCGCTCCGCTTGAAGCCGCCGAACGGCGCCTCCATGTTGCGGCCGACGGTGTTGATCCCCACGCCCCCCGCCCGCAGCCGACGGGCCACGCGGAAGGCGCGGGCCACATCGGCCGACCAGACGTAGTCGATCAGGCCGTAGTCGCTGTCGTTGGCGAGCGCGACGGCCTCGTCCTCGTCCCCGTCGAAGGGGACGACCGCGACCACCGGCCCGAAGATCTCCTCCCGGACCACGCGCATGTCGTTGGTGCAGTCGGCGAGCAGTGTCGGCGCGACGTAGAACCCCTTGTCGAGGTGCGCGGGCCGCTCCCCGCCCGCGACGACCGTGGCGCCCTCCTTGCGCCCCAGCTCCACGTACGACTCGACACGGTCGCGGTGCGCGCCGGAGATGACGGGTCCGACCACGGTCCCCCGCGCCCGCGGATCACCGACCTTCAGGAACCCGAGGTACGCGGTGAGCTTGGCGACGAACGCGTCGTACACGGAGCAGTGCACGAGAGCCCGCGTCGGCGCCGTGCAGATCTGCCCGCTGTAGAAGGCGTACGTCGTCCCGATCCCGGCGACGGCGGAGTCCAGATCGGCGTCACCGAAGACGATCGCGGCGCCCTTGCCGCCCAGCTCCATCAGCTGCCGCTTCATCCCGCGCCCGCAGACCTCGGCGATGCGCTGCCCGACGGCCGTGGAGCCGGTGAAGCTGACCATGTCGACGTCGGGCGAGTCGACGGCGGCCTCACCCACGGCGACCGCGGTCCCGCTGACGACGTTCACCACGCCCGGCGGAATCCCGGCCTCCGCCAGCGCCTCCGCCATCCGGTACACCGACAGCGGATCCTGCGGGGCGGGCTTCACCAGAACGGTGTTGCCCATGGCGAGGGCCGGGGCGACCTTGCCGGCCGGGTTGGCCCACGGGTTGTTGTACGAGGTGATGCAGGTGACCACGCCGACCGGCTGCCGGACCGCCAGCGCGCCCAGCACGCCGCCCCGGCCCATCGGGCCCGCCTCGTTGATCTGCGGCGGCAGCGGCGTCTCGACCGGCTCCAGCGCACCCTTGGCGTACCGCCGGAACCGGGCCACCGCCACCGCGACCTGCATCCCGCGCGCCGTCGCCGTCGTGGCGCCGCTCTCCGCCTGGGCCAGCTCCGCGTACCGGCCGGCGTCGCGGTGCATGAGGTCCGCGGCCCGGGAGAGGACGGCCGCGCGCTCCTCCGGACCGGTCCGGGACCACGACGCGAAGGCTTCCCGGGCCGCCGCGGCCGCCGCATGGACCTGGTCACGGCTCGCCTCGGGCGCGAGCCCCACGGTCTCCTCGGTCGCCGGGTCGATCACCTCGTAGTGGCCGCCGTCGGGCGCGACCCACTCGCCGCCGATGAAGAGCCGCTGGTCAGCCGCCCTCACCGGAACCTCACCGGCCTCTTCGGCACACTCACGGCCCCCCTCACCGGAACCTCACCGCCCACGTCCCCGCGCCCACGGCCCGGTTCCCTCACCGCGTGCTCACCGTCCTGGTGTCCCGCCCCGACCGCAGCACCGTGCCGGGCGTCGCGCCCGTCACCCGGTCCGCGCGGATCGCCTCGACGCCGTTGACCCACACCGCCGTGACCCCGATCGCCTTCGAGTCCAGCCGCGGGCTGTCCCCCGGCAGGTCGTGCACCAGCGTGGCCTTCCCCGCGTCGATCCGCTCCGGGTCGAAGAGGACCAGGTCCGCGTGCCAGCCCTCCTGGATCTGGCCGCGCTCGCGCAGTCCGAAGAGCCGCGCCGGGTCGTCGGTCAGCATCTTCACCGCCTGCTCCAGGCCCACCAGCTTCCGGCCGCGCAGACAGTCGCCGAGGAACCGGGTGGTGTACGGCGCCCCGCACATCCGGTCCAGGTGCGCCCCGGCGTCCGAGCCGCCCAGCAGGACGTCCTCGTGCTGCCAGGTCTCGGCGCGCAGCGCCCAGGAATCCGGGTCGTTGTCGGTGGGCATCGGCCACAGGACCGTCCGCAGCCGGTCGTTGGCGCAGATCTCCACCAGGCAGGCGAACGGCTCCTGGCCGCGCTCGGCGGCGATGTCCCGTACGACCCGGCCGGTCAGGCCCTCGTTCGCCGTGGAGTAGGTGTCGCCGATGACGTACCGGCCGAAGTCGGTGAGCCGGCGGAAGACGCCGGCCTCCTCGCTGCCGGCGCGCCGCAGCATCTCCGCGCGGACGGCGGGGTCCCGGAGCCGGGCGATCCGCTCGTCGACCGGCAGCCCGAGGACCTCGCCCCAGCCGGGGATCAGGTTCAGCGCGCAGAAGGTGCCCAGCGACATGTTCATGGGCGTGAGGATCGGCATGGTCAGCGCCACGATCCGGCCGCCGGCCTTACGGGCCCGCTCGCTCGCCGTCAGCTGCCGGGGCACCCGGTCCGGCACGGCCGCGTCGATGGTCAGCACGTTCCAGTTCAGCGGGCGTCCGGCCGCCGCGCTCATCTCCACGAACAGGTCGATCTCGGCATCGCTGAACCGGTCGAGGCAGCCGGCCACGATCGCCTCGATCTGGGTGCCTTCGTGCTCGGCGACCGCGCGGGACAGTGCGAGCAGTTCGTCCGGCCCGGCGTGCCGGGAGGCGACCGGGCGGCCGTCACCGTCGGAGTGGGTGGACGACTGGGTGGTGGAGAATCCCCAGGCGCCCGCGTCCATGGCCTCGTGGAAGAGGGCGAGCATCTCGGCCAGTTGCCGGCCGGTCGGCTGCCCGCCCACCGCGTCCGGGCCCATCACGTACCGGCGCAGCGCGCAATGCCCCACCATGAAGCCGGCGTTGACGGCGATCCGCCCCTCCAGGGCGTCGAGGTACTCCCCGAACGAGTGCCACGTCCACGGTGCGCCTTCCTCCAGCGCCACCAGGGACATGCCCTCCACCTTGGACATCATCCGCCGGGTGTAGTCGGCGTCCTCGGGGCGGTCGGGGTTCAGGGGCGCGAGGGTGAACCCGCAGTTGCCGCCCGCCACGGTCGTCACACCGTGGTTGAGCGAGGGCGTCGCGTACGGGTCCCAGAACAGCTGGGCGTCGTAGTGGGTGTGCGGATCGACGAAGCCGGGGGCGAGGATCAGCCCGGTCGCGTCCTCCGCGGAGGCCGACTCCTCGCGCACGCCGCCCGGCGGGGCGACGACGGCGATCCGGCCGCCCCGGATGCCGACGTCGGCGCGGTACGCGGGCGCGCCCGTACCGTCCACGACGGTCGCGCCCTTGATCAGGTGGTCGAGCATGGCGGCAATTGCCTCCCCTCAGTGGCCGGCTCGCTGCCGGCTCGCTTGCCGGGCGCGGTGCCGGTCCCGTAGCGGCACGGTCGCCGGCACGGGCCGGTCGCCGGCACGGGCCGGGCGCGTCGGCGGCTCAGTTGCCGGCCGCCTGGCGGAACCGGGTCGTCCGGTGCACCGGGTCCGTATCGATCTTCGGGATGACGTGCTCCCCGATCAGCTTGATCGTGTTCATGGTGTCCTCGTACGGGATGCCGATCGGCAGGCCGAAGCTCAGCTGGTCCGCGCCGGCCTGCTCCCAGCGCTTGCACTGCCGGAGCACCTCGTCCGGATCGCCGCAGATCAGCAGCTCCTCGGCGATCAGCAGCTCGATGATCTCGGCGGTGTAGTCCGGCAGCAGCTCGGGCCATTCGGGGATGCCCTCCGGCCGCGGGAAGGTGTCGTGGTACCGGAACACCAGCGACTGCAGATAGTTGAGCCCGCCGTTGACGGCGATCTCCACCGCCTTGTCGTGCGTCTCGGCGCAGATCGCCGTCGACGTCACCATCACGTTGTCGTTGACGAAGTCGCCGACCGGTTCGGCGTCCCGGACGGCCGTCTTGTACTGCTCCAGCACCCATTCCATGTCGGCGACCTTCTGGACGCTGAAGCCGAGCACGCCCAGCCCCTTCCGGGCCGCCATCGCGTACGAGGACGGCGACCCGGCGGCGTACCACATCGCCGGGTGCGAGGTCCCGTACGGCTTGGGGAAGATCTTGCGGGGCGGCAGCTGCCAGTGCTTGCCCTGGAACCCGGGGTACTCCTCCTGGAGCCACATCTTGGGGAACTCGGCGATGGTCTCTTCCCAGATCTCCTTGGTGTGGTTCATGTCCGTGATGCCCGGCAGGAAGCCGAGGATCTCGTGCGACCCGGCGCCCCGCCCGCTGCCGAACTCGAAGCGCCCCTCGGAGAGGTGGTCCAGCATCGCGACCTTCTCGGCGACCTTCACCGGGTGGTTGACCTGCGCCAACGGGTTGAAGATCCCGGACCCGAGGTGGATCCGCCCGGTCGCGTGGGCGAGGTAGCCGAGGAAGACGTCATTGGCGGAGAGGTGGGAGTACTCCTCCAGGAAGTGGTGCTCCGACGCCCAGGCGTACTTGAACCCGGAGGCGTCCGCCTGGATGACGTACTCGGTCTCCTCCATCAGCGCCTTGTGCTCCGCGAGCGGGTCGGTCCTGGCCCGCTTGCCCACGTATCCCTGTACGAAGAGGCCGAATTCCACAGTGGATCACCGTCCCTGGTATCCGTAGCCCGACATCATCTGACACTCCGTCAGCTACTCGATTGCGCCGACTGTGGCACCGCCACCCGGCACCGTCAAGAGCACCGGAGGGCAGATCTGACATGACGTCAGAAGATGTTCACCCCGGCCAGCCACCCCCCGTCCACCACGAACGGCTGGCCCGTGATGTACGCCGAGTCCTCCTCGGACGTCAGGAAGAGCGCCAGCCGCGCGACCTCCTCCGGCCGCCCCACCCGCCCCAGCGGCACCAGCTTGCGGTACAGCTCGTCCAGCGCCGCCGAGGCCTCGTCGGCGTCCGCCGCCGGGTCGAGCTGAGCCGGATTGCTCATGGCGGTGTCGATCGCGCCCGGACAGACGGCGTTCACCCGGATCTTCTTCGCCGCGAGCTCCAGGGCCGCGACCCGGGTCAGCCCCACGATCGCGTGCTTGGTCGCGGTGTACGCCCCGACGTACGCCATCCCCGTCACGCCCGTGTAGGACGCCGTGTTCACGATCGTGCCGCCGCCGGCCGCCGCTATCTCCGGCGCGGCCGTCTTGATCCCGAGGAACGCCCCGACCTGGTTGACCTGCACGATCTGCTGGAACTCGGCCAGCGGGGTGGCGGTCAGCTCGTTGAACCGCAAGATCCCGGCGTTGTTGACCAGCCCGTCGACCTTCCCGTACGCCTGCTTGGCGGCCGCCACCGCCGCCACCCACTGCTCCTCCTGGCTCACGTCCAGATGGACATAGCGCGCGGCGTCGCCGATCTCCTTCGCGACGGCCTCGCCCTGCTCGTCGAGGACATCGGCCAGCACGACCCCCGCCCCCTCCGCCGCGAAGAGCCGCGCCTCCTGCTCACCCTGCCCACGCGCCGCCCCGGTGATGAGAACGACCCGCCCGTCGAGCTTGCCCATGCCGGTACTCCCTACTGGATGATGGTGCGGACCCATGCCGCTGCTGAAGATGCGGGCCACCCGGGCCCTTCCCGCTTGAGGCGCGGAGCCGGATCGGCGCGGAAGCCGGATGTCACACACAGAGCCGCGGGGCGACCTCCGCCGCGAACGCCGCCATCTGATCGGTGAGTTCCTCACGACTACGACTGCGGAACCGCACCTGGATCTGCCGCACGCCCATCTCCCCGTACGCCCGCAACGACTCGGCGACGGCCTCCGGCTTGCCGCGGACGGTGTGCCGCCCGACGTCCCAGCCCGGCTCGCCCACGTACACCGGCTCGGCGATCGCCCCGATCACCACCGGTTCCGTGACCCCCGCCGCCTCCCGCGCCGCCCGCAGCCGCGCGATCTGCCGGGGCAGCCGCTCGCGCCGGTCCCCCTGCGGCAGCCAGCCGTCCCCGCGCACCGCGGCCCGGCGTACCGCGGCGGGCGAGGAGCCGCCCACCCAGATCGGCGGCCGGGGCGCCTGTACGGGCCGCGGCGCCTGCCCCAGCTCCTCGAACGCGAACCGCTCCCCCGCGAACACGGGGTACTCCTCCGGCCCGAGCGCCACCTTCAGCGCATCGATCGTCTCGTCGAGCACCGCGCCCCGCCGCGCGAAATCCACCCCCAGCGCCTCGAACTCCTCCGCCACGTGCCCGGCGCCCACGCCCAGGATCAGCCGCCCGCCCGACAACCGGTCGAGCGTCGCGTACTGCTTCGCCGTGAGCAGCGGATGCCGGAAGGCGACCACCGCCACATGACTCAGCAGCCGCACCCGTTCCGTCACCGCGGCGAGATGCGCGAGCGTGGCCACCGGGTCGTACCAGACGGTCCCCATCGCCTCCGCCAGCCGCCGCGGAATCGCCAGATGCTCACAGCAGGCGACGTACGCGAACCCGCCCCGGTCCGCGGCCCGCGCGATCTCCACCAGGTCCCGCGGCCCCGCCCCGGCCTCCCACCCCTCCGCGAAAACCCTGCTCTGCGCCTGCACCGGCAACTGCATCCCATACGCCAGCCGCCCGTCACCCCCAGGCCGCCACACGCCTCCGTCGTCCATTGCCGCCTCCGCCCGGCCGTACCCCCTAGCTGACGCACCGTCAGCTAGGACTCGCGCGCACATCGTCGTGCCTGGCGCGTCAGCAGACAAGGCCACTGCGTCGCCGAACCGCCCCCCGTCCGGTAAGGTCGCTCTCTTCGCCCGGTGGGAGCCGGTGCGCGGAGTCAGGAAAGCCGGTTCACGGTGATAGTCAGCGCAGGCGGTCCCCGCACCCCGCTCCGGCTCGACGTTGCGCTGGAGGGCGTGGCCGTCGCCTTCCGCGGGATGACGGCGCATCCCGACGAGTCCAACTGTGACTGCCACTGGGGCAGCGCCGAGGAGCTGGCGCAGCTGAAGGTGCCGGACGTGGTGCTGGAGCCCGATCTGCTGCGGCGCACGTGGCAGGCGGTCGACTGGTCGTTCCCCGACCAGGTGCTGCGGCGGATCCTGCCGCAGCTCGCCGGGGAGATCGTTGCCGGGCGGATCGAGTCGCTTTCCGGCATGGAGGAGCTCGGCCGGGCGTTCGCCCGCGGGCGGTGGCAGGCGTGGCCGGACGCGCAGGCCGCGGCGGTGCGGGAGTTCCTGCGCGCCTGGTGGGTGCACACACTCAACGATCCCCGCGCCGCCGTCCCCGCCCACGAGGCCCTCGCCTGCTGTGCCGAGGCGTCCGGCACGCTCACCCCGTGGCTCGCGGCGTGGGCGGAGCAGAGCGGCGCCGTGGCCGACCGGCAGCTGGTCGCGGCGGTGGACCAGTGGGAGTACGACCTGCTGCGGGACGAGCTGCCCTGGTACGCCTGGGAGGGCGAGGACGAGCTGTGTGCCGAACTCGCCGGCTGGCTGGTCCGGCACGCGCCGGCCCGGCTGCGGTCCCAGGGCGCCCGGGAGGAGTTGCTGCACCACGTGCGGCTGCTCGGCCTCACGGACGAGGACCGCTGGGACGACCCGCACTGGCCCTGGAAGACCTACTGACTCAGGTACCCGCCGACGTACCGACCCACGTACTGAGCCAGATACCGGCCGGCCGTAGGGGCGGGCGGGCGGTCTTCGGTTCAGCCCGCCCAGAGGCCCTCCGCCGTCAGGCCGAGCAGATCGATCGCATTGCCGCGGACGATGCGTTCCACGACGTCCGGCGGCAGATGGCCCATCTGCGTCTCGCCGACCTCCCGCGATTTGGGCCAGGTCGAGTCGGAGTGCGGGTAGTCCGTCTCGTACAGGACGTTGCCGACGCCGATCGCGTCCAGGTTGCGCAGGCCGAAGGCGTCGTCGAAGAAGCAGCCGTACACGTGCTCGGCGAAGAGTTCGGAGGGCGGGCGGAGGACCTTGTCGGCGACGCCGCCCCAGGCGCGGTTCTCCTCCCAGACGACGTCGGCGCGCTCCAGGATGTACGGGATCCAGCCGATCTGTCCCTCGGCGTACATGATCTTCAGCCGGGGGAAGCGGTCGAACTTGCCGCTCATCAGCCAGTCGGTCATCGAGAAGCAGCAGTTGGCGAAGGTGATCGTCGAGCCGACGGCGGGCGGCGCGTCGGCCGAGGTGGACGGCATCTTCGACGAGGAGCCGATGTGCATGGCGATGACGGTGCCGGTCTCGTCGCAGGCCCGCAGGAACGGGTCCCAGTAGTCGGTGTGGATGCTGGGCAGTCCCAGGTGGGGCGGGATCTCGCTGAAGCAGACCGCCCGTACGCCGCGGGCCGCGTTGCGCCGTACTTCCGCGGCGGCCAGTTCCGCGTCCCAGAGGGGGACGAGGGTGAGCGGGATCAGCCGGCCCTGCGCCTCGGGGCCGCACCATTCCTCCACCATCCAGTCGTTGTACGCGCGCACCCCCAGCAGTCCGAGCTCGCGGTCCTTGGCCTCGGTGAAGGTCTGGCCACAGAAACGGGGGAAGGTGGGGAAACACAAGGCGGACTGCACGTGGTTGACGTCCATGTCGGCGAGCCGCTCGGGGACGCTGTAGGAGCCGGGGCGCATCTGCTCGTACGTGATGCCTTCGAGCCTGATCTCGTCACGGGCGTAGCCGACGGCGGTGTCGAGGCGGGTCAGCGGCCGGTGCAGGTCTTCGTAGACCCACCAGTCGGCTATCGGCCCGTCGTCGCCCGGGGCACCCATCTTCGGGGCGAACTTTCCGCCCACGAAGGTCATTTCCGCGAGCGGTGCCCGGACGATGCGGGGGCCGGTGTCCTGGTACTTCGACGGGAGCCGGTCCCGCCAGACGGTGGGGGGCTCCACCGTGTGGTCGTCCACCGAGATGATCCTGGGGAAGGTCTCCATGCAGGCCACGGTAGCGCGGATCTGACGTACCGTCAGCTACTGCGAACGGCCTCACGATGCGGCCCGGACGCCTTGCGCGCCGGGCCAACTGCCCCCAGGGGCGTATGGAAGGTCACCCTCCGCGCCCCTGCCGTGCGCCCCCGGCGCCCCCGGCCCCGTCAGCCGGGGAGGCTTTGTGCACGGTCCGGACCCCTACTGACGTAAGAGGCCGCGACAAGGCAGACTGGCCGTTGCGCACAGCGAGAAGGTGCATACAGCGAGATGGCGCATACAGCGCGGATGGACGCCACAGGGCAGGGGGACACCATGGACGACGGTCCGGGGCGGGAGCGGCTCCGCTTCACCGTGCTCGGTCCCGTACGGGCCTGGCGCGGCGCAACGCCGCTGGCGGCGGGCTCCCCGCAGCAGCGAGCGCTGCTGGCCGCACTACTGCTGCGCGGCGGGCGGACCGCCACCGCGCCCGAGCTGGTCGACGCCCTGTGGGGCGACGAACCTCCGCACGCCGCGCTCGCCGCGCTGCGGACGTACGCCTCCCGGCTCCGCAAGGCACTGGGTGCGGACGCCGAGGCGCTGGTCAGCGAGTCCGGCGGCTATGCGATCCGGCCGGTGGACGGCCACCCGCTGGACCTCGACCACGACCACGCGGAGCAGTACGCCTCCGAGGCGGAGAAGTCCAGGGCGGCCGGCGACCGGCCCCGGGCCCGGGAACTCCTCGACAAGGCGCTGGCGTTGTGGGACGGCGAGCCGCTGGCCGGCCTGGCCGGCCCGTACGCCGAGACCCAGCGCACCCGCCTCCACGAGTGGCGGCTGTCCCTCATCGAGGCCCGCCTCGAACTGGACCTGGAACTCGGCCACCACGCCGACGCGGTCTCCGAACTCACCGCCCTGACCGCCGCCCACCCCCTGCGCGAGCGCCTGCGCGAACTGCTGATGCTGGCCCTGTACCGCAGCGGCCGCCAGGCGGAGGCGCTGGCCGTGTACACGGACACCCGACGGCTCCTCGACGACGAACTGGGCGTCGAACCCTGCGCCTCGCTGTCGGAGCTGCAGCAGCGGATCCTGCGGGCGGACACCGACCTCGACGCGCCGCCCGTCGTCATCGACGGCCCCGACGCCGCCGACCCCGTCGTGGTCCGGCCACAACAACTTCCGGCCACGGTGGCCGACTTCACCGGCCGTAGCGCCTTCGTCGACGAGCTCGGCAAGCAACTGGCCACCGCCGAGGGCAGTGTCATGGCCGTCTCCGCGCTCACCGGCATCGGCGGCGTCGGCAAGACCACCCTCGCCGTACACGTCTCGCACGCCGCCCGTGAGCACTTCCCCGACGGCCAGCTCTACGTCGACCTGCAGGGCGCCGGCCACACCCCGTCCGAGCCCGAAGCCGTGCTGGGCTCCTTCCTCCGCGCCCTCGGCACACCGGACTCCTCCATTCCGGACGGTCTGGAGGAGCGCTCGGCCCTCTACCGCTCCACCCTCGCCGGGCGCCGGGTGCTGGCCCTGCTGGACAACGCCCGGGACGCGGCGCAGGTACGGCCGCTGCTGCCCGGCTCGGAAGGGTGCGCGGCGCTGATCACCAGCCGGGCCCGGCTGATCGACCTGGCGGGCGCGTACCTCATCGACGTCGACGTGATGAGCCCCGAGGAGGCACTGAAGCTCTTCACCCGCATCGTCGGGGAGGAAAGGGTCGGCGCCGAACGTCAGTCGGCGATGGCGGTGGTCGGCGCCTGCGGCTTCCTGCCCCTGGCGATCCGCATCGCCGCCTCCCGGCTCGCCGCCCGCCGTACGTGGACGGTCTCCACCCTCGCCCGCAAGCTCGCCGACGAGCGCCGCCGGCTGGACGAGCTCCGCGCCGGTGACCTCGCGGTCACCGCCACCTTCGAGCTGGGCTACGGGCAGCTGGAGCCGCACCAGGCACGGGCGTTCCGGCTGCTGGGCCTCGCCGACGGCCCGGACATCTCGCTCGCCGCCGCGGCCGCCCTGCTCGACATGGACGTCGAGTCCGCGGAGGACCTGATCGAATCCCTCGTCGACGCCAGCCTCCTGGAGTCCGCGGCACCGGGCCGCTACCGCTTCCACGACCTGGTCCGGCTGTACGCCCGGGCGTGCGCGGAACGGGACGAACACCCGCCCACCGAACGGGACGCGGCGCTCTCCCGGCTGCTGGACTTCTACCTGGCGACGGCCAAGGAGGTCTACACCCTGGAGCGCCCGGGCGACCGGCTGGCCGACCACATGGCGCGCCCGCAGTACGCGGGCCTCACCTTCACCGACCGCATAGGAGCCCTGGAGTGGCTCTTCGCCGAGGCCCGGTGCCTGCTGGCGTGCGCCCAGCAGTCCGCCGGGCCGAAGACCCTGCGGCGGGCGGTGGACCTGTTGCTGCTGGCCCAGGACCTCGCCGAGTCCGGCGCGGACTCCCGGCAGTACGAGCACGTGAACATGGCCCTGCTGGAGGCCGCCCGGGCGATGGACGACCAGCGCGCCCAGGCCCGCATCCACGTCGCCCTCACCAACGTGCACACCCTCGCCGGCCGGTTCGACAAGGCCGACGAGCACGCCCAGTCGGCCATGCTGCTGGGCCTCGCCACCGAGGACGCCTTCGCCTCCTCGTACGCACCCAACGACCGCGGCATCATCGCGAACTCGCAGAGCCGCCACGCCGACGCCGAGGCGTACCTCACGCAGGCGCTCAGTGCGTTCCGTGAGGATCGCAACAAGCCGTCGGAGGCCAGCGCCCTGTGCAACCTCTCACGGGTCCACCTGGCCACCGACCGGGTGGACACCGCGATCCGGCTGGCGCAGGAAGGCATCGCGATCTACCGGGAACTGGGCGCCACCCGGCGGCTGGCCAACGGTATGTACGCACTGGGCCTGGCCTTCACCCGCGCGCAGCGGCTGGAGGACGCCACCGAGCAGCTCAACAAGGCCCTGGCGATCTTCCAGGCGAGCCGGCAGCGTTTCTGGGAGGGCATGACGTACTTCCGCCTGGCCGAGACCGACCTGACCGCCGGTCACCCCGCACAGGCCGCCAACCACGCCGAACAGGCGTTGACCGCCCTTCGGGCCATCGGCGGCGAGTGGTGGCACGCCAACGTCCTGACCCTGCTCGGGCGTGCCCTGGACGGTGTGGGGCAGTCCGGCCGGGCCCGGGTGTGCTGGCAGGAGGCGCTGAGCGTCTACGAACGGCTGGATTCCCCGGAAGGAGCCGCGGTGCGCCGTCTGCTGCGCCCGGTGGCAGCCGCCTGACCTGCGGCAACCGCGGCCGGCACCGCGCGGCGACGGCGCTGGACGCGGACGTTTATCGATCGTTCATCGCCTCAGGCCACTCTTTTACTCACCGACCCGCCGCCTCGGGGGGCAAGCGGTTCGGTCAGTTGGCCCCACCGTTATGGTGTTCGGCCCCGACACACCTGTCCGGCGACCCACGGGGGAGTCGCCGGCCGGGTGGCCGGAAACAAGCGCCCAAACACTGGAGTTGATCAGCTTGGCCACCGAGAACACCCAGCCCGACGAGCGGGACATCATCAAGCCGCTCGACCACCACCAGCCCATCGTCGGCCCCAAGGGCCGTCGCATCGTCGGCAAGAACGACCAGCCGGTGACGCCCGGCGACGACATCATCAAGCCGCTGGACCACCACCAGCCCATCGGCACGCCGCTCGGTGACGTCTTGGGCGAGCCCAAGTAGCGCACACCGGAGGGCATTCGGGGGATCGCAGGGGCCGTTCCGATGGCACGGAGGGGAGCCATCGGCAACGGTCCCTGCGGCATTTCCGCGCACGCGCATATCTGCACAGACTTCGGCAATCCGGCCGACCTGCACCGGTTTCCGGCCATGCGCTCGAACGTGTGCGCTGAAGTCCGCGGAACCGTCCTTACGCTCGATGCACTGCCACCCCATCGCTAACGGAGGAACCAGCATGACCCGCGCTTACAAGGCCGCCCTTCTCACCGCTCTCGCGGTCGCCGCCGCGGGTGCGGCCACCGCACCGGCGATGGCGGACAGCACCCGCCCCGTGACCGGCCAGGTCTCGACGTTCGACCACCACGCCCCGATCACCGGGAGCCAGGTCACGTCCGGCACCGCCGTCACCCAGGCCGACAAGCACACGCCCTGACCGGCACAGGCCCTGCGACGGCACGGCCGGAGCACCTCGGCAGCGGGCCCATGCCACGGCGCATGGTCCCGCTGCCGTCGCATGTGCACACCATCCGGCGCCCGCAAGGTATCTGCCGCCCATACCTGACGCTCCATCAGGTCCGCTGCTACAGTGCGCCCCACCCGACCCCGGCAGCCAGGAGGCGCGTCGTGTTCGAAGTTGGTCGTGTGCGGTCGCTCTGGGAGCTGGTGGAGTACCGGGCCGAGGCGTCGCGGGGGGCGCCGATGTTCTTAGACGCGGAGGGGCGGAGCGTCAGCTTCGCCGGGGTGCGGGACGAGGCGTTGCGGGTGGCCGCCGGGTTGCGGGGGCTGGGGATCGGGGCCGGGACGCGGGTGGCGTGGCAGTTGCCGACGCGGATCCGAACGGTGATCGTCTCGCTCGCGCTGGCCCGGCTCGGGGCCGTGCAGACGCCGGTCATTCCGCTGCACCGGGAGCGCGAGGTCGGCTTCATCCTGGCGGAGTCGGCGGCGGAGTACGTGCTCGTACCGGGCGAGTGGCGCGGGTTCGACTACGCGGCGATGGCCCGTAAAGCGGCCCCGGACGGCGTGCGGGTGGTACCGGTGGAGGCCCGGCTGCCCGTAGGGGATCCCTCGGGGCTCCCGGACGTCGCGTCCGAGCACGACGGGACGCGGTGGATCTACTACACCTCCGGGACCACCTCGTCGCCCAAGGGCGTGGAGCACTCCGACGCGAGCCTGATCGCGGGCGGCGTCGGGCTGGCGACCGCGCTCGGGATGTCCGCGGAGGACATCGGCTCGATCGCCTTCCCGTACGCGCACATCGCCGGACCGGACTACGTCATCGCCATGCTGGTCAGCGGCTTTCCCGCGGTCGTGCTGGACACCTTCGAGCCGGGCCGGGCGGCCGAGGTCTACCGGCGGTACGGGGTGACCATGGCCGGCGGCAGCACCGCGTTCTACCAGGCGTTCCTCGACGAGTCCCAGCGGTACCGGCAGTCCCGGCCGGACGCCGGGCGGCTGATCCCGACGCTCCGGGTGCTGTCGGGCGGCGGCGCCCCGATGTCACCGGAGCTGTACGCGGCGGCCGGGCGGGAGCTGGGGTGCGCGGTGGTGCACGGCTACGGGATGACCGAGTGCCCGATGATCGCCATGGGCACGCCGTACGACAGCGACGACCAGCTGGCGCGGACGGTGGGCCGGCCGGTGATGGGGGCCCGGATCCGCATCGTCCGGCCCGACGGGAGCGAGGCGGCGCCCGGGGAGACCGGGGAGGTGACCCTCAAGGGGCCGATGCTCTTCCGGCGGTACACCGACCCGGCACTGACCGCGGAGGCGTTCGACGCCGACGGGTACTTCCGCACCGGCGACCTGGGCCGACTGCGCCCCGACGGGCACCTCGTACTCACCGGGCGGCTCAAGGACATCATCATCCGCAAGGGCGAGAACATCTCGGCCCAGGAGGTCGAGGAACTGGTGCAGACCCATCCGGCGGTCGCCGAGGCGGCCGTCATAGGGCTGCCGGACCGGGAACGCGGCGAGCGGGTCTGCGCGGTGATCACACCCACCGACCCGGCCGCCCCACCCCTCACCCTCGACGCGCTCACCGCACATCTGCGGGCGGCCGGCGTGATGACGCAGAAGCTGCCGGAACAGCTGGAAATCACCGCCGAACTACCGCGCGGCGGCCCCCTCGGCAAGGTGCTGAAGACGACGCTGCGGCAGCGGTACGAGCGGCGCTGAGCCGCTCGGCCCAGCGCTGGGGGGCGGGCCCCCCGGTGGGTCCGGGGTCCGGGCCCGAGTGGGTGCGGGGCGACCTCGCCGGAGGTCCGGGGCCGGTCGGAGCGGAGCGACCTCGCCGGAGGCCCGGTGTGGCGAGGGGTTCTTCCGGGGTGGGGTCTGCACTGTGGAGGTGGCCGGCGGTACGGCGGATACCGCAGCCGGCCGGCAGACAGCCGACAAGGGGTCCGCAGGACGGAAGGAACCGCACGATGACCGAGATGATCGACTTCGCGGCGCAGGCCCGGGAGGTCTCGCGGCTGGCCGCGGGGACGGCCGAGCAGCAGCTCGACCACCCCACGCCGTGCGAGAGGTACGCGGTGCGCCATCTGCTGGGCCATCTCGTCGGCCTGGCCGCCGCCTTCCAGGACGTGGCCCGCAAGGACCTCGGACCGGCCACCCGGCTGTCCCCCGACGCGATGCGGCCGGACGTGGACCCCGGCTGGCGTGCGGAGCTGGACCGGAACCTGGCGGGGATGGCGGCGGCCTGGCGGGCCCCGGACGCGTGGCAGGGCGAGACACAGGCGGGCGGCGTCACGCTCCCGGGCGCGGTCGCGGGCCAGGTCGCGCTCAACGAGCTGGTGCTCCACGGCTGGGACCTGGCCCGCGCCACCGGCCAGGAATACGTGCCCGACCCCGACGCCCTCCAGGTCTCGTACGCGCTCCTGACCTCCTGGGCGGAGAGCGACGCGACGACCGGGCCACTGTTCGGAAAGGTGGTCCCGGTCCCGGAGGGCGCGCCCCTCCTCGACAAGGTCGTCGGCCTCGCGGGCCGCCGCGCACACTGGCGTCCGCCAGTGCGTTAGCCCCACGTACCTGGCTTTCCCGCCGCGGGGCTTACTCGCCGTTGCGCTTTGCGGCGCCCCGTACGTACCCGTCTCTCCCGCCGCGGGTCTTGGTCGCCGTTGCGCCTGCGGCGGGCTGGGTTTGTTGTGGGTGCGGTGACGGGCCTGCGGGGCCGGTGTTTGGGACTGCTGTCGCTTTACGTCCCAAACACCGGCCCCTCCGGCCCGTCCCCTCCCGTGAGGGGAATGGGGCGGGTGGGTGG